>NZ_VIVE01000002.1:0-589483 GCF_007828995.1 Arthrobacter sp. AG367
TACTGCACCCGGGAGGGTGTGGGAGAGTAGGTCACCGCCGGACACACATTGGTCGAGGCCCCAACCACCAGGTTGGGGCCTCCCACATTTAACCCCAACTCCCCATCTGGAAACCGAACGCGGCGTCCCAGGAAACCCGGCAGGAAGCGCAAAGCCTTCCTCCAAGGGCTGAAAATGGGCCCCGGAATCGGTGATTAACCTCAAAAAGTCGCGGAAACACGCGGAATTTGCGGACCGGAAGCGCCCAAGCTGGTAAGTTTTCGGACAGTGGCTTGTGCGCATGCCGCGTGCAGGCTCCAGAATCAGAATCGTCCAGGAGGACATAAATGGCTAAGAACCGTAGTGAACTTGTTGCAGAGGTAGCAGGCAAGGCCGGCACCAGCCAGGCTGCCGTCAACTCCGTCCTCGATGCACTGTTCGAGGTTTTCGAGACTTCTGTCGCCGCGGGCGAGAAGATCACCATCCCGGGCTGGCTCGCCGTCGAGCGCACTGACCGTGCAGCACGCACCGGTCGCAACCCGCAGACCGGCGAAACCATCCAGATCGCAGCAGGCCACAGCGTCAAGCTGACCGCCGGCTCCAAGCTGAAGGCTGCAGTCTCCAAGAAGTAAAGCTTGTCCCTCCCGGCATGCAGCCGGCTGGAACAAGGAGCGGCAACCCATCGGGTTGCCGCTCCTTTGCTTTAACGGCCCGGCTCCAACCGCTCCCCGGCTCCAACCGCTCCCCGGCTCCAACTGCTCACTGGCATACAACCCGGATTCGCGGCGCAGGCAGGCGTAGCGGACAATGGAATGGTGTCTTCCGCCGCAACTCCACGTTCCACCGCGCCCCAGTCCGATCCTGGCAAGGGAGCTGCGGTCCGGGACGCCGGAAGCCGGGGGATCCCCGTGCCCTGGCAGCTTGCAGGCCTGGCAGCACTCTTCCTGGCCCTTGCAGCAGCACTGATCTTCTCCGGCGCTGCAGCGGCGCGCAGCGTCGCCGACCCCGGCGCCCTGGTGCGGTGGGGCCTGCCCGTCAGCAAGGCAATCCATAACGTTTCCCTGGCGACCGTCATCGGAGGCCTGATCTTCGCCGTCGGCATCCTCCCCAAAAACCTGAACCCCCGGAACAGTGCCGTGCGGGGCCGGGACCGGGAAACTCCACCAGCCGGAGGTGCGCCCGAACATCCCGCCTTCACCCGCGTGCTCGCTGTGGCGGCCGTCGCGGGCGCCGTGTGGACCTTGTCCGCCATCGCAGTCCTGGTGCTCACCTATGCCGACGTAGCAGGGCAGGGGCTGTCCGGCGATCCCGCGTTCACCCAGGCCCTGGTGTACTTCATGACGGACATCGAAACGGGCCGGGCATGGCTTGCCGTCATCATCATTGCCGCCGTGGTGACCACCGCGCTGTTCGGCGTCAGGTCCCTGGGCGGCCTCGCCCTGACCCTCATCCTGGCCCTCATCGGCCTGGTCCCCACCGCCCTGATCGGACACTCGTCGAGCTCTTCGGACCACGAGGGCGCCATCAACTCACTCGGCCTGCACCTGGTGGGCGTGAGCACCTGGGTGGGCGGCATCATCATCCTGGCCCTGCTGTCCGGGATCCTCACGGGGTCCAAGGCCGGGGCAGCCACGGATATCACCGAACCCACGCTCCGGCGGTTCTCCACCCTGGCCGGCTTCGCGTTCGTGCTGGTCTTCGCCTCGGGCATCATCAACGCCAGCATCCGCGTCACCAGCTGGCATGATCTCTTCGGCTCGGCGTACGGCCAGCTGATCCTGGCCAAGACTGCCGCCGCGGTGGTCCTGGGCGGCATCGGCTTCATGCACCGGCAGTGGGTCATCCCGCGGCTAGGCCGCAAGGGCTCCACCCTGTCCTCGCGGCGGGTCCTCTGGCAGCTGGTGCTGGCTGAGCTGCTGGTCATGGGTGCCACCTCGGGCATCGCCGTGGCCCTGGGCCGCTCGGCGCCGCCGCAGCCAACGGAAGTGGCGGCCGATGCCTCGCCCGCCTTCATCCTCAGCGGCTACGAGCTGCCCCCGGAGCTGACGCCCGAACGCTGGTTGACCGAGTGGCGGCTGGACTGGCTCTGGGTGGGCGTGGCCCTCTTCGGCCTGGCCACCTACTTCCTGGGCGTGGCCAAGGTCCGCCGCCGGGGCGATTCCTGGCAGTGGTTCCGGTCCCTGAACTGGGTCGTCGGCCTGGTGGTCCTGACGTTCATCACGTCCGGGCCGCCGTCGGTCTATGGCCGCGTCCTGTTCTCCGCGCACATGGTGGACCATATGGCCCTGACCATGGTTGCCCCGATCTTCCTGGTGCTGGGCGCCCCCGTGACCCTGGCCCTGCGTGCGCTGCCCGCCCGCGGCGACGGCTCACGCGGGATGCGCGAATGGCTGCTGGTCTTCGTCCATTCGAAGTTCTCTCAGCTGGTCACCCACCCGCTGTTCGCCGCTGCCAACTTCGCCGGCTCGATCGTGCTGTTCTACTACTCGGACCTGTTTGGCTTCGCCATGCGCGAGCATGTGGGCCACGAGCTGATGAACCTGCACTTCCTGCTCACCGGGTACATCTTTGTGCTCAGCATGATCGGCACGGACCCGCTGCCGCGCCGTGCGCCGTACCCCATGCGGCTGCTCCTGCTGCTGGCCACCATGGGCTTCCATGCCTTCTTCGGGGTCTCCATCATGGGCGGCACCGGGCTGCTGGCCGCGGACTACTTCGGCAACCTTGGCCGCGCCTGGGGACCGTCGGCCCTCGTCGACCAGCAGACCGGCGGCGCGGTGGCCTGGGGCATCGGTGAGGTGCCAACGCTGCTGGTGGCGATCGGCGTCGCCATCATGTGGTCCAGGTCCGACCAGCGGGAGACCAAACGCGTGGACCGCGCGGCGGACAGGAATAACGACGCCGATCTGACCGCTTACAACGATATGTTTGCCAAATTGGCCGAACGCGACGCCAAGCTGGCTGAACGCAACAAGCTGGAAGGACGCTGATGAGCGAAACCGTACGCACGCATGCCCGGGTCCGGGCCTCCGAACTGGTAGGCCGCAACTGGCTGAACACCGGCGGCAAGACCCTGGACCTGGAGGCCCTGCGCGGCAAGATCGTGCTGCTGGACTTCTGGACCTTCTGCTGCATCAACTGCCTGCACGTCCTGGACGAGCTTCGGCCGCTGGAGGAGCAGTACTCCGATGTCCTGGTGACGGTGGGCGTCCACTCGCCCAAGTTCGAGCACGAGGCGGACCCGGTGGCGCTGGCCGCGGCCGTGGAGCGGTACGAGATCCACCACCCCGTCCTGGATGATCCAGAGCTGGACACCTGGAAGGCCTACACCGCCCGTGCCTGGCCCACCCTGGTGGTCATCGACCCCGAGGGCTACATCGTGGCGCACCTCTCCGGCGAGGGCCACGCGGACGGGCTCGCCGTGCTGATCCCCGAGCTCATCGCCGAACACGAAGCCAAGGGCACCCTGCACCGCGGCTCCGGCCCGTACGTGGCGCCCGAGGCAACCTCCGGCACCCTTCGCTTCCCCGGCAAGGCGCTGTTCCTGCCCGCCGGCCGCGGGTCTGCTTCAGGGGCAGCGCCCGACGGCGGCACGTCCGCAGGTGCCCCGACGTCCGGCACCTGGCTGGTCACCGACACCGGCCACCACCGGCTGGTGGAACTGGACACCGACTTCCACACGGTGCTGGCAACCTTTGGCTCGGGCACCAAGGGCTATGCCGACGGTCCCGCCGCCGGTGACACGGCCACCGTCCAGTTCAACGAACCCCAGGGCCTGGTCCTGCTGCCCGAAGATGTGGCAGCCAAGGTGGGCTACGACGTCGTAATTGCTGACTCCGTCAACCACCGCCTGCGCGGACTGTCGCTCACGGACGGCAAGGCGTCCACGCTGGCCGGCAACGGGATCCAACGCCTGCTGGAGACCGGCCCCGCCCGCGTGGACGAGGACGCCGCGGGGTTCACGGGCAAGCTGAGCGAGCACCCGCTCGAAGTCTCCCTGAGCTCTCCCTGGGACGTGGTGTGGTCACGGAAGCTGAACGCCGTGGTGGTCGCGATGGCCGGTACGCACCAGATCTTCAGCTTCGACCCTGTGGGCGGCGAAGTGGACATCATCGCGGGCAACGGGCTTGAGGGCCTGCTGGACGGCGCCGCGCACGAATCCTGGTTCGCCCAGCCCTCAGGCGTGGCCGAGGACGCCGACGGCAACATCTGGGTGGCTGATTCGGAGACCTCCGCACTGCGGAAGCTGGTGGTTGACGATTCCGGGAAGGTCACCGTGGAGTCTGCAGTAGGCAAGGGCCTGTTCGACTTCGGCTTCCGCGACGGCCCGGCCGCCGACGCACGCCTGCAGCACCCGCTGGGCGTGACCGTCCTGCCCGACGGCTCCGTGGCGATCGCGGACACCTACAACGGTGCCGTCCGCCGCTACGACCCCGCATCCGGCACCGTGTCCACCCTGGCACGAGGTTTGGCCGAGCCCTCCGACGTGATCGTGGACCACACCCACTCGGCCGGTTCCGAGCCCCTGCTGGTAGTGGTGGAGGCCAACAAGCACCAGATCGTCTACGTGCCCATTCCCAAGGAAGCACAGCAGGTGGATGAGGGCGCATCCCAGACCCACCGGCCCAAGAGCCCGGTGGCGCCCGGCGCGCTGGACCTGACCGTCCGCTTCACGGCGCCCACGGGCCAGAAGCTCGACGACCGCTGGGGCGACCCCACCCAGCTGAAGATCTCCTCCACGCCTCCCGGGCTGCTGGTCTCCGGCGGCGGAACCTCCGTGGGACTGCAGCGCACCCTGGAGCTGTCCCCGGACGTGCCCGAGGGCGTGCTGCACATTACCGCCCGCGCCGCGGCCTGCGACGGCCCCGAGACCGAGGACGGGGAGATCCCCGACCACGCCGCCTGCCACCTGTACCAGCAGGACTGGGGCATCCCCGTGGTCCTGCAGGCCGATGGTGACACGGAACTGGTCCTGGACCTGCGCGGAATGGACTGACCCTCTGCTGGTTTTGCTGAACTGGCCCGGTTTTCAGAGCGTCGTGCCCTGAAGACCGGGCCAGTCCTGTCTCTGCTCCCCGAAAACTGGGCCAGTCTGGACGCGCCGTTGTCCACATAGCCTCCGTTACTTCTGCCGCAGGCCAGGGCAGGCAGGCATTGTGGCCTCATGGACCCTACAGAGATCCTCAGGTCGGCCGGGGGAGTATTGCTGCGGCGTGACGTGCTGGCCGCAGGGGCTACGGAAACGGCGCTTCGGCGGGCGGTCCGGAGCGGCCAGGTGGTACGCCTGGAGCGGGGCGTCTTGGCCGTGGCGGGCGCTGATCCGGAGCTGATGGCTGCCGGCATGGCCCGCGGTCTCCTGACATGTGCCTCCGCGGCCCCGAAATACGGCCTATGGCAGCTGCGTTCCGCCGCGACGCCCCATTACTGGCACAGCAATGGGCGGAGTGCAGCCCGATGTGTCAGCCACAGGCTTCCCCTGACCCAGCAGCCGCAGCACAGGACGCTTGCAGCACTGCCCGACGTCCTGCTCCACGCGCTGCTGTGCCTGCCGGAACTCGAATCCGTGGTCATGGTGGAATGCGCCTATAACCGCGGAGACATTGAGCCCGGCCATCTCTTCCGCCTCTTGGATGGCAATCGATGCGGCAAGGCCCGGCAGGTTCTGTCCAAGGTTGAGCGTGGCGCGGACTCCCTCCTGGAAACCCTGGCCCGGGTGCTGTTCAGGGATGCCGGGATAGCCACGGAGACGCAAGTGTGGATCGAGGGAATAGGACGTGTGGACTTCCTCCTGGAGGGATTCCTCATCGTCGAGATCGATGGAATCGCCTTCCACATGGAGCCACGGCAATACAAGAAGGACCGCCGCAGGGATAACGCCGCAATACGTCGGGGCCTGCCCGTGCTCAGATTCTTCTACGATGATGTGGTTTACGCGCCGGAGTCCGTCTTGGCGCAGGTGCGGGAGGTGCTGGCGCGGGGTTCGCTGCGGTGGCCGCAGCCGAACCAGCCCAGTTTTCGACAGGACTGGGTCTAAAACTCCAGGCAGCACGTCAACTATGGGACCAAAACTGGGCCACTTTGGATGCAGGGCCTAGAAGCTCAGCATCGGGGTGACCTTGACGGTGCCGCCGGAGACGTCCAGGCGGGTGGTGAAGCTGAAGTCCACCTCTGCGTCCAGCGGGTACCAGGCCCCGGTGAACGAGTTCTGCTGGAGCGCCTCCACCTTGGCCTTGCCGTCCAGGGGTGCCACCACCCAGCGGCCGTCGAACGGCTCCACTGATACACCCGGGTACTTGGTCACGGTCCACCGGATGGTGCCGTCCTGGACCCTGTTGTTGCTGGTGTAGTAGAAGGGGCAGTCCGGCTGGAGCTTCTGTTCCTTGACGGCCTCCGCCGCGCAGCCGTCCAGGAACTCCCGGATCTTGGCTGCAACGTCGTTCTTCAGCTTGTCCGTGGCCTGGGTCAGCAGGTTGAGGGGCGCCACCGGGGCGTCCTTGGAGGTGACGGTGGCCCTGGTGGCGGGTGCCGAGAAGTACTGTCCGTCCAGGGACGCCTCGTATTCGCCCGGGTAGAACACGGCAAAGGAGTTGCGGCCGTTGGGCATATTGACCGGGACGCCGTTGACGTCAGCCTCGTTGCCGTTGACCACGGTGATATCAACGGTGGGCAGCCGGGACGGGACAAACGCCCAGGTGTTGAAGAACAGCCATTCGGTGCCGGTCTTCTGCAGGAGGAAGTCGGTGTGCAGCCGGCTGCCGTCGATGGTGTACTCCAGGGGCACCGTGACCTGGTTGTTCGGACGTTCCTCAGGGTCGCCGATCTTGATGTTCGCTACACGGGACGCCGCCGTCTGCAGCCCGGGGCCATCCAGCATTGCAGCGTTGCTGGGCGGGACCGCGGCCCGCAGGAGGCCGAGTGCACGTCCGCCGTCTCCGCTCCTCAAAGCATCCAGGTATTCCCGTACCGGCTGCTGCGGGCTGGCCACGGTGTTGTTCACAACGTTGATGGCCACGATGGCTCCGGCGATGGCAAGCATGAGGCCCAGCAGCCATCCGGCCGCGATCCTCACCAACGCTTGACTCATCTGCACGTTCCTTACAGTAACGGCAGTGCGGACGCACACTAAAGTTGGTGTCCCCCTATCTTGCCGGGCAACACCCGGTTAATGCCCGACGGCGGGTGGCCGGGCCGGCATTGACACGAGCCTTGGCGGTTCCCGGGACACCCGTTGCAGGGTGGGAGCGGCAGGGTCAGCGGCGGCGGCGCCGGGACGATGTGCCGAACACGCCGCGGAGCAGTTCGCGCCCCAATTGGGTGCCCATGGACCGTGCCATGCTCTTGAGTCCGCCGCCCAGGGCGCCGCCGAGCACTCCGCCGAGGTCGCCCATCATGCCGCCCGGTTGCGGCTCGGGCTCCCGCGACTGCGGCTGCCGGGACCGCGGTGCCCGGGGGGCCTTGGCCCGGGGCTTGGACGCGCGTGGTTCAGACTCATGCGCCTCCCCGTCCTCCGCGCCGCCGTACTGGGGTTCAGGATCCTGCGTGGGAACCGGGGCCTGCGGCGGCCTGCTGCTGGGCCGGCCCAGGATTTCCTCCTCGATCCGGCGGGCTTCGGCGTCCACGTCGTAGCCGGCGGGCGCCGCAGGTTCCCCGGCCGGGGTGTCGGCCGTCGGACCCGTGGGCGCGGCCGCCTTGCCGGTGAGCTTTTCGTAGGCGGAGGGGTTGTCCACCGCTGTTCCGTACTTGCCCAGCAGCGCGGAACCGGCCACCGTGCTGCGCACCAGGGTCTCCTCGCTGGGGCCCATCAAGGACTCGGGTGCCCGGAGCCGGGTGAGGGCCACCGGCGTGGGCGCGCCCTTTTCGTTCATGACGGTAATGACGGCCTCGCCGATACCCGCTGAGGTGAGGGTCTCTTCGAGGTCGTAGTCGCTGACCGGGAACGTGGACACCGTGGCTTTGAGCGCCTTGGCGTCCTCGGGGGTGAACGCGCGGAGGGCGTGCTGCACCCGGTTGGCCAGCTGGCCCAGGACGTCGGCGGGGACGTCCTTGGGTGTCTGGGTGACGAAGAAGATGCCCACCCCCTTGGACCGGATGAGCCGGACGGTTGTGGTGATGGCGTCCAGGAAGGCCTTGCTGGCCCCGTTGAACAGCAGGTGGGCCTCGTCCAGGAAGAACACGAGTTTGGGCTTGTCCAGGTCGCCGGCCTCCGGAAGGTCCTCGAACAGGTCCGCCAGCAGCCACATCAGGAAGGTGGAGAACAGCATGGGCTTGGTCTGCAGGGTGGGCAGCTCCAGGCAGGTGACCACGCCGCGGCCGTCGGGGGCGGTGCGCAGCAGCTCGGCGGTATCGAACTCCGGCTCACCGAAGAACTTTTCCAGCCCCTGGGCCTCGAGGCCCACCAGTTCGCGGAGGATCACCCCGGCGGTCGCCTTGGACAGCCCGCCCAGTTCCTCCAGCTGGTCCTTGCCCTCGTCCGAGGTGAGGAACTGGATGACGGCGCGGAGGTCCTTGAGGTCGATCAGCTCCAGGCCGTTCTTGTCCGCAAAATAGAACACCAGCTGCAGGCTCGATTCCTGCGTGTCGTTCAGTTCCATGATGCGCGAGAGCAGGATGGGCCCGAACGAGGACACGGTGGCGCGCACAGGAACCCCGTTGCCGTCCCCGCCCAGCGCCAGGAACTCCACCGGAAACGCCTTGCCCTGCCACGGCTGGCCGATGCTTTGCGTGCGTGCGGTGAGTTTGTCGCTGCCGGCGGCGGCAGTCGCCAGGCCGGAAAGGTCGCCCTTGATGTCGGCCAGGAAGACGGGGACGCCGGCTGTGGACAGCTGTTCGGCCATCATGTGCAGGGTGACGGTCTTGCCCGTTCCGGTGGCGCCGGCCACCAGCCCGTGCCTGTTCATCATGGCCAGCGGCAGCCGCACCGGCGCGTCCTTGTGGAGCTCGCCGTCGATGATGGCGGCCCCCAGCTCGATGGTGGCGCCTTCGAGCGTGTAGCCCTTCTGGATGGTGGCAAGCTTCTCTGCTGTGGTTTTGGAGGCCATGGCGCCAGCATAACCGCGGCGGCCCCGGATGGGGCGGTGGCCGGGCGGTCAGTCCGGCCGGGAATTCCGCGGAACCGGGGCGAGCTCCTTGGTAAACGCCAGCGGTCCGATGGTTTCCGGATCGGCGTCGAGGTCGAACTGTGCCTGGTAGCCGCTGGTGAGGTAAAGGTGCTTGGCTTCGGGCTGCCGCGGGCCGGTGGTGAGGTACAGCCGGGTGTAGCCGCGGGCGGCTGCCAGGGCTTCCAGCTCGGCCAGCACCAGCCTGCCCAGACCACGACGGCGGTGGGCCGAGTGCGTCCAGATCCGCTTCAGTTCCGCGGTGGTTTCGTCGTACCGGCGGAACGCGCCGCCGGCGATCGACTCGCCGTCCTCCTGGATGACCAGGAGGGCTCCGTGCGGTCCCTCGAATTCCGCGGCGGGGTAGCGGTTCAGTTCCTCTGCGGCAGCCGTGCGGCCGAACAGGTCCCCGTAGCGGGTGTCGTATTCGACGGCGAGCTCGTCCAGGAGCGGCCGGACGCGCGGATCGTGCATGGGCAGGCTGAGGACCACCAGGCTGGCGGGATCAAGCGGCCTGGGACGAAGGTGTGGTTCTGCGGTCACTGGTTATTCCTTGTCACTGGTCGTTATTGTTGCCGGTCAGTTCTGTCCGGCGGCGGCTGGTTCTGGAGTCATGGCGGCCGGGGCAGACACATCCCCGGCAGCCACGCCGCGGGCAGTGCGGAGGATGGTCCGGGCCAGGGCATCGTTCTCGCGGAACGGCGCGGCGTTCGTGTTGGGCCGGGCAAAGGCGCCCGCGCCCCAGCCCGATGTTCCCGGGCCGACGCCGAAAAGGGTGGTGTGCGGCTTGCCGCCGGCCCCCACCAGCTGGTGCTGCGGGGACACCAGGAGTTTCCCGGTGGAGTGGATGCCGTCGGAGGTCAGCAGCTGCTGCTCGCTGCCCAGGCCGCTCCCGTGCAGGGAGGCGAGCACGGGGTTCAGCGAGCGGGCCACGGACGTGGCCGGCAGCCGCGCCTCGATCAGGGCCTTCGCCGTGACGGTCACCCCGGACTGGGCGGACGAAGCAACAAAAAGCCCGGTGGCCTCATCGGCGGAGACCTGGAGGCCGGGACCCAGGAACTGCAGCAGGCCGGCCCGGTGCAGCGCCAGGACCTGGCGGAGCCGGTGCGGCGGCGGACCGGAGTCCACGAAGCTGAAGAAGCC
The DNA here is from genome assembly GCF_007828995.1 of Arthrobacter sp. AG367. Classification (NCBI taxonomy): domain Bacteria; kingdom Bacillati; phylum Actinomycetota; class Actinomycetes; order Micrococcales; family Micrococcaceae; genus Arthrobacter; species Arthrobacter sp. AG367. The sequence goes on from NZ_VIVE01000002.1 coordinate 10,218, forward strand.
GTGCCACCAGCCGTGGATGACCTGCTGCGAGCGTGCGTTCAGCCGCTCGGGCGGGACTACGCGCCCCACCTCCATATAGACGTGCAGCAGGGCCAGGAACAGGGCAAGGGTTTCGGGGTGGTCAGGGCTGTCCCGCAGTGCCAGGTCCTGCTCGATGTATCCGGCCACCGCGTCCTGGACTTCCGCGTGATCGCTGAAGCGGCGGCCGTCGAAGGGGCGGTCCAGCCGCTCCAGGTCCAGGTGCAGGCCGGCGTCAGGGACCGCTGCGGCCACCAGGTCTTTCCGCCCGGGGCTGTACCAGTCCAGTCCCGCATAGGCGGCGGCGAACCCGTCCCAGCCCATGGCGGCGCGTTCAGGGCTTCCGGTCAGAAGCTCGCGGTAATAGTAGTAGCCGGCTTCCTTGGCGATCAGGGGCCAGAGATGCCGGTGGAAGTCCAGCTCGCCATGCTGCTGCAGCAGCGCATCCACGGCGGCGGCCGTAAAGAACCGCAACGGCCCGGGAGCCTGCCCCCGGAGGGCAGCGGAAATCTTCGAGTGGTACGGCACTCCACGCCGGGAGCCGGCCCACAGCACCGGTTCCCGTCCGGACGGAAGGTAGCGCAGCCCGCCGTCGGACGTTTCCTGGAACCTGCCGCCGCGCCCTTCCATCAGGAGGACCAGCAGGTCCACGAACGCCAGGCCCATCCCGGCGACGATGACGTCCTGTCCGGGGGCAATGGGGGAGTAGTCGACGTCGGTGGTGTAGCTGGGTGCCGCGTGGTAGCCGCCGTGCCGGGCGGCGAAGTCCGTGAAGCCGGCGGACACGGCGTCCGGGAGGGAATCGGTGTGGCCCAGGGCGGTCACCACGATGTCCGCGTGCAGGGTCCGCCCGTTGGCCAGCCCAACCTGGTGGCCGCCGCCTTTCAGTTCCGTAATGCCCACTGCGGTGGTCCGGTGGACCGTGACGCTGCGGCCCAGGGACCTGGCGGCGCGGCGGAAGAACCACTCCAGGTACCGGCTCTGCAGCTGGCGGGTGGGAAAGGTGGTGCCGGTCAGGGACCGCAGCTGGTCCCACAGGTGCTGCGGGAAGTCCGGCACATCGGTGATGGAGGCGTCCAGGACACCGGCGGCCCATTCGGCCAGCCCCGGACCCGGCGCGGCGGGGCCCTGGCAGTCCACCGACTGGTCCGTGAACATGGTGATGTCCGCGGCCATGGAGTTGAGGAGGAGCCCGGGGTCCTGGTCGTACCGCCAGATGCGGCCCGAGCCCGGGATGTGCGGCTCCACCACGTGGATCTGCAGCGGCCCGGCGAAGACGTCCGGCCGGTTGGCGGCGATCCGTTCCAGCACACCCGCCGTGCGCGGCCCGCCGCCGATGAAGACGATGGCCGGGATGGTGGCTGGCATGGGCTCTCCTGACGGCGAGTGGGTGCGGGGACGGCGCGGAAGTGGCCGTCGGAGTGCCCATGCTAGGCAGCCGTGACGACGGCGGTCGAGCACCTGGTCACGGCCGTTAACTCCGCGTCACGGCGCGTTAAGGGACGCAAAAAACCGACTCATGACGCCGTGCGAAGCCCCGTGAAGTATTGCAACCATGCGCCTTGCTGGCCCGTTCCGGCCGGTCCTAGATTTGCAGCCAGCACCCCGGGGCGAGCCGCCCCGACGCCGGGCGGTCCGGCTCCAGTCCAGGAATGAGAAGTGAGGTGGCCCCGTGAGTTCAGCAACCAGGGTGGCGCAGTCAAAGCAGCCGCAACCGGCACAGCCGCAGCCGGCACAGCCCGCGGCAGCGTCACCGGCGGTGCCACCGGCAGCGCGACCGGGCAGGGCCGGCGTCCCGGAACGGGTCCCCGCGGACTATTCGTCGTACCGCGTGGTGGCCGCCAAGCATCCGTGGCGCTGGGTGGGGACTGCCGTCGTCGCCCTGGGTGTCCTGGCCGTGGCCTGGTCGCTGGCCACCAACCCGCGCTGGGAGTGGGGCGTGGTGGCGCAGTGGTTCACGGCCCAGTCCGTGGTCTACGGCCTGGTGGAAACGCTGAAGCTGACCGCCATCTCCGGTGTCCTCGGATTTGTGCTCGGCTTCATCCTGGCGCTGATGCGGCTCTCTGCATCGCCGCTGCTGGTGTCCGTGTCCTGGACGTTCTCCTGGATCTTCCGGTCCACGCCGCTGCTGGTGCAGATGCTCCTTTGGTACAACCTGGGCTACTTGTACGAGAAAATCAGCCTGGGGATCCCGTTCACGGACGTCCGGTTCTTCGAGGTCCAGACCACCACACTGATCAGCCAGTTTGCGGCAGCAGTGCTGGGCCTGACCCTGAACCAGGCCGCCTACTCGGCTGAGATCATCCGCGGCGGCATCCTGTCAGTGGACCAGGGACAGCTGGAGGCCGCGGCCGCCCTGGGCATCCCGGCCTGGCGCCGCTCCACGCGGATCGTGCTGCCGCAGGCCATGCGCGCCATCCTGCCCACCGCGTTCAACGAGATCATCGGCCTGGTCAAGGGCACCTCGATCGTCTACGTGCTGGCCTACTCGGAGCTGTTCTACACCGTCCAGGTCATCTACAACCGCACCCAGCAGGTCCTGCCGCTGCTGCTGGTGGCCACGCTCTGGTACATCGTGATCACCTCCGTGCTGAGCGTGTTCCAGTACTACATCGAACGGCACTACTCCAGGGGCGCGGTGCGGAGCCTGCCGCTGACGCCCCTGCAGAAGGCCCGTAAATTCTTCGCCACCCACGCGGCAGTGCCCGCCCGAAGGAACCCCTGATGACTGAGACCCTTACCGCCCCCACAGCCACCCGCGGCCTGGTGGAAATCACCGGTGTCCGCAAATCCTTCGGCGCCACGGAAGTCCTCAAAGGCGTCAGCCTCACCGTGGAACCGGGCGGGGTGGCCGTGATCGTGGGCCCCTCCGGCTCCGGGAAATCCACCCTGCTGCGCACCATCAACCACCTGGAAAAGGTGGACGGCGGCCACATCACCATCGATGGACAGCTGGTGGGCTACAAACTCCGCGGCGACCGCCTGCACGAACTGCGGGAAAAGGAGATCCTGAAACAGCGCACCGACATCGGCATGGTGTTCCAGAACTTCAACCTGTTCCCGCACCTCACCGCCCTGGAGAACGTGGCGGAAGCACCCGTCGTGGCGCAGGGGCGGTCCAGGGAGGAGGCCCGCCGCCGCGGCCTGGAACTGCTGGACCGGGTGGGGCTCGAGGACCGGGCCGACGCCTATCCCCGCCAGCTTTCCGGCGGCCAGCAGCAGCGCGTGGCCATCGCCCGGGCCCTGGCCCTGGACCCCAAGATCCTGCTGTTCGACGAGCCCACCTCCGCCCTGGACCCGGAACTGGTCAACGAAGTGCTGGACGTGATCCGCGAACTGGCCACGTCCGGCACCACGCTGATCATCGTCACGCACGAGATGGGCTTTGCCCGCGACGTGGCGGACACCGTGGTGTTCATGGACCAGGGCCAGATCGTGGAACAGGGCACCCCCAAGGAAATTTTCAGCAACCCCCAGGAACCGCGCACCCGGAGCTTCTTCTCCAAGGTGCTGGAACCGGCCTTCAACATCTAAGGACCACCCCCATGGCTTTCCCCACCCGCGGCCTCCGCCGCAGCCGCGCCCTCGCGGCGCGTCCCGCCGTCGTACTCCTCGGCACCGCACTCCTTGGCACCGCCGCGCTCGCCGGCTGCGCCGACCCCGGCGCCTCCGCCGCCGGCAACGCCAGCGGTGGAGCGCAGACGACGGCGGCACGCAACGGCGTGGTCTACAACACCTCACCGGACCAGCAGCGGATCCGGGGCGAGAAGGACGCGGCGCTCGCCGCCAAGGTCCCCGGGCTGATCGGCAGGGACGGCAAGCTGACGGTGGCCACCACCGCCGGGTCCATCCCGCTGTCCTTCCACGCCACCGACGACAAGACGCCGATCGGCTCCGAACTGGACATCGCCCAGCTGGTGGCGGACAAGCTGGGCCTGGAGCTGGACGTGCAGGTGACGTCCTGGGAGAACTGGCCGCTGAAGACCCAGTCCGGCGACTTTGAGGCTGTGTTCTCCAACGTGGGCGTGAACAAGGACCGGGTGAAGCTGTTCGACTTCGCCAGCTACCGGGCCGCGTACATGGGTTTCGAGGCCAAAAAGTCCGCCACCTATGACATCAAGGGCGCGGACGACATCTCCGGCCTGAAGATCTCCGTGGGGTCCGGCACCAACCAGGAAAAGATCCTGCTGGCGTGGAACAAGGAGCTCGAGGGCAAGGGCAAAGCGCCGGCCACGCTGCAGTACTACTCCTCCGACGCGGACACCATCCTGGCGCTGTCCTCCGGCCGGACGGACCTGAACATCGCCCCCTACCCGTCCACCGTGTACCGCGAGAACACCCGGGACGACCTGAAGGTGGTGGGCAAGGTCAACGCCGGCTGGCCCTCCGAGACCCTGGTGGCCGCCACCACCCTGCGCGGCAACGGGCTGGCGCCGGTCATTTCCGAGGCCCTCAATTCCGTCATCAAGGACGGCTCCTACGGCAAGGTGCTGGAGCGCTGGGGCCTGTCCGAGGAAGCGCTGCCGGAATCCAAGACCATCACCGAAGAGAACTTCGCGGCCACGCAGGCATCGGCCGGCGCGGCCCCGTCAGGGAAGGCATCATGACCGCACAATCCACCGGATCAGCCCTCGAATCCTTCGACGCCGACTGGCAGGAATGGCACGCCGCCCACGAACAGCACCGCGCCCACCCGCACGGCTTCCTGGCGGTGACCCACCTGCACTGGCTGGGCAGCGAACCCGCCCGGCTGGAAGGCGTCCCGGGCACCTGGAGCGTGGCGGCCGACGTCGTCCGCATCCTTTTGGAGCCGGGTGACAGCCTGCAGCAGGACGGCACGGAGCTGAACACTGCGTCCGGGGCCACCGTTGAGCTTGGCCCCATCGAGGAGCGCGGCGGCATCAACCTGGTGTCCGGCGAGACCGTCATTGAGCTGGCCAAGCGCGGCGGCGAATACATCGTCCGGCCCCGTCATCCGGAAAACCCGCTGTTGCAGGCCTACCAGGGCACGCCCGCCTACTCGCCCGATGCCGCGTATGCCGTGCGCGGAACCTATGTGCCGTTCGAGGCGCCGAGGCCCACCACGGTGGGCGCCGCCGTCGAGGGCATCCAGCATGTGTATGAGGCGCCGGGCGAGATCCGCTTCAAGCTGGCCGGCCGGGAGCTGGCGCTGACCGCATTCAACGGCCACGCCCCCGGCGCCCTGTCCGTGCTGTTCACAGACCAGACCTCCGGCAAGACCACTTATGCCGCCAACCGCTCGCTGTCCGTGGTGCCGGCCGCAGACGGGTCCGTGCTGCTGGACTTCAACCGGGCCGTGAACCTGCCGTGCGCGTACACGGACCTGGCCACCTGCCCGCTGCCGCCGGCGGAAAACCGGCTGCCGGTGGCCATCGAGGCCGGCGAAAAGATTCCCTACGAACGTCAGGACCAGCAGTGAGCATCTCTTCAACCCGCCAGGGAGGGTTCCTTGCCCTTGAGCTCGACGGCGCCGGCTGGGACGGCGCGCACCTCACCCGGGCCGTGCTGGCAGCAGAGTCCGCGGGCTTCCATGCAGCAACCTTCACCGACGCACCCGCTCCGGGCCGCGCCAACGCGCTGCAGCGGGCGGCCTTCGCCGGGCCCGCCACCCGGACCATCGCCCTGGTACCCGAGGTGGACACCGTCTACACCGAGCCGTTCCACATCTCCACCCAGCTGGCCAGCCTGGACTACGTGTCCGGCGGCCGGGCCGGGTGGATCGTGACGGCAGCCGAATCGCCGGAGGCTGCTGCCGCCGTCGGACGCCCGTCCGTGACCGGCGCTGCACTGGGTCAGGAGGCCGCGGCGTCCATCGAGGTGTCCCGGCGGCTGTGGGATTCGTGGGAGGACGACGCCGTGATCCGCGACGTGGCCACCGGCCGGTACATCGACGTGGACAAGCTGCACTATGTCGATTTTGATACGGCGGTCGATTTCGAGACTCTTGCCGATTTTGCCGGCGCCGGCTATTCCGTGCAGGGACCGTCCATCATTCCGCGGCCGCTGCAGGGGCAGCTGCCCGTGCTGGCGCCCCCGTCCCTGCTGGGGGAGGTTCCCGCGGACGCCGTGGATGCCGTGCTGGTGTCCGCACCTGCCGCCGAACTGCTGGCGGCAGAGGTCCGCGATGTGCGGTCCCGGGTGGCTGCCGGCGTTGCAGTGGTCGCCGAGCTCGACGTCGTCCTGGACTCCCGCGGGCAGGCCGCGGCGGGGCGGGTGGCTGGCTTTGGCTCCGGCCGTGCTAACTACGCCGGTTCCGCCGCCGGTCTCACGGACTTCCTCACGGAACTCCTGGAGGAGGCCGACGGCGTGCGCCTGCACCCGGCGTCGCTCTTTGTCGACCTGGAGGAACTGGGCCGCCTGGTCCTGCCGGAACTGCGCCGCCGCGGAGTCCTCCGCCCGGTGGTGCAGGACGGCACCTTCCGCGACCTGCTGGGGCTTTCACGCCCGGTGAGCCGCTACGCCACCGCCGCATCCAACGCCGCTGCGCCCGCCGGCGCGGGAAAGTAAGGGGAATCACCGTGACACAGCACAACCGTGCTAAATCCGATGTCTTTGTGCCGTCGGGCCAGATCCAGTTTGGGGTCTTCTTCCAGGGCGTGAACTCCGGCACCATCTGGAAGGCCTCAGGATCGGGCTCGCAGACGGACTTCGAATCGTTCCGCCGCATCGCCCAGACCGCCGAGCGGGGGCTGTTCGCCGCGTTCTTCCTGGGCGAGGGGCTCCGCCTCCGTGAACACCTGGGCCGCCCGCACGCGCTGGACGTGGTGGGCCGGCCGGACGCGCAGACCATGCTGGCCGCACTGGCCTCGGTGACCACAAACATCGGGCTGGTGGCCACCCAGAACACCACGTACAACGATCCCGCCGACCTGGCGCACCGGCTGGCGTCGCTGGACCTGATCTCGGGCGGGCGTGCCGCGTGGAACATCGTGACCACTGACAACGCCTGGACCGGGGCCAACTTCCGCCGCGGGGGATACCTTGACCACGCTGACCGGTACAAGCACGCCGAGGCGTTCGTGGAGACGGCCAAGCGGATCTGGGATTCGTGGGAAACCCCGGACGGTCCTGCCCGGCGGGTGGTGCACCAGGGCCAGCACTACACGGTGGACGTGACGCCGCGGCTGCCGCGCAGCGCCCAGTACCGCCCGGTGCTGTTCCAGGCCGGCGACTCGCCCGAGGGCCGCAACTTTGCCGCCCGGCAGGCTGATGTGATTTTCTCCGCGCACCCCAAGTTCGACGACGCCGTGGAGTTCCGCAAGGACCTCGTGGAGCGGTCCCTGGCCGCTGGCCGGGGTGCCAACGCCGTGCAGATCATGCCGGCCAGTGAGTTCATCCTGGCGCCCACCGCTGCGGAGGCGGCGGAGAAGAAGGAGTGGGTGCGGAGCCTGCAGATCGGCCCGCAGCAGGCCATCGCCTACCTGGAGCAGTTCTGGGGCCGCGAGCTGTCGGCCTACGATCCGGACGGACCGCTGCCGGAGATCGATCCGGTGGTGGAGGAAACGTCCGAGACCCGCGGCAGCGGCTTCCACGGCGCCAAGGCGCGGCAGCTGGCGGACCAGTGGCGGGCCGAGGCCAAGGACAAGGGGCTGTCCATCCGGCAGTTCGTCACCTCCCGCACTGCACGGGTGGATTCCACCTTCACGGGTTCGTATGTTGAGGTGGCGGACCAGCTGGCCGAGTTCGCGCGGGTGGGGGCGGTGGACGGATTCAACATCTCGCCGTGGCTCATTCCCTCCGGACTGGACGACATCGTCAACCACCTGGTGCCGGAGCTGCAGGAACGCGGGGTGTACCCCACGGAGTACCGCGGGAACACCCTGCGGGAAAACCTTGGGCTGGAGACGCCGGTGCGTTCTTCGGATGCGGCTGCTGAGGCGGTCCGGGCGTGATGCGGCTGATGCGGCTGGCTGTTTTTGCCGGAAGGGACGACGACGGCGGCACGGCGGGTGCCGTCGTCGACCCTTCCGCGGGGGCCGGTTCCGTTGTGGCTGGTTCGTCCGGGACCGTCAGCCTGCAGCTGACGCTGTGGGAGCAGTGGGTCTAGGGCCTGTTGCCGTCCTGCCTCGCAATGCCCAGGCTGACGGCGTGGCCCCAGGGCTGGGGCGCTAGTCGGTTTCCGGGCTCTGGCAGTAGAAGCAGGTGACGGCGTCGCAGTCTTCTGCAGTTTCCTGTTCCGTTTGGCGCTCACTCATTTCGGGTCCTTTCCGTGCGGATTGTGAAGTAGTACCCCTTGCAGGGGTTTGCCCGGGACCCCTGCTGGGATCCCGGGCAAACACCGGTGGTGGTGGGCTGGCGGCCGGTTAGTGGGCCAGGGCCGGTTCGGCCAGCTGAACCTTCTCCGCCTCGGTGGGCACGAAGCCCGCCTGGAGCTCGGAGCGGAGCTTGACCATGTCCAGCTCACCCTGCCACTTGGCGATTGCCACGCAGGAGACGATGTTGCAGACCGTGCTGGTGAGGGCACGGGCCTCGCTCATGAAGCGGTCGATGCCCACGATGAGGGCCACGCCGGCCACCGGCAGGGTGGGCATGACCGTCAGCGTCGCCACCAGGGCCACGAAACCACTTCCGGTGACGCCCGCCGCGCCCTTGGAGGTCAGCAGCATCATGCCGAGCATCAGCAGGATCTGGCCCCAGCTGAGGTGGATGTCGCAGGCCTGGGCGATGAACATGGAGGCGAGGGTGAGGTAGATGGCCGTTCCGGTCAGGTTGAAGGAGTAGCCGGTGGGGACCACCAGGCCCACAACGCTGCGGTCGCAGCCGATCCGTTCGAGCTTGGACAGCAGGCGCGGCAGGACCGGTTCGCTGGAGGACGTGGCCAGGACGATCAGGAACTCATCCTTGAAGTAGCGCAGGATCTGCCACAGGCTGAAGCCGGTCACCTTGGCCAGGATGCCCAGGCCGACCACCACGAAGACGATGCAGGCGGCGTAGAAGGCAAGGATCAGCATGCCGAGGTTTCCGATGGAGTGGGCGCCGTACTTGCCAACGGTGAAGGCCATGGCCCCGAAGGCTCCCAGCGGAGCCACCTTCATGATGTAGCCGAACATGATGAAGAGCAGCTTGTTGAAGCTGTTGACCACGTTCAGGGCCAGCTGGCCCGGTGCGCCGAGCTTGCTGAAGGCAAAGCCGCACAACATTGCAATGACCAGCACGGGCAGGACCTCACCGTCGGCGAAGGCGCCAACGAAGGTGGTGGGGATGATGCTGAGGATGAAGTCCACGGGGTTGCTGCTGGGCAGTTGCGTGGTGTACTTCTGCGCCACCGAGGAGTCCAGGTGCGTGGGATCGATGTGCATCCCGGCGCCGGGCTGGAACAGCGTCACCGCGGCCAGGCCCAGGGCCAGGGCGAGTGCCGTCAGCGCGTAGAAGAGGCCAAGCGAACGGATCAGGGTGGGGCCCACCTTCTTGGTGTCCCGCAGCGAGGTGATGCCTCCGACGATGGTGCAGAACACGATGGGGGCGATCATGAACTTCACGAGTTTCACGAAGCCGTCGCCGATGGGCTTGAGCGATGCACCGAGGTCGGGCCACAGTGCGCCCACAACGACGCCGAGGGCGACTCCGATGAGTACCTGGACATACAGGTGTCCGAGGATGGATTTGATCTTCATTGAACAACTTCCTGGTTGGTGCGGCCCCTTAATGATGGGGCAAAGAGATAAGGGGTTTTAGGCAGACAGCTCGGCGGCCGGGGCCACGTCGATATCTGCGGTGGCGATGTGGCGGGCTGCCCGGTGGAGGGCCACTTCGCTGACGGCGCCGGTGTCATCGGTGATGATTTCGGCGGTGATCACGCCGGCGGGCGTCCCGACCCGCAGCAAGCGGGGAGTTCCGGTGCCGGTGGAGGGTGATTGCCCTGCTGCGTTGGCTACGACCGATGACTGCAGCGAGGATGCAAGGGCAACTGCCACGGCTGAGGTCAGGCCGATGGCCGGGTGGGGTGCGAGCATGGACAGCATCCGCACCCGCACGTCGTGGCTGCCGGCGGTGATGGTTGTTCCGTCCGCGGCGATGTAGTCGCCGGCTGGCGCCACAACCCCGACTTTCGGGACAGCGTTCTGCGGCGGATCCTCAGGCTTCCGCAGCCCCATGATGAGGCCGGCTGATGCCCGTGCCGCGATGAGGTCCGGCAGCTGGGCGGTGAGGTTGTCCGTCATTGAGGAAAGATCGACGCCGGCCTGGTCGGCTGCGAGGAGCACGGCAGGGGCGCCGGCGTCCACCATCGTTGCGCCCAGGGTCCTGCCGTTGACCTGGAGTTGGTCCACGGTGTTGCCGGTAGGCAGGAGTGCGCCGGTGTTCTGGCCCCAGGGGCCGTGGAACGAGAGGCTGACGGGAACACCGGCGGCGCTGCTGCCCGGAACCCGTGCCAGGCCGGACTTGGGAATGTGGCCGCCGGGAGTTGGAACCGCTCCGCTGAGCACGGCGCCGGAAGTGACGTGGCGCATGCGGACCTTGGTCATGCCGTCCCGGGCGGGAACGATGCCGGTCTGGACGGCGAACAGGGCAATGGCGGTGGCGCAGTTGCCGCAGTTGGAACCCAGCTCAACGGTGGGGTCACCGATCCCCACCTGGGCGAAAAGGTAGTCGAGGTCTGCCTCGGCACCAGGGGTTGCCCAGATGACTGCAGCCTTTGACGTGGTGGACGTTCCGCCCCCGACGCCGTCCAGCTGCCGCGCATCCGCTGCGCCGAAAGCGGCTGACAGCAGTGCGGGGATTTCCTCGCGGGTGGGGGCGTGGAGGGCCACGTCCCTGGCATCGAAGAGCCAGCACTTGCTGGTGCCGCCCCGGTACCAATGTCCTTTGAGTCCCACTGTATTTCTCCCTCGTAACTTGCAGGTGCTCTACTTCACAGCACCTTGTACTTCTACGATCCGGGATGGGAGCCTTCAGCACAATCGCAAATAAATGGACGACTATCTACTTTTGCTAAACTCAGTGCATGGCAATCCTCGATCTCCACCGGCTCCATGTGCTCCGTGAGGTGGGCCGTTCCGGCTCCCTGACCTCGGCTGCTGCCGCCCTTTCCTTCACCACCTCGGCGGTGTCGCAGCAGATAGCCAAACTCGAGCAGGAGATGGGCGTGGTCCTCATCGAGCGCCATCCCCGGGGCGTGGTCCTGACCGAGGCGGGGCACGCCCTGCTGCACTACGCCGACGACATCGACAGGACCGTTGAAGCCGCCCGCGCCGAAATGGGGGAGTTCGCGGGCCTTCGGCGGGGCCAGCTCCGGCTTGGGACCTTTCCCACCGGCGGGGCCTCCCTGATGCCCGACGTTGTGCTGGCGTTCCGCGCCCGCCACCCGGAGGTGGCAGTGACGGTTGTCAGTGCCCGCCGGGACGGCCTGCTGGAACGGCTGCGGCGGCGGGAAATCGAACTGACGCTGCTGTGGGACTATCCCTGGCAGCAGATCGAGGACCCCGACCTGGCCCTGGTCAGGCTGATGAACGATCCAACAGTGCTGCTGGTACCGCGGGAGCACCCCATTGCCAAACTGGGCTCGGTCCGCATCGGCGCCTTGAGCGACCAGGAATGGGTGGTGCGCGACGAGCACCCCGTGGCCGATGTCCTTAGCCGGGTATGCCGCGACGCCGGGTTCGAACCGCGGATCGCCTTCGCCGCCAACGATTACCAGGAGACACAGGGCATGGTGGCGGCCGGGATCGGGATCGCCCTGGCACCCAGGCTGGCGCTGACGGCCCTGCGCCCCGACGTGGTGGCGGTCCCGCTCGCCGGGTCCCCAAAGCGCCGGATCCTCCTGGCCCACCTGGCAAACCGGCGGCTCAGCCCCGCGGCGCAGCAGGCAACCAAGGTGTTCCGTTCCATCGCCAAGGGCGCGGCTTCCTGACAAAGGAGGGTGCCGCCGTCGTACGGTGCCTTTCCTGACGCCTACCGGGCCAGGAGCCCGGCAACCAGCGCCCGGGCAAGGTCCATGAATTCGCCGTGGGTCACCGGAGCGGGGCCTGCCGTCGAGGCAGCTGCCGTGTGGGTGTTCCGGGCGACGACGAAGCTGTCGCTGACGAAGCGCCGGTGCACAATGACGCTCCCGATCGCCGGCAGGACCAGCAGGAACTGGCCGTAGTTGCCCGCGGCCAGGAAAGCCCCCTGCCACTGTGGGCCGGATTCCCGGGGGAGCCACCACAGGTAGCCGTAGTCGCAGGTGCCAAAACCGGTGGCCGGCGCCATGTCTGCGCGCCTGACATGGGTGGCCACGCTGTCCCTGACCCACTCCCGGGGGACATGCTGCCGTCCTTCCCACTGGCCGCCGGCAGCCATCAGCATCCCGATCTTGGCCAGATCCCGGGCGGAGAGGAAGAGGTGGTAGGCAGGGAAGGCGGACTTTCGGGCGTCCCCGAGCATTCGCTGGCGTGTGGGGTCGTAGTCGTCGAACCCCAGCGGACCGGCCAGGTGCTTCTGGAACGCTTCGAAGACGGTCAGGCCGCTGGCCTTCTCGAAGATCGCGCCGGCGGCGTTGAAATCCCAGTTGTTGTAGAGGAAATACTGCCCCGGTGCTTTTGTGCCGCGTGAAGGGAAGGCAGCCTCGTCACTGCCCGGGCTGGAGGGCGGATGGTAGACGCCCGAACGCGACGTCAACAGGTCACGGAGCCGGGCCGTCCGCTCGATGGGCAGCAGGCCGCCAACATCATCAACACCGAGCTCATCGAGTGTGGCGTCGAGGCTGACCGTGCCGGCGTGCACCTGGATTCCGAACAGGATCGAGAGCAGGCTTTTGCGGACGGAGGCGACGTAACTGGCGCGGGTGGTGTCGCCGAGTTCAAGGATGGTCCTGCCGTCCTGGCGGACCAGCAGGGACGAGGTGTTCCGGGGCACCGGAAGTGCGGGGACGTGGACGGCGGTCACGGGGCTCCTGGTGGCGGGTGAATGAAAAAGCCCGGGGACCCGGCGGAGGCCGGGTCCCCAGGCACGGGATTGCGGGGTTACTTGGTGTAGCCGAAGACCTGGTTCCACTTGGCAAGATCGTCCTTGCCGTAGGTCACGGCGTCGGTGTTCTGCATGCGGTAGACCTTGCCGGAATCGACGGCGGGGAGCGTCACACCCATGATGGTGGGCGGTGCCACGTCGGTGCGGACCGGGTATTCACCGATCTGCGCAAAGACCTGCTGGCCCTGCTTGGAAAGGTTGTAGTTCATGAAGACCTTCGCGGCTTCCACGTTCGTGGCGGTGCCCGTCATGCCCAGGTAATAGTCGTACGAGACGAGTCCTTCCTCGGGGACGATGAACTTGACCGGGGCCTTGTCCTGGACGGCCGAGATGTTGGTGCCGCTGATGGTGACCGTGCCCACGGCCACTTCACCGCGGGCCAGCGCCGTGGCCTCAGCACCCAGGGAGTCGTAGATCTTGGGCTTCTGCGCAGCGTACTTGGCGAAGTAGTCGCCGCCCATCTTGGTTTCCATGAACCTGTTCAGCGCAGCGGTGCTGCCGCCCGAGCCGCCCTGGACGATGCCCAGCTTCCCCTGCCATTTGCCGCCGACGGCATCCGCCCAGGACTTGGGGGCATCGGCTTCCTTCACCAGCTGGGTGTTGTAGCCCAGGGTGTAGACGGAGTTGAACATGCGGGTGAACTGGCCGCCGTCCACGGAAACGTCCTTGAGGGCCGAGGCGCCGGGTACGTCATAGGCCTTCCAGACCTTGGCGTCCTCCATGGACTTGGCAATCCGGTAGTCGGAGGTGCGGATGACGTCGGCGCTGAGCTTGCCGGCGCCCTGTTCGGAGAGAACGCGTTCGGAGAGCTTGTTCGGGGTGAGCCGGACGACGTTGACCTTGATGCCGGTGTCCTTGGTGAAGGCGTCAACCAGCGCGCTTTCAGAGGAATCGGTGTAGCCGGAGTAGAGGGACAGGGTCTGGGTCTTGGCCTTTTCGTAGGTGTCCTTGTCCGCGATGGATTCGCCGTTGATCACCAGTCCGTTGTCGGTGTTCACAGCTGCGGTGGCAGTGACCACGCCGGCACTCTGGGCGGGGCTTCCGCACCCGGCCAGGCTGAGGGCGAGCAGCACTCCGGCTGCGGTGAAGGCGGGAAGTTTGGACGCTAACTTCATTGTGGGTGTCCCTTTCAAAGGTGGGTGAGGTCAGTTCTTGGTCTTGCGTTCGCCGCCGACTTTTTGGGCGATGACGGCGAGGATTCCGATGACGAGGCAGTACAGGACGCTGACGGCGGCAGCTGCCTGGCTCTGGCCGTTGTCGAAGTTGTCGAACACGAGGATGGACAGGATCCGGGTGTTCGAGGTGAAGAGGAAGATGGAGGCGCTGAGCTCACGCATGGACAGCATGAGGAACAGCAGGAACGAGGACATGATGCCGACGCGCATCAGGGGCAGGGTGACGTCCAGGACGGACCGGGTCCGTCCGGCGCCGAGCATGACCGCGCTGTCCTCGAGATCCTGGTCCATCTGGAGCATCGATGCGGAGACGCCGCGGTAGCCCTGGGGCATGAACACTGCAACGCAGGCGACGGCGAGGATCGCCAGGGTGCCGTAGATGGGCAGGGGCAGCAGCAGCCAGGTCCAGAGCAGACCGATGCCCATCACGATGGCGGGGACGGCAAGGGGGGTCATGGCGACCAGTTCGATCAGCCGTCCCACCTTGGACTTGGTGCGGTAGCGGATGTAGGAGGCGATGAAGCTGAGGGTGGTGCCGGCGAATGCCGCGATCAGGGCCACCAGGACACTGTTCTTGAGGGCGAGCTGGAAATCGTTGGATCCGAGGACTTCGATCAGCTTGGCGAAGCTGAGGGAATTGGCCTCCAGCAGCTGCGACATCGAGGACACGAAGGGGGTGGCCTGCATGGACGCGGCGAGCAGTGCGAGCATGGGCAGGACGACGGACACCGCGAAGTAGGCCAGGGCCAGGATGGTGAAGGGCCAGCGCATCTTGCGCAGCGGCACCTGCCGGGGACGGTTGCCCTTGCCGGTCATGGTGGTGAATTTGCGCTTGTTGATGATGCGCTGCTGGATGAGGGTCACGGCCATCAGCGCAACGGTCAGGATCACGGCGACGCTGGCAGCCTGGTTGCTCTTGGCCGGAGTGGCACTCATGAGGCGGTAGATATAGGTGGGCAGCGTGTCCACGCCGGCGGGGTTGCCGATGACCTGGGCCACGGGGAAGTTTTCCATCGTCAGCGCGAAGACCAGGACGGCGGAGCCCAGGATGGCCGGCAGGGCCAGGGGCAGGGTGACGGTCCGCAGCATGGTGCGCAGCGGAGCCCCGTGGACGGTGGCTGCCTCCTCGAGGTCGGCGTTCATCATCGACAGCGAGCTGTGCAGCAGCAGGAAGGCGTACGGGGCGTAGAAGATTCCCAGCACGAACACCAGGCCCGGGAGGCTGTAGATGTTGATGGCGGCGTCAATGCCCAGGTCGCGGAGGAAGATGTTGATGTAGCCGGCGCTGGGCGAGCAGAGCAGGGACCAGGCCAGGGCGCCCACCAGGGCGGGGATGAACATCGGCGCCATGCCGATAAAGAAGATGAACTTCCGCCACGGCGCATCGGAGCGGGCGCACACGAAGGCCAGGAATGCGCCGATCAGCAGGGCGATAAGTGCCGAGCCTGCGCCGACCATGAGCGAGTTGACCAGGGCCCCGAGTGCTTCCGGGGTGGCCAGCAGCGCCAGGTTGGACAGCGTCAGGCCGCCCAGGGAGATGCTGCCCGGCCGGGGAACGCTGTCCGAGAACGCGGCGAGCAGGACCAGGGCAAGGGGGAGGACGATGAGGACGCCGAGGATGACCAGGACGATCAGGCCCGGCGTGTTCTTCCGGAGGCCGGCAAGGGTCCGGGCAGAGCGGTAGTTCCGGGGTTCGGGCTTCGGTGCCAGGCGGGCCTCGACGCGGCTGGCCGCCTCGGTGGTCTTGAGGCTCATGCGAGCACCTCAGCCGGCAGGATCTGGACTTCGCGGGGGTTGACGGTGACCCACACGCGGTCCCCCACCTTGTGCTGTTCGCCGCGCCTCAGCCCGCCCAGTGCGTCCAGTTCGGGCCCGGATTCCAGCTGGATCGCGTACCGGATGTCGTTCCCCTGGAAGCCCGCCACGCGTACCGTCCCCGGCCACGAGTTGGGGTGTTCGGTGGGCATGGCAGTGATCTGCAGGTCCTCGGCCCGGATGCAGACCTTGGGGGATGCGCCCGCATCACTGGCCTGCTGCGCCGACTGGATGGTGAGCTCACTGTTGGCGATGCGTGCCGTGGTGGCGCCGGTGGCCGTGCCCTCCGGGGTGCAGTCCATGATGTTGGAAACACCCAGGAAGTGGGCGATCGAGGCGCTGGCGGGTGCCTCGTACATGTGCTGCGGGGCGCCCATCTGCACAATCCGGCCGCCCTGGAGCAGGGCGATGCGGTCTGCCAGGGCGAAGGCTTCGTGCTGGTCGTGGGTGACGTACACGCAGGTGAGCCCCAACTGGAGCTGGATCTCACGCAGTTCAACCCGGAGCCGGTCACGCAGGCGGGCATCAAGGTTGGAGAGCGGTTCGTCGAGCATGAGCACGCTGGGCCGCATGACCAGGCTGCGCGCCAGGGCCACGCGCTGCATCTGGCCACCGCTGAGCAGGCTGGCGCCTCGGTCGGCGTAGGGCTCCAGGCCGACCAGCGTGAGCGCCTCCATGACGCGCTCATCGATTTCGCTCTTGGAGAGTTTCTTCTGCTTGAGCGAATAGGCAACGTTCTGGGCAACCGTCATGTGCGGCCATACCGCGTAGGACTGGAAGACCATGCCGACGTTGCGCTTGTTCGGGGGCAGGTTGATGCCCTTTTCGGAGTCGAAGACCACAATGTCGTCGATGATGATCCGCCCCGAGGTGGGCTCCTCCAGGCCGGCGATGCAGCGCATCGTGCTGGTCTTGCCGCAGCCCGACTGGCCCAGGAGGACCAGTGCCTCGCCGTCTTCAATGTCGAGGTTGAGGTTTTCGATGGCAGTGAAGCTTCCGTACTTCAGCTGCAGGTTTTGAATGCTGATTTTCATGGCTGATTCCTTGGGCTGGGTTTTTCCTGTAGGGGTTTCTTCAGTCACTTGGCACCAGGATGGTGCTTTCGCTGATGACGCGGGCCGAGCGTTGAAAGGAGACTTCAGCGGGATCGGCTGCATCCAATGCCAGCGCCGTCGTGCCTTTCAGTAAGTGGATAAAGAGTCCGGCCTCCGCCGCCGGAACCACGTTGCGCTGCACCACGCTGCCTGCGGTCCCCAAAGCAGCCGCGACGGCGACCGCGCTGGTGAGGCCGATGGCGGGGTGCAGCGCGCTCATCGAGATCATCCGGGCCGAAACGCCGGTTGCGCCTGCGGGCGGAGGCCCCACGACGCCAACCTTCGGAATGGAGCTGAGGTTCTGCGGCAGCCCCATCCTGCGGGCGGCCGCAGCGCGCAACTGCGGAGCGATCCGGACCAGTGCCTCCAAGGCTTCCTCGCTGGCGGTTGCGTCCAGCCCCAGGTCCTGTGCGGCAAAGAGTGCAGCCGGGGCGCCCGCGTCGATCAGTGTCGCCTGGTACCGCTTCCCGTCGACCTCGATGTCATCCGTGGCGTTGCCTGTGGGGAACTGTGCACCGTAGCTGGACCAGGAGGACTTCTGGAAGATGACGTCGATGGGGACGCCGGGGTAGTGCTGGCCGTCGAGGCGCCGCCCGCCGTAGGCCGGTACCTGCGCCCCCGGTGTGGGGATCTCGCAAACGAGGCGCAGCCCGGTCACGGTGTTCAGGATGGGGACCCGGGTGACTTCCCCGGTGGGAGCGACCAGCCCGGCATGGAGCGCGTAGAGGCCCAGCGCTGTTGCGCAGTTGCCGCAGTTGCTGGCCCACTCGACTGCCGGCTTGTCGATGGCCACCTGGGCGAACCGGTAGCGGACCGTTCCGTCCCGGTCGGTGCCGGCCACGGTGATCGCCTTGCTGGTGGTCGACGAGGCGCCGCCTACTCCGTCGATCTGGCGGAGATCCGGCGAACCGAAGGTGCGGATGAGGAGACGGTCCGTCTCCAGGGCGTCAGCCGGAAGGTCCTCGTCCCGGAATATCCAGCACTTGCTGGTGCCGCCACGGACGAGGGTGGCCGGCACCGGGGTGACCGGGAGGGTGCCGGCGTGCGGCTCTTCCCTGAATAGAAGCGTCATTGGTTCTCCTGAAAAACCCCGGGCTACCGTGTGCAGCCGCCGAATGAATGTTCAAAGCTGAGCAAACCAGAATCCGGTAATTACCCTGCTGTATGGCGTTGGTCACAAACGGTATACCGTTCATATGACTTAAGCAACAGTCTCCAAAAGATGAATACCGAAAGGGGAGTGTGGGTGCCTGGTGCTTTTGGGGAGAGTGTGCGAAATATCGCCACGGTGTTCACAGTCCGCCGGAACGGTATGCAGTGCGCTAGAATTGCGGCTAAAGGTATGGCGCCGGCGCGTCCTGCCGCTTGTTTGCATGAAGACCGGAGGCCGCCCGTGGCGTCGCAACCAGAGACAAGCCCCTACCTGATGATCAGGAACGCCATCATCTCGCAGGAGCTGCCTCCCCGTGCCCAGCTCGTTGAAAGCGCCCTCGCCAAGAAGTACAACGTCTCCCGGACGCCCATCAGGGAAGCCTTGCGGCGCCTCGAAACCGAGGGGCTCGTAGAGCGCTACGGTTCACGCATGCAGGTGCGGGAGTACCGCCCGGAGGAGATGCTGGACCTCTATGAGGTGCGGACCTTCCTGGAGGAGGCGGCCGCGAAAACTGCGGCTCTCCGGCACACGGACATGGACCTGATGCTGATCGACCGCGCGCACCAGGCCATGGTCACCCTTGATTTCGATGCTGCCACTCCGGCTGAACTGGCCGCCGCCAACCGCACCTTCCATGAGCGCATCTGGGCCGCCAGCCACAGCGCCGCCCTCCTTGACCTGCTCGACCGGATCCTGGTCCACTTCATCCGCTACCCCGGCACCACGCTCTCCACCAAGGAGCGCTGGGACCGCGTGCTGAAGGAGCACGAGGAGCTGCTGGTTGCCATCCGCGCACGGAACGCGGAGGAAGCCGGCCGCATCGCCAGCGCCCACATGGACGAAGCAAAGAACATCCGCATCCAGATGTACATCGACGCCCAGGAAATCAGCCACCCGCGCCTGGGGTAGCCACCACCTCCGGCACTCACCCTCTCCTGTCATGCCCCAAGCATGTGCCGCCACCCCATTGCATGCGACGGCATACTTATGTATACAATCGTGTACAGCGATGGAGCTGAGGAGATTGATGATGATCAAGAGCGACGTTTTGGTAGTGGGCGGCGGCAACGCCGGATTTGCGGCAGCACTTGCAGCCGCCGAGCGTGGACGCAAAGTTGTCCTGCTGGAAAAGGCGCGGGAAGCCGCCTCGGGCGGCAACAGCTTCTACACCGCCGGTGCCACGCGCATCTCCCACGACGGGCTCCGGGAGCTCATCGAATTCGTGGAACCGGATGAGCGGCACGCCGCCAGCGAAGTCCCCGCGTACACCGCTGCCGAATACCTTGCCGATCTGTCCAAGGTCTCTGAAGGGCGCAACGACCCCGAACTGTCCGCAGTCCTGGTCAACGAAAGCAATCCGACCTTGCGCTGGCTTCAGGGCATGGGACTCAAATACCGCCTGATGTACGAACGCCAGGCGTACCGGACCCAGGACGGCGGGTATCTGTTCTGGGGCGGACTGCACGTGGGCAACGTGGGCGGCGGCAAGGGACTCATGGCCGACCACCGCGCCGCCGCAGAGCGCATGGGCGTGGAGGTTATCTTTGATTGCGCAGCCACCGGACTGGTCCAGGAGGACGGCCGCGTGTGCGGGGTCCGGTACCGCAGCTCATCCGAAGAAGGTGAGCTCCGGGCCGAGTCGGTCATCCTCGCCTCGGGAGGGTTCGAAGCCTCGCCTGAACTGCGCCGCCGGCACCTGGGGGAGGGCTGGCAGAACGCGAAGGTGCGCGGCACGCCGGGCAACACTGGGGAGATGATCCTCGCTGCGCTGGACGCCGGGGCGGCCAGGGGCGGCGACTGGTCCACGTGCCACAGCGTGGCCTGGGACGCCTGGCACCCGGAGAACGAGAGCAACCTGGCGCTCACCAACCAGCTCACCCGCGGCGGGTACCCGCTGGGCATCGTGGTGAACAGCGACGGGAAGCGGTTCGTGGACGAGGGCGCCGACTACCGCAACTACACCTACGCGAAGTACGGCCGGGACATCCTTGCCCAGCCGGGCTCGGCCGCCTTCCAGATCTTTGACGCTTCTTCCCGCCCCATGCTGCGCGCCGAGGAGTACGACATGCCGGGCGTCTCGGTGGTCACCGCTCCAACCCTCGCCGAGCTGGCCCAAAAGGCCGGTATCAGCCCCGAGGGTTTGGAGGAGACGGTGCACAACTTCAATGCTTCGATCACCGGCAGCTCGCCCTTCGACCCCAACGTCAAGGACGGACGCCGGGCCGACACCCAGCCGCCGAAGAGCAACTGGGCCCGCAGCATCGCCACCGGCCCGTTCTACGCTTTCCCGGTGACCTGCGGCATCACCTTCACCTTCGGTGGCCTCAAGACGGACACCTGGGGCCGCGTGCTCACCGAAGACGCGGAGCCGCTCGAAGGGCTGTATGCCTGCGGCGAAGCATTGGGTGGTTTGTTCAGCGGAAACTACCCCGGCGGCTCCGGGCTTGCGGCGGGCGCCGTCTTCGGCCGCCGTGCCGGCTCCATCGCCTAGGCAACCCAGCAGCCCCCACCAGCAACGGAAAAGAGGAAAAAGTGGCCAGTCCCATCCACCAGCGGCTTCGCGAGGATGTTCTCGCGAGTGTCTTTGCGCCTGACGAGCCGCTCACGGAGGCGAAGCTCACCGAGCGGTACGGGGCATCCCGGACACCGGTGCGGGAGGCGCTGCAGCGGCTGGAACAGGACGGGCTGGTGGAACGGCGCGGCAAGGCGGTGGTGGTCCGTACGCATTCAGCCGAGGAGATCATCGACATCTACGAGTCGAGGATCATCCTGGAGCAGGCCGCCGCGGCCAAGGCTGCCGTCAAGGCAACCGCCCTGGACCGCCAGCTGCTCACGGGGCTGCTGGCGCAGATGCAGCAGCTGGATCCCAATGATGGCCGGGCGCTCGCGGAAACCAACCGCGCCTTCCATGCCCAGCTGTGGCACGCCACCCACAGCCCGTCGCTGATCGGACTGCTGGAACGCCTTGACCAGCAGGTGCGCCGGTACACCCTCACCACCCTGACCTACCCGGGGCGGTGGCCGGTGGTGCTGGCGGACTACGCCGAGCTGCTGGCCGCCATCGGGGACGGCGACTCCGAACGTGCGGGTGAGATCGCCGCCCGCCACATGTCCGACGCCTTGAACATCAGGCTGAAGATGTACGCCGACGATCCCAGGACGCTCTAGGCCGCCGGCGACCGCGGGCGTCCGCACCAGACGCGCCGGCAGATGTTCCTGCATACTCCATCGCAACAGGAAACCCGAAAGTCGGGCGCAGGGCATCAGCCGGTGCAAAGAGGCGGGGCAGGCTCCAATGGGCCTGCCCCGCCTCGCTTTTCCGGCGCCTTGTGCGCCGGGCCGGCTTCGCTGGAACGGACGACGACGACGGCGGCGGGCGAGTGCCGCCGTCGTACTATCTGCGGGGCTGGTTTCCTGCGGGGAAGCGCGCGTCCGGACGCACAGGAACGGCACAGCAGCAACCGGCCAACGACATAGCCCCGTGCGGTTTCCTTGCATTATGACCACTTCACGCACACCCCGCCAGCCCGACCTTGACCAGCCGCACCCCGACCACGACCGGGGGCTGGAGTTCGACTTGAACACCCTGGTAAGCCGCAGGTCCCTGGGACTGTTCCTGGGCGCAGGCGGTGCTGTGGCCGCGCTCGCCGCCTGCACGCCGGCCGGAACCTCTGGCTCTGTCTCCCCGGCATCAAGCACGGCGGCGGCCGCCACATCCTCCGCGTCTGCCACGACCACTGACTCCGCCGTCACTCCGACGCTGACCCGGGCCATCGCCGAGTGCGGCGTGGAAATCCCGCAGGAGACCGCAGGCCCCTATCCGGGGGATGGCTCCAACGGGCCGAATGTCCTGGAGGCATCCGGGGTGGTGCGGAAGGACATCACGTCGAGCTTCGGGACTGCCTCCGCAAAGGCGGAGGGCGTTCCGCTGACCTTCATCCTGACCCTCCTGGACAACGCCAAGGGCTGCACCCCGATGGCCGGTGCCGCGGTGTACGCCTGGCACTGCGACCGGGACGGAAAATACTCGATGTACGACTCGAGCCTGAAGAACGAAAACTACCTGCGCGGTGTGCAGGAAGCCGATGCCAACGGGCAGGTCACCTTCACGTCGATCTTCCCGGCCGCCTACTCCGGGCGCTGGCCGCACATCCATTTCGAGGTGTTCGAGTCGATGAACAACGCAACGGCTGCCGGGCAGGTATTGGCCGTCTCCCAGATCGCGCTGCCGCAGGCGGCCTGCGACGACGTGTACGCCACCCCCGGGTACGGGCGCAGCGTCGCGAACATGACCCGCACAACGCTCAAGTCGGACAACGTGTTCGGGAACGACGGCGGCATCTACCAGCTGGCAACGATGACCGGTTCCGCCGCTGCCGGCTATACGGCGGGACTCAACGTGACAATCTAGGCTGCCGCAGCTCCCCGGTTCCAGGCAACTGCCTCCGGTTTCGTCATGTGGGCCTGGTAGTAAGGGACAATCGAGAGGTCAACACCTGAGGAGCGTGCGGATCGATGGGGCTGGGTATGGGGCGCACCCGCGGGAGCGTGGCTGTTGCCTGCCTGCGTTTGTTCGTTGCCTCGCTCTGCGCAGCGGCGGTGTTGGCCAGCGGTGCTGGCAGTGCGGTGGCCCCTTCCCTGCTGCAGCCCCATGACCGGGTTTCCAGCCAGCCGCGGGTGGTGCCGATGCCACCGCCATTGTCGGACGTGCTGGATCAGCCGGCCGCTGTCCCGGGTGGCTACCCGATGGCCTTGACGGCCCAGGTGGGAAACCACCACGTCCACGCGTCCTGGACCTACGTTGACGGGCTGCCCGCCTTCAACGCCCAGATTGACTCGTGGCTGCTGGGACTCCTGGATGCCGTGGCTCCGGCGGGTGGCCGCTACCGGCCCGCGATGGCACTGAATGCCAGCCAGCGCCAGGGCCGGGAAATGGTCATCTCGGCCAAACCTGTCCAGGCCAAGGGTAGTGTGCTCGTGGTCCGCGAGAAATCTACAGTCACCGGGCCGGACGGAGTCAGTGCGATGGCGTCCGCCACCGTTTACGTCGACGCGGCCTCCGGTGCGGTCCGCAACGGCACCGACCTGCTGAGGCCTGAGGCCATCCCCGCCATCCAGGCACACGCGACGGGCATCCCTGCCGACATCGCGGCCCGCGCCCCGCAGGGTATCCCGGCCGACCTTGTCCTCAGTCCGGAAGGCGAACTGACCGTCTCCGCAGGGCAGCCCGACATGCCCGGCCGGGAGGTGACGGCCACAATGAATGCCGCGGACACGGCGGCCGCCCTCAGCGATTACGGCCGCCAGGTGCTGCGGCAGCTGAACGCCGCCGCAGCACCGCGCCCGGCCAGCGGCCCGGCGCTCAGGCACGTGAACTGCGATATTGTCCCGTGCGCTGCACTGACCTACGACGACGGGCCCGACCCCCGCACCACGCCCCAGTTGCTGGACATCCTGAAGGCCAGTGACGCGCAGGCCACGTTCTTCATGACCGGGTCCAACACCACCGCCAACCCGGCCACCGCCAGGCAGGTTGCCGAGGCCGGGTACGCAATCGGCAACCACACCTTCAGCCACCCCTACCTGACCAGGCTGTCCCCGCCCGCGATCAGGAAAGAGATGGACCGGACGGATGCCGCGATCCTGTCCGCCACGGGTTCCACTCCCACCATGATGCGTCCGCCGTACGGCGCGGCCGATGCAGCGGTCCAGGCGGCAGTGGGCAAACCATTGATGATCTGGGCCGTGGACTCGCTGGACTGGCAGAGCAAGAATCCGGCAGCCTTCGTGCCCAAGGTGCTGAAGGAGATCACGCCCGGCGCGATGGTGCTCATGCATGACGTCCAGCCGTCGACAATATCCGGGCAGCAGGAACTGACTGCGGGCTTGCAGGGGCAGGGTTACAAGCTGGTGTCCGTCCCCCAGCTCTTCGAGGGGATTCCGCTGCTGCCCGGGCACGTTTACCGGTCCCGGCCTGCGCGACCGTAGGCGGTCTACCGGCCTTCCGGCCGCGTTGAGCAGGATGCCATGACGGCGGGCGAAGGGGCGCTGCCCGACCTGACGGGGTCATTCCAGCAGCAGGCCTCCGGACCGGGGTGCCAGCACATGGTCAAGGACGATGCAGGCGGCTCCCACGGCCGTGATGTCCTCGCCCAGAACCGATCCCACAAGCTCCACTTCGTGGATCATTCCCATGGCCAGGCGGTTGGCAAGGGCGGCGTGAAGCACCTCCAGGTAGCGGGTTCCCACCGGGGGCCAGGACGGGCCGCCGAATACGATGCCATCGACGTCGAGCAGGTTGGCGATATCCTCGACGGCGCGGGCAAGGCGGTCCGCCGCTTCCTGGAGGAGAGACGAGGCACTTTGGTCTCCGGCATCCGCCAACGCCGCCAGCTTGTGGAAGTGGTCGGTGATTTGGCGCAGATCCGCATGGTCGACGGGGCCTTGGAGGATGCCGTTGCCCACGGCGTCGTTGACCAGCTCGACGGGCATGATGGATATGCCCAGGCAGCCCTTGCGTCCGCAACCGCACAGCCGGCCTCCCTCACCGGTGGAAAAGTGTCCGATCTCGCCCACGTTGTTCGAAGATCCGCGCACGACTTCGCCGTTCATCACCACGGCGGCGCCGACGCCGCTGCCGAGGTAGACGAAGGCAAAATTCTGGTCTGATCTCTTGTCCCGCACCCATAATTCGGCGTGGGCTGCCGCGGCTGAGTCCTTGTCGAGGAAGACGGGAAGCCCGGTCGCCTTCCCGAGCGATTCCCGCAATTCCACGCGTTCCCAGCCGGTAAGCATCGGCGGTCCAACCACGGCTCCCTGATCGAATTCGAT
This sequence comes from Arthrobacter sp. AG367, assembly GCF_007828995.1. Lineage (NCBI taxonomy): Bacteria > Bacillati > Actinomycetota > Actinomycetes > Micrococcales > Micrococcaceae > Arthrobacter > Arthrobacter sp. AG367. The sequence continues at coordinate 35,267 of NZ_VIVE01000002.1, forward strand.
GGGGCCGGGCGCGGCGATGCCTACGCCCAGAACACGCGTCCGGGGTATTTCCGATTCGCTGATCAGATCTTCAATGGCAGCCGCAATCCGTGCCACGGTTTCTTCCGGTCCGGCAACGGCCACGACCGGAAGGTGTTTGCGGTGCACCACCGCACCTGCCAGGTCCAGCAGCACGAACGTGAGCATAGACGGATCCAAGTGGGCCCCCACCGCATATTTGCTCTTCGGATCAATGGTCAGCGTGGTTCGCGGCTTGCCCTGCGGGACGTGCACTTTTCCGCTCTCCCGGATCAGTCCCAGGTCCAGCAGCCGCCGCGCGATGTTGGACACCGTCTGCGTGGACAGGCCCGTTGCACCGATGAGTTCCACCCGGCTCATCCCCGATTCCGAGCGGCGCACGAGGTCCAGTACAACGGCCTGATTGAAGGCGCTGACACGCTCCAGATTCGATCCGCGAGGCATCCAAACTCCCTAACTCAATTTATTTGACTAAGCCCAATCCTAGACTATAGTGGCCTGTATCACAGGCTGTCTGTTAGTTCGGACACTCCAACAAGTAGCTTCGCAGAGGCGGAGCTCTGTCTCCCAAAGGGATCCCCTGATATGACTAGGACGAGATTTTTTGCGGCTGCAGCAGGTCTGCTCGCGGGCACCGTTGCCCTGAGCGCCTGCGGCAGCTCATCTGCACCATCCCAGGCCACCGACCAGAACGCGGACGCCAAGGAGGTGACGCTGACCATCACCGCCAACTCCATCTCGGGTGGGAAAAACGCTGCCGGCGCCGACTGGATCACCAACTACGTCATCCCTAAGTTTGAGGAGGCGGAAAAGGCCAAGGGCGTCACAGCCAAGGTCAACTTCCAGCCCAACGGCGTGGATGACCAGGCCTACAAAACCAAAGTCTCCCTGGACCTTTCCACGGGCCAGGGCGCGGACGTCACGTCCATCGACGGCATCTGGCTGGGAGAGTTCGCAGACGCCGGGTACATCAGTCCCCTTGAGGACATTGTGGGCAAGGACAAGGTCCAGGCGTGGGACGGGTGGAAGCAGATCAAGCCCGCGGTTCAGCAACTCACTACCTACGAGGGCAAGCAATACGGCGTTCCGGACGGCACGGACGGCCGAGTCATCTATTTCAACAAGACCCTTTTCGCCCAGGCGGGCCTGCCCGCTGACTGGCAGCCCAAGAGCTGGGACGACATCCTCGACGCCGCCCGCAAGCTCAAGAAGCTTCCGGACGTAACGCCCCTGCAGATCAACGCGGGCAAGGCCATGGGAGAAGCGGCAACCATGCAGGGGTTCCTCCCGTTGCTGCAAGGTACAGGCCAGCCGATCAACAAGGACGGCAAGTGGCAGGGCAACAGCCAAGGCGTCCAGGACGTGCTCAACTTCTACTCGAAGGTCTACGGCTCGGAGCAGCTGGGCGATCCCCTGCTCCAGCAGGATGCCAAGGGCAGGGACAAGTCCTTCCAGGAATTCTCGCAAAACAAGTTGGGCATCCTGATCGAAAGTGACTACCTCTGGCGCTCGGTGATCAACCCCGTAAAGGGTGTGTCCCCCATGGCCAACCGGGACAGCGTAGTGGGATGGGCCAAGATCCCGGCCCAATCGTCCGGCAAGGGCCCCAACGGCGCTGACTTTGTCAGCATGTCCGGCGGTTCGGGCGAAGTCATCAACCCCAAGACGAAGTACCCGCAGCAGGCGTGGGAACTGCTGCAGTTCATGTCGTCCGCGGACGCGATCAAGGCACGCATCGGGTCAACTCCCCAGATTTCGGCCCGGGACGATGTCAACGGAGAAATCCTCAAGGCCGACCCGCTGCTGAACTTCATTTCCACCGAGGTCCTGCCCGTGACAGCGTTCCGTCCCGGACTTGCGGACTACACGCAGGTTTCGGCTGCACTGCAGGACGCCAGCGGGATGGTGGCCTCGGGCAAGTCGGCCGCGGACGCAGGCAGCTCGTATCAGAAGGCGTTGGAGGGAATCGTCGGTGGTAGCGACAAAACCTTCAAGTGACTTAACTGTGGAGGCCCCGGTGACCGCTCCAGCAGCGGGCACCGGGCCCTCCCGGGGAGTCGCAGACGACGGTGACGTAGCAGGCCTGGGCAAAGCGAGGGCAATGGCCTTCCTGGCCCCGGCCCTGCTCCTGATCTCGCTGTTCCTCGTCTTCCCCGCCCTCTGGACGCTCTACCTGGGCCTGACGAACTACCGCCTCAGCGGTTCAGCGGCCAAAAACCCGCAGTTCGTCGGCATAGACAACTACATCAGTGCGCTCTCCGACGACCGGTTTTTCAACTCCCTGGGGCTGACGCTGATCTTCGTGTTCGGGTCTGCCGTCATCGGACAGTCCGCGCTGGGGTTCGCCATTGCCTGGACCATGACCAGGGTCAGGAAATCGGTGCGGGCCGTCGTCGAGTTCTTCGTGCTGCTGGCCTGGATCATTCCCAGTTCGGTCACCACCTTCCTGTGGTACGCAATGCTGGACCGCAGCGACGGAACCCTGAACGCAATGCTCTCCACGGGCAACACCGCCTGGCTTCTCGATTACCCGCTGCAGAGCATCATTGTGTTCAACACCTGGGTAGGCACGGCCTTCTCAATGCTCCTCTTCAGTTCCGCCCTGGCTTCGGTGCCGCCGTCCCAGCTGGAGAGCGCGCGCATGGTCGGGGCCGGCGCCTGGGCACAGTTCCGCGATGTGGTGTTCCCACACATCCGTGGACACGTCCTGACCAACACGCTGCTCATCACGCTCTGGACATTCAATACCTTCACCCCCTACCTGCTCACGGCGGGCGGACCCGATGACCGCTCCAACATCCTGCCGATCTTCATCTACCGGTTGGCCTTGAACGACGGAGCACTCGGGCAGGGCTCGGCGATCTCACTGATCATGATCATCATCAACCTGGTCATCGCCACCGTTTACCTGCGCCTGCTAAAGGAGAGGAAATCATGACCGCCGTGACTGGATCCAAGCGAACCGCCAACGGTGAGAGCCGTCAAATGCTCAGGCACTTCCTCGGGCTGATGGGCAAGAGCGTCTTCACGGCCCTGGTCCTGGCGTTCTTCGTCATCCCTGTCCTGTGGCTCGTCTTCGCACCGTTTGACGCCCACCCGGGCCTGAACGTGAAGCTGCCGGAGTTCACCCTCAACAACTTCAAGATCCTGTTCGACAACCCGACCGCCATCGCCTCACTGGGAAACTCACTGATCCTGGCCCTCGGTTCGATGGTGGTGGTGCTGGTCCTCGGATCGCTCGCGTCCTACTCGCTGTCACGGGTAAAAATCCCCGGCCGTGACCTGCTGCTGTACACCCTGCTGCTGCTCTCGTCCATCATTACGGGCACCGCGGCGATGGTGCCCACGTTCCTGTTGATGGTGAAGCTGGGGCTCATCGATTCCCAGTTCGGCGTGATCCTCGTGCTCAGCGGCGGCATCCTCCCCACAGTGATCTTCATCCTCAAGGACTTCATGGACTCAACCCCCAAGTCCTACGAGGAATCGGCCCGCCTGTACGGGGCCAAGCCGTTGCGGATCCTGTGGGACGTCGTCATTCCGCTGGCCCGGCCCGGGCTCGCCACCATCGCCGTCTGGGCTGTCGTCCAGGTCTGGGGCAACTTCCTTGTTCCCTACATCCTGCTGCGGTCACCGTCCAAGTCGCCCGCGTCCGTGGTGATGTACACCTTCTACACTGAAGGCGGCCAGCCGAACCTCGCCCTGATTTCCGCCTTCTCACTGCTCTTTTCAATCCCCGTCGTGGCAATGTACTTCTTCGTCAACCGGCGCTACGGGTTCCGCTTCCATGGAGGTATCAAAAGCTAATGGCCAGCATCACCACCAGCTCCCTGATCAAGGAGTATCCCGGCGGAGTCCGCGGCGTGGACGAAATGGACGTCACCATCCACGATGGCGAGTTCTTCGCCCTGCTGGGTCCCTCCGGCTGCGGCAAGACCACCCTGCTTCGCACCATCGCCGGCCTGGAGAAATCCACGTCCGGCAGCATCAAAATCGGCGACCGGGAAGTCACCAACATGGAACCGGGACAGCGCCGCGTCGCCATGGTATTCCAGGACTATGCGTTGTTTCCGCACATGTCCATTGCCGACAACATCGCCTACCCGCTGAAGATCCAGAAGGTCGCCAAGCCCGAACGGCACTCACGGGCCGAAGAAGTCGGCGACAAACTGTCCCTCCAAGGCTTGCTGGAGCGCCGGCCCGGCCAGCTTTCGGGCGGCCAGCAGCAACGCGTCGCCCTGGCCAGGGCAGTGACCAGCCGCCCCGACGTCTTTCTGTTCGACGAGCCCCTGTCCAACCTTGACGCCCGCCTCCGGCTCGAGGCCCGGACCTTCCTGAAAAAGCTCCAGCTGGACCTCGGCGTCACCACCGTGTTCGTCACCCACGACCAAGCCGAAGCACTCGCCCTCGCCGACCGGATCGCGATCATGCGCTCGGGCAAGATGCAGCAGCTCGGAACGCCCCGGGAGGTGTTCCAGCGTCCGGCGAACACCTTTGTGGCCTCGTTCGTCGGCTCAACGTCCATGAACCTGCTCAAGGGCACCGTCGGGGACCACACGGTGACGATCGGCAGCCAGCATGTGCCGTTGCCCACCGATGCCGTCGGCAGGGTGGCCGAGGGTCAGGACGTCACATGGGGAGCCCGGCCGGAATACCTGGGGATATCCACCGGCGCGGCCCCCGGCAGCCTGGAGGGAACGGTCACCGTCTCGGAGAACCTGGGCGCCTCCGCCCTGATAACGGTGGAACTGGCGGACAGCGGGGAACCCGTCCAGGTGGTGGTCAGTGAGGACCATGAGCCCGGAATCGGAACGCGCGTATGGGTCACGTTCGAGCCCCGGCGGACGCTGCTGTTCGATGCCGAAGGCCTGCGGATCGGAGACTGACGGTGCGCATCAGCCGGGCGCTGACCCCGGATGACCGGGCAGCGAACCTGTACTTCGATGTTCCTTTCGAGGTGGGACGCTGCGAATCCTTGGAAGTACTCCTGGACTACGACAGGTCCCGGGCGGTCGTTGATCTGGGCTGCATGGGCCCCGACGGGTGGCGGGGTTGGTCCGGCGGAGCCAAGACGCGCTTTGTCATCGGCAGGACCGCGGCGTCCACGGGATACTGCCCGGGGGAGCTTGAAACCGGAGTGTGGAAGGTGGTTCTGGGCCTTCACCAGATTCCGGCGGAGGGTGTCACGGTCGAGTTGACCATCAATACGCCGGCAACGGGGACCGTGGAACCCGAGCCGCCTGCCACCGCGCCGGTCAACACAGTCCCGGCCAGCCGCCGTCGAACCATCCCTGCCGCGGCAGGGATGCGGTGGCTTGCCGGGGACTGCCATGCACACAGCCTCCATTCCGACGGCAGCCTCTCCCTCCGGCAATTGGCGGGAGAGGCTGCACGGAACGGGCTGGACTTCCTGGCCGTGACCGATCACAACACCGTCAGCCATCACCCGCACCTGCAGGGCGTGGGCAATGAGTATGGCATCGCGCTTCTGCCCGGACAGGAAGTCACCACCGTCCGCGGCCACGCGAACGCCTACGGCCGCATCAACTGGGTGGATTTCCGGGACCACCCTGACGCCTGGCTTGACCAGGTTGAAGGCGACGGCGGATTCCTGTCCATTAACCACCCGGTAGCCACCGATTGCTCGTGGCAATGGCAGTTGTCCCGGAAGCCTACCCACGCCGAAATCATGCATGAAACCTGGCTGCCCAACCGGCGCGACACCAGCATCTGGGCGTGGTTGAGCGCCTGGGGCGAGCCGGTCATTCCTCTCGGTGGCGGAGACTTCCACCGGCCGGAGGACGGCCATCCCACCGGATTGCCCACCACCTGGGTGCAGTCCGCGGACCCGTCGGAAGAAGGACTGCTGGCGGCGCTCAAGACCGGGCCGACAGCACTCAGTATGGGAATCGACGCGCCGCTCCTGCTGCGCGTTGACGGCGAACTGCTCGCCATCGACGCGGAAGGGACCATCCTCGTGGACTTTGAAGGCCGCCGTCAGCTCATCCGCGATCCCTATGCAACCATCGACGCCCAGGGAGCCGGCCCGTACCGGCTCGAAACGTCGGACCGCCGGATCCTCGCCCTCACCACATAGCCTGACCACGCAGATACGCCCCGCTTCTGGTGAAGCGGGGCGTATCTGTTGCCGTAATTAAGTCCTGGGGGTCAGGCGCAGTGTGCGGATCTCCCACGGATCCAGCTCGAACTTGTACTCACCATCAGCCGGTTCCGCTGCCAACGTCCGGCCTGTCAGGTCAACGGTGGACACGCCGCTGAAGGGGCCGGTGACGACGCCACCGGTGGGCTGTTCGGCCAGCAGGACAACACGGATTTCGACGTCGTTGCCCACCTGGCGCATGCTGCTCAGCCGGATGCCGTCACCCCTGAGCCGCAGTCCTTCCGTGGGGTCCGGAACCGAGGGGCCCGGGGTGCCCCGGCCGCGTACGGCCAGACCGGGTGCGTTGAAGTGGTCCGCGAGCTGGACCGCGTCCGCGTTGCGGTAACCCTGGGCTGAGGCCATCACCGCGAATTCGACGTCCACCTGCGTACCTGCTTCTTCGGCGCCCGGGATGGGGATCTCTGAGGCGGCCGGTTCGTCACGCAGCGGGTGCACGTTGACGCTGATCGATCCCACGGCACGCAGCAGCGTCAGGGCCAGTTCCTTTCCCTCCACCACCTCATACTCTGTGGCGTCGTGCAGGAGCACGGTGGCTGGTCCCGCGGACACGAAGGTGTAGGCGGGGAACGTCGGAAGCGGAAATTCGCCGCCGCCGCCCTCTGCGGTAAGCGGACGGGCGGTGATGGCGAACTGGCCTTCCGACGCGGAGGATTCCACGGGGGACGGCAGCGGGATGTGCATCCGCAGCCGGTGGTCTGCAGCCTCGTTCGTGAACTGGACGCGAAGTCTCAGGAACGGTTCCCCGCGGCGCAGTTCCACGAACGTGTGGACTGGAACGTCGACGGTGTCGTTGTCCCGGCTCCCCATGCTGCGGTCAAGGGAACGCGGCCAGGAGTAATGCCTGGTGACCTTGACGACTGCGCGCACGGGGCCGCGTTCGACAACCTCCAGGGCCACCCGGGAAGGCTCACTGACGATGCTGTCCATGGCCGGAGGGCCGTAGTTGTAGCTGTCCCCGCAGTCTCCGCCGTCAACCAGCCGTCCGATACCGTGCAGGACGGTGTCGTCCGCGCCGGTGAGGGTGATGTCCCCGTCCGGGCCGATGCGCGCCGAGACGAGTCCGTTGTCCAGGATGCCGTCGTCGCAGGATATGTGCTCCGGCTCGGGGCGCTCTGCCTGGAAGACCTTGAACGGGGTAATCCCCATGGCCGCGACGGGGACGTCCACTAGCACCCGGCGCCTTGGTTCGGCGACGATCCGGACTTTCCAGTCGCCCGGGTGGGCCTCGACGGCGGCTGCCAGTTCGGCTTTGAACGCGACGATGTCGAACACCGGGGCTGTGGGCACCTGGGCCACATCGAACTCGAGGGAATACGGTGCCACCCGGTACTGCTCGATGAGCTGGCCGAACAATTCGCGACCGTGGATGCGGTTCATCATGCGTTCCACCAGGACCGAGGCGTCCATGGTTTCATCACCGAGCATGGTGGGGGCGTGCCCGGTTTCCTGCACCGGCAGCAGGGTGCCATCGCCGGTCATGGCGGCCACCGGCATTCCTGCGTCCGGGGCGGGTACGTCGAGTTCGACCACCACGTTGCGGTCCGCGGCCAAGGTGTTCAAGGCCACGAACGCGTCGCTGGGGATGCTGCCGGCCACCGTGAGGGCCACTTCGTCGCGGGCTGCGCGGGCAATCTGGGCTGCCTCGTGCAGCCGGGCCTCTACCTGGCTAACGGTCTCATCCGTGCCGGAGCCCACCACGGAGTCGTGCGCGGTGGATTCGATGATGCGGCGCCAGGACATGCTGATGAAGGGCTCGAAGTCGACGCCCAGGTGGGATGCTGCCAGCCGTTCGGCGTCCAGGACCATGCGCTCGGCCGTGGCCATCGCGATCTTGAGGTTGCGGCGGATGGAGAAGACACCCGGAAGGATGTTGCCCCGGGCATGGGAGCGGAGTTCCCCGCGCACTGCCTCCAGGCGTTCATCGTCCGGGTCGTACGCCGACACGTAGTCCTCCAGCGTGCCGACGCGGATGGGGAAGGCGGATGAATTGTAGGTGTCCACGTGCCGCATCAGTGCCGTGTCGGGCGGCATGTGGTCGGTGCCGACCATGCCCAGGATGGGGTCGCCGCGGTACCTTTCGGCGGTTTGTTGCCGGTATTCCCCCAATGCGTGCGGGATGTGTTCGGGAATGGCCAGGAGGTCCAGGGCGCTGCCGTATCCGTCGAAGAGGTATTCCACCCGGACGGATGATCCGTCTGGAGCTTCCCACTTGAACGAATGCCCGGAAGCTTTTGATGGCACTCCACGCCAGAGGCAGGCGTGGGCGATGCCGGCCCGGCTAAGGATCTGCGGCATTTGGGCCACGTGGCCGAACATGTCCGGCAGGTAGCCCACGTTCATGTACCCGCCCAGCCGCCGGGCACCCGCCATGCCCATTTGGAGGTTGCGGATGATGGTCTCGCCCGAGCAGAGGAATTCGTCAAGCAGGATCTGCCAGGGGCCCAGCGCCAGTTGGCCGCTGGCCACCACGGCGCGGACCCGCTCTTCGTTTTCCGGCCGGATTTCCAGATAGTCCTCGATGGCAGCCGTCTGGCCGTCAAGGGTGAACCTGAACCGCGGGTCTTCCTCCGCCATTTTCAGGACGGTGTCGAACATCTGGACAAGCTTGAAGCGGAACACCTGGAAGGGTTCGTACCACTCCCGGTCCCAGTGCGTGTGGGGCACCAGGACGATGCCGGTCTCCTCCGCCGGGGTCATGCCGAGGCCGCCTCTCCGCCGAGGGAGAACTGCAGGGACGCGGCCAGGGCTGTGGCGATCAGCTGGGCAACCCTGACGTCCGCCTCACCTTCGGCGATCCCGGTGGGAGGCTTCTCTTGACCGTCCACCATCCGGTGGAAGGCGACGAGTTCCTGCTCAAACGCTTCCGTGACGTCGGCGAAAACGGAGTCGGAGACCCCGCCGCCGGCTTTCTCGGTGATCTGCAGCCTGGTGGGGGCGTTGAGGAGGTAGGGGACGGTGAATTCCAATTTTCCGCTGCCCGTGGTGTGGTGGACGGTCACGGTTTCGCGGTACACGGGGTAATCTGCCAGGTAATGCCAGTTGAAGTGCACGCGGACACCTTCGGCTGCTGTCGCAGCTATTTCGATGGACCCCGGGTCGTCCTGTCCCGCCCAGTAATGGACGGCATCAACTGCCTGCAAGGGGCCTACCAGCGCACGCACTACCGCGATGTCATGAATCAGGCTGCCAAGGATGACGTTTGAGTAGAGCCGCCGCAGCAGGGCGGGGCTGTCTTTGCCCAGGGCTGCGTCCAGCTTGTGTTCATCGGCTTCCACCAGCCCGGACAGCACGTCGGCGGGGACGTCCCGGGCTCCCGGGTGGAGGTTGGCGAAGGCCAGCTGCGCGGAGCCGGCAGGGTGGAGCACTTCCACGTTGACGTACCGCGTGTCTTTCAGGCCCGGCAACCGTTCCTTCAGGGTCACGACGGCGGGGTCGTACTCCTTCATATAGCCGAGCAGGAGCATAGGCCTGCCCTGGCCCTGCTCGGCTTTGCGCAGGAGTTCGATCTCGCCGAGGGAGAACGCCAGTGGCTTCTCGCACAGCACGGCCACCCCCGCTTCGATGCACTGCAGCGCCGGTTGGCCGTGGGATCCGGAGGTCAACAGCACGACGGCGTCCAGGTCCTCACCTTCCAGCATGTCGGCCAGGTTTTGGTACTGCTGCGTGGCCGGGATGCCGTATTGGGCTCCCACCCGGGCAAGCAGGGCGGGGGAGAGGTCTGCCACCGCAACAAGGTCGAACAGATCCCATCGCCTTGTGATCAGGGGAAGGTGCACGGACTGGGCAACGGCGCCCAATCCCACAACTCCGATTCGAAGCAAAGTCATTAGGGGATCCACTTTCTGAGTACGTTCCGGTTGATGGCATGGTGTTTGTCGGCAAGATCGGGGTCGTCGTCAGGCTGGGGTATAGAGTCCTGCTCCAGCACCAGCCAGCCGTCATAGCCTGTCCGGACGAGGCCGTCCATGAACCCCTCCACGTCCAGGTCACCGTCGCCCAGAGGCACGAACGCCTTCCCGGCCCAGACATCACGCATGTCCCCTTTGTCCCTGACCACGGCGCGCAGAACGTCGGCCCGGGCATCCTTTATGTGGACGTGGTTGATCCGTTCACCCCACAGCCCGAGGCTTTCCACCGGGTCACCGCCGCCAAGAATGAGGTGGCCGGTGTCCAGCGTGAGGCCCACGTCCGTGAGGTCGAGGAACCGTTCGATTTCGTCGGGCGTCTCCACGTGGGTGCAGGCGTGGTGGTGGAACGTGGGTTCAAAGCCGCGGTCCCTGACAAGGCGTGCCGCGGCGGCGACGTTCCGGGCCAGCGTGGCCCAGCCGCCGTCGTCGAGGGCCACGTCCGGGCCTCCACCCGGGTTGGCCCGGCGACGGTCGGACCCACTGTCCGCCAGGGTTGGCAGCGGTGGGTGACCCTGTACGCCATCAGAGGCTTCTTCGAAGACGTCCAGGGCTGCCGTGAGGGAGGGTACGGCGGCTGCGAAGGCGTCGTCGTCGGTGAAGGGAAGGTCGATCCAGCCGCCGGCGAGGGACAGGCCGTGCTGCTTCAACCGGCTGCGGAGTTCACCGTCCCGTCCGAGGAATCCGACCGGTCCCAGATCGATCCCCGTATACCCGTGTTTATTCAGAACCGCGCAGACCTCGTCCGGCCCGGGCAAGCGGCCTCCTGCCGTCGCGCCCAGGTCAAAGACGCCAAAACTCACGGGTGCACCCGCAACTCCGATCAAGGGAAACTCCTCGCAAGGCAAAAGGGAAAGTCGTGGTGGCCCCAGTGAGCCGGCAGCTTGAGCGGCCAGGAGGGACCAAGTCTGGACAAAAGTAATCTAGCCCACACTGGACCACTAAATCAATTTAGTTGAGTAAGAGGTCTGGTGGCGGCCCGTTGATCACAAACAACGGCGTGAGTACCGTGGGCCGCCTATTCATCCTCGCCGTGGAGGCACCAATGGCCGACACTTCGAACAGCAGCACCGACTACGAATTCCTGACCGTCTGGCGGGTGGCGGGAACCCCGCGGAGGGTCACGGACATCCTGGGCGATGCCGGCACCCTTCCCCGCTGATGGCCGTCGGTGTATCTGACTGTTGAGAAGTTGGATCCCGGGCAACCCGGACGGCACCGGGAAGGCGTTCTTCCTCCAAACCGCTGCTGCGGCGGCTGGGCTGGCTGCTCAAGCCGGCATTTGCCGCGAACCACCGGTGGGCGATGGCGCGCGGACAGGAGGCGCTGGCGCTGGAACTGCGCCGACGCCGGCCGGGCGCCGACCCAGCCAGAATCCCGCCGCCGGCTGGCCCCACGTTCGCACGCCTGTCCCGCTGGCAGCAGAAAGCTACCCACACCTGACGTGACCGGCTGGTTTTGCTGGAAGGTTCGACGACGGCGCCGGGTGAGTGCCGCCGTCGAACCTTCCATTGGAGGTGCTTCCGGGACCCTGGAGGCCCTTAGCGCGCGACCGGGGCGGTAACGGGCGCGCAGCTGTTGCGCGGCAGGTAGTCCGCTTTGACTTCGATGCGGCGGGCACCCTCCGGGAGCTTCCCCTGCATCCGTCCGAGCACCAGCTCGATGGCGTGAACGGCGAGCATGTCGAGCGGCTGGCGGATGACGCTCAGCGGGGGAGAGGTAAGTTCAGTCCAGGGATTGTCGTCAAAGACAATGAGCGAAAGCTGATCGGGGATGTCAGTGCCCATCTGGACGAGCCTGCGGACTGAACTTTGCACCTGTGCCGTGTTGGCAACGATGAGTGCTGTTGGCGGCTGGCGCATCGCAAGCAGCGATCCTACGGCGTCCCCGCCCGCGTCCCCGCGAAAAGGTACGTCACGTATCAGCGTGGGGTCTACTGGCAGGGAGGCGTTCCGGTGTGCAGCCCTGTAGCCGTTCAACCTCGCACTCCCGGTTGAGGTGGTTAGCGGGCCCGTGATCAGCCCGATCCGGGTATGGCCCAGGCTGATGAGATGCTCGGTTGAGCGTTGTCCCGAGTCAAAGTTTTCGATGCTGACAACATCGACATCTTCGAGTTCTTCGATGGCACGGTCGATGAAGACGACATTGACGCCGAGGTCGCGCAGGCGCCTCCATTTTTCGATGTTGCCCCCGGTGGGAGTGGCAATGACGCCACTGACCGACCGGTCCAGCAACGTATCCAGGGAGTCCGCCTCCAGGTGCGGATCCTCCTGCGTGGTCATCAACACCACCTGCACGCCATGGCTGCGTGCCTCCCAGACGATCCTGTCCGCCAGGCGGGCGAAGAACGGGTTGGAGAGATCGGTGACCACCAGGCCGATGGTGAGTGCATGCCCGGCGCTGAGTTCACGCGCTGCCGCCCTGGGCCGGTAACCCAGTTCATCGATGACCCTCAAGACCTCTTGCCTCTTTGCGGGTGCGACCGGTCCCGACTCCGGGTTCAGTACCCGTGAGACCACAGAGACGGATACTCCCGCAGCAGACGCTACGTCGCGAATGGTAGGCGCTTTGCGCACCGCTCCTCCTTGAGACACAAGACCTTCGTGGTTATGACCTACGCGATTTCTTTCAGCCGTTTGCTGCATGACGCCGGGCTGGAAGGTGATCGTTGACACAGCTTATCAGCAGCTGGTACAAAAGTGGAACCGGTTCCACTCCGGACGGTTTTCCCATAAAAAGCGACAAAGAAGTTGTGCCATCCGGCGAGCCGGAGGTGCTTTTCTTTGGCCAAGCACCCCCTAGAGAGATTCCCGTGAACCTTCATAAACTCCTCAGCGAGCGTGAGCAGCAGTCCCGTCCCATCCGCGTTGGACTGATCGGCGCCGGCCGCTACGGGACCATGTACCTGGCGCAGGCCAACAACATCCCCGGCATCCACGTTGTTGCCATTGCCGACATCAACGTCAAGCGGGCGCAGGGGGCCTTCGAGCTGGTGGACTGGCCTGCCTCCCAGGTAGCTCCCGATATCGCTACGGCGCTGAAGGACCGCTCCACCGCCATCGTCGCCAACGCTGACGAACTGTTCGACGTGGACATCGACGTCATTGTCGAAGCCACCGGTAACCCGATCGTCGGCATCAAGCACGCCCTGAAGGCAATCGAAACCAAGAAGCACATCATCATGGTGACCGTCGAAGCTGATGCCCTTGCCGGCCCTGCGCTGGCCAAGCGGGCCGAGGAAGCAGGCGTGGTCTACTCCATGGCCTACGGGGACCAGCCGGCCCTCATCATGGAACTCGTCGACTGGGCCCGCACCAGCGGCTTTGATGTGGTTTGCGCCGGCAAGGGCGCAAAATACCTGGAGCACTACCACGAGATGAACCCGGACAACGTCTGGGAGAACTGGGAGTTCTCCAAGGAATTGACCGACTCCGGCCAGCTCAACCCCTACATGCACACCTCGTTCCGCGACGGCACCAAGGCCGCCATCGAAATGGCGGCGGTGGCCAACGGCGCGGGGCTGGCCCCCTCCGATTCCGGCCTGAGCTTCACACCGGGCAACGTTGAAGAGATCGCCACCATCTGCCGCCCGGCCGCCGTCGGCGGTTCCCTCGCCCACGAAGGAAGCGTTGACGTCATGTCCAGCGTCAACCGCGACGGCAGCTGGATCAGCCACAACACCCAGGAGGGCGTCTTCGTCGTCGTCAAGGCAACCAACAATTACGTTTCCGGCTGCTTCAACGAATACCCCTGGCACCCGGACCCCACCGGCCAGTACGCCGCCCTGTACCGCCCCTACCACTACGTAGGCCTCGAACTGAACATGTCCATCGCCAACGCAGCCCTCCGCGGCATCCCCACCGGCGGGCCCGTCGGCTTCTATGGCGATGTGGTCGCTACCGCCAAGAAAGACCTCAAGGCCGGTGAATTCCTCGACGGCGAAGGCGGCTTCACGGTGTGGGGCAAGCTGGTTTCCGCCAAGCACTCGGTCTCCACCGGCGCCCTCCCCGTCGCCCTGGCCCACCACGTGGAGCTGCGTAACGATGTGCCCAAGGGAGCGATCGTTGGTTGGGACGATGTCATCATTGATGACTCCCTGTCCCAAGCGCTGGAACTCCGCCGCGAAACCGAAGCGCTGATTTCCGCCCCCGTCACCGTCTCCTGAACCAGTACCACCGCATCCTTCCAATGAAGAAAGGCATCGAATGAACTTCAAGACCCGCGCCATGACCGGGGTACTGGCAACCAGCCTGGCCGCCGCCCTGCTGTCCGGCTGTGCAGGCGGAACCCCCGCCGGCCAAAGCGCCCCGGTGGCCAAGATCCAGCTCTCCATCCCCGATCCGCTGACGTCCTCGGTCGGCGTCACCGCCCAGCACTTCGCCGACCAGGTCAAGAAGACCTCCAACGGTTCCGTCCAGGTCACCGTGGTACCCAACGGCACGAGCTTCAGCGGGGACCAGAACGCGGCCGTGACCCGGCTGCAGGGCGGATCACTCGACGGACTCATCCTGTCCACCTCCGTCTACGCCTCGGTGGTGCCGGAAATGAACGGCATCAGCATCCCCTACCTCTTCTCGGACACCAAGGAAGAGGCAAAGTTCCTGGCTGGAGAACCTGGAAAGGTCCTGAAAGACAAGCTGGCGGCAAAGGACACCGTGGCACTCGCCTTCCTGACCCGGACCGGCCGCGAGATCACCAACTCCGTGCGCCCGATTGAACAGCCTTCCGACCTGAAGGGGCTGAAGATCCGGGTGCCGGGCAACACCCTGTGGACCGACTTCTTCGGCAAGCTGGGCGCAAGCCCCACGACCATGGCCTTCTCCGAGGTCTTTACCGGCCTGCAGACCGGAACGATCGACGGCCAGGAAAACCCGATTGAGGTCCCTTGGACGAACAAGTTCTCCGAGGTGCAGAAATACGTCTCAATGACCAACCACATCAACGACGCCTGGGTGCTGGCACTGTCATCGAAGAAGTGGGATTCCCTCACGGATGACCAGAAGAAGGCACTCACCGCCGCTTCAGAGGAAACGGCAACCTTCAAAACCGGCTATGACGAGGAACAGTCCAAGAAGCAGCTGGATGAACTGGCAGCCAAGGGCATGAAGGCCAACGAGCTCAGCGCGTCCGGGCTCGCCGAGTTCAAGGCCACCTCCCAAAGCCTCTACCCGGAGTTCTCCAAGCTCATCGGCAAGGAATTCTTCGACCAGGCCATCGCCTTCGCCGGCAAGAAGTAGCAAGGACGGGTGGGAGCCCACAAGTCGGCTCCCACCCGTACCAACACCCCACTCCCCACACACATCCCGCTATCAATGTCGACAGTCTGGAAAACCATGAAACCCACCGTTGCTCCCCAGGACTACGAGGAAGTCCTTCCCCTCGAAGCGGAGGAAATCCTTCACCACGACCACGTGCCAGAGCGCTGGAGCGGCGCAGCTTGGCTCGACAAGACGCTCGAAGGGATTGTGGGAGCGGCGATTCTCGCGGAACTCGTGGTCATCCTCCTGAACATCACCGTCCGCCTCATTACCGGTGATTCCGTGCTTTGGACACAGGAAGTGTCCGAGATTGCCCTGCTGACCATTGCCTTCATCGGCGGCGCCATCGCCTACCCGAAAGGCGCACACATGTCCGTCCAGGCGCTCATCATGCGCCTGCCCGCAACCTGGAAGCCGTACCTCGCCGCGCTGGTCGACTGGCTCGTCTTTGTCATGAGCGCCGGCGCGCTTGCCCTGTTCGTGCCCACCCTGGTCCAGCAGGTCGAGGAAAAGACACCGATCCTTCAACTCCCCGTGTTTTGGGTCAACCTGCCCTTCTCGGTGGGCATGGTCCTCATCGCCTGGTTTGCCCTGGTCAAACTTCGGCGCCAGGCCTGGCGTCCCGCCGTCGTCGGTGCCGGAATCGCAGCCGCCCTCGTCGCCGTCGTCCTGATTTCCCCGCCGCTGTTCTACTACGCCTCACCGAACGTCCTGCTCGTGGTGGTCCTCGTGGCCCTGTTCGGCCTGCTGTTCCTGGGACTGCCCATTGCGTTTGTCCTGGCCCTCGCCTCCGGCATCTACCTGTACCTCGGCGGCATTTCCGACGTAAGCGCCATCCCCATCGGCATGGCGTCCGGAGCCAAGGGATTCGTCCTGCTGGCCATCCCGTTCTTCATCCTGGCCGGCACCGTCATGAACTCGGCCGGCCTTACCCTGCCGCTGGCCAAGCTCGTCGATGCGCTGATCGGGCATCTCCGCGGCGGCCTGCTGCAGGTGGTGGTGGTCACCATGTACATCTTCTCCGGTATCTCCGGCTCCAAGGTCGCCGATGTCGCAGCAGTGGGCACCACCATGCGCGGCATGCTCGAAGAGCGTAAGTACCCGCGCGGCGAAGTGGTCGCCGTGCTGTCGGCGTCAGCCATCATGGGCGAAACCATCCCGCCCAGCATCGTCCTGCTCATCCTGGGCTCCATCACCACCATCTCAACCACCACCCTCTTCCTTGCGGGCTTCGTGCCGGCAGCCTTCCTCGCCCTGGTGGTCATGGCACTGGTGTTCCTAAGGGCGCGTAAGCAGGGCGGCGTGCCAAGCGCCAAGGCCACGTGGCGGGCCCGGGGCACAGCCACCTTCTTCGCCCTGCCCACGCTCCTGCTGCCCGTGGGCATGGTGGTGGGGATCCTCAGCGGATTCGCCACCCCCACGGAGGTTTCCTCGGTCGCCGTCGCCTACGCCTTCGTGCTCGCGGCAGCCTACCGCCGCGGCAGCCGGCGCCTTCTCGGAGACACCCTGCGTGAAACAACCACGACGGCGGGCATGGTGCTGTTCATCATCGCCGCGGCGTCGCCCCTGGCCCAGACCCTCGCCCTGGCCGGCGTTTCGCAGCAGATCCACGACCTGATGTCCGGGCTGGGCGATTCCCCCATCCTGTTCATGCTCTTCACCGTGGTGCTGCTGATCATCATGGGCCAGCTCCTCGAAGGCCTGCCCGCAGTGCTCATCTTCGCGCCCCTGCTGCTGCCGATCGCCACCGACTTCGGTGTCAACCCCGTGCAGTACGCCATGGTCCTCATCATCTCCATGGGCATCGGCTCCTTCGCCCCGCCGGCAGGGGTTGGCTTCTACGTCGCCTGCGCCACCGCCCGCGAAACCGTGGAAAACAGCCTCAAACATTTCTGGCCCTACCTGGTAGCGGTGTTCGTCGGCCTCCTCGTCCTCGCCGCCGTGCCCTGGTTCAGCACCTTCCTTCCCGCCCTCGCCGGCCTGATCCCCTTCTAACCGATGACAGAAACCAAACCTCCCTCGCCGCTCGATCCCGGTGTCTCCGTCTCGCTGCTCGGCACCGGTCCCATGGGAGCCCCCATCGCCCGGAACATCATCAACGCCGGGGTACCCCTGACGCTGTGGAACCGCACGATCCCGAAAGCCGAAGCCATCGAAGAGGGGACAGTAGCCCCGCGGCCAGCGGATGCCGCGGCGGATGTTGTCCTCACCGTGCTGCCGGACCTGCCCCAGGTCGAAGCACTCCTGGAGGGCGAGGACGGCCTGCTCGCGGGGTGGGCGCGGGCAGGCGTGGTTGAACCTGTCCTGGTCATCCACGGCACCGTGTCCCCCACCGCGGTCGCCGCCTTCGCAGCCCACTGCAAGTCCCGTTACGGGGTGGTGGTCATCGATGCCCCGCTCAGTGGCGGGACCATCGGGGCGGAGGAGGGCCGGCTGAGCGTCATGGCGGGTGGGCCCCAGGGCGTAGTCCAGTGGCTGACGCCGCTTTTCAAGCTCTACAGCTCCACGGTCATGTGGTTCGGGGAGGCCGGCGCCGGGGCCATGATGAAAGCCTGCAACCAGATCGTGGTGGCCGCCACGGTCACCGCCCTGTCGGAATCCATGGCGCTGGCGAAGGCGTCCGGCCTGGACCTGGAAAAGGTCCAGGCCATCCTCAAGGGCGGCCTGGCCAACTCTGAAGTCCTCCAGCAAAAAGGCGAACGCTGGGTTTCAGGGGACTTCCACGGTGGCGGTTCGGCCAAAAACCAGCTCAAAGACCTGCGCTTTGTCACGGAGGCGGCCGCGGAGGCCGGACTCGCACTGCCGGTCGCCAACACCCTCACATCGGCATTCCAAACAATGGTCACCGAGGGCCTCGGGGACCTTGACCACACAGGCATTTATCTGAGCATCACCAGCAATCGAGTAAAGGAACCATCATGACCATCGTCGTCACTGCAGTCTTCACGCCCAACGACGGCGCCCGCGACCAGGTTGCCGCGGCCCTCAAGCCCGCCATCGCCGAGGTCCACGAGGAAACCGGATGCCTTCTGTACGCCATCCACGATGCGCCGAACGGCCAGATCGTCATGATTGAGAAATGGGAGAGCGCCGAGCTGCTCGACGCCCACGGAGTGGGGGACGCCGTGAAGCGGCTCAACGCCTCCCTCGAAGGACTCCTGGCCGAACCCGTCGAGGTCACCCGCCTGACGCCCATTCCCGCCGGCACCGCCCGGCAGGGCGCCCTGTAATGCCCCAGAGCATCGTGGTGATGGGGGTCTCCGGTGCAGGGAAATCCTCCGTGGGCCAGGCGCTCGCCACCCGGCTCGGCGCCAGCTTCGTTGATGGCGACACCCTGCACCCGGAAGCAAACGTCAGGAAAATGGCTTCGGGCGTTCCCCTCACGGATGAGGACCGATGGCCGTGGCTGCACCTGGTGGGTACCAAGCTGTCCGCCAGCACCGAAAAACCAACCATTGTTGCCTGCTCAGCACTGAAACGAAGCTACCGGGACGCCATCCGGACGGCCGCGCCTGCCACCACGTTCATCCTGCTGAAAGCCGACAGGCCGGCACTGCAGGACCGCCTCACCCAACGCCCCGGGCATTTCATGCCGGCCTCGCTGCTCACGTCCCAGCTGGAAACCCTGGAGGAGCTGCAGACCGACGAATCCGGCCTGATGGTCGAGTCAACAGGGGGCATCGACCCAACCGTCGAACGCATCCGACGGCTGCTGGAGCAATCAGCAGCGGACTGAGCCTCCCCTTGCTGGAAGGTACGACGACGGCGGCGGGTGAGTGCCGCCGTCGAACCTTCCAGCGGGGTGCTTTTCTCGGGGACCGTCAGCCTGCAGCTGACGGTGTGGGGGAGTCCTGCCGCTGGGTGACACGCTGGATGAACTCGACCGTCTCGCGCTCTGTCTCTGCGCGGGTGGTGGGTTCGTTGTGCACTTCATGCCGGACGCCGGGGAAGACGCGGGTGCGGACGTCCGCGTGGCCTGAATCGGCAAGGCGGTTTGCCACGTGGTAGGCGCCTTCGCCGTAGTTGGTCACGGGGTCCTGGTCGCCGGCGAGGATCAGCACGGGGAGGTCCGCGGGGAGCTGTTTGTACCAGTCGTCCGAGGTGACCTGATCGTAGAGGTCCACGAAGCCCTGCAGGAACCGCGCGCTCAGGGGTGCGCCGAAGTTGTTGAAGGGGTCCCTACCGTGGTCCGTGACGACGTCGGCGTCCAGCGCCACCCAGGCGGTGGGGCCGGCGTTTTCTCCCAGGCGGCCCAGGAAGCCGTCGAACAACTGGCCCACCAGTTCCTCGGGCGCGGGGTCCGCGGCGCGCTCGCCGGAGGCAAGCCGTGCCAGTTCCGGCCGGTTGATCCTTTTCTCGATGCCCCGCATTTGGGCGGCGATTCCGCAGAGGATCAGGCCCGAAAGCTGCGCACCTGGATCGACGGCCAGGCCGCGGGCGATCATGGAGCCCCAGCTGTGGCCGAACACCACGTACGGGAGCGGGGGGAGTGCCTCCCTGGCTATGGCCTGGAGGGTGACCTCGTCCGCCACCACCACGCTGGCGGCGTCCTCGCCGGCGTCGCCCCAGGTGCCCTGCTGCATCGCGGTGCGCCCGTGCCCGGAGTGGTCGCCTGCCACCACGATGAATCCCGCGTCCACCAGGGTGGAGATGAGGTGGAGGTAGCGGCGGGAGTGCTCGCCGAGCCCGTGGATGAGCTGCACGATGGCCTTGGGTTGGCCGATGGGCTCGTAGACCCAGGCCTGGATTTTGTCGCGGCCGTTGGCGGACGTGAATTCGATTTCCTGCAATGACATGTATTCCTCCTGTGGCGGCGCCGTCGCTGGCTCGTGGTGAGCCTAACCACAAGGCCGTCATGTGCGTCAATGCTTGCTGGTTCATTTAAGGGGCTTCCGCCTAGTCTGAAACCAGCCCCGTCCGCCGCTTTGAAGGAAGCCGATGCCGCACCCCAACCGTCCCCTGCGCAAGCTGGGGTTTCTGACCATTGGTTTGTTTGATCCGGCAAACCCGGCTGCGGGCCACGAGTCCACGTTGCAGATCATCGAGCTGGGGGAGCGGCTGGGGTTCGACAGTGCCTGGCTGCGCCACCGCCACCTGCAGTTCGGGATTTCTTCCCCTGTGGCGGTGATGGCTGCGGCGAGCCAGCGCACCTCGCGGATTGAACTGGGCACTGCGGTGACGCCGCTGGGCTGGGAAAACCCTCTGCGCCTGGCCGAGGACCTGGCCACCGTGGACCTGCTCGCCGGTGGACGGATCAACCCCGGCGTGAGCGTGGGGGAGCCGATGCAGTACGACACGGTGAAGCATGAGTTGTACCCGGACACGGCGGATGTGGAGGACTTCAGCTACGCCCGGGTGGAGCGATTTGCGCGCTTGGTTGCCGGGGAACCGGTGCGGGAGTTTTCCGGTAAGCAGGGTGTGGTGGAGGAGTTCTCCAACCGGGTGGAGCCGCATTCGCCCGGCCTGCGGGACCGGCTTTGGTACGGGGCCGGGAGTACGAAATCCGCGGTGTGGGCGGGGTCCAACGGCTTCAACCTGCTGTCCAGCAGCGTAATCTTTCCGGACAAGGACCAGGAACCGGACTTCGCTTTGGTCCAGCAGTCGCAGATCCGGGCGTTCCGGGAGGCTGCTGCAGCCGCGGGACGAGCTGGGGCTCGGGTGTCGCAGGGCCTGGTGGTGATCCCGACTGACTCGGCGACTCCTGCCCAGCGGGAGAAGTACCAGCGGTACGTGGACGAGCGCACTCCACGGACTGCTGCGCCGCAGGGGCCGAGGGGCATGATGTTCGCGGCTGATCTCATTGGAACCAGCGAGGAGATTGCCGAGCAGCTGTACGCGCACGCTGGTTTCCAGGAAGTGGATGAGGTGGCGTTCGCCCTGCCTTTCAGTTTTGAGCACGAGGACTACGTCCAGATCCTGACCGACATAGCGGGCAAGTTGGGGCCAGCCTTGGGGTGGGCCCCGGCCGGAGGCGAGCAGCCGGCATCTTAGTGCCGGTCCGGGGGTTGCATGGCGCAGTTCATTTCTGGGCTGATCATGGCAGCCATGACGTTCATCGGGGACCTGGTGTACGTGGGTATTGCCGTGGTGGGCGGGCTGCAGGTGGCGTCCGGGGCGATGCAGCTGGGCGATGTGCAGGCGTTCATCCACTACTCGCGGCAGGTCATTATGCCGCTGGCGCAGCTGGGGTGCTACCGACGACGAGGGCTCCAACGTGTCCGCGGGCGAGAAACAGCTGCTGACCATTGCGCGGGCGTTCCTGGCCCCGGCCTTCGGTGCTGATCCTGGATGAGGCGACGTCGTCTGTGGATACCAGGACCGAGGTGCTGGTGCAGAAGGCGATGTGCCCTGCGGTCCGACCGGACTTCCTTTGTTATCGCCCACCGCCTGTCAACAATTCGCGAGACCGACCTCATCCTGGTGATAGAGGCCGGGCAGAACGTGGAGCAGGGGACGCACGCTTCGCTGTTGGCTGCCTGCGGGGCACACGCGCGGCTGTATGAGGCTCAGTTTGAAGCGCCGGCGGCGGAGGTCTGATGGGCTGCGTTCCAAATGAAGCCAGACGCTGGCTCCTCCTAGGTCGGCAAAGGTTCCGGGGCTCCTGCTGGCTAAGAGATCATATGCCTCGTCCAGGGCCAACCTCTCCGAGCGTTATGCAAACGGGTTGGTTTCTTGTGAAGCATAATGAGTATGGGTTGGCAGCACTGCCTTTTGGCTTGCGTCGGTGTTCTGCTGGGCCGTTCGCCATTGTTTCATGCGTGAGGTGACGGCAGTTTTGAGTTTGATATGAGCGACAAAAACTATTTGGGGGAAAATTGGTACGCAGGAGATCACGCGCTTCGTTTCTGGATTTTATTAGCGCAAGGGGAATAGGTGAGTCACGCACCGAACGAATTCAGCGGTTGACAAATTCTTTCATTGCCATGGCGTTTCTAACGCTCACCCTATATGTCACCTCGAGATTGGATCTTGTCTCGGCCTTTACTGACCTAAGTGCAGTCAACGTTCCGGCAATTGTGGCCGTCACCGCCGGTGCCAGGACAATACTCTCGTTCTGCCCTTGGAGACTAGTTCGACCCGTCCTGAGTGTTCTCCTAGCCGTAGCGGTGTGCGTGACGGTGCTGTCGTTGACGACTGATGTCCCACGCGTCAACCCACAACCCCAGTTGCTCTGGATTTCTTCTTTGGCCGCTCTGGCGTCAGCGGCATTTGACTGCTGGGTATATCGACAAAAAGCGCGGCACTCCCAGGCTACTGCTGTACATCGAGGCCCTCAAGCTCAGGGATCCTAGCAGCCGACATTTTTAACCTTCTTCAATGGAGCAGGGCAGCGGCGGTGAAGTTTTGCCCGTTTGTGTTACCTCCGCCGAGGTATCCTGCCGACGTCATGCTTAGCGTTGACTGCACCTCTTATCGTGACTGTAAAGGCAATGAATTACACTAGACGGTGATCAATGATGGGGGACAATTATGGCTACTTCAAACGACAGCGCCGCTGATCCTTGGGAGATGGACGCTTTCGCGTCCAAGCTCATCGGGACGTTGGAACGCTTCCGGTCAAACCAAGAAGACCTTCTATACACTTCTGATTTCATCTTGCGCCAAGAGGCAGAGCTTAACGACCAGAAAGAGCGCGCGAAGGAAAAAATTCAGCGGGAGTTCCCACATGTAGAGCCAGAGCTGCTCGAAGACGCATGGGATGTGTTTTGCGTGGAACTCGAGGGGTCGGCCCCGGGGGGCCTAAGCGACGATAAACCAAATAGCGCATCTCGACCTGAAAGGGACAGCGAGGCGCACAAGAAAGCATTGCGGGATGTTTTCGATCGCTTACCTGATGATTGTTGGAGGGAGTACACCTCTGCCCTATCCGCAGCTATTCTTCAAGGTGGAGCAGCGCATTCAAGTAGGCTTTGGTCATCTCTGCTCACGAGTGTAATTGCTGATTTCGAAGTGCTGGTGGGCAACCTCCTTCGAGAGGCTATATGCGCACATCCTCGGATCATCGATGATGCTGAGACAAAATATACTTGGGCTCAGATTGTTGAGTTCGGGGATCTTGATGCGTTCCGCTCCAACCAAATCAACAAAACTATCGACAAGCTGCTTTACGGGAGTTATGACGACTGGCTGGACTTTCTTGGCAGCAGGATTCATGTGGTCATACCCAGCTTGGCCAAAAATGACTCAACTAGGGAGATTTTCCAACGTCGGCACATGATCGTGCACAATGGCGGCATTGCTTCGGCCCAGTACGTGTCCGCAAGTAAATCAGCGGCTGGTAAAAACGTGCTGGGAACGGAACTGCGCGTAGATCCCGAGTACCTCCTTCATGCCTCAGACCGCGTCCTTTCGATTGGCACGTACCTTGTGCTTGAGGTCGGGCGCAAGTTCGTCAAGGACATGGAATCATTGAAGCATTTGGAATCTTATGTCGGAGGTGTGATTTCTTACCATCTCCTCCAGCATGATCGACATGCCGCAATAATAGAAATCAGTGAATTAATCGATGCGAGCACATTCAAGAACTCGGGCGCTGGCTATCGATTCAAAGTCAATGGCTGGTTGGCTAACAAACGCCTTGGGCGGTTTGATTCATGCAAAAAGCATATTGTTGAGTGGGACACCTCTGCACTAGAGCCACTTTTCAAGCTGGCAAAGCACGCGCTCTTGGATGAACTTGAGGCGGCGCTGCAGATCGCTGTCAAGCTTCGCGCTTCCGAAGAGTTGCCCCTACGGCACTGGTTGACCTGGCCACTGTTGGCCGAACTCCGAGAGTATGAAGAGCAATCCATGACGAAAGCTCAGCAGGTGAATCAAGATGGGGCTGGCGCTACTAGTGAAGCCGCATAGGGGCGCGAGCAGTTGATGGCGTCTCCTAGTTGTGCTAATTTCCTTGGACAGTCGATAGGAGAAATCATGTCTGATCCGAACCTGTAGATTCATACTTCGAGGGAGGCGCGCCTAGGCGCGCCTCCCTTTTTTGTTGTCCTAAATGCTTCCTGGTTATGGGACAAAACATGTGTAAATCTCGGGTGTAGCGTGTTTGTCCTGCCCATCCTTAGCGGCGCCAGAGGCCTTCGTCTGGCGTGAGCCCGGTGCGGCAAAGCTCGGACCCTGGCTCCTGGTCGGGGGGTGGTCAAGGCTTCGATCTTGGCCGGGCGGTAGTGCTTGGCTTTGATGAGTTTAGCCGGTGGCATGGGTTGTTCGCTGTGGAGGTAGAGGTACCAGTCGATCGCGCGTTTGCGGTGCTCATCACTCATGCCCCGGTGCGCCCGCAGCAGCAATCGGGGTTGGGCGTTGGTGCCACCTTCTATGCGGTTGGTCGTCGAGCGAGCTCAGCGTGCAGGTATGTGAACAATGTCCCCGGCCTTGCTAAGTCATTCCAGCAGCCGGTAGGCCTTACGAAGCCTGTCGTGGGTGTATTATCACGCCAGATTCGCCCGCACCCATCCCGCCACAACGGCGCTGCTGCTGTGGTGAGTGCGGGCATTGTTCACGTGCTCATAACTCTGATGCCAGTCATTCAACGTGCCCGGCTACGCGGCGGCTTCGGCCACAGTCGTAATCCTCGTCAGAGCGCCCGCGCGCAGAAACGCCTTGCCCGCCGCGTTCCTGGGCGCCGGTTCGCATCAGGACGTTTACCCGAGCAGCTCGCCCGGCAGTGACGGCGCCGGGTACCGCTGTGTACCGCTGTGTACCGGCAGCTGCTTTCCGCTCCGAACCAGCCCACCGCCACAATCAAACAGTCCAGAGGTAGCAAGCACCCAAGCTTCCAAGGCTTAGCTACCGCGGAATTACCGCGCACGGGCTGGGAAGCAAGCCCCTCCCATACACACGCTTTGTGGTATAACCCTGCTTCGATTACTAATCCTGCAAGACTCCGCGTGCCGACTCTTTACAGTTAGTGATTGAACGAATTCCCACAAAGAGAATATTGGCGGTGTCCCCGGAGGGTTTACTTCTCAAAGGGAGCGCTGAGTTGCCTAAATCCTCAGTCAGCGCCGACGTTGCAACAGTGTGCTGTGCTAACAACACGAACACATCGCACCAGAAACCATGAAGGATCATAGTTTTTGGGTAGTCATCCACGTTAGTCATATGGTCGCCTGAAGAACCCCACCCCCGTCGTAGCACACGGACATACAGCGCAACGTTGCAGCCGCCACACGTAACCTGTTTAGATGCCTCGTTTCGCACTGGACATCGAGTCCGTCCCCCGCCCCGCCCGTTCACAGGAGCTCCTGGACGCCGTGAACCACCGGGTGGTCATTGCCGACGGCGCCATGGGCACCATGCTCCAGGGCCGCGACCTGCAGCTCGACACGGACTTCCAGAACCTCGAGGGTTGCAACGAGATCCTCAACGACACCCGCCCGGACGTCATCGCGGACATCCACGACGCCTACTTCGCTACCGGCATCGACGCCGTGGAAACCAACACCTTCGGCGCCAACTGGTCCAACCTGTCCGACTACGGCATCGATGATCGCATCGAAGAGCTCGCCCGCAAGGGTGCGGAGATCGCCCGCGAACGCGCCGAAGCCGCGGAAGAATCCGACGGCCGCATGCGCTGGGTCCTCGGCTCCATGGGCCCGGGCACCAAGCTCCCCAGCCTCGGCCACACCAGCTACGACTACCTCAAGCAGACCTTCGCCCTGCAGGCCGAGGGCCTGATCGACGGCGGCGCGGACGCCTTCCTCATCGAAACCAGCCAGGACCTCCTGCAGACCAAGGCCGCCGTCAACGGTTGCAAGCAGGCCATCGTCTCCCGCGGCGTCCGGCTCCCCATCTTCGTGGAGGTGACGGTGGAAACCACCGGAACCATGCTCATGGGCTCCGAAATCGGCGCCGCGCTCACTGCCCTCGAACCGCTCGGCGTGGACGCCATCGGCCTGAACTGCGCCACCGGCCCGGACGAGATGAGCGAGCACCTGCGCCACCTCTCCAAGCAGTCCTCCGTCGCCATCGCCTGCATGCCCAACGCCGGCCTGCCTGTCCTCGGCGCCAACGGCGCCCACTACCCGCTCTCACCCTCCGAACTCGCCACCGCGCACGAGCAGTTCGTGCGCGAATTCGGCCTGGGCCTGGTGGGCGGCTGCTGCGGTACGACGCCGGAGCACATGGCCGCCGTCGTCGAACGTCTTGCCCCCTTCCGCACCAAAGCCGTGGAGACCAAGGAAGACAACGCGCCGGCGAGAATCCCCGAAGAACGCGAGGCCGGCGTCGCCTCCCTCTACCAGCACGTGAACTTCGACCAGGAGTCCGCGTACCTGGCCATCGGCGAACGTACCAACGCGAACGGCTCCAAGGCCTTCCGCCAGGCCATGCTCGAGGAACGCTGGGACGACTGCGTGGATATCGCCCGCGAACAGATCCGCGTCGGCGCCCACCTGCTGGACGTCTGCGTCGACTACGTGGGCCGCGACGGCGTCGCGGACATCAAAGAGGTCGTCAGCCGCTTCGCCTCCGCCTCCACCCTCCCGCTGGTCATCGACTCCACGGAGCCGCCCGTCCTGCAGGCCGGCCTGGAACTCATCGGCGGCCGCCCCGTGGTCAACTCCGTCAACTACGAGGACGGCGACGGCCCCAACAGCCGCTTCGCCCGCATCATGCCCCTGGTCAAGGAACACGGCACCGCCGTCATCGCCCTGACCATCAACGAAGAGGGCCAGGCCCGCACCACCGAAGGCAAGGTGGCCATCGCCTCCCGCCTGGTGGACGCCCTGGTGGGCGAATGGGGCATGCGCGTCGAGGACATCATCGTCGACTGCCTCACCTTCCCCGTGGCCACCGGCCAGGAGGAAACCCGCCGGGACGGCATCGAAACCATCGAGGCCATCCGCCAGATCACCGCCAAGTACCCCGGCATCAACACCACGCTCGGCGTCTCCAACGTCTCCTTCGGCCTGAACCCCGCAGCGCGCATCGTCCTGAACTCCGTGTTCCTGCACGAGGCCGTCCAGGCCGGCCTGACCAGCGGCATCATCGACGCCGCCAAGATCGTCCCGCTCGCCTCCCTCCCGGAAGAGCAGCGCAAGGTGGCCCTGGACCTGGTCTGGGACCGCCGCGAATACGACGCCGACGGCAACGTCACGTACGACCCCCTGGCCAGCATGCTGGACCTCTTCGCCGGCGTCGACACCGCAGCGCTCAAGGACCAGCGCGCCGCCGAACTCGCGGCGCTGCCCACCGGCGCGCGCCTGGAGCGGCGCATCATCGACGGAGAAGGCAAGGGCCTCGAAGAGGACCTGGACCTGGCCCGCAGCGAGGGCATGACCCCGCTGGGCATCATCAACGACCACCTGCTCGAGGGCATGAAGGTGGTGGGCGAGCGCTTCGGCGCCGGCGAGATGCAGTTGCCGTTCGTGCTGCAGTCCGCCGAGGTGATGAAGAATGCCGTCGCCCTGCTGGAGCCGCACATGGAGAAGTCGGATTCGTCCGGCAAGGGCACCATGGTGATCGCCACCGTCCGCGGCGACGTGCACGACATCGGCAAGAACCTGGTGGACATCATCCTCACCAACAACGGCTACAAGGTCATCAACATCGGCATCAAGCAGGGCATCGCCGAGATCATCGCCGCAGCCGAGCAGCACAACGCCGACGTGATCGGCATGTCCGGCCTGCTGGTGAAGTCCACCGTGGTAATGAAGGAAAACCTCGCGGAGCTGCAGTCCCGCGGCCTGGCCAAGAAATGGCCGGTCATCCTGGGCGGCGCAGCCCTCACCCGTGCCTACGTGGAGCAGGACCTGGCGGAGCAGTTCGACGGCGTGGTCCGCTACGCCAAGGACGCCTTCGAGGGCCTCTCCCTCATGGAGCCGCTGGTCCGCGTGGCCCGTGGCGAGTCGCCGGACGACGTCGGCCTGCCGCCGTTGAAGAAGCGCATCCACAAGGGCGGCGCGAAATTCACGGTGACCGAGCCCGAGGCCATGCCCGGCCGGTCCGACGTCGCCACCGACAACCCCGTTCCCGTGCCGCCGTTCTGGGGCACCCGCATTGTCCGCGGCGTCTCGCTCCACGAGTACGCCGCGTTCCTCGACGAGCGCGCCACCTTCATGGGGCAGTGGGGCCTCAAGCCCGGCCGCGGCGAGGACGGTGCCTCCTACGAGGAACTGGTGGAACGCGAGGGCCGGCCGCGCCTGCGCTACTGGCTGGACCGCATCCTGGGCGAGGGCATGCTGGACGCGTCCGTCGCCTACGGCTACTTCCCCGTGGTCTCCGAAGGGGAGCAGGTAGTGGTGCTTCACCACGGCGAGGATCCCGACGGCGTCCTGGGCCAGGCCGGTCTGCTCGCCCCGGACGGCGGTTCAGGCGGCCCGATCGGCACCGACCGCCTGCGGTTCGACTTCCCGCGTCAGCGCCGCGACCGGCACCTGTGCCTGGCCGACTTCGTGAAGTCCCGCGAGTCCGGGCAGATCGACGTGCTGCCCGTGCAGCTGGTCACCGCCGGCTCCAAGATCGAAGAGTTCACGTCCAAGATGTTCGCGGCCAACCAGTACCGCGACTATTACGAGCTCAACGGCCTGGTCATGCAGCTCACCGAGGCGCTGGCCGAGTTCTGGCATGCCCGGATCCGGAAGGAGCTGGGCTTCGCGTCCGAGGAGCCCAAGGACACGGCAGGGTACTTCAGGCTGGACTACCGCGGTGCCCGGTTCTCGCTGGGCTACCCCGCCTGCCCTGACATGGAGGACCGCCGCAAGGTCACCGAGCTGCTGAAGCCCGAGCGCATGGGCGTGGTCCTGAGCGATGAGCTGATGCTGCACCCCGAACAGTCCACCGACGCGTTCGTGTTCCACCACCCGGAGGCGAAGTACTTCAAGGTGTGAGGTGAAGCCGGTCGTTGGCCGGGCATGGGATCGCCCTCGACCAGGTCTCGGTCGAGGGCGATCCCCGAAGTGCGGGGCGTTGCATGGTTACGAGGGCACCAGAAGGACGCCTATGGCTTGGAATTGTGCGCCTGGATCCCGCCGTGTGGAGTCTCGAAGAGCAGGTGCTCTCCCTCCAGCACTTCGCGGTCTGCCGGGGCGACGGTGGCACGCGGGCCCTTGCTGCCAGTTTCCGGAAGCGTGAAGTAGGCGATGAGGGAGAGGGCGACAATGGCGATCATGTAATACGCGACGAACATGGGCTGTCCGGCGCCGACGAATGCAGCGGCAATCAGTGGTGCAGTGCCTCCGAAGACGGCGATCACGATCTGGTGTGCAAAGCCGATTCCGGAGACCCGGACAGAAGCCGGGAACAGCTCGGCCTGGATTGTCGGATAGACCGACTGCCAGATTCCAAGAACCACCCATCCCGACGCTGAGACCAGAACGTACACGCCGAAGCCTGGCTGGTTCAGCAGCAGAAGCAGTGGGTAGAAGAGCACGATCATGCCGATGGCACCGATGATGGGGAAGATCTTTCGTCGGCCGAGGCGGTCGGAAAGGTATCCGCAGACCGGCACGATGACCACCAGCAAGGCAAGGCCGATAACGCTTCCGGCAAGAGTGGAGGACAGGTCGCGGCCGGTGGTCAGCTTGGCATAGGTGGGAAGGAAGGTGGCCCAGGTGTAGTAGGCCACGGCCGGAGCAGACAGCGCAGCTGCCTGCAGCAGAGCCTTCGGGTGTTCGCGCAGCAGGTCCATCAGGCGCGCCGCCGCGGACTTTTGGTCGACAAGGGCAGTCGCCTCAAACTCAGGGGTCTCGTCAGAGCGAGCCCGCAGGATAAGCCCGACTACGCCAAGGACACCGCCTATGAGGAACGGGATGCGCCAGCCCCAGGCGGCGAGGTCGTCGGGAGCAAAAGAGGAGGTCACGATCGCGGCGGCACCGGTCGCGGCGAGGGTCGCCAGGCCGCTGGCCATATTGGAGAACGAGCCAAACAGGCCCCTCCGGTTCGCGGGAGCGTGTTCGACCATGAAAGCGATAGCGCTCTGCTGCTCGCTGCCGGCCGAGATGCCTTGAAGAATGCGTGCAACCAGGAAAAGAACTGGCGCTCCGTACCCGATTGTCGCAAATGACGGCGTGAGACCGATGATCAAAGCGCCGAGCGCCATTCCGGAGATGGAGAGCGTCAGGACGAGCCTGCGGCCGAAACGGTCGGCCAGTGGTGAAATGATGATTCCGCTGAGCGGGCGGACGACAAACCCGATTGCGTAGGTCAGCAGTGCTGCGACCAGGGACGCAAACGGGGAGTCGCCGGGGAAAATCTGCGATGAGAATACTGCTGCCAGCAGCCCGTAGATGTACCAGTCGTACCACTCCACGAAGTGGCCGATCGTGCCTGCCACCATGTTGACGGAGCGCCTGCGTGGCTCCGGCACTTCCGGAAATCCCGAAGGGCCCGAGCTGTCGAGCGCATCTTTTGAGGTCTTCATTGAACTCTCCATACTTCCACGTTTGCTGAGGAGGGGTTAGGGGTTGAGCCGGGGCGGTCAATGCTCCGGCTGCAGCTGCCGTTACCGCCTTGGCGGATCAGCAAAACCAATAAGATCGGTTGCTGAGATCGGTTGCTGAGATCGGTTGCAATCAGATTACGGACGACAGAACAGACTTGTCAACGTTTTTTGTGAGCCTCGTCGCAGATTCTGGTGTCGCCCCTCTAGGAGGGGCAACCGCTTTGCGGCAGAGGGTGCAGCGGTGGGGCCATTACCCCTCTGCCGGAAGGGGTGTCTCGTTGTTGAAGTCCAGGTACTGCACGCCGGACCAGGCGCATTCCAGGTCTCCGTAGACAGACCAATACTCATTCCAGTGGGAGAGCTTCCATTGGTCCCGTTCCAGGCCGCGGAGGGTGAGCCGTTCGCGTAGAAGGTCCTGCGGGACCCTCACCCGGACCACCGTGGTTTGGGAAGGTGGCCAATCGAACTTCTTCGCAGCGTTGGTCAGAAAATCCGGGTCTTCGAAGTAGGCCCCGAAGGGGGCGTCGAGCACGACGGACCGGCCCAGGCGCAGGTTAGCCCCGGCCACGTCCATGAGGGTCTCGTACTCGAGGGGAAGCAGGTTTTCGCGGTAGTACTCGTTGGACTCCCGGTCGGTGGGGTCGTGTCCGGTTGCCTTCAGTGCGAACTCGACAAAGCGTCCGCATACCCGGTCCTTGTCCAGGTAGGCCGCGTTGTTTTCTCTTGCTGTTTTCTGTGCGACCGTTGTTTTCCCCGAGCCGGCCGGTCCGATCACGACAAAGACGCTAGGGGTCGTCATCGGCGGGCCTCTGCCACTGCTGACAGGAACTCCTTGGCGGCTTTGGTGACGCGGTTGAAGTCGCCGTCGGGCTGCCATGCTTTGGTGACGTAACTGCCGACGCCGACGCCGGCTACGCCCGCGGCGAACCATTCGCCTACGTTCTCCAGGGTGACGCCGCCGGCCGGCATGATCGGCAGGTGGGCGAGTGGAGCGAGAACGGATTTTGCGTAGGGGATACCGCCGGCTTCGGTGGGGAAGAGCTTGAGGATGTCAGCGCCTGCCTCGGCGGAGTTAACAAGCTCGGTCGGCGTGTAGGCTCCGCTAACGGTGGGCACCTGGTACCGGTTTGCTGTCCGGATCATCGCCGGGTTGAGCTGGGGACTGACCAGGAATTCAGCCCCGGCCCGGATGCACTCATAGGCTGCGTGCTCGTCCAGCACCGTTCCGGCGCCGATCGCGACTCCATTGGCAGCATGTTTGGCGGCGAGGCGGCGGATTACCTCGACGGCGCCTGGGATCGAAAGTGTGATTTCAAGGGCGCGGAAGCCTCCGGCGATGGCAGCTTCGGCAACACGTTCTGCGACGTCGGCGTTCTCGAGACGGACGATGAGGACGGCGCCTGATTCGTCGATGGTCTGCAAGGTGCGGAGTTTCTTGTACATGGTGGCCTTTCTTGGGGCCGAGGCTTGGGATGATCCTTTGTTGCCTGGGCCACTGTTGAAGTGTCGTTGACAAACTTTCCCACCATCCATACTGTTATTGCAACCGATCTCAGCAACCGATCTCATGCTGAGTGGACAGCAAGACCCATACCTAGCAAAGGAGCTGTGAGGGTGAGCAAAACACGCACGATCATTCTTGGTGCTTCACACTGGCACGTTCCGTTGTATGCCCGGGCAATCGGCGAAGAACACCAGGTCGTCGGCATCAGTGACGAGGACGTGTCACTCGTTCAGGGACTGGCAAAGACTTGGGCCGCTCCCGTTGAGGCGGACTGGCGGAGCCTGCTCGATCTGCCCGGGGTGGGGCTCGCCTATGTTTTCGGCCCGCACGATGGAATGGCCGAAAAGTGTCTTGCCCTGATCGAGCGTGGCATCCCCATTGTGGTGGAGAAGCCGCTGGGAACGTCCTTGACGGAACTTTCGCAGGTGCGCAAGGCGGCTGAGGCAGCCGGCGTCCCGGTCACCGTCCCGCTGGTCCAGCGGGGTGGTCCGACGGACCGTTGGCTGGCCAAGGCTGGCCGGCCTACGTACCAGAGGATCTCCTTTATTGCCGGTCCGCCTTCGCGTTACCTGGCTAACGGCAACCCTTGGATGCTGGACCCTTCCACCGCCGGGGGAGGGTGCCTGGCAAACCTGGGACCGCATTTCGTGGACCTGTTCCTGCAGGCCTGTGACGAGTCAGCGGCGAGTGTCGAGTCGCGGCTGTCGGCGGCGCTGCATGGCGGGGCTGTTGAGGACCATGCCAGTCTCATCATCACCACCCCGAGCGGGTGTGAAGCCATTGTGGAGGTGGGGTACGCCTTCCCGGGTTCGCCGTTGAAGCGGTACTGCAGCTACACGTCGGCGGGCGGGGCAGGATTCGCCTCCGTCAACTCGGATGGTTCTGCCACGTTCACCGCGTTGGACGGGACAACGGAGTCTGCCGTGATCGACGTGGACAGTGACCCTCTCTATGATCCGTTCGTGCGCCGTGTCGCCCAGACACTGGAAGATGGATTCAAGGGGCTGCCAACATTGGCCCAGCTCGAAGATGTGATGCGCCCGATCTGGCAGGCGTATGACGACCAGCGCGGAGGAAAAGAAGATGGCTGACCTAAGTATTGACGTTGTCGCGAAGGCGGCCGGTGTCCACCGCTCAACGGTTTCCCGGGCATTCTCCCGGCCGGAAGCGGTGAAGAGCGAAACCCGCGAGCACATCCTCCGGGTTGCCGAGGGCCTTGGCTACACAATGAGTCCACTCGCCCAGGCACTCCGCCGAAAGACCAGCACCTTCATCCCGCTGATCGTCCCTGACATCACCAACCCGTTCTTTGCAGAACTGGCCAAGACGATGACGCAGGCGGCGGATGAGCGCGGCTACCAGCTGCTGCTCTGCGTCACCAATGGGGACCCCGCTAAAACTGAGGGATACTTCGTCGCCATGCAGGCCATGTATGCCCCCTTTGGTATCGTCGCGCCCTCCACGAAGGTCGATACCGAGGCGTTGAAGCGCTTCGATTTCGGCCACAAGGTGGTAGTGATCGACCGGGTGGAAGGCGATGATACGGTTCCCACTGTCACCGTCGACAGCCGCCGCGGAATTAAGCTTGCGCTGGACCACCTGCACTCACTGGGGCACACTTCCATTGGCTATGTTTCCGGCATCGCCGGTACGCACACCGCCCAGGACCGGATGGACGCGTATCTGGAGCTGTCCGCCGAGAGCGGCAGTGCACCTGTTGTGCTGGACAGCGGGTCGGATCTGGATGCGGGTACGCGTGGGGCAGAGCATTTCCTAGAGATGGAGAATCCGCCGACGGCCATCATCGCCGCGAATGACATGGTGGCCTTTGCGGTCATCTCGGCCCTAGGTAGAAGCGGCGTGCGTGTACCGGAGGACGTGTCGGTCATCGGTTTCGACGGTCTGGCTTTGGGGGCCCGGTTCAACCCGGCCCTGACCACCATCCGGCAGCCTATCTCCGACATGGGACACCTCGCCATCGAACTGGCCGAGAAGCAGAACGCGGACGGTTCCGTGGACCACATCGTGCTCGAACCTGAGCTTCTTGTCCGTGCCTCCACTGCAGGACCGCGCAAATGACCGCGCAAAGGTACGATGCCACAGCAGGCTCACTGCGGCGTTTGCCGGGGCTCCAGCATGCGGACCACATCGGCCTGACCGTTCCCAACCTCGAGGAGGGCGTCCGGTTCTTCGTCGACGTGCTCGGGGCCGAGGAACTGTACCGCTCCGAACGTGGGCCTGACGAAGAATTCATGCCCACAAACTTCGACGTCCCGGCCGATGCGAAACTCACGCTCGCCATGCTTCGCCTGCCCCCGAATCTGAACATTGAGCTGTTCGAATGGAGCAGCGCCGAGCGGCGCGAGACCCCGCCACGGCATTGCGACTCGGGCGGACACCACCTGTGCTTTGTCGTGGACGACGTTGACGAAGCGATCGCCGTACTGCAGGAAACCCCGGGAGTCCGCGTGCTCGGGGAGCGCAAAGAAGTCGCCGGCGACAGCCCGCGCGTGGCCGGCAACCGCTGGACCTACTTCATCACCCCTTGGGGCCTGCTGATGGAGATCGTCGACCGATCCCGGGTCGCGTCCCCACCCAGGCTCGTCGGTCCAGCGGACTGGACGGCAACACAACACACTTCCAGGAAGGACAATCAACAATGAGGTTTGCAGGTCACACACTAGGCACTCCGCACCATACGGTCCCCCAAGCGCTAAAGCTCTTCCGGGACGCAGGGCTTGATGCCGCGGAAGTCATCTACCAAAACGGCTACACCTCAGGGTTGCCGCTGGGGGACCGCCGCGCCGCCATGGAGGCACTGACGGCGGCAGACGGCGAGGGCCTTCCGATCCTTGGCCTCACGCCCTACACCACGGCCATCAACTCCCTTGACGAGAGTCAGTGGCGCGGGGGAGTTGACGAATTCCGCGGCGCAATTGAGACCGCCCACCTGCTTGGCGCCGACCGGGTGCGTGTATACGCGGGAGCGTGGCATCCCGGTGACACCGATCGTGACCGGCGATGGGCGAAACTGCGGGAGGCCCTGCAGACCCTGGCACCCGAGGCTGAACAGGCCGGCGTGCGGCTGTGTGTGGAGAACCACTTCGGCACCATGACCCAGACCGCGGCAGAAACCGCTGCGCTCGTCCGGGAGGTTGCCCACCCGGCCGTTCGTGTTCTTTACGACCAGGCCAACCTCACCTTCACCCATGACGAGACGTTCGAGGAAGCCTTTGCCGTCCAGGGCGACCTGATCGGTCACGTGCACGTGAAGGACCTCGTGTTCACCGATCCGAACGCAGCTTTCCGTGCCACGGAAACAGCCCGCGTCGACGCGTCCGAGCGCGCCGTCCGATCAAGGGTCATCGGTACCGGTGTTCTTCCCTGGCCCCAGATCCTCGCTGCGCTGCTGCGCCACGGCTACGATGACCTGCTGAGTATCGAGTATGAGTACCGCTGGCACCCGCAAGACCTCCCCACCCCTGAGGACGGATTCCGGGAATCCGTGACCGCACTGCGCGGAATGCTCACTGATCTGGCTGAAATGGAGAACGCCCGATGACCGGGCAGCGCCTCCGCGTCGGCGTCATCGGCGCAGGCAATATCGCCACCATCGCCCAACTACCCACACTCGTCCAGCGCGATGATGTGGAGCTGGCAGCCCTGGTATCCCGCCGCGAGGACCCGGGCAACCTGGTTCGGCGCTGGGGATTCGGCGCCGCCTACCGGTCAGTGGAGGACATGCTGGACGCGCAGGACCTGGATGCCGTCTTCGTCCTCACGCCCCGATCCGAACACGCGCACGCGGTCCAGTTGTGCCTCAACAACGACGTCGATGTGTTCTGCGAAAAACCTCTTGCCCCGGCAACCGAGGAAGCAGAACGTTTGGCGGACCTGGCCGACGAGCGCGGCCGCATCCTCATGGTGGATTTCAACCGCCGCTACGCACCCGTCTATGCCGCCGGCCGTGAGCTGTTCGGCGCAAAAGGCGCTACCTTCTGCGTCGCGCAGAAGAACCGCCCCGGATCCGAATACCGTGCAACGTTCGAGAACGCCATTCACATGGTTGACCTGCTCCGCTGGTACTGCGGCGGCGATCCCGTGGACGTTGCCGCACACGCAGCCGGTGACGACCCCTGGGAAGAAGACGGCGTCGCAGCCATGATCCGCTTCAGCACCGGCAACACGGGAGTGCTGATGGCTGCCCGGACAGCAGGTGCGTGGAATGAGAAACTCGACGCCTACGGCGATGGCAAGACCGTGGAAGTCAGGGCGCCGGAGACCGTCTCGACCACCGTCAAGGGAGTCACAACCTCACGGGAGCTCAGCTCTGAGGCGTATGGCTGGGCAACGGCGACCGACACACTCGGATTCTCCGCAGCCGTCCACCACTTCCTGGACCGGGTCGCCGACAGGGAACAGCCACTGACCTCCGGTCGCGAAGCCGTCCACACCCAGCGGCTGCTTGACCAGGTCCTCGCCGCCTCCGGACTGCCCACACAAGAACAAGAAGGCCGGCAATGGGCAAGCCACGCCGTTAGCGGCAACAGCTAGGCAGCACGGGCAGGTGCACCACCCTGGTCCGCGCCCGGAGCGACGGCTCACCCCCATGAAACCTCAAGTAAGGAGCTGGAAAGATGAAACGAGCAGCCCACCAGCCAGCCGCAGGGCAGCAACAGATAAGCGGAGAAATCAGATGAGCCTCAAAGACCAAGTCGTTCTGGTGACCGGATCAAGCGGCGGAATCGGTAATGCAGTCGTCGAGGCACTCACGGCCGAAGGGGCACTCGTCATAGGTGCCGACCGCGGCCCGAAGGATGGCCAGGAACTCGCCGGCTTCTTCCCGCTGGACATCACCTCCGAAGAACAATGCGCCACAGTCGTCCGTGATGTCACAACCACGCACGGGCGCATCGACGCTCTCGTCCACGCAGCTGGAGTCCTGGGTGCCACGCCGGACATCATGAAAACAACGACCGAAGAATTCGACTCCATCATGCGGATCAACGGTTCCGGAACCTTCACCATGGTCCGCGAAACCGCACAATCAATGATTGGGACCGGCACTGCCGGCGCCATCGTGATCCTCTCCTCCGTTGCAGCCAAAGAAGCCCGCCTCAACTACTTGCCCTACAACGCAAGCAAACTCGCAGTACTCCACATCATGTGGTCCTTCGCCGAGCTGCTCGGCCCCAACGGCATCTCGGTCAACGCCATCGCGCCCGGCCCGGTAAACACTCCCATGTGGGCACAATTCGCCAAAGACTCTGGCCCTGATGCAGCCGCAAACCGCGCCAAGCGCGCCGCCCAGCTTCCAATGCGCCGGTTCGCCGAACCAGAGGAAGTCGCCCGCGCCATCCTTTTCCTTGCCGACCCGGACAACCGCTACATCACGGGCGTATCCCTCGATGTGGCAGGCGGAGCCCACCTGGGAATAGGAACCTGATCCGGGGCTTAGGGCTCAGCGCCTAGGGCTGGTGCCGGATGGCCTGTGCAATCACTGGCATGGGACAGCTCTTCATGCCTCTCATGATCGAAGAGCTGTAGTGATGAGATCAGGGTCACAGGAGCTGCAACAAAAGCGCGAGATTTTGAAGATAACCATGCGGAATAGATGCATGATTCATCCACAGCTCATGCCAACGCAACTATCTTTCGGCGGGTCCTCAGGCCCTGAGTTGTAGCGGGTCCACGACGTGGGTGGGCTGGGGCCGCGCGGCCTGCCCACCCGCGCCGGAGACCGGCTTTACCCGCCGCAGCGCGGCGAGGATGGCGCGGCCCACCACGGCGATCCCGATCACCGTGGTGACTGCACGCAGGGTGTCCCAGCCCGCCGTCGACGTCAACAGCGAGTAGAGCAGGAAGCTGCTGAGGTTGGTGGCCAGCGGCGCGCCGGGCACGTAGGAGATGCCGGTGCCGGTGCCCACCGCGAAGGGCCAGAACCACAGGTTGGTCAGCAGGCCGAACACATAGGACGCCACCACGCCGTAGCCTGCCAGCATCCACAGCTCGGCCCTGCCCCGCACCCGGCGGGGGAGCAGCCCGGCCCCGGCGCCCACCCAGGCGCAGGCGAAGATCTGGAAGGGCGTCCACGGCCCAACGCCACCCCACAGCACACTGGAGACGGCGATGGTGGCGGCGCCGAGGAGCAGGCCAAACCGGGCGCCGAACGCCCGTCCGGCCAGGATCAGCAGGATGAAGACCGCCTCCACGCCGCCGACGCCGGTGCTCGCCACCCGGACAGCGGAACCGACCGCGGCCAGCACGCCCAGCAGTGCCACCGTGTGTGCCGAGCGGACCGACCCGTCCAGGGACACCACGACGGCGACGGCCGCCAGTGGTGCGATGGCCAGCGCAGCGTAGGGGAGGGCAGCCGTGGCATCCTGCGGCACGGCGGCGGCGAGCAGCGGCCAGCAGAAGGCCGCCAAGGCCAGCAGGTTTGCGGCCGCGAGGACTGCCAGTTCGAGCGCCCGCGGCATCCGGGGGCGCCGGGGCTTTGCAGCGTCCCGTGGGCCAGCCTGCTCGTTGAGGGTCGCTGGCTGTGGCCTCGTTGCTGCTGGCCGCGATGGGAGGACAAGCGGTTCGGGGCTGATGGCTGCTTTGGCTGCAGGCGCCACGCCGTCCCGCATCGGCAGGATCCGGGCGCCCAGGCCGCGGGCAAACTCAAGGTCGTGGGTGGCAATCAGGACTGCGGCGCCGTCATCCGCCGCCGCCCGCAAAGCCGCCGAGACAGCCGTCCGCGCCGCGGGATCCAGGCCGCGCGTGGGCTCATCGATCAGGAGGACCTGCGGGCTGTCCATGGTCTGCAGCGCGATGGCGAGGATCCTGCGCTCACCGGCAGAGAGGTCCCGGGGATGCTCGTGGCCAATGGGAATCTGCACGCCTCCCCGCAGCCGGGCCAGGCGTGCCGCCGCAAAGCCGGGGGCGGGCTGTCCGCCCTTCTTCCCACGGGCACCACTCTTCCCACGAGCGCCACTCTTTCCACGGGCCAGGCGCCGCTCGGCCGCACGGAGCTCTCCGGACACGGTGTCGCTGGTGAAGAGGTCGTCCGAGGCGTCCGGCACCAGGGCCACCCGGCCGCCGTCGAGCACTCCTTTGTCAGCAGCTCCCTCACCCAGGGTCAGCGCCACCAGGAGGGAGGACTTGCCGGCTCCGTTCGGCCCCACCAGTGCCACCACTTCACCGGGGTGGAGGGCCAGGGACGCGTCGCGCACCAGCGGCGTACCTTTGTGGTGCACGGCGAGGTGGGCCGCCGTCAGCACCGGCACGGAGCCGGCCACCTCCCGCGCCGGACTGTCACCGGAAGGCACCGGCGCCGCGGGCGGCGCAGAACCCTGCACCAGCGCGCCGCCGTCAATGGTCCACCATGCATCGGCGACGGGGGCGAGTGCTGACGCCCGGTGCTCCGCCACGATGACGCAGACGCCGTCGCCGGCGAGTGCGTTGAGCACTGCGATGACGCGTGCGCGGGCTGCCGTATCAAGATCCGCCAGGGGCTCGTCCGCCAGGAGAAGCTTTGGATGGTCCACGACGGCGGCGGCGATGGCCACCAGCGTCGCCTCACCGGCCGAGAGGGTGCTGACATTCCGGTCCAGCAGTGCCGGGATTCCGATCCGCCCGGCCACCTCCAGCACCCGCGCCTGCGCAGCGGCGGCAGGCACGCCGCGCAGCTCAAGGGCCAGGGCGATTTCATCCCGGACCCGGGTGGTGGCGAAGGCCGCCCGGGGATTCTGGAGGACGGTGCCGATGAGGCGGGCGGTGTCCCGCGGCGGTGTGGCGGCGCGGTCCAGTCCGCCGGCGAGAACGGTGCCGGAAACCGCTCCGCCGTCAACATGGGAGAGCAGGCCGGCGATGCCCCGCAGGATGGTGGACTTTCCGGAGCCCGTGGGCCCGGTGATCACAATGACGGAGCCGGGCATCGGCGCGAACCCGTCAACCGTTACGCAGGTGTCCCCAATCCGGAACTGTGCGTTCCGGACCATAAGCGGCAGGCCGCCGTCGAGCCCTGGCTGGTGCGCTGCCCGGCTCCCGAAACCGCGCAGCTCCAAAGCTGCGGCAACCCGCCCGGCGTGCTCCAGGGTGCGCTCCAGTATGGGGACCAGGGCGCGGGGGCCGAAGCGTTCGCCCCGGAGCCGGAACGCCAGGCGCACGGAGGCCACGGCGTCGGACAGAGCGGGGAGGGCCGCCCATGCCACCACCAGCATCCGGGCCACGCCCTGCAGCGGGCCGCCGCGGGCCAGCCGCACGAAGCCGCGGGACACATCAACCCACGCGTTGAGCAGGCCGAAGCCGAGGATGGTCGCCGCAATGGGCAGGGCGGACAGCGCCGCCTGCCAGAGGCCCGGCGCGGTGACCGGGCCCAGGAACACCACGTGCGCGTACGGGGCGGGAAGCCGCAGCGGCGGCAGGTCGAGCAGGACCGGGCTGCCGGTGCCCGCCCCATTGAAAAGGACGCGGTAAATGACCCGCGCCGCGATGAACACAGCGGCGAGGACTGCCGCTGCGCGCAACGGCGCGGGCCGGAAGGTCATGCCGCGGGCGCGGCCGGCTCGCCGTCGACCGTGAAGAGCAGTTCCAGGCTCTCACCGGGGCTCACCTTCAAGGTGGCGAGGCCTTCCTGTGCGTAGGCCCATTCACCGGAGGCGGGCTTGACCCAGAGACCCCAGTAGGCGAAAGCAGCGGGCATGCCCTTGCACTCTTCGCGGTAGGTGCCGTCCTTGTGCTTGATGTCGAAGTCGGCGGCGGGCACGCCGTTCACGCGGCACACGATTTCGTTGGGGTACTGGGTGGTGCCCTCGGTCTTGACCTTTGCCTTGTCGAGCACCTTGGACGCCACGGTGGGTCCGTCCACGGACACGCAGGTGGAGGTGTCCGCAGCGGCCTGCTTCAGGGCGCCGGAATCGACGATGACCTTAACCCCGGCGCAGGGGCCGGCTGTGGTGGACGCGGCGCTGGCAGAAGCTGAGGAAGCGGGCGCAGAGGCGCTTGGCTGGGTGGCGGCCGGGGTGGAACAGCCGGCGAGGGTCAACAGGAGACCGGCGGCGGCGAGGGAGCCCGCGGCGGCGGTACGAATCTTAGTCAAAGTCACCTGTCAAGGGTAGGGCGTTGCCGCTCCGGATCAGGAGGCCGCTTCCTTGTGTGACGACGGGCCTCAACATGGCGGTGGCCGGAGGCGCAGAAAAGGCCGACGACGGCACTCACGTGAGTGCCGCCGTCGGCCCCTTTCTTTGTATGCACTGCTGCAGCGGACCCTGCTGCAGCAGCAGCCCTATTGGACCTGCACGTCCACCAGCTGGTGCTCCCCGGAAGCGGCGCGTGTGGCGCTCGACGACGGGTGGGCGGCCACGGCTGCGGCGTGCTCGGCCAGTACCCCTGTCTGGTGGCGGATCTTCAGGCGGTAGAGGAGGGTCCCGCCGATGATGACGGCGGCCACGAACATCACGCCGCCCCACTGCAGGTACCACTCGAACGGCGGCACCGAGTTGTAGATTTCCGGGCGGGGCCACACCAGGTTCACCGTCATGGCAGCGCCCCACAGGACGGCCAGGATGTTCACGGGAACGCCCCACTTGCCCATGCAGAACCCGGGCTCGGAAACGTCATCGGCCAGCGGCCATTTCCTCAGGAACCGCTTGCGCAGCAGGGGAACCGTGACCAGGAGGTAGGACAGGTAGATCAGCACGATGCTGATGCTGGACAGGATGGTGAAGATGGCCGGCTGCATCACGTTGACCAGCAGCGGGATGACGGCCATGATTCCGATGACGATGGCGGCGACAGTGGGGGTCCGGCGGACCGGATCCACCTTGCTGAGCTGCCGGCTGAAGGGCAGGTTGTTGTCGCGGGCCATGGCGAACATCATCCGGATGGCGGCGGCGTGGACGGCCAGGGTGCAGACCACCACGGCCACCACGATGCAGGCCAGGAAGGCCTTGCCGAACGGGCCGCCCAGGACGGAGAGCACGATGTGCTGCAGCCCGCCGTCGGCCGCCCCCACCTGGGGGTCGCCGAGGTCCGGCGCGGCCAGGATGCCGAAGAGCAGGATTCCCCCGCCCAGCAGGAACGATGCCGTAACGGCGCGCAGGATGGCCTTGGGAGCGGTCTTCTTGGGATCCTTGGTTTCCTCGCCGAGGGAGCTGGCGGTGTCGAAGCCGTACATGACGTAGCCGGAGGCCATGGCGCCGATCAGGAAGACGCCGAAGAAGCCCAGGTCGTGGCCTTCGCCGAAGCCGTTGGTCTGGAAGAAGACCTCCGGGCCGCGCACCACATGCCAGCCCAGCGCGAGGATCAGCAGCACGGCCGCGATCAGCTCCACGAAGACACCGATGCTGTTGATCCTGGTCATCAGCTTCACGCCGAACGCGTTGATGAGGGTGGAGATGGTGATCATGATGGTGGCCAGCACCACGCCGTTCATGGCGAAGTCGTAGGGGCCTGTGCCGTCACCCACGAACTGGAAGCCGGACCAGAGCTGGGGCAGGGTGATCTGCAGGGCCAGTGCCACGGAGCCCAGCGCCATGATGGAGGACAACAGCAGCAGCCAGCCGGCCAGCCAGGACGAGGTTCCGGAGGACAGTCGCTTGGCCCAGTTGTAGACCGAGCCCGCCACGGGGTAGCGGCCGGCCAGTTCGGCGAAACAGAGGGCCACCATCAGCTGGCCGACGAACACGATGGGCCAGGACCAGGCGTACGCCGGGCCGGCCATGGAAAAGCCAAAGTAGAACAGTTGGAAAACACCGGTGAGGATGGAGATGTAGCTGACACCTGCGGCGAAGCTGGCAAACTTGCCGATGCTCCGGTCAAGGGTCTGGGTGTAGCCGAATTCATCCATGCCGCTTGAATCAATACTCTTGCTGGGTTCCAATATGGACTCCTAGATCAGAAAAGCACGATGGGACCGGCCGCCCTGGGGTGCGGCGGAATAACGAGGGTGGGGGCCGCCGCTGTTGGGGAAGTGCGGCCCCCTAAGACCTGCCGCTCAGGCGAGGGATGTGGTGAGCTCCTTTTCTTCCATGGCGTCTTCGACCGTGCGGTCCGCGCGGATCAGATCGGCACAGCGCTCGCCGATCATCATGACGGTGATGTTGGGGTTGACGGTGACGTGTTCGGGCATGACGGACGCATCGGCGACGCGGAGGCCGGTGACGCCCTTGACCCGCAGCCCGGGATCCAGCGGCGACATGTCGTCGTCGGCCGGGCCCATGCGGACGGTGCCCACCGGGTGGTAGACGGTGTTGTGGGTCTTGCGGATGTAGTCCTGCAGCTCTTCATCCGTCTGCGCCTCGATGCCGGGCGACAGTTCCCGGCCGGTCCATTCCGCCATGGCGGGCTGGCCGGCGATTTCACGGGCCTTGCGGATGCCGGCCACCATGACGCGCATGTCGTGGCCGTCGGGGTCCGTGAAGTAGCGGGGGTCCACCATCGGCTTGTCGCGGAAGTCGCGGCTGCGCAGCCGGACGGTGCCGCGGGAGCGGGCGTGCGTGACGTTGGGGGTGAGGCTGAAGCCGTTCTCCGTGGTGGGGTAGCCGTGCCGCAGCGTGTTCATGTCGAACGGGACGGAACCGTAGTGCATCATCAGGTCGGGGCGGTCCAGGCCGTCCTCGGTGGGGGTGAAGATTCCGATCTCCCACCACTGCGTTGAGGTCTGCACCATGGGCTGTTTTGCCTCGAACTGGACCACGCCCTCGGGGTGGTCCTGCAGGTGCTCGCCCACGCCGGGGGAGTCCACCAGGACGTCGATGCCGTGCTGTTCAAGGTGTGCTGCCGGTCCGATGCCGGAGAGCATGAGCAGTTTGGGGGAGTCGATGGCGCCGGTGGACAGGACGACCTCGCGGTGTGCGGAGAGCCGGTGGGTGCGGCCGAAGGCCGAGTCCACCACGTCCACGCCGGTGCAGCGCTTGGCCGCATCGAACACCAGCTGGCGGGCGCGGAGGCCGGTCAGCAGGGTGAAGTTGGGCCGGTCGATGATGGGGTGGATGTAGGAGACGGAACTGGAGGCGCGCGTGCCGTCCGCCCGCCGGTTGATCTGGAAGAAGTTGG
Source organism: Arthrobacter sp. AG367 (assembly GCF_007828995.1). Lineage (NCBI taxonomy): Bacteria > Bacillati > Actinomycetota > Actinomycetes > Micrococcales > Micrococcaceae > Arthrobacter > Arthrobacter sp. AG367. The sequence continues at coordinate 79,548 of NZ_VIVE01000002.1, forward strand.
CGCCGTTGACCACGGTGGTGCCGGTGTTGAACTTCGCACGGGGAATTCCCGCCTGCTCGCAGGCGTCCAGAAGAGCGACGCCGGCAGGATCCGCCGGGGGCACGTTCATCAGGTGCACGGGGCCGGAGTCCCCGTGGTGGGGTGCGTCCGGGCCGGCGTCCTCGTTGGTTTCCAGCCGCTTGTACAGCGGCCAGGCCGCGTCGGCATTCCAGCCGGCGGCGCCGTACTTGGACTCCCATTCGTCCAGGTCCTCCCGTGGCGCCCAGAAGGCGATGCACGAGTTGTGGCTGGAACAGCCGCCCATCACCTTGGCACGGGCGTGGCGCATGAAGGAGTTGCCGTTTTCCTGCGGTTCCACCGGGTAGTCCCAGTCGTAGCCGGATTCCAGCAGCTCCATCCAGCGGTCCAGCTGCAGGATCTCGGGGATGTTGCGGTCGTCCGGACCGGCCTCCACCAGGGCCACGGTCACGTCCGGGTCCTCGCTCAGGCGGGCGGCAACCGCGGCGCCGGCGGATCCGCCGCCGATGACGATGTAATCGAACGAGCGCTCGCTGAGGTCCTCGATGTTGTCGAAGTGCATCTAGTTCTCCTTGCCGTGGTCAGCGAACCAGCCGGTGACCTGCGGGCTTGTGTTCTGGTAGATGTGCTTGGCTTCCTGGTACTCCGCCAGGCCCGTGGGGCCCAGCTCGCGGCCGACGCCGGACTGGCCGAAGCCGCCCCACTCGGCCTGGGGGAGGTAGGGGTGGTAGTCGTTGATCCAGATGGTGCCGTGCCGCAGCCGGGACGCCACGCGCTGCGCCTTGCCGGCGTCCTGGGTCCATACCGCCCCGGCCAGCCCGTAGATGGTGTCGTTGGCGGTGGCCACGGCCTCGTCCTCGGTGCGGAAGGTTTCCACTGTCACCACGGGGCCGAACGCCTCGTCGGTGACCACGGACATGCCGCGCTGCACCTGGTCCAGGATGGTCGGCTGGTAGTAGAACCCGCCGTCGTACTTCTCCCCGGAAGGTGCCGCGCCGCCGGTGCGGAGCCGCGCGCCCTCCTGGATTCCGCGCTGGACGTACGCGTGCACCTTGTCCCGGTGGGCGGCGGAGATCAGCGGGCCGGTCTCGGCGGCGTCGTCAAAGGGGCCGCCGAGCCGGATGCCCCGGCCGCGGCGGACCAGCTCGTCCACGAAGCGTTCGGCGATGGATTCCTCCACCAGCAGCCGGGCGCCTGCCGAGCAGACCTGCCCCGAGTGGACGAAGGCACCGTTGAGGGCGTTGTCCACGGCGGCGTCGAAGTCCGCGTCGGCAAAGATCACGTTGGGGTTCTTGCCGCCCAGCTCCAGCGCCACCTTCTTGACGGTGGCTGCGGCGGCGGCGGCGATCCGCTTGCCGGTTTCCAGGCCGCCGGTGAAGGAAACGAGGTCGACGGCGGGATGTTCCGAGAGCGGTGCACCCGCCTCCGCGCCGGGCCCGGTGACGAGGTTGGCGACCCCATCCGGCAGGCCAAGGTCCTTCAACAGCTGCATGGCCATGATGCTGGTGGAAGGGGTCAGCTCGGACGGCTTAAGTACGAAGGTGCAGCCGGCGGCCAGCGCGGGGGCGATCTTCCACGCCGCCTGGAGCAGGGGGTAGTTCCATGGTGTGATCAGGCCGCAGACGCCAACGGGTTCGTAGACGATCCTGCTCACGACGCCGGGGTCCCCGGCGTCCACCACCCGGCCGGCCTGCTGCCCGGCCAGCCTGCCGAAGTATTCAAAGCAGGCGGCGATGTCGTCCATGTCGATGCGACTCTCGACCATGCGCTTTCCGGTGTCAAGGGACTCGGTCCGGGCGAACTCTTCCCGCCGTTCGCGCAGCCCGGCAGCGACCTTGAGGAGGAAGGCCCCGCGCTCGGGTGCCGGGACGGAGGACCAGGCGCCGGAGTCGAAGGCTGCGCGGGCCGCGGCAATGGCGCGTTCGGCGTCTTCCCGGCCGGCCTCGGAGACCGTGGCCACCAGCTCGCCGTCTGCCGGGTTGCGGATCTGGCGCACGGCGCCGGATGCCGCCGGCTCCCACGCGCCGTTGATGAACAGGGAGGACGCTGCGTCCGTTGTGGTGCTCTCGACGGCGTCCAGGGTTGGTGTGGCGTATGTCATAGGAAGGACAGTAATGCACGTTGAACGAGTGTTCAATACTTTTTTGAACACTCGTTCAATGTTACTTTTGGGCTGTCTGCGCCCGGGAGCAGGCGGGTTAGCGCGGGCTGGGCTCCTGCCCGCCGGCCCCTTCATCCTGGACCGGCGCGAAGGCAATCTGTTCCGTGCGCTGGATACTTCGCTGGATGGCGGCCTTGTCCACCCCGAGCAGTGCGGTCAGCCACATGCCGTTCTGGATGACCACGATGTCCGATGCGCGCTCCCGGCATGCCTCCCAGGAGAGCCCTGGCCTGGCGCTGGATACCAGTGCTGCGAGCCCGTCGATGTAGCGGTCGAAGGCGGCGGCGTTGATCTGGGCGTAGTCCTCGTCGGCCTGGGCGAGGGCCCAAAGGTGGAGGCGCAGGGACAGGTAGCGCGTGGTCAGCAGGTCGGCGCCGGCAACCCGCCGCAGGGCCTTGCGCAGCTGTTCATCCGGGGGAGTGGACGGATCGGGGGCGACGAGCAGAAGGTCATGCTCATCCACCCGGCGCAGGGCTGCCCGGATCAGGGTGGTTTTGTCGTCGTAGTAGTAGTTGACCAGGCCCAGCGCCACGCCGGCTTCCCGCGCCACGGACCGCATGCTCACTCCGGAAATGCCGTGCCGGGACAGCAGGTCCATGGCCGCCTCGAGTATGCGCGTCTGCCTGTCCACTTGTTCGCCGGAGTTAACGGCACTGGTCCCCATCTGGCCAGACTATTGCCTAACCGGCCGGGAGCGCACTTTCGCGGATCCGCACTCAAACAGAAGAATCCCCGCCCTGCTGCCGGCAGGGCGGGGATTCCTTCGTCGGCAGGCTGCCTTATTTCTTGGGCAGGCCCGCCGGGTTCAGCTCGGACTTCTGGATGGCCTCGGAGGAGAGGCCCCAGCGGTCCAGGATTTTCGCGTAGGTGCCGTCCTCGATCAGGTGGTTCAGCGCAGCCTGGGCGGCCACCGCCAGGCCGTTGCCCTTCTTGGTGGTGAAGGCGATCTGTGCCGTCAGCGGCCAGCCGCCGTTCAATGTGCCCACCTGCTTCGTCTTTCCGTCCTGCGCTGCCTTGTAGGCGGCAGCCGCGTTGGGGCCGAACGTCAGGTCCGCACGTCCTGACTGAAGGGCCAGGCTCGAGGCGGAGTCGTCGTCGTAATACTGGAACTGGACCGGCGCCAAACCGTTCTTCTTGTTCTCCTCGTCCCAGCGCACCAGGATGGCTTCCTGGTTGGTGCCGGATCCAACGATGATCTTCTTGCTGGCCACGTCCTTGGCTTCCTTAATTTCACCGATGCCGGAGTCGTTCTTGGCGTAGAAGCCCAGCAGGTCATTTCGGTAGGTGGCGAAATCGAACTTCTCCTTCCGCGCCTCGGTGACGGTCACGTTGGAAAGCACGGCCTCGTACTTGGCAGACTCCACGCCCAGCGGCCAGTCGGCCCACGCCACGGGCAGGACCTCCACGTCCAGGCCCAGCGCCTCGCCCACGGCGTAGGCGATGTCCACCTCGCTGCCGATCAGGGTCTTGTTGTCCGTGGCGAACAGGCTGAGCGGCGCCGCCCCGCCGGTGGTCACTACGGTCAGCTTGCCGTCCGCTTTGATGGCCTCCGGGACCAGTGCGGCAGCGGCGGGGTCGGCAGAGACTTTGAAGCGGTCCTGCTCCGGGGACAGGTTGAAGGTCTTGCCGCTGGCGTTGGTGGTGGACGACGACGGTGCTGTCGCCGCCGCGGCACCGGGATCGGAGCAGGCAGCCAGTCCCAGCAGCGCTGAGACGGCCAGGGCAACGACGGCGGCCGGCTTGGGCTTGATGGCCATGTTTCCTCCTGGAAGGGTGGCAGGGATGCAACGGAATGTGCGCGTTGCAGCAACTATCCGGCAGCCGCCGACAGCGAATCAAAGCCCCCGAAACCCGGGGATACAGGGAGTAACGGCGGTTAACCGGAGGACCGCGGCAGTCATATTCAGCCCGGCCCGGGCCACTACCCCCAATGGCGCGTCACAGATCCATCAGAAAACGAGTACCCGGCCGGAAAAGACAGGTGGTGACTACGCGTGTTCTCCGCCCGTGCCCCAACTTACGGTGAGATACGCTGCGGCCCGGATGGCTGCGGGCAAATGAGGGAGGCACAAACATGAATCATTCGCCGGGTGGGAAGACTACTGCTGGGGGGACGGGCCTGCTTAGGCGAACCAGCACCAGGACAGCGGCGGCAGTAGCTGCGGGAAGCATGCTGCTTGCGGGCGGTGGGGTGGCTTACGCCGATGACATTTTCAACAACCTTGACGGCACGGTTGACTCAGTGGCAGAGCTGATGCCGCTCAACGTCGGCGGTGCCAACGGCAGCACTACGCTGGCAGTGGCGCCTACGGGCAGCGATGGCAAGAGCGGCTGCAACCTGACAGGTGCAACCACGCTCACGCTGAACCTCAGCTCCAGCAACCCTGCCGTCGCCACGGTGTCCCCGTCGTCGGTGACCTTCACGTCATGCGGTGACACGAAGTCCTTGACCGTCACCCCGGTCAGCGCCGGTTCTGCCACCGTGAGTGCAAGCCAGGCAAGCAACAACAGTGGCGGAACCTTCAACCTTGCCCCAGCCACGTTCACGGTGAACGTGGTTGCCCCCGCGCCGTCCAACACGGCGCCCAAGCTCAATATCACCGGCGTCACCGCTGGCGCCTCGTACCCGAAGGGCGCCGTTCCTGCCGCAACCTGCAGCGTGACTGACGTTGAGGACGGCAACAGCTCCTTCCCGGCAACCTTCGGTGCCGTCTCGGGCGCCGACGGAGCCGGCGGTGTCGGCACGCAGGAAGCCAGCTGCAGCTACACGGACAAGGGCGGACTCACCGTAGCCAGCTCCGTTACCTACGGGATCACTGACGGGTCGGCTCCCGTCATTTCCTATACCCTGTCGCCCACTACGCCGGATGGCTCGAACGACTGGTACAAGAACGCTGTCGCCCTGCATTGGACGGTGACAGAAAGCGATTCTTTGAGCACCCTCAGCAAGACGGGGTGCCAGGACCAGACCATCGCCGCGGACCAGGTGGCTACCGACTTCAGCTGTTCCGCCTCCAGCTCCGGTGGGACTGCGGCCACTCAAACCGTCAACCTGAAGAAGGACGGCACCGCCCCCACGGTTGGTTTCACAGACGCAACGGGAACCGCCGGCACCAACGGCTGGTACACGTCCGACGTGGATGCCACATTTACCGGATCGGATACCACTTCGGGATTGCTGACCTCATCACAGAAGGTGACCTCCTCCGGCGAAGGACCGGCAGTCCAGGTAAACAGCCCGTCTTTCACTGACATTGCGGGCAACACCGCCGCGGAGGGCGCGGCTTCACACACCTTCAAGATCGACAAGACGGCTCCGGAGGTAAGCTACGCCGATGAAACCGGAACCGCCGGCACCAACGGCTGGTACACCTCCGATGTCCAGACGGACTTCAGCGCCACGGACCTGATCTCCGGACCGCTCACCGCAACGCAAACTGTAACCTCTGCCGGGGAAGGCGAGGCGGTGACGGTCCAGAGTCCTGCGTTCACCGACAACGCGGGCAATACCACCGCCGCTGGTGCCGTTTCCCGGTCATACAAAATCGACAAGACCGCACCGGATGTCAGCTACGCCGACGTTGCGTTCGGCACCCTGGGCCTGAACGACTGGTACGTATCGGACGTCGAGGCCCGCTTTACAGCCACGGACAAGACATCGGGGCTGGCTGCCTCCTCCCAGACGGCAACCTCCAGCGGTGAGGGCTTGGACGTGTTGGTACCGAGCCCTGCCTTCGTCGACAACGCCGGCAACACCACACCCACCGGGGCCACCACCAAGTCGTTCAGGATTGACAAGACCGCGCCGAAGGTCGCCTACAGCGGGGCCACGACGCAGGCCAACAGCAACGGCTGGTACAACACAGACGTCACTGCCACCTTTACAGGAACTGACGACGTGTCAGGTCCTGCCTCCGCAACCCAGTCACGGACCACCACCGGCGAGGGTGGGACGGTGACCGTGAACAGCCCCGCCTTCACGGATGGCGCCGGCAACACCACTCCTGAAGGCGCCACCTCGGCCACCTTCAAGGTCGACAAAACGGCGCCCGCCGTTTCCTTCGACTCGGTCGTGGGGGACAGCTTCTTTGGCTCCACCGCCGCCAAACCCACCTGCACGGCAACGGACAGCGGCGGTTCGGGCCTCTCGGGCAGCTGCGCGGTCACCGGCTATGACACCAAGAACGGGACGCACACGCTCAAGGCAACGGCAACCGACCTGGCCGGCAACACCACAACGGTGGAGCAGACCTACACGGTCAAGGCCTGGACGCTGAAGGGGTTCTACCAGCCGGTGGACATGAACGGTGTCCTGAACACGGTGAAGAACGGCAGCACGGTTCCGGCGAAGTTCGAGATCTTCGCCGGTGCTACCGAGCTGACTGATCCGGCACTTGCCAAGTTCACCACCAAGCAAGTGGCCTGCTCGCTCCTGAGCCCGATCGACGACATCGAAACCACAGCCACCGGCAACACCTCGCTGCGGTACGACGCCACGTCAGGACAGTTCATCTACAACTGGAAGACGCCCGCCACGGCCGGCAGCTGCTACACGCTGACCATGACGGCGAACGACGGCAGCTTCATCAGTGCGAACTTCAAGCTGAAGTAGCACTGCCGGGCCGGCGCCCAATGACGCGCGCCGCAAGGAGGGGACCAGTTCATTGCGAACTGGTCCCCTCTTTTATGGCCGTTTGTGCTTGCTGAACTAGCTCAGTGCAGCCAGGACTTCCTTGGCCACGTCCTCGCTGGACTGCGGGTTCTGCCCGGTGATGAGGTTGCCGTCGCGGACTACGTTGGAGGACCAGGCGGCACCGTTTTCGATCACCGCGCCCTTCTCCTTCAGCGCATCCTCCACCAGCCACGGGGTGTTCTCCCCGGTCCCGCCGCCCAGCTCCTCCTCGTTGGTGAAGACCGTGAGGCGCCGGCCCTTGAAAGCGAACCCGCCGTTGTCGTCCGTTGCACTCAGCAGCCCCGCCGGACCGTGGCAGAACGGCGCAATGATCTTGCCGTCCCTGTTGGCTGACACCAGCAGGCGTCCCAGGTCGGCGTCCTTGTAGAGGTCCGCCATGGGGCCGTGGCCGCCGGGCATCACCACGGCGTCATACGCTGCGGCGTCGACGTCGGCCAGCACCAGCGGGTGCGCCAGCTCGCCGTCGATCTTTTCCAGGTAGTCCCGGAAGCCCTGTGCCCGGTCCTCGCCACCGGCCGATTCGGCAGCCAGGCTGACTTGGTCCACGGTGGGCTTCCGGCCGCCGGGGGTTGCGATGTGGACGGTGTTGCCGGCCTGCGTCAGGGTCTGGTGGGCCACCACCAGTTCCTCTGCCCAGTAGCCGGTGGGGTGCTCGCTGCCGTCCTTCATGGTGAGGGAATCCGCGGCCGAGACGACCATCAAAATGTTTGCCATCGTGTAGCTCCTGTCCAGGTTTCTTTACGTACCGAGTTCTCTACTTGCCGGCCGCTTCTAGCTCCGCGTACGTATCGTCGTCGAGCGTGATGCCTGCGGCGCCCATGTTCTCTTCGAGGTGCTGCACGGAGCCGGTGCCGGGGATGGGCATCATCACGGGGGAGCGGCGCAGCAGCCAGGCCAGGGCCACCTGGGAGGTGGTGGCGCCAAGGCGCTTGGCGGCCTCATCCAGCGGTCCGCCCGGCCGGGCGAGCTCGCCGGCGGAGATCGGCGCCCACGGGATGAAGCCGATTCCGTTCTCCTCGGAGTAGCGCAGCACGTCCTCGGAGCTGCGGTCCGTCAGGTTGTAGCGGTTCTGGACGGTGGACACCGTGAAGTGCTTTCCGGCGGCTTCGAGTTCGGCCACGCCCACCTGGGACAGGCCCAGGGCGCGGACCTTGCCTTCGTCCTGGAGCTCACGCAGCACGCCGAACTGCTCCTCGGCGTCCACCTTGGGATCGATGCGGTGCAGCTGCAGCAGGTCCAGCGTGTCCACCTTCAGCTTGCGCAGGCTCAGTTCCGTCTGCTGGCGCAGGTATTCCGGCCGGCCAACGGGAACCCATTTGTTGGGCCCCGTGCGTGTGAAGCCCACCTTGGTGGCGATCTTCAGCCCCTCCTTGTAGGGGTGGAGGGCCTCGGCAATGATTTCCTCGCTGATGTTGGGGCCGTACGAGTCGGCGGTGTCAATGAAATCCACGCCGAGTTCGACGGCGCGGCGCACCACGGCCACGGCGGCCTGCCGGTCTGCGGGCTCACCCCAGACGCCGTCACCCACAATGCGCATGGCACCAAAACCCAGCCGGTGCACGGTTCCCAGGTCCTTGAGGTCGATCGTTGCGGACAGTTCCAGCTGCTTCGTTGAATCATGGCTCATAGGGGCGGCAACCTCATCAGTATGCTGAGTATTCCCCAGCTCACAGAAATAAGGCGGGGCCCGCCGTCGTTATGCATCACGTGCCCGCCGCCATCCGGCCGGCACCCCCCTACGAAACATTTTGAAAGGCCGGCACCTGACGTGACTCTTCCCCTCTCCATCCTTGACCTGGCAACCATCGGCAAAGGCCAGACGGCGGCGGAGAGTTTCGCAGGTAGCGTGGCCATGGCGCAGGACGCCGAGAAGCTGGGCTACCGGCGCGTCTGGTACGCCGAGCACCACAACATGTCCTCCATCGCCTCCTCCGCCACCAGCGTGCTGATCGCCCACGTGGCGGCGCACACCGAAAGCATCCGGCTGGGCGCCGGCGGCGTCATGCTGCCCAACCATTCCCCGCTGACCATCGCAGAGCAGTTCGGCACCCTGGAAACGCTGCACCCCGGACGGATCGACCTGGGCCTGGGCCGGGCCCCGGGCAGTGACCAGAACACCATGCGCGCCCTGCGCCGGGACCCGATGTCCGCCGACAGCTTCCCGCAGGACGTCCTTGAACTGCAGGGCTACCTGACCGGCCCCACCCGCATCGAGGGCGTCGAGGCCACCCCGGGCAAGGGGACCAACGTGCCGCTGTACATCCTGGGGTCGTCCCTGTTCGGCGCCCGCCTGGCCGCGCAGCTGGGCCTGCCCTACGCCTTCGCCTCGCACTTCGCCCCCGCCGCTTTGCAGGACGCGGTGGCCATCTACCGCAGCGAGTTCAAACCGTCCGCCCAGCTGGACGCGCCGCACGTGATCGCCGGCGTCAACGTCATCGCCGCCGACTCCGCGTCCGAGGCGCAGGCCATGTTCCAGGCCACCAAGCGCGCCCGCGTCTCCCTGTTCTTCGGCGGCGGCCGCGAATTCACCGACGACGAGGCGGACATGATCCTGGACTCGCCGCAGGGACGCCACATGGCACAAATGATGACGTACTCCGCAGTGGGGACGCCCCACGTCGTCATTGACTACCTGGACAGCTTTGGAAAGCACGCCGATGCAGACGAACTCATCGTGGCGCACCAGAGCCCGGGGACGGAGGCGCGCCTGCGGTCCGTGGAACTCCTGGCCGAGGCGGCCGGGCTGGTCCGGGTGTAGCCGCTGTGGTTTGCCGGCCGGTGCGCAACATGCAACGCCACTCGGTCGGTCGGACTTTTACACATACGCAATGAAGGGGACTTCCGGGGGTAACTGCCCGGGCTGAGGATGGGATGTGCCCCGGGTCATCCACCCGGAACCCCGGGGCGCCAACCGGTAGCCCGCGGACCGTCCGTGCGGCTGTGTTCCCGGCCTGGCCCTGCCTCAAAGGGGTTTTGGATGCCGACGCCATTGAACCAGAGCGTGGCGGATTCCGCGCTGCTCACACGGTCCCTTCCGCTGGACATGCTGCGCGCCTTCATCCAGTCCGATGCGGCGGACAACGGGCTGACCCCCGCCCTGCTCACGGAACTCAAGGTGCTGGCCCGCGTCCCCAGCCTCCTGGTGGCCTGCAATTACGGCGGAACGCTGTGCGACGCCGAAGGCATCTCCACCGAGACGCTCCCGCTGGGCAGCGCGGCCATTGCGCTTCGTGCGCTGGCAGCGCTGCCCAATACCCATGCGGCGATCATCTCGGGCCGCTCACTGCGTGACCTGGCAGCGGTGTCACGGCTGCCCGCGGAGGTGCACCTCATCGGTTCGCACGGCGCCGAAGCGGACATGGGGTTCGCCCACGCGCAGACCCTGGCCACCGAGTCCGTCCTGCAAAAGGTCAATGCCGCCCTCAACGAGGCCGTCGGCTTCCACGAGGGCATCTGGATCGAACGCAAACCGGTGGCAGTTTCGGTGCACACCCGGCCGGCCCGGCCGGACGTGGCGGCGACCGTGACGGAAATTTCCCGGCAGATCGCTGCTGCCCACGGGCTGTTCTTCATTGTGGACGGCTCCGTGCTGGACCTGTCCGTGGTGGAACCGTCCAAGGGCGAGGCCTTGGAGACCCTCAGGTCCCGGCTGGGGGCCAGCGCGGCCATGTTCGCCGGGGACGCCGCCAGCGACGAACTGGCCATCGCCACCCTGCGCGGGCCCGACCTCGGGCTGCACGTGGGCCCGGGCGAGACGGCAGCCCCGCACCGCCTCCGCGACCCCCAATCCTTCGCCCGCGTCCTGGCGTTCCTCTTCGAACTGCGGCGGGCGTGGCTGTTCGGGGAGGACGCGGTTGGCCTTGAACGCCACTCGATGATCGGCAACGGCTCCTCCACCGCGCTGCTGACGCCCGACGCGAAGATCTGCTGGATGAGCCACCCTCTGCCGGACTCCGGTTCACTGTTCGCCCACATTTTGGGCGGCGATGCCGCCGGGCACTTCTCGGTGGAACCGGTCAAAGCCTCCCAGGTGCTGGGACAGCGCTACGTGGACAGCACCATGATTGTCGAAACCCGCTGGGCGGACGTCACGGTCACCGACTACCTAGAGCCCGCACCGGAAGGCATCACCAGCCTGGTCCGGGTGCTGACGGGCCACGGCGCAGCCAGGATCACGTTTGCTCCGCGGCCGGACTACGCCAACGCCCCGTTCAGCATGGAGGCGCGGGGCGGGGAACTGCATGTGCTGGGCACCTCGGAGCCCATCATCCTGTTCGCGCCGGGCGCCGCGTTCAGCATCACCTCGGACGGCCGCCATGCCACGGCAACGGCATCCGTCAACCTCCAGGACGGGCCCGTGGTACTCAACCTCCGCTGCGGGGACACCGAACCGCAGTCCGCGGACCCCGGCGGGGAGACGGAACGGCGGGCCCGGGTGGCGCTCCATGCCCGGCAGTGGGTGCAGAACCTTTCCCTGCCATCGGTCAAGCCCTCGCTGGTACGGCGGTCGGCGCTGGTGCTCCGCGCCCTGGTGCATGAACCCACGGGCGCCGTACTCGCGGCCCCCACCACTTCCCTGCCCGAGGGAATCGGCGGGACCAGGAACTGGGATTACCGGTACTGCTGGCTGCGGGATGCCTCCATGACCGTCAATGCGCTGGTGGACCTGGGCTCCACGGCGGAGGCAGCCGGATTCCTGGGCTGGCTGGGCCGGATCCTCGAACACGCACCCGGCCCCGAATGGCTGCACCCCCTTTACTCGGTGACGGGCGCGCCGCTGTCCACGGAAGCCGTGGTCGACAGCCTTCCCGGGTACGCGGGCTCCCGTCCGGTGCGGATCGGAAACGCGGCGGACCACCAGGTCCAGCTGGACGTCTTTGGGCCGGTGGCCGAACTCATCCACTCGCTGAGTGAACGCGAGGGCGCGCTCGCCGACGACCACTGGGAGCTGATGATCCAGATGGCCTCGGCGGTCCTGGCCCGCTGGCATGAGCCGGACCACGGGATCTGGGAAGCCCGGCGGGCGGCACGGCATCACGTGTATTCAAAGGTGATGTGCTGGGTGACCCTGGACCGCGCGCTGCGGACCGCGGCGCGGCACGGCCGGGAGCCGGACCCGGCCTGGGCGCCGGCGGCAGCCACGATCCGTGCGGAAGTGCTCCGTGAGGGCTGGGACGAGTCCGCGAAGTCCTACACTGTTGCCTACGACAGCCCGGACCTGGATGCCGCCGTCCTTCACATCGGTCTCTCCGGCCTGCTGGACGTCACGGACCAGCGTTTCCTGGACACCGTCACCGCCGTGGAGCGGGAGCTGCGGGTGGGGCCAACGGTCTTCCGCTACAGGTACGACGACGGGCTGCCGGGCCTGGAGGGCGGGTTCCACATCTGCACCACCTGGCTGATCGAGGCGTACGTGGCCGTGGGCCGCATCGATGAGGCCTGGGACCTTTTTGACCAGCTGGTGAACCTTTTCGGCCCCACCGGGCTGCTCCCCGAGGAATACGACCCCGGCACCGAGACCCACCTGGGCAACCATCCGCAGGCCTACTCGCACCTGGGTTTCATCCGCTGTGCCCGGCTGCTGGACGAACACCAGGACAGGAGATAGTCGGCTCCCGTCGTGGGTACGTAGAGTGGAGGTAACAGGGACCCACATTACTGAAACGAGACTGATGACGACCGCCCGCGCCCAGGGAGTGGGGTTCCGGTCCGAACGCGGACCCATCCTCATCGCACTGATGCTGTCCACGGGACTCGTGGCCATCGACTCCACCATCGTGGCCACGGCCGTGCCGTCGATCGTCCGTGACGTGGGCGGCTTTTCGTCCTTCCCCTGGCTGTTCTCCGCCTACCTGCTGGCGCAGGCAGTCACGGTACCCATCTACGGGAAACTTTCGGACAGAACGGGCCGCAAGCCCATCATCCTGACCGGCATTGGCCTGTTCCTGCTGGGCTCCGTGCTGTGCGGCTTCGCCTGGAGCATGCCGTCGCTGATCGCCTTCCGGGCCCTGCAGGGACTGGGCGCCGGCGCGGTGCTTCCGGTGTCCATCACCATCGCGGGCGACATCTACACCCTGCAGGAGCGCGCCAAGGTCCAGGGCTACCTGGCCAGCGTGTGGGCTGTTTCCTCGGTGGTTGGCCCCAGCCTGGGCGGCATTTTCTCCGCGCTGGGCATCTGGCGCGGCATCTTCCTGGTCAACGTCCCGCTCTGCCTGCTGGCCGGGTGGATGCTGGTCCGCACGCTCCACGAAAACGTGGAACGTGCCAAGCACAAGGTGGACTACGCCGGTGCCGTGCTCCTGGCCGGCTCCCTTGGCCTGCTGATCCTCGGCGCCCTCCAGGGCGGCCAGGCCTGGGCCTGGAATTCGCCCATCAGCATTGGCGTCTTCGTGGTGGGCGCAGTCCTGCTGGCCGCGTTCCTCCTGGTGGAGCGGCGCGCGGCCGAACCCATCCTGCCCTCCTGGGTGGTATCGCGGCGCCTGCTGGCCACTACCGCCCTGGTGTCCTTCGGGGTTGGCACGGTGATGATCGGCCTCACCTCCTACGTGCCCACCTTCCTGGAGGGAGCACTGTCTTCCTCGCCCCTGGTGGCCGGCCTGGCCCTGGCAGCCCTGACCCTCGGCTGGCCGCTCAGCGCTTCGCAGGCCGGCAGGTTCTACCTGCGCATCGGCTTCAAGTCCACGGCCCTGATCGGCATCGCCATTTCCGTGGCGGGCCTGCTGATCCTGTCGCTGACTGCCGGCGCCCCCAACGTTGCGCTGATCGCCGTCAGCTGCTTCGTCGTCGGGCTCGGCCTGGGCCTGCTGGCCACGCCAACCCTGATCGCCGCCCAGTCCAGCGTCCCCTGGCATGAACGCGGCGTGGTGACCAGCACCAACATGTTTGCCCGCTCCATCGGCAGTGCGCTGGGCGTGGCCGTGTTCGGTGCCGTGGCCAACGCCATCTACGGCCGCAGCAGCGGCGGCGAGGGGGACCCCGCCACCGTGGTGGCCGCGTCCGGGGCTGTGTTCCTGGCCGCGCTGGTGGCCGGGTTGCTGACCGTCGCGGCGGTGCTGGCCATGCCCGCCGTCAAGGCCGAAACAGCGGAGCCTGCCGCAGAACCTGTGGAGGAACCTGTCGATCCGGAACCCGTGTCCAGCCTCGAAGGCGGCTCCAGCCATGGCCGCGCCGTCTAGTGGAATGCCGGCTGGCGCGATGCCCGCCGGGGGATGACTACCGGGAGGCTCGGAAGATCGACGGCGCGGGCCGGGCCCCGGTGGCAAGGTCGGCCAGGATCCGTCCGATGACGGGGGTGAACTTGAAGCCGTGCCCGGAGAAGCCGGCGCCGATCACCACAGGCCCCACCCGGTCCAGGATGAAGTCCTCGTCCGGGGTGGTGGTGTACGAGCAGCTGATGGCCTCGAGGTCATCGGGGTCGACGCCGGGGAGCCACTGCCGCGCGTAGTCCTGCAGCGCTGCCAGCTGCGTCGGTTCGGGCCGGAAGTCGCGGTGGTCCGGGTCCACCACGGGTCCCACCCCATGCCAGCCGGCCTTGATGCCCTCGCCCGGAGTCTGCATGCCATAGACAGGGGAGTACCAGCCCCGGTAGTCCAGGCCCGGATAGTGGTTGAAGCCGGGCCACACGGCGCCGGCGTCCGCCACCCGGAAATGCGCAGGCTGCTCCTGCGTCACCCGGAGCCGGGGTAGGCGGATCCCGCCAGCGTCCACGCCTGACGCGTTGCCGGAGAGAATATCCAGCAGCTTCCCGGTCCAGCCGCCTGCCGTCACCACTGCCTGCGCTGCCGTAACCACCTCGGTGCCCGCAGCCGATTCGAGCGTCAGCCGCACGCCGTCGTCGAGCACCACAAAGTCCACCACCTTGGTGTGGTGCCTGATCTCGGCGCCCCGGGCGGTGGCCAGCCGCTGGAAGGCGGGCAACGCGGCTTCCGGGTTGAGCTGGCCGCCGTCGGGCATGTGCAGGACCTGCTGGTCGAAGCGGATGCCGCGCCACCGTTCATGCGCCTCGGCAGGGTCCAGGAACTCGGCCCGGATCCCGGCAGCGGTGAGGGCAGCCGAAACCTTTTGGAGGTCCCCGCCGGGGCCGTGGTTGACGATCCCGGTGCGCGCCAGCAGCTGTGTGCCGCTTTCCTGCTCCAGCTCGTCCCACAGGGCCAGCCCCTCGGCCAGCATGTCCACGTACTCGGGCCGGTGGTAGCCCGGGTTCAGGTTCCGTGTTGCCCCGTGGGATGCGCCGATCCTGTGCCCGGGACCGAACTGCTCCACCAGCGTTACCTGCCGGCCGCGCCGGGACAACGCCCACGCGGCGGCGGAGCCCATGGCGCCGCCGCCGATCACCACGGTGTCAAGAACAGTGTTCATCAGCCCTCCAAGCTGGGTGTGCGGTTCAACAGATTTACAGGCTTATGCCAACAAAAGCGCGACGCCGATCATCGCCGGCACTGCCACCACGGTGGTGATCAGCACGGTGTCCTTCGCCACGGTGAGCCCCGTCTGGTACCGGCTGGCGGCCACGAACACGTTCTGCGCGGTGGGCAGGGCCGACGTGACCACCACCGCGAACAAGGCATGGCCGTCCATCCCCAGCGCGAAGCGCGCGAAAACATAGGCAAGGGCCGGCTGGACCACCAGCTTGAAGCCGCTCGCCAGCAGGGTGTCCACGCGCCGCCCGGCCGAGGCCTGCAGCGGGCGGGTGCCGTTCAGGCTCATCCCGAAAGCGATCAGCATGGCGGGAATCGCCGCGCCGCCAATGAGGTGGATGGGTTCCATCACCAGCGCCGGAACCTGGAATCCGGTGCCGGCCACCAGCAGCCCCAGGCCGGAGCCCACAATCATGGGGTTCCGCAGGATCATCAGGAAGAAGCCCAGGGCAGTGGTGCGGTGCGTGCTGGTGCTCGAGTCAAGGATCATCAGGAACATCGGGGTGAAGAACGCCAGCTGGAAGATCAGCAGCGGGGCCACGTAGCTGGCGTCGCCCAGGACATATACCGCGATGGGAATACCCAGGTTCGCCGAGTTGGCCAGCGATGCTGACATGGCTGACATCAGCGATTCGGGGAGCGCCCGCTTCAGCCATAACCTGGCGACGGCGAAGAAGATGGCGGCGGTGGTGATGGCCGCCGCCGCGGTAACCAGCAGCGGTTCGGCGAACACTTCCTGCAGCCGGGCCTTGCTGAGGGTTTCGAAGAGCAGCGCCGGGCTGGCGACGAAGAAGGTGAGGCCGCTGAGTACGGGCCGGGCGTTGTCGCCCAGGATCCTCCGCCGGCCCACGAACCATCCCACCAGGATGATGCACCAGACCACGAAGAACCCGGCCAGCACCCCTAGCAAGGATCAGCCTTTTGGGCGCAGTGGAGTAAAGGACCGGGTTGCACGCTCCGGTTACAGGGTGGCGTTGTTAAGCGCGAAAGGGGGGCGCATCATCCCGGGGGTGAGGCCCTCTGCGGGATCGTTGCCCAGCTGGATCATCCGGTTGTTTTCATCCACATGGACCACGCGGGGCTCGTAGGCCTTGGCCTCTTCGGTGGTCATCTGGGCATAGGTGATGAGGATGACAATGTCGTTCTCGTGCATGAGATGCGCCGCTGCACCATTGATGCCGATCACGCCGGAGCCGCGCTCGCCGGCGATGGTGTAGGTCTCAAGCCGCGCGCCGTTGGTGACATCCACAATGGACACCAGCTCGCCGGGGAGGATGTCGGCGGCCTCGAGCAGGTCAAGGTCCACAGTGACCGACCCAACGTAGTGCAGGTCGGCGTGCGTGACGGTGGCCCGGTGGATTTTGGACTTGAACATTGTTCGATTCATAACGGCTCCAGTCTAGACCTGCGGCCTTCTGCCCGCAGTGACGCAGGAAACACAAGAGTCACGTACGCTGCTGCGCAGTGATGCCGGGGATCGCTGCGCAGGGTGCGCCTGCGCAACGACGTGCTGTGCGGCGGCGCAGGGAAGGGTGCGCACGACGGCGGCCGGTCACCCGGCGTCGTCCCTTGCCACTGCGGCGGCGGCCGCAGCCAGGGTCTCCCGGGCGGCCAGGATGGCCGGGCGCTGGGCGCTGGAGCGGCGGACCGAGGTGAAGATGGTGCGGTGCGGCTTGCCGGGAAGCTCCAGCAGCTGGGCCGTGGTGCCGCGGCCGGTCCACACCAGGTCCGGCATCAGGGCGACGGCATTGCCGGACTCGATCAGGCGTGCCTGGGCCTGCAGGTCTGCGGTCTCAAAGCGGACATCGGGCTCGAAGCCGGCGCTGCGGCAGGCCTGTTCCGCCCAATGGCGCGATGCGGCACCCCTCGGTTCCATGACCCAGGCGAGGTGCGCCGTGTCCTCGATTCCGCGAATGGCCGGGCCGCCGTCGGACGCCGGGGGGACCGCCAGCCGGATGGCGTCGGTGGTCAGCTTTACCCGGTCCAGCTCCGGATAGCGCGGGGCGGCGTGCCCGGGGTATTGCTCGGCGATCACCAGGTCGAAGTCCCGCGCCCATGTCTCATGCAGCGCGGTCTCGGGCTCGCGCTGGATCATCTCGATCCGGACCTCGGGGTAGGCGGTGGCCATGCGGGTGAGGGTGTCCGGCATCAGGGCCAGCGCCGCGGACTGGAACACGGCAATCCGCACCGTCCCCGTGACTGTGGTCAGGGACGCGGCCAGGTCCGCTTCGGCCTGCTCCATGGTTTCCAGCAGCTGCGCCGTGTGCGCCACAAGCACCTCCGCCTGGGGTGTCAGCTGCACCCGCCGCCCGGTCTTCCGGAGCAGTTCCACGCCCACTTCCTTCTCCAGCAGGGCCAGCTGCTGGGATACCGACGACGGGCTGTACTGCAGTGCCTCAGCCACCTCTGCCAGCGTCCCCCGGATGCTTAACTCGCGGAGCAGCCGAAGCCTGCGGACGTCAAGCATGATGGATTCCTAACTGAAACTAATGAATATAGGTTAGAAGTAGTCACTTTATCTAACGCAACCGCGCACGCATACTGTTGAAACCGAGTTACCCCCGTCACAGCCAGTTTCCTTGGCGTGCCGCGGCGGGGTCGCACCCCAAGCAGGAGTTCCTGATGAGCAGTAAAGATATGAGCCAATCGATCATGCGGCGCAAGCCAATTGATGACATCGAAGAAGAAAACAAGCACAGCGGACTGTTCAAGTCCCTTGGCCTGTGGCAGCTCACCGCCATCGGCGTTGGCGGAATCATCGGCGTCGGCATCTTTTCCCTCGCGGGACTGGTGGCCGCCGGCAGCGAAGGAACACCCGGGGTGGGGCCCGCGGTACTGATTTCCTTCCTGATCGCAGGCCTGGCCTCAGCGGCCGCAGCCCTGTCCTACGCGGAGTTCGCGGGCATGATCCCGCGCGCCGGCTCCGCCTACACCTATGGCTACGTAGCGCTCGGCGAGGTGATCGGCTGGTTCATCGGCTGGGACCTGCTGCTGGAATACATTGCCATTGTGGCGGTGGTGGCCATCGGCATCTCCGGCTACCTTGACGCCTTCCTCGCCGGCATCGGCATCCATTTGCCCACCTGGATGACCTCCACCGCAGACGAGGGCAAGGGCGGCATCGTCAACATTCCCGCCATCCTGGTCTGCCTGCTGGTGACCTGGATCCTCTCCCGCGGCACCAAGGCGTTCGGCCGGTTCGAACTCGTGGCCGTGGCCATCAAGGTCATCCTGATCCTCTTCATCATCGGGCTGGGCATCTTCTACATCGACACCAACAACTACAACCCGTTCATGCCCAGCGGCTTCGGTCCCGTGGTGGCAGGCTCCGCCACAGTCTTCTTCGCCGTGTTCGGCTACGACGCCATGAGCACCGCGGCAGAGGAAGCCAAGGACGGCAAGAAGCACATGCCCAAGGCCATCGTGCTTTCGCTCATCATCGCCATGCTGCTTTACGTTGCCGCCACCCTGGTCCTCACCGGCATGCAGAACTACAAGGACATCGACCCCAAGGCGGGCTTCGCCTCGGCCTTCACCTCCGTGGGGCTCCCGGTCATCGCCACCATCATCTCTGTGTTCGCCGTGCTGTCCATCCTCACCGTGATGCTGACGTTCCTCCTGGGCGTTACCCGCGTCTGGTTCTCCATGAGCCGCGACGGCCTGCTCCCCGGCTGGTTCTCCAAGACCGACCGCCACGGCACCCCGCAGCGCGTCACCTGGATCGGCGGCATCGCGTCCGCTTTCCTTGCCGGCGTGTTCCCCATCAAGGCGGTCGCTGACCTGACCAACATCGGCATCCTGGCCGCGTTCGTCGTCGTCTGCCTGTCCGTGATCATCTTCCGCTACAAGCGCCCCGACGCCCCACGCACGTTCCGCCTGCCGCTGATGCCCCTGGTTCCGGCCTTCGGCGTCCTTGCCTCGGCCTTCCTGATGCTGCAGCTGCACTGGGAGACCTGGCTGCGGTTCGTGGTGTGGCTGATCATCGGCCTGGCCATCTACTTCGGCTACGGCCGCAAGCACTCGCTGATGAACCCCAACAGCCCGCGCCATGAGGAGCTCGTGGAGCTGCACCGCCCCCTCGCCTAACCCTCCTCCGGGACGCCCGCTCACATCCGGCGGGTTTTCCGGGAACCCCCGCTCACTTATGGGCGTCCCGCAGCGAACCCCCGCTCACCCAGTGAGCGGGGGTTCGCTGTTTGTTGCCGGAAGTGAGCGGGCGTTGAGGTTTCGGGCGTCAAAGGTGAGCGGGCGTGCGGGGGCGGAACCAGGGCGGCAAATCATCGGTTTTCCTAACCTGTATTAGTTGGAAAAGATCGCTTTATCTTATGTGAGCAGAAGCTCATACTGATGGAAAGACCTTCTCCCACGGCAAGAAAGATCGGGAAAAATCATGACCCACGTTGCAATGGAACCAGCAACTTCAGCCGGTACCGCACCGCTGACCGTCGACGTCGACGTCCCCCAGGCAAAGGCCCTCGCCAATGAGTCAGTCGCCTTGGTCCGCCGCTGGCTCACCGAGGCCTCCAAGGTCCCCGTGGACGCCTCCGCCGAGCAGTTGGCCGGCGTGCTGAAGGACCCCAACGGCCTGGAGTTCACCGTGGGCTTCGTGGACGGCGTGGTCCGTCCCGAGGACCTGAACGTGGCGGCCCGCAACCTGGCCAAGCTCGCCCCCAAGGTCCCGGCCTTCCTGCCCTGGTACATGCGCAGCGCCGTGGCCCTCGGCGGCACCATGGCCCCCGTCATGCCGCAGGTGGTCATCCCCATCGCCCGCAGGGTACTCCGTGAAATGGTGGGCCACCTGATCGTTGACGCCACCGACGCCAAGCTGGGCCCGGCCATCGCCAAGATCCGCAAGGACGGCATCAAGCTCAACGTCAACCTCCTCGGCGAGGCAGTCCTGGGGGAGCACGAGGCGTCCCGCCGGCTCGAGGGCACGCACACGCTGCTGGCCCGCCCCGACGTCGACTACGTTTCCATCAAGGTCTCCTCCACCGTGGCCCCGCACTCCGCCTGGGCGTTTGATGAAGCCGTGGAACACGTCGTCGAAAAGCTCACCCCGCTCTTCCAGCGCGCAAACTCCTTCGCCGGCCCGGGAAAGAAGGCCAAGTTCATCAACCTGGACATGGAGGAGTACAAGGACCTGGACATGACCATCGCGGTCTTCACCAGGATCCTGGACAAGCCCGAGTTCAAGGACCTCGAAGCCGGCATCGTGCTCCAGGCCTACCTCCCGGACGCACTCTCCGCCATGATCCGCCTGCAGGACTGGGCCGCCGAGCGCCGCGCCAAGGGCGGCGCGGGCATCAAGGTCCGCGTGGTCAAGGGTGCCAACCTGCCCATGGAGCAGGTGGAGGCCTCCCTGCATGACTGGCCGCTGGCCACCTGGGGCACCAAGCAGGACTCGGACACCAGCTACAAGCGGGTCATCAACTACGCGCTGCACCCGGACCGGATCCAGAACATCAGAATCGGCGTGGCCGGCCACAACCTGTTCGACATCGCCTTCGCCTGGCTCCTGGCCAAGCAGCGCGGCGTGGAGTCCGGCATCGAGTTCGAGATGCTGCTGGGCATGGCGCAGGGCCAGGCAGAGGCCGTCAAGAAGGACGTGGGCTCCCTGCTGCTCTACACCCCCGTGGTGCACCCCTCCGAGTTCGACGTCGCCATCGCCTACCTGATCCGCCGCCTGGAAGAAGGCGCCAGCCAGGAAAACTTCATGTCCGCCGTCTTCGAACTCAGCGAGAACGAAGGCCTCTTCGAGCGCGAAAAGCAGCGCTTCCTGTCCTCGCTCGACGCCCTGGACAACAGCGTGCCGCTGCCCAACCGCCGCCAGGACCGCAACCTCCCGCCGGAGCCCATGCCGCACGCCGGTTTCAAGAACACCCCGGACACCGATCCCGCGCTGCCGGCCAACCGCACCTGGGGCCGCGCCATCCTGGAACGCGTCCCGGCCTCCACCCTGGGCAACGCTTCGGTCAAGGCCGCGTTCATCAACGATGAAGCAACCCTCAACGCGGCCATCGCCAACGCCGTGGAAAAGGGCAAGGCCTGGGGAGAACTCTCCGGCAACGAACGCGCCGAGATCCTGCACCGGGCCGGAGAGATTCTGGAAGCCCGCCGGGCCGACCTCCTGGAGGTCATGGCCAGCGAGACTGGCAAGACGATCGACCAGGGCGACCCCGAGGTCAGCGAAGCCGTGGACTTCGCCCACTACTACGCCGAGTCCGCGCGGAAGCTGGACACGGTCAACGGCGCCACGTTCGTCCCAGCCAAGCTCACCGTTGTCACGCCGCCCTGGAACTTCCCGGTCGCCATCCCCGCAGGGTCCACCCTCGCGGCACTCGCCGCCGGCTCCGCCGTCGTCATCAAGCCTGCCAAGCAGGCCGCACGCAGCGGCGCCGTGATGATCGAAGCCCTGTGGGAAGCCGGCGTGCCCAAGGGCGTGCTGACCATGGTGCAGCTGGGGGAGCGGGAACTGGGCCGGCAGCTGATCAGCCACCCGTCCGTGGACCGCGTGATCCTCACCGGCGGCTACGAAACCGCCGAGCTGTTCCGTTCCTTCCGCAAGGACTTGCCGCTGCTTGCTGAAACGAGCGGCAAGAATGCCATCATCGTCACGCCCAGCGCGGACCTGGACCTGGCGGCCAAGGATGTGGCCTACTCCGCGTTCGGCCATGCCGGCCAGAAGTGCTCCGCGGCCTCGCTGGTGATCCTTGTGGGCTCGGTTGCCAAGTCCAAGCGCTTCCACAACCAGCTGATTGACGCCGTGACGTCCCTGAAGGTGGGCTACCCGCAGGACCCCACCAGCCAGATGGGCCCCATCATCGAGCCCGCCAACGGCAAACTCCTCAACGCCCTGACCACCCTGGGCGACGGCGAGAACTGGGCCGTGGAACCGCGGAAGCTGGATGACACCGGGCGGCTGTGGAGCCCCGGCGTGCGGTACGGCGTCAAGCGCGGCTCCTACTTCCACCTGACCGAGTTCTTCGGCCCGGTCCTGGGTGTGATGACCGCTGACACGCTGGAAGAGGCCATCGGCATCCAGAACCAGATCGAGTACGGCCTCACCGCAGGCCTGCACTCGCTGAACTCCGAGGAGCTGGGCATCTGGCTGGACACCATCCAGGCCGGCAACCTCTATGTGAACCGCGGCATCACCGGCGCGATCGTGCAGCGCCAGCCGTTCGGCGGCTGGAAGAAGTCCGCCGTCGGCGCCGGAACCAAGGCCGGCGGCCCCAACTACCTGGCCGGGCTCGGCGATTGGGCGCCGGGCACGGCCTCGGCGAATGCCGCTGTCACCCACCCCGGCGTGCGGCGCATCGTCAACGCCGCCGGCCCCGCCCTGCAGCCCGCCGAGCTCGAGTCCGTCCAGCGCGCCCTGGCCTCCGACGCCGAAGCGTGGGCCGAGGAGTTCGGCACCGCCAAGGACGTCTCCGGACTCAGCGCCGAGCGCAACATCTTCCGCTACCGGAGCCTGCCGGTCACTGTCCGGCTCTCCGAAGGCGCGCCGCTGGCGCACCTCGTCCGGACTGTGGCGGCCGGCGTGCTGGCGGGTTCGGCAGTCACCGTGTCCACCGCCGTCGAACTTCCCGCCCAGCTGCGCTCCGTGCTCACCGCCCTTGATATCGACGTAGTGGTGGAGTCCGACGCCGGCTGGCTGGCTTCGGCGGCAGGCCTCGCCTCCGCGGGCAAACTGTCTGGTGCGCGCATCCGCCTGATCGGCGGCGACGCTTCCGCGCTCGCCGATGCGACCGGCGGCCGGCCCGACGTGGCCATCTATGCCCACGCCGTCACAGAGGCCGGGCGCGTGGAACTGCTTCCGTTCCTGCACGAGCAGGCCGTCAGCATCACGGCACACCGGTTCGGCACCCCGAACCACCTGTCGGACGCACTGATCTGAGCCATTGAGGCTCTGATCCCTTGAAACCCGCGCGCCGGTGCCAGGCGCAAGGAATGGCCGGGCAGCCACCGAACGGTGGCTGCCCGGCCGTGTCTCTTTAGGGCCTTGCCTCTTTAGAGCAGTGTGCTTAGCCGGCCTCTTTAGCCCAGATACCAGCCCGGTGGTGTCCAGGTGGCCGGGACGCTGTGGGCCGAGAATTCCTCGCAGCGGGTGCAGGTGTACGCCACTTCGCCGAGGGTGGCTACGCTTCCGTCACGCCGGTAGGTGGGCGGAATGTACGATTCGAGGTAGACGAACTCGTCGGTACGGCATTTGTCGCAGGTGGGTTTTCCCACGTAGCCGGAGTCCACGGAGGCGTGTCCGGTTCCGAGGGTGTTCTGGCGGGTGGACGGCCGTGCGGTGTTGTACGGGCGCGCATGTGCAGAACCGAGATGGATGTTCCTGGCTGTCGTCATTGGCTGCCTGTCCCAAGCGCGGCTTTCCGGGATGCGGATGCGCGCTTGTTTTAGTGAACCGGCCTGCTGCTTGACCTTGGTAATTGAGCATAGGGGATGGCACCTCCCCTATCAATGGACACGGGCCCCTAACTCCCCTAAATGCAGGAATTTGTGCCGCTAGGGAGTTAAGTTTGGCGGTTAATGGTCCGGCCGACGATCGATTGGGTGAGGGCGTCGATCACCTCGGCGTTGGCCAACGGGTTGCGGATCAGCGTGAAATCCACATCCCCCACGGCGGGAAGATCGAACCGGCGCGTGATGATTTTCAGGTCCTCGGGCACCAGCGACGTCGGCATCACGGCCACGCCGATGCCGGCCCGGACTGCCGCAAGCACGCCGCTGATCTGGCGGGTGGTGCAGGTGATCCGCCAGGTCCTGCCATGGGCTTCCAGCGCATCGATGGCCAGCTTCCGGCTGAGGCTGGGGGCCGGGTAGGCGATCAGGGGCACGGGCGTTCCAGGCTCCAGCACCGTCTGCTCCAGCCCCACCCAGGAGAAGGAATCGTGCTGGACCACGGTGCCGTCCTTTGCGCCGGCCACCCATTTCACGAACACCAGGTCCAGCTGTCCGGCGTTGAGCTTCCGGTACAGCTGGTCGCTTTGCCCAACGGTCAGTTCCAGGTTGATCTGCGGGTAGATCTGCCGGAATTCACGCAGGATCCGGGGCAGCCCGGTGATGGCGAGGTCGTCCGCGGTGCCGAACCTCAGGCGGCCGCGCATTGCCGAGCCGGAGAAGTAGCGCGCGGCGGCGTCGTGCGCGGACAGGATGTTGCGGGCAAAACCCGCCATGGCGTCGCCGTTGTCCGTGAGCCTGACGTCCCGGGTATCCCGGGCAATCAGGCTGCGTTTGGCGGCCGCTTCAAGTTTTCGGATGTGCTGGCTGATGGTGGGCTGGGCCAGGCCCAGGCGCTCGGCGGCCTTGGTGAAACTCAGGGTGTCCGCCACCGCGAGGAAGGAACGCAGCTGGGCTGGTTCAAACATTGTGGGTTCCCGGGCCTTCCGCTCTGGATGGGTTATTGCGTTTCGCAATACGAGTTATAGGGACCATACGCCTCCATAATCTGCTCCGCCAGCCTAGCGTTAAGGACATCCCAGACCGCCCGCAATTTGAGGACACTCCTGTGGCACCCCCACCGCCTTCGTCGGCCTCCGTCTCCCAGCCAGTCATCGACGCCGCGGGCACACCGCCGCCGGACAACCAGACCCAGCCGCTCGCCGTCGTCGCCGAAAAGCTCCCCTGGAAGCACACCTTCATCTCGTTGAAAGTGCCCAACTTCCGGATCTTCGCCGTGGGCCACTTCATCGCCGTCATTGCCATCTGGATGCAGCGCATCGCCCAGGACTGGCTGGTGCTGCAGCTCTCGGGATCGGTGACGGCCGTCGGATTCACGGTGGCCCTGCAGTTCATGCCCTCCCTGCTGCTTGGCCCGTGGGGCGGCATGATCGCCGACCGGTTCGCCAAGCGGAAAATCCTCATCCTGTGCCAGGCTATGGCCGCCATCCTGGCTGCATCACTGGCCCTGCTGGCGCTCACCGGCGTCATCATGGTCTGGCATGTCTATGTCATCGCCTGCGTCCTGGGCCTGGTGACCGTCCTTGACCAGCCCGCACGGCAGGTGTTCGTCAATGAACTCGTCGGCCCCAGGTATCTGCGGAACGCCATCAGCGTCAACTCCACCACCTTCCAGCTGGGCGGGCTGATCGGCCCTGCGATCGCGGGCCTGCTCCTGACGGCAGTAGGGGCGGGCTGGGCGTTCGCGGCGAACGCCCTGGCCTGCTGCTCAACGGTGACCATGCTCCTGCTCCTGCGCAAGGACCAGCTGTACGTCAGCGCCCCGACGCCCAAGAGCAAGGGCATGCTCCGGGAAGGGCTGCGCTACGCGCTGAGCAAGCCCACCATCTACTGGCCGTGGCTCATGGCGGGGTTCATCTCGGTCTTCGCCATGAGCCTGCCGGTGCTGCTTGCCGCCTACGCGGACCACATCTTCCAGGTGGGCGCCGGCGGGTACGGACTCCTCAACGCCCTGGTGGCACTGGGTGCCCTGTCCGGCGCCGTGGCGTCCACCCGCCGTCGGCAGCTCCGCCTGCGGTCCGTGGTGTTCTGCGCGGGGATGTATGGCCTGATGCTCTGCCTCGCAACCCTCGCCCCGTCCATGGTGTGGTTCGGGGCCGTGATGGTCCTGTCCGGGTTCTGGTGCCTGATGTTCCTTACCGGCTCAAACCAGCTGGTGCAGGTCAGTTCCAACATGGCCATCCGCGGCCGCGTGATGAGCCTGTACATCATGGTGCTGATCGGGGGCCAGGCGCTGGGCGGCCCCATGCTGGGCTGGATCGCCGAACATGCCGATCCCCACGTTGCCCTGCTGGTATCCGGCGGTGTTCCCGCGCTGGCGGCCATGACGGTGGCGGTGGTCCTGGCGCGCAAGGGTGGATTGAAGCTCCGGATGGACCTGAAAGGCGGCCACCCGGTGAGGATCGTCAGCCGCCACGCAGGTGCCTAGGACTGCGCCAGCCGGTCCGCCACGTGAAGAACCTGGTGCGGATACTCCGGGGAGCGCTCCTGGAACTGGAGCACGGCTTCATTGCGGATGACCCCGTCACGGATCTCGATGGCCCGCGCGATGGTGTCATTGCCTTCCCAGGCGTCAGGACCGGCCATCACGGTTTCGAGGAACGGCTGCAGGGCCTGGCTGATCTCCCAGCTGGAGGAGTTCCAGAGGTAGGAGGGGCTGTGGTCCACCGCGTAGTAGTTGATGTGGTCCCCGACCGTAAACATCGGATCGGCAAACGTAGTGGAGCGGGCCCAGCTGAATCCCATGCCCTCATCACAGGAGACATCGATGATGAGGCTGCCCGGGCGGAATCCCGCCAGGTCCTCTGGCCGCAGGTACGTCAGCGGGTTGTTGGGGTCCTGCAGCGTGCAGTTGACCACGATGTCGCTTTCGGCGAGGAACGGGGCCAGCGGAACCCGGCCCCGCTCGGTGATGACCTGGCTCAGGAAGGGGGCCTCGGCGTCGTGGTCGAACTGCACGATGTTCACCGAATGGATAGGGGCACCCACCGCAGCCACACCGCGGTTGGTGAGCACCTGGACGTCGTGGACGCCGTGCGCGTTCAGTGCCGTCACAGCCCCGCGGGCGGTGGCGCCGAAACCGATCACCACGGCACTGAGGCGGCGCCCGTAGTCCCCGGTGGAACCGGTCAGGGCCAGGGCGTGCAGGACCGAACAGTAGCCGGCAAGTTCGTTGTTCTTGTGGAACACGTGCAGGCCGAACCCGCCGTCGCTGGCCCAGTGGTTCATCGCCTCAAAGGCGATGAGGGTGAGCTTCTTGTCAATGGCGAGTTGGGTGATGGCACGGTCCTGGACGCAGTGCGGCCACCCCCAGAGGACCTGCCCATCGCGCATGTCGGCAAGGTCTTCCGGCTGGGGTTTGGGCAGGAGCACGACGTCGGCCGCGGCCAGCAGTTCTTCCCTGTCCGCCATTCTTCCCACCAAGGTGGAGAGGTGGCTGTCCGGAACACCGAAGCGCTCGCCGTAGCCCTGTTCCAGGATGATGCGTCCGCGGAGTTCGGGGTCGATCCGCTCAAAATGCAGGGGATGGATGGGAACCCGGCGCTCGTCCGGTTTCCGCGTAGTGGCCAGGACGCCCAGGCTCAGCTGGGCCTGTTGGCCTGTCACTTCTTCTTAGCGGCCTTGCTGGATGTGATGTCCAGGGAGCTGGCCGGCGCAGCGGCGGCCTTCTTGTCTGCGCGCTTTTCCTTGAGGGACTTGCCGGACTTTTTTGATGCCGTTTGACGCGGGGACTTGTCAGCCATGATTGCTCCTGTAGCGGAACCGAAAAGGTTCCTGACTACCGACCCTACACCCCTGTACCTAATACGCGCCGGGGGTTGCAAAGCTGTGGGAAGAGGGAAAACAGAGCGGCTGACGGGAATCGAACCCGCGTATCAAGCTTGGGAAGCTAGCGCTCTACCATTGAGCTACAGCCGCATGCCGCCACTCGCGCGGGGCAGAACTTAGCTTAGCGCAGATCTGCGGGCTCCCCGCCAACCCCGAAGCTGTGCGGGTTCCGTGTCCTGAACGCGGGACGTCATCCAGTAACTCTTCAATAACGTCGGCGCTGTCGGCTGGGTCTGGGCGCCGGGCGCTGGCTAACCTGATCCGGGTAGCGGCCGCGTTGGGGGAGGCAGCTATTGCGGCAGCCCACGTCAACCACAGGAACTATCTTCATGGCAATCGCAGAGTACGAGGTCCTCATAGAACGCGACGCCATGGCCGTCTACCAGTACCTCCTCGACGCCACCAATCTTCCCCCCTGGCGCAACGATGTCCGCAGCGTGAAGCTCGTGCAGGGGCCGGCCGAGGCCGCGGGGGCTGTCTACCGGAAAATGGTGGCGGGCCGTTCGGGCCTGAGCATTCCCGCGGACCTGGAAATCACCAACGTGCGCCCCGGCGCAGAAATCCAGTTCCACGTTGTGTCCGGGCCGGCAACCCGCTGGGGCGGCTATTACCTGAGCACCGAAGACGCGGGGACCCGGGTCCGGTTCGCCATGGAAGCCAAACGCGAGGGGCGCCTCGGTTTCTTCAGCAGGTTCGGCTTCCTGGACGGTATGCTGCAGCGCCGTGTCAGCGCGGATGTGGCCCAACTGGACCGGCTGAAGCACGTGCTGGAGCTCCAACCGGCCATCTGAGCCCATGCCGGCAGTCCCGGCCTACTGGGCCAGCCGCTGCCCGGTCCAGGGTCCGGCAAGGTTCGACGGCGAGGCAAGGCTTCCCGCGGTCAGGTCCCAGTACTGCACGGTGTCGTTGGCGCGGCGGAGCGCCACGCCCGTGGAGTACAGCCCAGTGACGTTGCGCAGCGCCCGGATTCCCGTAACCTCCGTCCAGCCGGTGGCCACGGTGGGCCGCGTCTCTGCACGGAGTGCGGTGGTGCCCCACCCGCGGTAGAGCTGCACGCTGCCGTCCGCTTTCAGCGCCAGCACGTCCTGGAAGCCATCGGCGTCATAGTCCACCATCGAAAGCCGGGAAGCGTAAACACCGGTGGCAACGGTGGCCCGCTCCGCGATGTCGCCGGTGCCCTTGTTGGCGTAGAGGAACAGGTTCCCGGCCCCGTCCAGGGCCAGGATCTGGGGCATCCGGTTGTTGGCGCACCAGCCGCCCACGGCCAGGGTCAGCGTGTTCCAGCCGCCCTTACCGAGAGTGATGGCGGCCTGGAACCCACCCCCGGCGATGCCCCGGTGCAGTGTGAGGTCGCCGCCGGTCCACTGGGTGAGGACGTCATATGTGCCGTCACGGTCCCAGTCCGTGACAAAGACTTCCTTCGCTCCGCTGAACCCTGAGCCGATCACCCTGGCCGGAGCATAGGTGCGGGGTCCGGTGGATGCCCTGTCCAGCAGCTGCCCTGCGGAGTCGACGGACACGATGTCGGCCGGGCCTGTGATCGCGGCGGCGGCGAGATTAAGCGTGGGCGGCATGTGCTTGGCGGGTGCATCGCACAGGCTAGGCGCCGGCGGCGGGAAAGCGTCCCCTGATCCCGGGCCGCCCGGGGAATCCAGGGTCCCCGCCGGCAGCGTGGTGTAGCCGAAGAAGTTCACCACGCCCCAGATCTGGTAGGTGGAGTTGGTGTAGGAAATGCCGGCACCCATCACGTTGAACCGTGGATCGAGGAGCATGGCGTTGTGGCCCGGCGATCCCTTCCACCATTCCACCAGCTGGGCGGCGTCGCGGTCGGTACGGATGGCGATCACCTCGCCGGCGCCGTTGTTGGGGCTGAGGGCGCGGGGATCGGTCCAGAAACTTGCCCGGTGCTCGATCACGTCACGGCCGGCGATGCTGTCCGACCATTCCTGCGACATGCCGGCCACCGTGGGGTGGTACTTGACCTTGTTCAGGCCGTTGGCCACCCGGTATTCGTTGATCCTGGTGAACACGGTGAGGATGGCTGCAGCATTCGAGTCCGGGACCAGTGCCTCCGTGGAGGGAAGCGCGGTGCCGGACTCAGGGGTGGCCAGCCGGGTGGCCGGCGGCGAAGCCAGTTCCTGGTCCGGCGCCCACAACGGAGGGATGGACACCGTCTGGGGTGCGGGCTCCGCCGGAACGGCAGTTGGTGATGCCACCGGTGACGTTTCCGTGGAGGGCACAAGCGCAGTAGTTGCAGGAGCGGCTGTCACGGGCGCGGACGCTGCAGTTGGCGTGGCTGTGGCCGCCGGCAGGGGCGAGGCCACCCGGATGTCCGGGTCCACGGCAGGGGTGAGGCGTCCTGCGGAACCGCCACCATCGACGGATGTTCCGCCCCGAACCACGGGAGCCGCCAGCGAGATGCCAGCCGAATCCGCCTGGCTGGACGGCAGCGGCGCGGGAGGCGCTGCTGCCGACGAAGAGACCAGTGCCCACGCACAGAGCACGCCAATGAAAGAGGGTGCCACCAATTTATTCACAAACATCCCCAGCCCTGTTACGCCATCCGGGAGACCATTCCGGCGGCTTTCATTCGCAACATTAGCCCCACGAGGCCACAGCAACAACGGGAAAGTGCGGCTGTGGATAACCGATACGGTAATTTGGGACGGTGCTGATCTCTGACCGCGACATTCGTGCCGAAATTGATTCCCAGCGGATCGTGCTGGAACCGTTCGATCCTGCGATGGTCCAGCCGTCGTCCGTGGATGTCCGGATCGACAAGTTCTTCCGCCTGTTCGACAACCACAAGTACGCGCACATCGATCCCGCGCAGGAGCAGCCTGAGCTGACGCGGTTGGTGGAAGTGGAGCAGGACGAGGCCTTTATCCTGCACCCGGGGGAGTTCGTCCTGGGTTCCACCTATGAAACCGTGACGCTGCCCGACGACATCGCGGCCCGCCTGGAAGGCAAATCATCCCTGGGCCGCCTGGGCCTGCTCACGCACTCCACCGCAGGTTTCATCGACCCCGGATTTTCCGGCCACGTCACCCTGGAGCTGTCCAACATGGCCACGCTGCCCATCAAGCTGTGGCCGGGGATGAAGATCGGGCAGCTGTGCTTCTTCCGGCTCAGCTCGGCCGCGGAATACCCCTACGGCCAGGGCGAATACGGCAACCGGTACCAGGGCCAGCGCGGCCCGACCGCAAGCCGCAGCCACCTCAACTTCCACCGCACCAGCATTTAGCCGCACCAGCGTTCAGCTGCGGCAGTGTCCGGCAGAACCGGCACGGACGCCGGCGCGCCTCCAGCGCCTAGACCTGCGGGGCGACGGCCGGCCTCCGGATAAACGGCCTGGCCAGCGGTTCCACGTAGCGTGCGGCCAGCGGGCCCAGCACCGCCATCAGCAGCACGTAGGCCGTAGCCAGCGCCGCCAGCTCGCGCGGGACCACTCCCGATGCAACGGCCAGGCCGGCGATCACGATGGAGAATTCGCCGCGGGCCACCAGCGCGGCGCCGGCGCGGAACCGGCCGGGCCTGGCGATGCCGGCGCGTTTGGCGGCCCAAATCCCGGTGGCCATCTTGGTGGCGGTGGTGGCCGCAGCAAGTACCAGGGCCCAGCCAAGGACCGGGGGAATGGATGACGGGTCCGTGTTGAGTCCGAACGCCACAAAGAAGATGGCGGCAAACAGGTCGCGCAGGGGTTCAAGGATCCGGGTGGCGTTGTGGGCCGTGGAACCCGAGATCGCGATGCCCAGCATGAAGGCCCCCACCGCGGCGGAAACCTGCATTGCCGATGCCGCCCCCGCCACCAGCAGGGCGGCCCCCAGGACGTTGAGCAGGAAGACCTCGGAATTCTCGCTGTGCACCGCCTTGGAAACATGGTGCCCGTGCCGCAGCGCCACCATGAGGACCATGGTGACCACCGCCAGGGCGATGCCCACCGCGGTGAGCCCGCCCAGGAAACTTACTCCCGCGAGCGTTGCCGTGAGGATGGGCAGGTAGACGGCCATGGCCAGGTCCTCGAACACCAGGATGGACAGCACCACTGGTGTCTCCCGGTTTCCCAGCCGGCCGAGGTCGGTGATGACCTTGGCGGCGATGCCGGACGAGGATATGTACGTGACGCCGCCCATGACCATGGCACCCACGCCGCCCCAGCCCAGGAGCAGGGCCAGCGCCGCGCCGGGCAGGAAGTTAAGGACCAGGTCCAGGACGCCGGCCTGCCACGAGCGCCGCAGGCCGGTGAAGAGCTCAGACGCCGTATATTCCAGTCCGAGCATAAGCAGCAGCAGGATGACACCGATCTCGCCGGAGAGATGCGCGAACTCGTGCATGCCTTCCAGCTTGACGATGCCGCCCGCACCAAAAGCCAATCCGCCCAGCAGGTAGAGCGGGATGGGCGACATTCCGATCCGTCCGGCCAGCCTGGCCAACAGCCCCAGGCAGAACACAACGGCCCCCAGTTCAATGAGGGTCAGGGCCAACGGGTCCATAGGGCTTAGCCGTGGCGCAGGATATCGGCCGCTGAGTCGAGGCCTTCCTGGGTACCCACAGCCACCAGCAGGTCGCCGGGGTGCAGCACGACGTCGGGACCCGGCGACGGCAGCACTTCGCCCTCGCGCATGATGGCTACGATCGACACGCCGCAGCGGGTGCGGATGCAGGCCTTGCCCATGGGCTGGTTCTGGAACGGGGAGTCCGCGGCGATGGAGAACTGCCGGGTGACAATCCCGGGAACGTCCTTGTGCTCTTCCGCGAGCTTCATTGCCAGGTGCGTGCCGCCGAGGAGGTTGCCCAGGGTGGCGGCTTCGTCGCTGGTGAGCGGAATGGAAGCCTGGCAGGTGTCGGGGTCGTCCCAGGTGGAAACGATGAGTTCCGTCTGGCCTTCCCGCCGCTCCACGACACCGATGCGGCGTCCGGAGGCGGTCATGAAATCCTTCCGGCGGCCCAGGCCGGGAAGGTTGGTTTCGTCCACGTTCATAGGTCAAGCCTAGTCTGCCTGGCAACACTTGGCCGGGGCCTGGAACGTTGCCCGGAAGGTGTTTTCAGGCGGCGGGGACCACGGCGATGGGTGCCTTGGCCGGCGACTTCACCGGCAGCAGCACCAGGAGCCCTGCCAGGAGGACCACCATGATGCCCAGGATCCCCCATCGCTGTGCCTGCCCGGCCGGCACCAGGGGGGTGGCCACGGTGATGCAGAGGGTGAACAGCGCCGGCGCCAGGAAGCTGACGGCCCGTCCGGTGGTGGCGTAAAGGCCGAACAGCTCCCCGGATTCGCCGTGCGGCGCGAGCCGGGCCAGGTATGCGCGGGAGGAGGACTGGGCAGGCCCGACGAACAGGCAGAGGAAGAGCCCGAATACCCAGAACGTGGTGGTCCCGGCCCACTGCATGCCGAAGAAGACATAGTCCCCGTTGCCCAGGGCCAGGATCGCCGACCCGGCGACCAGGAGGCCCGCCAGGGACCCGGTGATGACAGCTTTGGGGCCCACCTTGTCGTCCAGGAATCCGCCAATGACCGCCCCGACGGCAGCCACCACGTTTCCGAAAATGGCGAAGAAAATCACCTGGGACAGGGCAAAGCCGAAGGTACCGGCGGCGATGATGCCGCCAAACGTGAAGACGGCGGCCAGTCCGTCACGGAACACGGCACTGGCCAGCAGGAAGTAGATGGTGTGCGGGCTGGTGGCATAGATCGCCTTGATGCGCCGGAACAGCAGTCCGTAGCTGGCAAAAAAACCCAGACGGCCCGTCTGGGCGGACCGGGGCAGTTCGGGGACGGCAAACAGGACGGGGAGGGCGAAGACGAAGAACCACAGGGCGGAGAAGACGGCAACGAGCCTGATGTTGAGGCTGTCCCGGGTGGACGCGCCGAACCAGTCAAAGGCCGGCTGGACGAACAGCTGCAGGACGATCAGGAGTGCCACGATGCCGCCAAGATAGCCGGCTGCCCAACCCAGGCCGCTGACCTTTCCGATGTTTTGCGGCGTGGAGACCTGGGCCAGCATGGCGTTGTAGTTCACGCCTGCAAATTCAAAGAACACGTTGCCCAGGGCGATCAGCGATACCCCGAGGAGCAGGAATTCCGGGCGGGGGAATACGAAGAAGCACAGGGCCGTCAGGATGGCGACGGCGGCCGAGTTGACTCCCAGCCACAGCTTCCGCCGGCCCCCCGCGTCCGAACGCTGGCCCGTGACCGGCGCCAGCAGGGCGATGGCGAACCCGGCAACGGCAAGTGCGGCGCCCAGGACCGCCGAGGCACTGTCCTCGCCGCCGAAAGCGTTGGACGTCAGGTAGACGGTGAAGACAAAGGTGGTCATCACTGCGTTGAAGGCCGCCGAGCCCCAGTCCCAGGAAGCCCAGGCCAGTACGCGGCCCTTGCTGGAGTTCCGGGTTCCGGCTTCGAGTTCCGAGGCAGGCTGCATTGCTCCCGGAGCGCTGGCGCTGTTCATACGATGCATCGTATCCGCCGGTGGCGAACACCCTTGGGACCACGGGCCTTTGACGGCGGGGTTCCGCCGTCGGTGGCGCCGCTGACGGGGGAAGGCACCCGACGGGCCTTGATAAACTGAGCCCTCCCGGACCTTACTTTTTGCCGCCTGCTCCAACTTTTGACAATCGAATTCCTGACGTTGCGGAGAATACAGTGATCACAGTCCTTGCCGTGCACTTTTCGGTGGCTGTCCTCGCGCCCTTCCTCTTCAGGCTCTGGGGCCGCAACGCCTTTTACGCGCTGGCTGCCGTTCCGGCTGCTTCCTTCGGCTGGCTGGTGTTCCAGCACGGTCCCGTCTACTCAGGGTCAGGGTCAGGAGCCGTCACCGAGGCCTTGGACTGGATCCCCAGCCTCCACCTGGAATTCGCCTTCCGCATGGACGCACTGGCTTGGGTGATGTCACTGCTGGTGCTTGGCGTCGGCGCCCTGGTGCTGGTTTATTGCGCCCGGTACTTCAAACGGAAAGACCAGGACCTCGGCCCGTTCGGCGCCCAGCTGCTGGCCTTCGCCGGTGCCATGTTCGGGCTGGTCACCGCCGATGACCTGCTGCTGCTGTTCATCTTCTGGGAACTGACCACCATCCTGTCCTACCTGCTGATCGGCTTCGCCCGGACCAGGCTTGCCGCCCGCCGGTCCGCCCTCCAGGCACTGATGGTCACCACTGCCGGCGGCCTGGCCATGCTGGTGGGCCTGATCATGCTGGGCTACACCGCCGGCACGTACCGTATCTCCAGCATCCTGGAGCAGGCTTCCACACTGGCGTCCGGACCGTCCGGCGCCGTGGTGGGTGCCGCCGTCGTGCTCATCCTGGTGGGTGCCATCACCAAGTCCGCGCTGGTCCCGTTCCACTTCTGGCTCCCCGGCGCCATGGCCGCGCCCACCCCCGTCAGCGCCTACCTGCATGCCGCCGCCATGGTGAAGGCCGGCATCTACCTGGTGGCGCGCCTCGCTCCGGGATTCTCCGCGACGGCGTACTGGCAGCCCGTGGTCCTGGGCCTGGGCCTGGCCACCATGCTGGTGGGCGGCTACCGGGCACTGCGGCAGACCGACATCAAGCTGATCCTCGCGTACGGCACCGTCAGCCAGCTGGGCTTCCTCACCATGGCGGTGGGCCTGGGAACGCCCGACGCCGCGCTGTCGGGCCTTGCCATGCTGCTGGCCCACGGCCTCTTCAAGGCCACGCTCTTCCTGGTGGTGGGCATCATCGATCACCAGTCCGGAACCCGCGACGTGCGCAAGCTGTCAGGGGTCTTCCGTTCCTCCCGTGCGCTGGGCATCGTGGCCGGCATCGGTGCCGCGTCCATGGCGGGCGTTCCGCTGCTGGCCGGCTTCGTCGCCAAGGAATCCGTGCTGGAGGCGTTCGTGCACCACGCCGCGGACCCGCACTCCGGACCGTGGGGCACGGTGGTCCTGGCTGGGCTGGTGGTGGGGTCAATCCTCACGTTCGCCTACAGCGCCCGCTTCATGTGGGGTGCCTTCGCGGTCAAACCCGGCGTGGACCCCATCCCCTTCAAAGCCATCCGGCCCTCCTTCCTCGCCGCCCCTGCCGTCCTCAGCGTCCTGACCATCGTGTACGGGCTCTGGCCCGTGCCGGTGGACGCCTGGTTCCAGCCGTACGCGGCGCTGTTCGCTTCCACAGCGCCCGACGCCGGCACTCCGGCCGCGCAGGCGGGCCACCTTGCGCTGTGGCACGGACTGACCCCGGCGCTTGGGCTGACGGCCGTCACCTTCGTGCTTGGCGCGGCCATGTATCTTGGCCGCAACGCGGTGGCCCGCGTCCAGTCCCTGGTCCCGGCCTGGGTGGACGGCGACCGTGCCTACCAGCTGACCATCGGCGCCCTGGACGACGTGGCCGTCTGGATCACCGGCCGGACCCAGCGCGGCTCACTGTACTTCTACCTTGCCGTGATCCTCAGCGTGGCGTTCGTCCTGCCGCTCACGGCCATCCTCCTGGGTGGCAACCCCCTGCCGCAGAACGTCTACCTGGTGGATCCCAACTCCCCGCTGCAGCTTGTGGCCGGGGTGGGCATCGTGATCGGCGCCCTGGCCGCCGTCAAGGCGAACAAACGCTTCCTCGCTGTGCTGATGGTCTCCGTGACCGGGTACGGCATCGCCCTGGTGTTCGCCCTGCAGGGCGCTCCGGACCTGGCGCTGACCCAGATGCTGGTGGAGACCATCATCCTGGTGGCGTTCGTCCTTGCCATGCGCAGCCTCCCGCCGGAACTGCGGGACCGCACCGGCGGCAAATACCGGGTGGTGCGTGTCATCATCGGTTTGGGTTTCGGCGCCACCATGGTGTTCGCGGCCATTTTCGCCATGGGCGCCCGGACCGCCCTGCCCGTATCACTGCAGTTCCCGCAGCTTGCCTACGAGGGCGGCGGCGGCCTGAACGTGGTCAACGTGACCCTGGTGGACATCCGCGCCTGGGACACCTTCGGCGAGATCAGCGTCCTTGCGCTTGCCGCCACCGGCGTCGCCAGCCTGATCTTCGTACGCGGGCGCGGCGACCGGCTGCAGCGGTCCGCATCCGTTGCCGAGGGCACGGTGGGACGGTCCCACGGCGTGGATCCCGGCTCCCGCGACGGCGCGGCACTGGCCATCAGCCGCAGGTTCGCAGCCGCAGCCCGCGATCCCTGGATCGTCGCGGGCCGTACCCTGGCCCCCGAACGGCGCTCCATCATCTTCGAAGTGGTCACCCGGCTGCTCTTCCACTCGATGATCATCTTCTCGCTCTACCTGCTGCTGGCCGGCCACAACCTGCCGGGCGGCGGTTTCGCCGGCGGCCTCACCGCCGGCCTGGCGCTGACCATCCGCTACCTGGCAGGCGGACGCTTCGAACTGCGGGAGGCGGCGCCACTGAGCGCCGGCGCGCTGCTGGGCACCGGCCTGGCCCTGGCCGCCGTGTCCGGCGTGGTGCCCCTGCTGCTGGGCGGCCAGGTGTTCCAGTCCGCCATCATCCAGGTGTGGCTGCCCGTCTTCGGGGACATCAAATTCGTCACCTCCACGATCTTCGATATCGGGGTGTACATCGTGGTGGTGGGCCTGGTGCTTGACGTGCTGCGCAGCCTCGGGGCCGAAATTGACGAGCACATGGAGGAACGGTCGGCGGCCGCCCCACACCAGGACGAGCCGGACATCGACCGCCCCGGGCAGCCGGAATTGGAGGCTGAACGGGACCTGGAACCCGCGCTGGAGCCCGACACCGTCCCCGCCGAGACCACCGCAAAGGGCCACGCATGAGCGTCAACCTGACCCTGCTGATCGTCATGGGCGCCCTGTATGCCTGCGGCATCTACCTCATCCTGGAACGCAGCCTCACCCGGGTGCTGCTGGGGCTGATGCTCCTGGCCAACGCCACCAACCTGCTGATCCTGGCCACCGGGGGCTATGCAGGACTGGCGCCCCTGTTCGCCAAGGACACCCCGGCACAGGACTACAGCGATCCGCTCCCGCAGGCCCTGATCCTGACCTCGATCGTCATCTCCTTCGCCGTCACGGCGTTCATGCTCGGCATCATCTACCGCACCTGGCTGCTGGCGCGCCAGGACGACATCCAGGACGACCTGGAAGACCGCCGCGTGGCGGCGACCCCCAGCTTCGACGCGGAGGACGACGCCGAAGTTCCGGCGGAAACCTCCGAGTTCCCGCTCACCATGCTGGGATCGGACGGCCGGGACGTCTCAAACCATGCAGCGTCCAACAACAACGCAGATCTGCAAACGGACCAGCCGGTGGCCACGCTTGTGGCCGGCGGCCGGGAGATGCCCGCCGAACACGCTGCCGCGGAGGAAAAGCCCGGCTCACTCAACGTCGACTCCGGCCCGGAAGGAGGCGGAAAGTGAACATCGCAAGCTTTGCCCCGCTCGCCGTCGTACTTCCCATCCTGGGCGCTGCCCTGACCTTCCTGCTGATCCGGCATACCCGGGCCCAGCGCGCGGTGAGCATCGCCCTGCTCTCGCTGACGCTGGCGCTCGAATGCCTCCTGCTGGCATCGGCGTGGAACGGCGGGACCGCTGCCGTGACCATCGGCGGCTGGCTGCCGCCGTGGGGCATCGTGATGGTGGTGGACCAGTTCTCGTCCCTGATGCTGGTGGTGTCCTCCGCCGTGAGCCTGGCCGTACTGGTGTATGCCACCGGGCAGGGCATGGCCGACGGCGACCAGGACGCCCCGGTCTCGATCTTCCACCCCACCTACCTGATCCTGGTGGCGGGGGTGTCCAACGCGTTCCTGTCCGGGGACCTTTTCAACCTGTACGTGGGCTTCGAGATCCTGCTCACGGCAAGCTACGTCCTGATGACGCTGGGCGGCACCGGGCCGCGCATCCGCGCCGGCGTCACCTACGTGGTGGTGTCCGTGGTGTCCTCGGTGCTGTTCCTGATCTCCATAGCCATGGTCTACGGCGCCACCGGAACGGTGAACATGGCGGATCTGGCCATCAAGCTCGGGGACCTGGACCAGGGCACCAGGACCCTGCTGCACGTCATGCTGCTGGTGGCCTTCGGCATCAAGGCCGCCGTCTTCCCCCTGTCCTTCTGGCTCCCTGACTCCTACCCCACCGCGCCGGCCCCCGTCACCGCCGTGTTCGCCGGGCTGCTCACCAAGGTGGGTGTGTACGCGATGGTCCGGACCGAGACCCTGCTGTTCCCCGGGGACACCCTCAACACGCCCCTGATGGTGGCGGCG
Source organism: Arthrobacter sp. AG367 (assembly GCF_007828995.1). Lineage (NCBI taxonomy): Bacteria > Bacillati > Actinomycetota > Actinomycetes > Micrococcales > Micrococcaceae > Arthrobacter > Arthrobacter sp. AG367. The sequence continues at coordinate 118,305 of NZ_VIVE01000002.1, forward strand.
CTGCTGACCATGGTGGTGGGCATCCTTGGTGCCCTGGCCCAAAGCGACATCAAGCGGCTCCTGTCGTTCACCCTGGTCAGCCACATCGGGTACATGGTGTTCGGCCTGGCCATGTCCTCCGTTGCCGGGCTGGCCGCAGCGGTTTTCTACGTGGCCCACCACATCACCATCCAGACCAGCCTCTTCCTGGTCACCGGCCTGATCGAACGGCGGGGCGGGAGTTCCTCCGTGGACCGGCTGGCCGGCCTGGCCAAACTGTCGCCCATGCTGGCGATGCTGTTCTTCGTTCCGGCCATGAACCTCGCTGGCATCCCGCCCTTCTCGGGGTTCCTCGGCAAGGTGGGCCTGATGCAGGCCGGCGTTGAGCTGGGCACGCCACTGGCCTACGCCCTGGTGATCGGCGGGGTGGTGACGAGCCTCCTGACCCTGCTGGCCGTTGCCAGGGTCTGGAACCGTGCGTTCTGGCGCAGACCCACCGACGCTGAGCATCCGGATCCGGTGCTCCTTGCCAGCCCGGCCCGGGTGTCGGGACCGGGCGCCAAGCTGAACACCGTGACCCTCCTGCCGCGCACCATGGTGGGCCCCACCCTGGGCCTGGTGGCGCTGGGCGTTGCCCTGACCGTCTTTGCCGGGCCGCTGTTCGGGCTCTCGGACCGGGCAGCGCGGGACATGCTGGACCGGACCCCGTACATCCAGTCAGTCCTGGGCCCTGATGTCCCGGTTCCCGCCACGCCTGCCGTGGGAGGTATGCGATGAGCCGCAAACGCATCTCCCTGCGCCAGGAACTGCCTCTCCTGGTCTGGCTGGTGATTGTCTGGGGCGCCCTGTGGCAGGACTTCAGCCCCGGGAACCTCCTCTTCGGTGCCCTGCTGGCAGTGGGCGTGGCCCGGTTGTTCTACCTTCCGCCGGTGGAGCTCAGCGGCCGGTTCAACATCCTTTACGCGGTTCCCTTCGCGCTTGCCTTCGTGGGCAAAGTGGTGGTGGCCAGCGCCCAGGTGCTGTACCTGGCCACGGTCCGCGGCCCCAAGGTGACCAACGCCGTCGTTGCGGTGAGGCTGCGCAGCCACCAGGACCTGATCGTCACCGCCACCGGCCACGTGATCTCCCTGATCCCGGGGTCCCTGGTGGTCGAGGTGGACCGCTCCACATCCACCCTCTACCTGCACGCGCTCAACATCGCCTCCAAGCAGGACGTGGAGGGCCTGCGGAACGAAGTCCGGTCCATCGAGGCCGGCCTGATCCGCATCATGGGCAGCCCGGAGGAACTCGAAGCCGTCCGAATGGAGGCCGCCACGTGATGCATGTTGTCCTGGCTGTTACAGCCGTCATCTTCTCGCTTGCTGCGGCCGGTGCCATCATGCGGATCGCCCGCGGCCCGTCATTGCTGGACCGGGTGCTGGCGGCCGACGTCCTCCTGGCCATCCTGGCCGGAGCCCTGTGCATCGACATGGCCGTGAACCGGCACCTGAACAACCTCATGCTGGTGGTGGCCATTTCCATCATCGGCTTCATCGGGTCCGTCACCGTGGCCCGTTTTGTGGCGGACCGAAGGGTGAAGCCCGATGAATCCTGACTTGTCCGGTCCCGACGGCTGGATCGACGCCGTCTCGGCAGTATTCATGGTGGTGGGGGCGCTCATGTCCCTGGGCGCCGCCATCGGCCTGCTCCGCTTCCCCGACCTGCTGAGCCGCATGCACGCGGCCACCAAACCGCAGGTCCTGGGCCTGTTCCTGCTGCTGGCGGCCATTGGACTGCAGATGCGGACATGGTGGGTATGGCCTGTCCTGGTGGTTGCCTGGATCTTCCAGCTGCTCACCGTACCGGTGTCCGCGCACATGGTGGGCCGCGCGGGGTACCGCACCAAGCACCTGCACCGGGAGCTGCTCACGGCCGACGAGCTGGAGGCCGTGGTGCAAAAAGCCGCCGCCGAGGCTGCCCGGAAAGACAGCCCCGACGGCGGCGGGTAACGCCGGGAGCTAGACGATGTCCTGTGACTTGGCGAAGCGGGTGATGGCGCGCTGGGTGCCGCGGTTGGCCAGCACCTGGATGATGGCGCTGACCGACGCCGAGATCAGCGCGAAGGTCAACGCCGAACGCAGGCTGGTGGGGACATCCTCGTTCTTGCCGGTGGGGGCTTTCTGCCCGGTGGTCTTCTCCCAGATGGTGTTGACCAGCTTGGTGCCGGCCAGGCCTGCGCCGAGGCTCACCCCGGTTCCGAGCAGCTTGATGAAAAGGTTCATTCCTATTACTCCTTGCGGGCGGAAAACGGACTGCCTCCAGCCTAGCCGTACGCCCGTGCCGGTCCGGGCAACGCCGTGGCGTGCTGCAGGCAGGTTGTTGGACTAAATGGCTTGTTGGACTACTTCGCGGGCGGCTCGGTGCGGAACTTGATCATCTTGTGCGTGCCGTCGCAGTAGGGCTTGATGGCCGAGGCGCCGCAGCGGCACAAGGCAACGGTCCTGCGGTCGCGGGGCACCGCGTCCCCGGATGGGGTGACGATCTCGAAATCACCCCTGACGATCAGGGGCCCGTCCGGGCAGACCACGATGGAGCCCGCGGCGGATTCCTGGTCCATGTCCGATCCTGTTCCATGCTGTCCGGGTTTCATGCCTGCACCGCTTTCGTCGTAGTCATGCTGCGGCCGGCACAGCCGCCCGCAGCGATGATGCCCCGGCTTCCCATGAGGACATCAGATGGGCGGACAGCCGGCCGTCGAGGGCCATGGCGGCAGTGGCCCCAAACAGGACGTCCGCGAGGAGTTCCGGCTCGGCTTCGACGAGGCCGCCGGCGAGGTCACGGCCTGCGATCTGCTCGTGGACGGCGTCGGCCTCCACATGCTCATCGAAGTAGTGGGTGATGTCCGCGCCGAACCCGTGCCGGCGGAATCCGTTGCCGTAGAACCGGTTGGGCTGGGAGGAGGTCATCTCGTAGATCGCCAGGTGGCCGGTGATGGCACCCCGGAGCCGCCGGTTCAGGCCGCACAGCGACATGAGGTTGACGGACGCGAGGGAGACAGCGGGGACGGCATCCACGTACGCGCCGTAGCTGACGTCGAGGCCCAAACCGCGCATGGTCCGGGCGAACAGCGCGCTGTGCATGCGCTCAGGGCGGCCGCCGCCGTATTCATCCGCCTGGATTTCCACCAGGGCCGCCTTGGGCCGTCCGCTGAGCCGCGGAATGGCCCATGTATGCGGGTCGGCTTCCTTCAGCTGGTACATCGACTTGTGGATCAGGAACTCCCGGAGCTGGTCCAGGCCCGCCTTCCTGGCGACGTAGCGGGAGACGCTGGGCCCGGTGTCCGTGGCTGCGAGGCCGAACAGGACGTCGGCTACCTGGTCGCTGGTCAGGGCACCGGCAGGCAGTTCGAAGTCTGCGGCGGCCTGGTGCGCGGAGGCACGGAGGGCTGCCTCAAACGGTGCCTCGACCAGCTGACGGACCCGGATTAACGCCGGCTCCCACTCCCAGTCGTCGGAGACGCCGGCCAGGCCGGAATAGTGGAGCTCGTAGAGGCAGAAGAGGGCCAGCTGGATGTCCTCGTCGCCGATGATGTCACTAGTGCCGGCCACCTGCCGTGCCGCCAGGTGGTACAGCCCGTCCAGCCCCGTCCCGGCTTCGGCCGGAGCCTGCGCAAGGAGTGCGAACAGGGCGTTGCTGAGGGGGCCTCTGGATTCCGGGATTCTCATGGTGCTCCTTGGTCTGCCGCGCTGGTGACGGGAACGAACGCGGGACCGCCCATGGTGACTCCCATGCCCTGTCCTCCTCGAAACCCGCGAACCAATATAGTAAGCATGATTACTAATAAAAGCTAAGCAGGCTTCCTGTTGGCGGCAGGTCCCCCGGCGCCTAATCCCGCAGCGACGACCCCAGGATGTCGCGCAGCGCCTCAACCACAAGGTCATGGTCCTGCAGCTGCGGCAACCCGGAGACGGTCACCGTGGCCACGGCGCCCACGCCGGTGACGTAGATCGGAAAGGCGCCGCCATGGGCTGCATACCGGGATTGATCGAACCAGGCGTTGTCCTCGATCCGGCCGCCGCCCAGCCGGCCCCGCAGCCCCACCAAAAGTGACGGCACCTCGTACCGGGCGGCAGTGCGCTGCTTGGCGCGGATCCAGTGCCCGTTGTCCGGCGTGGCGCCCGGGAGCGCGACGTGGAACAGGACCTGCTCGCCCTTGGTGATGTCGATGGCGATGGGAAGGGACCGCTCCTTGCCCAGCTCCACCAGGAGCAGGCCCAGGTTCAACGCGTCATCCAGCGAAAAGCCGGGGAACTGGAGCTCCCGGACCTCCGCTTCGATGCGGGCGATCGACGCTTCCAGCGACCCCTCCAGCTGGGCGTCGGCGGAATCAGGATCGAATCCGGTCACATCCGGTGGAATGGCGCTCATGGCCCTCAATCTACCCCCGCCAGGTGTAAACTTGACCACGCCCGGAAGGGCAGTTCAAAAAGCCTTACCCATCCAAAAGCACCACTAATAACGACAGGGGAGCGCCGCCGTCGGACATCCTGGCACAAGCCGGGCACCGCAGGTGGGCGCTGAGAGTGCGGACAGCCGCAGACCCTCGAACCTGATCCGGTTAGTACCGGCGCAAGGGAGTCGAGTTCTCAAAGTGCCGCGGCTGCACGGCAACAGCCGTCAGCCGGGTCCACTTTCCCCTCCTGTTTCCCAGGAGGATCACATGAGTACTGCAGCAATCAAGAAGACCACCAGTAAGTCCTGGCGCGTCGTGGACATCGTGGTCGCCGCGCTGGTGGCCATCGCGGGCGGCGTCATTTTTTGGGCGTGGGACCAGGGAGCAGCCGCGCTTTCTGCCCCCATGAATGCCGCCTACCCGCCCCTGACCGGGCTGCTGGCGGGCGGCTGGATGATTCCCGGCGTGCTGGGAATGCTGATCATCCGCAAGCCCGGGGCCGCCCTGTTCTGTGAAACCGTGGCCGCCACCGGGGAACTCCTCATGGGTTCCCAGTACGGTGCCTCGGTCCTCTTCTCCGGCTTCATCCAGGGCCTCGGCGCGGAAATCATCTTCGCCATCTTCGTCTACCGCAAGTTCAACCTGCCCGTCTCCCTGCTGGCAGGCGCCGCGGCTGGATTCTTCTGCGGACTGAATGACTCATTCGCACCGTGGGGCTGGAACATCGCCTACTCCGGTGCGGACAAGCTGGCGTACATCGTGCTGACCACCCTCTCCGGCGCCATTCTCGCCGGCGCCCTGTCCTGGCTGGCCACCCGCGGCCTGGCGCGTACCGGCGTGCTGAGCTCCTTCGCTTCGCGCAAGGCCGCCACGGAGCCTGTCTTCTCCTGATGGCACCAGCCCAGCGTGACGGCGGCACCGTCCGCCCTGCCGCCGTCACAGCCCGGGGCTGGGGGTGGCGGCACGCCGGCAGGGCCAAGCCTGCCGTCCATGCGCTTGACCTGGACATCAGCCCGGGGGAGCGGGTGCTCCTGCTCGGCCCCTCGGGCGCCGGGAAGTCCACGCTCCTGCACGCGCTCGCAGGGGTGCTGGGGGACATCAACGACGACGGCGGCGAGGCGGGGGACGCCGACGAGTCGGGTTCGCTGCTGGTTGACGGCGCCGTGCCCCGCGCCCAGCGCGGGCGCGCCGGACTTATGCAGCAGGACCCCGAGACGCAGGTGGTCCTGTCGCGGGTGGGGGACGACGTCGCCTTCGGTGCCGAAAACCTTTCCGTCCCACGAGAAGCAATCTGGGCGCGCGTGCACGAGGCGCTCGCCGACGTCGGACTGTCCCACCTGCCGCTGGACCACCCGACGTCGGCCCTGTCCGGCGGGCAAAAGCAGCGCCTGGCGCTGGCCGGCATCCTGGCCATGCGCCCGGGCCTGATCCTCCTGGATGAGCCAACCGCCAACCTGGACCCGGACGGCGTGCTGGAGGTCCGCGATGCCGTGGCGCGGTGCCTGGACAAGACCGGGGCCACGCTGGTGGTGGTGGAGCACCGGGTGTCCGTGTGGAAGGACCTGGTGGACCGGATCGTGGTCCTGCAGCCGGGCTCCGCCGCGGATCCTGCCGTACTCCTGGACGGGCCGCCGGACCGGGTGCTCACGGAGGCGCGGGCCATGCTGGCCGCCGCCGGTGTGTGGGTCCCCGGCTACGTCCCGGCAACCCGTGCCCGGGCGGTGGTCCCGGCCCCCGGCACGGGAAACCTCTTGCTCGCGGCCGAACAGTTGGCAGTCTCCCGCGAACGTCCCCGACGCAAGGGCTTAAGGAAGATTCCGCCGTCGCCGGTCCAGGAAGGCCTGGCCGCGCAGGTGCGCGCCGGGCAGGCGCTCGCCGTGACGGGTCCCAACGGCGCCGGTAAGTCCACTTTCGCCCTGACCCTGGCAGGGCTGCTGGAACCGGTGTCCGGAAAGGTCTCCGCCACCATGGACCTGAGCCGCGGTGCCGGCATTGACCCGTACCGGTGGAAGGCGGATCAGCTGATTTCCCGAGTGGGGACGGTGTTCCAGGAGCCGGAGCACCAGTTCGTGACCGGCAAGGTGCTTGACGAACTGCTGTTCGGCCCCCGGCACCTGGGCCACGGCGGGGATCGGGTGGACGAACTGCTGGAGCGGCTGCGGCTCACCGCGCTGGTGGACGCCAACCCCTACACGCTCTCCGGTGGCGAGAAACGGCGGCTGTCCGTGGCCACCGTCCTTGCCGCCAGCCCGCAGGTCCTGGTCCTGGATGAACCCACGTTCGGGCAGGACGCCAACACCTGGGCCGAGCTGGCGTCCTTCCTGTCCGAGCTCCTGGATGCCGGCACTGCCGTGGTGTCCGTGACCCATGACGCCGAATTCACCCAGGCCTTGGGCGGGGCCGAACTGCGGATGGCCGCGGCGGAAGCGGTGGCGCCATGAGGCAGCAACTCACCTTGGGCGGCAACCATGCCCTCCTGGTCCGCGCGAATCCACTAAGCAAGTTCGCTGCCGTCCTGCTGATCACCGCCGTCCTGGCGCTGTCCATCGACTGGGTATCGGCGTCCGTGGCCCTGGTCTTTGAGCTTCTGCTGTTTCCCCTGGCCGGGCTCACCCTGTCCCTGCTGTGGCAGCGCGGCTGGCCGCTGATCCTCGCCGCTGCCGTGGGTGGCTGGAGCACCTCCATCCTGGCCCCGGACAGCGGCCGGATCCTGCTCGACGCCGGGATCTGGTCCATGAGCGAAGGTTCCCTGCAGCTGGGCATCGGCTTCCTCCTGCGCGGCTTTGCGATCGCCCTTCCGGCCGTGCTCCTGATGAGCTGCACCGATCCCACGGACCTTGCCGACGCGCTGGCGCAGAAGGCGCGCCTGCCGCACCGCTTTGTCCTGGGAACGCTCGCCGCGATGCGCCTGGTGGGGCTCATGGCTGAAGAATGGCAGACCATCGGGATGGCCCGGCGTGCGCGCGGCGTGGGTTCGCGCGGCAGCGTGGCCCAGCGGGTGAAGGCCACGCTGGGCCAGAGTTTCGGGCTGCTGGTACAGGCCATCCGCCGCGCGTCCAGGCTTGCTGTGACCATGGAAGCCCGCGGTTTCGGCGGCGGCAACCGGACCTGGGCCCGGGAATCCACGTTCAGCGCGCTGGACCTTGGGGTGGTGGCCGGCGGTGTCCTGGTGGCCGGCCTCGCGCTATTTGCTGCCCTGGCCGCCGGGACCTGGAACATGGTGTGGCTGGGCAGTTGATGTTGGCGGTCCGGCCCAGGTGATTCCTATCGCATGCAGTGGGTAGAGGCTTTCCCGATACCCCGTACCAGTGGCCGACCAGGCCCTGCGTAACTCATTTATGATATATTTGCGGGTATGACGCAGGAGACCGCTGAGCACGTTGCCGCCATGTTGAGGGATGCCCGGAGCGAGAAGGGCTGGACCCAGGGCCAGTTGGCCGCCGAGCTCGGCACCAGCCAGAGCGCCGTTGCCCGGATGGAGCAGGGCAAGCAGAACCTGAGCCTGAAGATGATCCAGAGGCTGGAAAAGATCTTCGACCGCAGCATCGTCAACGTCGGCAAGCCGCAGATGACGCACCTGCGGGTGGAGGGCGGCCGTACCCTCTCCGGTGCCGTGGATGTCAACAGCAGCAAGAACGCCGGCGTCGCCCTGCTGTGCGCCAGCCTGATCAACCGTGGCACCACCGTGCTCCGCCGGCTGGCACGGATCGAGGAAGTCAACCGCATCGTCGAAGTGCTGACCAGCATCGGCGTCGAGTGCACCTGGCTTAACGACACTGACCTGCGTCTTCGCCGCCCCGCCGTCCTGGACCTGGAAGCCATGGACGTTGACGCGGCGCGCAGGACCCGCAGCGTCATCATGCTGCTGGGTCCCCTTCTGGATGAGTCGCGGGAGTACCGGCTGCCCTACGCCGGCGGCTGCGACCTCGGCACCCGCACCGTGGAACCGCACATGCAGGCGTTGCGCCAGTTTGGCCTTGCCGTGGAAGCCACGGCCGGTTTCTACACGGTCCAGGCTCCGCCGGCGGACGCGCAGGACCGCTCCTTCGTCCTCACCGAACGCGGGGACACCGTCACCGAGAACGCCATCATGGCCGCGGCGCACCGGCCGGGAACCACCGTGATCCGCAACGCCAGCCCCAATTACATGGTGCAGGACCTGTGCTTCTACCTGCAGATGCTGGGCGTCACCATCGAGGGCGTGGGCACCACCACCCTGAAGATCACGGGCCGGCCCGACATTGACGCGGAGATCGAGTACTTCCCCTCCGAGGATCCCATCGAGGCGATGAGCCTCATCACGGCCGGCATCGTCACCAATTCCGAGGTCACGGTGCGGCGGGTGCCCATCGAGTTCATGGAAATCGAGTTGGCCACCTTGGGCCAGATGGGGCAGAAGCTGGAAATTTCGGGCGAGTACATGGCCCGCAACGGCCGCACCCGGCTGGTGGACGTGACCACCAAGCCCTCCGGGCTGCATGCCCCGGAGGACAAGATCCATCCGATGCCGTTCCCCGGGCTGAACATCGACAACCTGCCGTTCTTTGCCGTCATTGCCGCGAACGCCGATGGCCAGACCATGATCCACGACTGGGTCTACGAGAACCGGGCCATTTACCTGACAGAGCTGAACAGGCTTGGGGCGCAGGTGCAGCTGCTGGATCCGCACCGGATCTACGTCAACGGGCCCACCAAGTGGCGCGCCGCCGAGGTGGGCTGCCCGCCGGCGCTTCGTCCGGCCGCCTGCCTGCTGCTGGCCATGCTCGCCGCCCGGGGCGTGTCCGAACTGCGGAACATCTACGTGATCGAGCGTGGCTACGAGGACCTGGCGGAACGCCTGAACACCATTGGCGCCAAGGTGGAGTACTTCCAGGACTAGCATTCACGGTTCGTCATGAATCGCCGGGGCCCCTCGAATGCCGGACAAGTATCGCAGAATGTTCGTATGCGTACTTTTGGCGTAGAGGAGGAACTCCTGATCGTTGATCCGGAGTCCGGGGAACCCCTTGCCCTGGCCGACGCCCTCCTGGCCGGCCACCGCGTTGCGGCTGACGATCTTCCCGTGGACCCGGAGGTCCACCACTCCGGAAAACAGGCGGATTACGACGACGAGATGGGCTTGAGTGCCGAGCTGAAGCTTGAGCAGATCGAGACCCAGACCCGTCCGTGCCTCGAATACGGGAGCCTGCTCGAACAGATCCGCGCGGGCCGCGCCCTGGCGGACCAGGCCGCCAGGAAGCATGGCGCCAGGGTGGCGGCCCTCGCCACCTCGCCCTTGGCCTCCACCACCCACACGACGCCCGACCCCCGGTACGCCAAAATGCTGGAGCGCTTCGGCCTCACCGCCCAGGAGCAGCTGACCTGCGGCTTCCATGTGCACACGTTCATCGAATCGCCCGAAGAGGGCGTGGCGGTCCTGGACCGGATCCGCGACAAGCTGGCAGTGCTGACGGCCCTGAGCGCCAATTCGCCCTTCTGGAACGGCGTTCCAACCGGGTTTGAAAGCTACCGCACCCAGGCCTGGAACCGGTGGCCCACGGCGGGCCCGGCCGGTATTTACGGGACGTACCCTGCCTACCGGCGCGTGGTGACGCGGCTGCTGGAAAGCGGCGTCATGCTCGATGAGGGCATGCTGTACTTCGACGCCCGGCTGTCCCGCAACCACCCCACCGTCGAGGTTCGCGTGGCGGACGTCTGCCTTCGTGCCGAGGATGCAGCGCTCATTGCCGTGCTGGTTCGGGCGCTGGTGGAATCCGCCAGCAGGGAATGGCAGGCCGACGTGGATCCTGCGCCGGTTCCCACCGTCCTCCTCCGGATGGCCTCGTGGCAGGCCAGCAGCGCCGGGCTGAGCGGTGAACTCCTGGATTTTGGGAATTTCCGGCCCGCACCGGCCGCGGACGTGGTCCGGTCCCTGGTGGATTACCTGGCTCCCGTCCTGTCCGAACAGGGGGAGCTGGCACTGGCACGGCAGGGGGTGGAGGACATCATCGCCCGCGGAACGGGAGCCGCCGAACAGCGCCGCGCCCGGGACAAGGCGCTGGCGGGACCGCCCCCGGAGGACATGGGGTTCGGCGCCGTGGTGCGGCAGGCCGTCAACGTGACCATGCGGGATGCCCTGGACCTTGCTGACGTGGAGGGCACGCCCGAACTGCTGCGGGTCCGCCAGAGCTGACCTTCGACGCGCATATCCATTCCCGACGCGCAGATTCCTCCTCGCGGCCCATATTTGGTGCGCGCCAGGGAATCTGCGCATCGAGAGTGAGGAAGCGCGTCGCCCGGACCCAGAGGAACTACGGCTTCCCGCGCGGCTAGATCTGCTTGAGGGCCTGTTCCAGGTCGCGGAGGAGGTCCTCCGGGTCCTCGAGCCCTACCGAGAGCCGCACCACGCCGTCACTGAGCCCAATGGCGGCGCGCCCTTCCGGCCCCATGGCGCGGTGCGTGGTGGTGGCGGGGTGCGTGATCAGGGACTTCGAATCACCAAGGTTGTTGGAGATGTCGATGATGCGCAGCCCGTCCAGCAGTGCGAAGGCCGCTTCCTTGCCGGAGCGCCCGCCGGAGGGAGCCAGCTCAAGCGTGAGGACCGTACCGCCGGCGCTCATCTGCCGTGCCGCCAGGTCGTACTGCGGGTGGGACTTGAGCAGCGGGTACTTCACCCAGCTCACGGCGGGCTGTTCTTCCAGCCACTCTGCGAGCCGGAGCGCCGTGGCGGAGGAATGGTTCACGCGCAGGCTCATGGTCTCCAGGCCCTTGGTCAGGACCCAGGCGTTGAACGCGGAGAGTGCGGGCCCGGTGTGGCGCATGAGCTGTTTTACGGGACCGTCGATGAACTCCTTGGTGCCCAGGATGGCGCCGCCCATGACCCTGCCCTGGCCGTCGATGTGCTTGGTGCCGGAGTAGACGATGACGTCGGCGCCCAGGTCACCGCAGCGCTGCAGCAGGGGAGTGGCGAAGACGTTGTCCGCCACCACCTTGGCGCCGGCGGCATGCGCAAGTTCGCTGACCGCGGCGATGTCCACGATCTCCTGCATCGGGTTGGACGGGGATTCGAAGAAGACGGCGGTGGTGGGCTTGGAGAGGGCCTCGCGCCACTGGTCCAGGTCCGGCCCGTCCACGAAGACGGTCTCCACGCCCCACCGGGGAAGGATCTCGTTCAAAATCACGAAGCACGAACCGAACAGCGACCGGGCGGCCACCACCCGGTCGCCGGCAGCCAGCAGGGCACCAAGCGCGGTGAACACCGCGGACATTCCCGACGCCGTCGCGAAGCAGGCTTCGGTGCCTTCCAGCAGCCGGAGCCGCTCCTGGAAGGTGGCCACGGACGGGTTGCCGTAGCGGGAGTAGACAAAGCGTTCGTCCTCGCCGGTGAAGGCGCGTTCAGCTGCTGCCGCGGATTCGTAGACGAAGCCGGAGTTCAGGAAAATGGCCTCGGACGTTTCCTGGAAGTTGGTGCGGTCCAGCCCGCCACGGACAGCCTGGGTGTCGGGGTTCCAGCCGGGGGCGTCTTGGTTGAAGGTCACTTAGTTCTTTCCGAGGTTGGTGGGAAGGCCGCGGTTTTTCCAGCCGTTGACGGTGCGTTCGCCATAGCGGTCCGGCTCGCCTTCAAAGCCCTCCAGCACGTTGTAGGAGGTGAAGCCGGCCCGGGTGGCCGCGATGGCTGCCGCGATGGACCGCTGGCCGGAGCGGCACAGGAACACCAGTTCGGTTGAACGGTCCTCGGGCGCCTGCTGGCTGAGGTCGTTGATGAAGTCGGGGTTGGGGATGCCGCCGGGGAAGGTCCACTGGATGAAGAGGGGGTCGTTGTCCGTGGCCTTGGTGTCCGGAATGCCGATGTGGGCCCATTCGCCCTCGGTGCGGACGTCCACCAGGATGGCGCCCTGTTCCAGCTTCTCCCATGCTTCCTGGGGCGTGAGGTCTCCCGCGTAGCTCATGCGTGGCCCTCGCCGTCGAACTCGCCTTCAAATTCGGCGTCCAGTTCATCCACTGCGGTGGCAACCGCGGCATCGGCCGAGGCGATTGCCGCCGGAAGGACCACTGCCTGCGCCACGATCACGCTGGTGCCGTTGAAGGTGGCTGCCGGGCTGCCGTGCAGCACATAGCCGTCGGCCAGGGCCGTGGAGATCCGCTCGCAGAATGAACGGTCATCCGGGCCGGTGATCAGGCGGTAGGACAATTTTTCGTCAGGGGCAGGTGCGTCAGACACGACGGATCTCCTTCTTTCACGCTTGCAGCTCGAATCGGTCGATATGCCGAGTATTCACCTGAGGCACCCCGCCGCGAAAGGGAGGGTTGCCGACCGGCCAGTCAGGGCTTCACACCGGTACTCATTACTCCCCAAAAACGTAACATCTGCCGCGCCAAGCCGCACCGCCGCCGTCGTCATGTTCCGTAATTGAGCAGCGCTGAAGGGAGGCGCGGGGTTGAAGGAAAGCGCGACGGCGGACATCGCCGCAGGTGGGCGGCCCGCCACGTGCCGCCCGGGGCCGCGGGGCCGATAAAGTTCTTACCGGGGCGCCGCCCCGTCGTCACAGCAATGAGCACCGGGGGTCCTGTCAGCATGCGGGCAAACACATCGCGCCACCAGGCCGCCATCCGCGGGACCCGCCGGCCGTCCATCGGTGCGTTCCTGGCCGCGGCCATCGTCAGCCTCCTTGCCCTGCTGGCGGCTGCGCCGGCGCATGCGGCGGACGCTGCGCCGGAGAAGGGAAAGCCCTGGCTGGGCGCGGTGCTCGAGTGGGGCGAGGACACCGCCGCAGGCTTCAGCGGCCGGCTTGGTGCCAGTCCGGCCGTCTTCGGCCACGACATCACCATCCCCTACCGCGATTCGGAACGGAACGACCTTGACGGCTTCCTTCAGCAGGCCGCGTCCCTAGGCGCCCACGCCCTGCTCACGGTGAAGCCGTCAGTGCCCCTGGGCCAGCTCGGCACCGCGGAAGCAGAAGCATTCGCAGCGCAGGTGCGCGACCTTACGTCCGGGTTCAAGGGGCAGCTGCTGATCCGGTTCGCCCCGGACATGAATGCAAGCTGGGTGGCCTGGGGCCAGCAGCCCGCCGCGTACCGGCAGGCCTTCAGGGCTGTGGCGGCAGCGTTCAAGAAGTACGACGGCGGCCGGGCCACCTTGGTGTGGGCGCCTTACCTGGGCAAGGACTACCCCTTTGACCGCAACCGGGATGCCCCGCAGCCCGGAACCGAAGGCTTTTCCCTCCTGGACACGAACGGCGACGGGGCCTGGAACTCAAGCGACAGCGCCTACGCCCCGTACTACCCGGGCGACGACGCAGTGGACTGGGTGGGGCTGGCCGCCTATCACGACGACACGGCCGGCGGCCCCGCCGTCAACTCCCAGCCGAGGGCCGGCGAGCTCCAGGACATGCTGACGGCCTCCGGCGGCGAAAACTTCTACGGCACCTATTCCGAGGGGCGCAAAAAGCCGTTCCTCCTCCAGACCTCTGCTTTCTACAGCCCCGCGTCCGGCGGCGCGCAGGAGGCGGACATTAAGGCGGGCTGGTGGGACCAGGTGGTGGGAACTGCCACTTCCCCAGCTTTTGCCGGGACGGCCGCCGTTGTCTGGGACGAGCGCACCAGCACCAGGGATACCGGCGTGGCGAGCATCAGCTGGCTGCTCACGGGACAGGCGGGCATCGCCAAAGCGGCCCTGGACAGGCTGAAGGCATCGCCAATGGTCACCGGGCCGGTCACCGACGTGGCATCCGGGAGCACCTACGTCCGGGCCAACACGCTCTCCGGGGCTGCCGCCTGGACTGTTGCCGCCGCCATGGCCATCCTCCTGGTGGCCCTGTGGCAGATACCCCGCCGGATCAACGCAGCCACGGCCTGGGGCTACCAGGATCCCTCCGCCAGGGACTCGCGCATCGATCTGCTGCGCGGGATGGCCATCGTCTTTGTGGTGGTGAACCACCTGGGCATGGCATCGCTGTTCCAGCTGCTCACCCAGGAGGCCGTGGGCTTCGTGTCGGGTGCGGAACTGTTCGTCCTGTTCTCCGGACTGGTGGTGGGCATGGTGTACGGCCCCAAGGCCAGGGAGGACTTCGGGCAGGTGGTCGACCTCACGACCCGCCGCGCCGGCAAGCTCTACCTGACGGCGCTGGCCGTGCTGATCGGCGTCTTCCTTCTGTCCCTGCTCCCGTTCTTCCACACCGAGGCCCTGACCACGTTCGTGGACCAGGGGACCGGCGGCGCCGGGCACAACGGCGCCGGCCGGACCTACGACCTCTATGCGGGCATGTCATCGCTGTTCCAGTTCCCCGTCCCGCCCCAGGTGCTTCCGGCCATCGTGCTGCTGCAGTTCGGTCCCTGGCAGTTCAATGTCATGGGGCTCTATGTGGTGCTGTTGCTGGTCAGCCCGCTGATCCTCGCGGCGCTGAACCGCGGAAAGGCCATCTGGGTCGTGGCGGTGTCGGTTGCCGTGTATGCGGCAGGTGCCATGACCAGGTTCCGGATCCTGCCCTCGCAGTTTGAGGACTCCTTCCCGCTGCTGGTGTGGCAGGTGCTTTTCGTGCTTGGGCTGGTTGCGGGCTACCATCGGCGCAGCATCACAGCGTGGCTGTCGCGCCACACGTGGGTGGTGGTTGCCTGCACCACGGCAGCATTCGCTTTGGCCTTCCTGTCCTGGGGCAACCCCTACCTGGCCAACGCCTATGACGTCCGACTGGCGCTTCTGCCGGATGCGTCCTACCGGGCAATGTATGACGCCTTGTTCGGCCGGACATACCTGGCCCCGGGCCGGCTGCTCAACGTCCTGGTCCTGGTGGTGGCTGCGTACGCATTCCTCAGTGCTTACTGGAAACCGGTGACCCGGGCCCTGGGCTGGTTCCTGGTCCCGCTGGGCCGGGCCACCCTGTACGTCTTCATCATGCACGTGGTGCTGATCGCCGTCGTGGCCAACATCCCGGCCCTGCAGCAGCAAAGCATCTTCCTCAACACCGTGGCCTACGCCGTGGTCCTGGGGCTGCTCTGGGTGATGGTCCGCACCAGGTTCCTCTTCCGGATCATCCCTACCTAGCCCGGGGCATGAAAAATGCTGCGGCACGGGCGTGCCACAGCATTTGATCATGTACCACCCGGCTGCCCGGTGGCCTCTTACGAATCCGGGGGTCTCAGACCAGGCCCGGGTAGCTGGTCATGATGTAGTCCGCAGCGGCAGGACCCTTCATGCGCAGCCCGTTGCGGCGCGGCGGGATCCGGTGCTTCATGGCTGCCCAGAAGGTGGACTCGGTGCCGGCCGGCTGCTGGTTGAGGAAGCACCAGCTGGTGTACAGGCCGTAGAGGCGGTCGCGGTCCATGCTGGAACCAGCGGCGTGGTCGGGGTAGGTGGCTTCGTGGAGAAAAGTATCGAACTGCGAATGTGCCATGATGGCTTCCCTTCGCTAAGTGCTCGGCGCCGCCGTTCGGCTACAGCAGCAAGATTTGATGCCCTGCACATGGCCATCGAATCTATAGGTTGGGTCCCGTGAAAAGCATCTGGGGCCTCAGCGTCGTCAGCGCCTGTCTACGATGTAGACTTTACTCGTAGACTACAAGTAAGGCAACCGTCTCGATTAATCCGGGCCGCCACTTCCACCGCTAGGACAACACCATGAATCCCCCGCACGCTTCCGGCCGCACCCCCGCCAAGGCCAGGCTGAGCAGGGAGGTCGTGCTGGCCAAGGCCTTGGAACTGGTTGATGCCGAAGGACTGGATGCACTGACCATGCGCCGCCTGGGGCAGGAGCTTGGCCGGGACCCGATGAGCCTGTACCGCTACGCCGAGAACCGCGCGGCGCTGCTGGACGGGGTTTCTGAGCTGGTGCTCAACCAGCTTCCGATTCATCCGGAGGACCCGGATTGGAAAGCGCAGCTGCGGAGCATCGCCCACAACCTGCGGATGCTGGCGCTCAAGCATCCCAACGTTGTCCCCCTGCTGGTGACCCGGCCCCTCTCCACGCCGCTGGGCATGCGTCCGCTGGGCACGTTGCGGCCATTGGAGCAGATCCTGACCCTGCTGGTGGCGGCAGGATTCGAGCCGGCTGATGCGCTGCACGTCTACCGCGCCTACTACGGCTTCCTCTACGGGCACCTCCTGAACGAACTGCAGGAGTACGTGGTGGACCCGGAAGAGAACGAGGTGCTGCTGCGGCTGGGGCTCCACCGGCTGCCCGCGAAGGAATTCCCCCGGCTGCGTGCGCTGGCGCCGGCGTTGGCTGACTACGACGGCGCCAAGGAGCTTGACCAAGGGCTCACCATCCTGCTGTCCGGGCTGGAAGCCCAGCTTTCACGGCAGGCGGCAAGCTCCAGCGCCTGACGGAGCGGCCGTGTAAAGGCGTGGTCGTTGAGCGGCCGCTATTCGAATGACGCCCGGCGCCGGTCCTGGAGGCGGGTGTTCCAGACGTCCGGGCGGTTCACCTGGAACCTGCGTCCGGTCAGCGCCTTGGCGTTCAGCCTGACGTAGTTTGCCTTTTCGCCGGGCTGCCACGGCTCCAGGCCAAGGCTGTCCACCGCATCTTTGACGGCCTGGTCTTCGATGATCCCGGTATTGCCCCGCGCCACCACGCTCCAGGCCAGTTCGGTGGTGGGGTCGTAGCCGTCGATCTCCAGCGCGGCAGGGCGTTCCATTTTCGCGTCCCACAGTTTTGAGCCGGGTGCCGTGCGGAAGACGATGCTGCGCAGGTGGACAACGTAGTTCACGGGGAAGATTTCCGGATGTCCGTCCACCACGATGGCCAGCCTGCCCACCGTGTCGGTGTCAAGGAGTTCCCAGCAGTCGTCAAAGGACAGTTTTTCGATCGGCAGCTTGTGCGAGTCCATGGTGCACACCTTACGGGTGATGCCGGGGCGGGAAAAGGGCCGGCCCTGCCTGTTGCGGGCTAATGGATGCCGGCGAAAAGTCCGCTCAGTTCTGTGGTCAGTTCCTTTTGCACAGACGGGGTGCCGATCTCCCTGCCGTCAATCCGGTTCACGGGCGCCAGCAGGCGGACACTGGAGATCAGCCAGACCGCGTCTGCGTCCAGGAGGTCCTGTGGCACCAGCGGCCCGTAGCCCAGTTCCCAGCCCGCCGCCTTGGCGGCAGCAAAGAGAGCCCCCTGTGACGTTCCAGGCAGGATGCCGCTGTCCAGCTGTGGTGTGATGAGGCGCTTCACTGTTGTGCCGTCGTCGGACTTCTCCACATGCGCCAGCAGCACCGTGGAGGTGGGCCCTTCCAGGACCCGGCCATCGGAGGACGTGAAGATGACGTCGTCGGCGCCCTGTTTATGCGCGTGGCGCAGCGCTGCCATGTTGACGGCGTAGGAGAGCGTCTTGGCGCCCAGAAGCAGCCAGGGTGCCCGTTCGGCCACGTCACTGTCGTAGCCGCGGTCAAGGAGGATGACGTCGACGCCCGTTTCCCGCTGGCGGCGGGCGGCAGCTCCGGCCGGTGAGGCCTGGACCCAGGCGGTGGGGGCAGGCGCGCCTTCCACGCCGCGGGTCACCACCAGTTTGACCACCAGTTCATCTGCCGCCGGGTCTGCCGGCGGGTTCTCCGAACGGTGCCGGGCAACGGCAGCGGCAATGGCGCGCCGCCACACATCCTGGTCCGGGATGTCCAGGTCCAGCGCCGCGGCGGATCCGGCAAGCCGGTCCAGGTGGGCCTGCATCTTCCGCACCGTTCCCCCAACCGCCAGCATGGTTTCGAACACGCCGTCACCGCGCGTGACGCCAAGGTCCGTGACCAGCAGCTGGGGCTGGGAGGCATCCGCCACCCTGCCGTCGGGGAAGGCGGGGTCAAGGAAAACGAGAACCACGGGGGCTGGAGAGCTCATGGCACCAGCTTAGTGCGGCACCGCGGATAAGCTGGGCAGAGCGCCCCGGCCGGAAACCGTTCCCCGGGGCCCAACCTCCCCGGGAGTTATTGACGTGTTGTGGCCTTTTTCGCTTGCCGGCACCGCGCCGACGTGGGTTGTGGTGCTCCTGGGCTTCGCCGACCTTGTCATCAGGGTCCTGGCACTGGGCATCATCCCCGGCAACAGGCGGCCCACCACGGCGATGGCCTGGCTCCTGGGCATCTTCTTTATCCCATTCGTGGGCATCGCGCTGTTCCTGCTGTTTGGAAACTTCCAGCTGTCCAGCCGCCGCCGCGCCCAGCAGGAGCAGGTCAACGACCGGGTGCGGGCCGGCATCACCGCCCTCTCGGACGTGGACAGCGACTACCCCGGCCCCGAGTGGGTCAAGTCCGCCGCCGAGCTCAACCGCACCCTGGGTTCGCTGCCCATGGTGGACAACAACTCCGTTGACCTCATCCCCGGCTACCCGGATTCCATCCTGGCCATGACCCACGCGGTGCGGAAGGCGAAGAAGTTCGTCAACGCCGAGTTCTACATCATGAGCTCCGACCACGTCACCAACGACCTGCTCACGGCCATGGAAGAGGCCGCCGAGCGGGGCGTGGAAGTGCGGCTCCTGTTCGACCACATCGGCACGCTGCGCATCAAGGGCTACCGGAAGCTGCTGAAGCGCCTGAGGGCCGGCAAGATCCAGTGGAAGCGGATGCTTCCCCTCCTGCCCATCCATGGCCAGTGGCGCCGGCCGGACCTGCGCAACCACCGCAAGATCATGGTGATCGACGGCGAAATCGCCTTCACGGGGTCGCAGAACCTGATCGAGCCCTCCTACAACAACCCGCGCCACCGCAAGGCCGGCCGCGAGTGGGTGGAGCTGATGGCGTGCCTGCGCGGGCCCATCGTGACCACCCTGAACGTCGTCTTCGCCACCGACTGGCTGAGCGAGACCGACGAATCCCTGGAACACCAGTTGCAGCTCCCCGCGAATCCGGAGCCCGGCCACGTCACGGCCCAGGTGGTGCCCAGCGGTCCCGGGTTCATCACGGAAAACAACCTCCGGCTCTTCAACACGCTCATCTACTCCGCGCAGCACCGGATCTCCATTTGCAGCCCCTATTTCGTTCCGGACGATTCACTGCTGTACGCCATCACCACGGCAGCGCAGCGCGGCGTCGACGTGGAGCTGTTCGTGTCCGAGAAGGGCGACCAGTTCCTGGTCCACCACGCCCAGCGCTCCTACTATGAGGCGCTCCTTGAGGCCGGCGTGCGGATCTACCTCTACAAGGCGCCGTTCGTGCTGCACGCCAAGCACTTCACCATCGACGACGAGGTGGCCGTCCTGGGCTCCAGCAACATGGACATGAGGTCCTTCTCGCTGAACCTCGAGGTCTCCGTGATGCTCCTGGGCGAGGACATCGTGAACAAGATGCGGGCGGTGGAGGACACCTACCGGGACATCTCCCATGAGCTGAAGCTGGCAGACTGGCTGAACCGGCCGCTCGCCGCGCGCTATGTGGACAACGTGGCCCGGCTGACGGCCACGGTGCAGTAGGACGGACGTACCTCCCTAAACCCGGGTCAGTCTTCGGGAAACTCCGCCCCCAGGGTGGAGAGCACCCCGTAGGCCTTGGTGCGGATCTCCTCATATTCGTCGTCCGGGTCGGAGTCCGAGGTGATGGCACCGCCGACGCCGAGCGACAGTTCCGCGGTTCCGTCGCCAGCCGTGCTGACCACCAGGGTCCTGATGGCGACGGCGAGATCCGCCGCCGCGTTGAGCGAGAAGTAGCCGATGGCACCTGAATAGATCCCCCGCGGCCCTGCCTCCAGGTTGTCAAGGATGGCCATGGTGCTGATCTTCGGAGCCCCGGTCATGGAGCCGGCCGGGAAGCAGGCCGCCACCGCCTCTGCCCGTGGTGCTCCGGGCAGGAGGTGGGCGTCGATGGTGCTGACCATCTGGTGGACGGTGGCGTAGCTCTCGATGGCGCAAAGCCTGCTGACCGTAACGGAGCCAGGCATGGCAAAGTGGCTGAGGTCGTTGCGCAGCAGGTCCACGATCATGATGTTCTCGGCCCTGTCCTTGACGGAGGTGGCCAGGTCCGTCCGCAGGCGGCTGTCCTCCTGCGGGTCGGCAGCCCGGCGCCGGGTGCCCTTGATCGGTTCGGCGCGCATTCCGCCGTCGGACCCTATCTTCAGGAACCGCTCGGGCGAGGTGCTGGCCACGGCAACGTTTCCCAGCCGGAGGTAACTGGCGAACGGGGCCGGGTTCCTGCTGCGGAGCGACAGGTAGGTGGCCCATGGATCCAGCGAGCCGGCCGGGACAGTGGCTTCGAGGGTGGTGGTCAGGCACACTTCGTAGGTGTTTCCCTGGGCGATCTGATGCTGTGCGGCGGCAATCTTCTCCCGGTACCGTGCCCCGGTGTCCCGGCTGCGGAAAGTGGGCGGTGTGGTGGGACGCACGACGCCGGTGCTGCCGCCGGCTTCCTGCGTTGGGTCCGCGGCGGCTTCCACGGCTGCCCGCGCCTCCACCAGCCACCCGCCGGCGTCCGGCGCCTCCAGGGCCAGGAGCCAGGCCGTGCCTTCGGCGTGGTCCAGGACCACCGCTCGGCCCGCGAAGATCAGGGCTGCGTCCGGCGTGGGCGCGGAAAGATCGCTGCCGCCGGTTTCGCGTTTCAGCTCATACCCCAGGCAGCCCAGCCAGCCCAGGGTGAATTCGCCGGGGTAGCCCTCGGGGGTCCGCACCGCCCGGCGGCCCCAGACGGTGTCGAGCCAGCGGAAGAAGGGGCCCGGAACGTTGGCAGTGGACGAGCCGGCGCTGATCCGGCTCACACCGCCACGGTGCGTGACGCACTGGCCGAATGTGCCGCCGTCGTCCGCCATGATGCTGAACCGGCTGCGCTCTGCGGCAGTCCGCTGTACAGGATCCGTGCTGTCCGGTCCGCTGCCTGTGTTGGAGGACTCCAGCCAGACGGCGTTGCCAGAGCCGCCATACAGTGAGTGGAACAGGGTGGGTGCGTCCGGGGCGGCTTCAATGCGCTCGGCATGAAGGCGAAGGCCGCGGCGGGCTGACAACTCGGGGGCGAGGACCGGAGCCAGGGCGGGCAGGTAGGGGAGGAGTTGGAGGAGGTCCGCGGGGGCTGAGCCATCGGCGAGGTTCCGGACGCGGAGGTCCGCGTGGCCGGGGACGTCGTCGCGGCCCAGCCACTCTTGCTCCTGGGCTGCCCACAGGTCCCAGTACGGTTCATATGTTGCGCCGTCGCGCTCCAGTGCCCGGGTCCGCCGGACGTCGTCCGGGGATTCCGCCCAGATCACCGCGCCCAGCATGGGGCGGGCGGCCTCGGCGGCGGCCCCCACTCCCTCAACGATGACGATCTCCGCAGGCAGCGTCACCCGGGCGTCGCCGTCGTAGTGGTTAGCCCAGTCCCAGCTGGTCCAGGAGGCCGCCTGCCCCCGGCTCAGCGGGGTGAGGACCGTGGAGACGTAGCGTTCAATGCCCGCCGCCAGTCCGTCCCAGCCCGGGTAGATGTCCTCAAGGTGGAACAGCGAGACCTTGTGGTGCGCCCGGAGCCGGGCCGCGAGCTCGACGGCGAGGGTGGTCTTGCCTGCACCGGAGCGCCCGTCGATGGCGATGATGACGGGGGCTGGGCTCATGGACTAGAGCGTACCGTTTTCCGTTGCACCCTTTCACCCGCGGGGCCGTTGCTGCGCCGATGCGTGACGGCCGCTGCTCAGGTGGCCGCCCAGGAACCCGCTCACCAGCAGCAGGACAGCCCCTGCCCTCGCCAGGCGGCGTTGGCGCCGGCATGCACGATGCCTGCACGCTTCAGGGCGCGGTCCTTGTCGGGCCATGTCGCCCAGCCGGAGACTCTGCCTCTTCCAGTGTGGCGAGGAGCCGTGCGTACTTGCCGGATGTGCTGGACCAGGCCGGGCATGCAGCAAGAAAATACTCCTGGTGCCGCTGGATTGCACCGTCGCTTGAAGAGTTTTTGGTGCCTAGTGCGGCTGCAGCTGGGTGTTCCGAAGGACCGCGGACCTGATGTGCTGGACCAGGCCGGGCAGGGCTGCATGGATCTGGTGCCAGACGGCGTCGAAATCCGCGTGGCCGCCGTACCAGGGGTCCTCGATGCCCTGATCCAGGCGGTCCCGCTCCGCCATGGTGGGATCGAAGCTGCGGAGCATCCGGATCTTGTCCAGGGATTCCTGGTCCGGCGCCGCCTCGGTGAGCCACGCGTAGTGGTCGATGTCCAGGGCCAGGATCAGGTCGCGCTCGCGGAACCACCCGGGTTCCCACTCGCGGGCCACGTGGTGGTCCGAGGCCAGCTGGGTTGCGGCGAGCCGGCGGGCGGCGCGGGGATCAATGGGCCGGCCCGCTTCGTAACCGGTGGTGCCGGCGGAGTCCACCTCCACCAGGCCGTCAAGGCCCTCGCGTTCAAGCGCTGCCTTGAGCATGAGCTCGGCCATGGGGGACCGGCAGATATTGCCCGTGCAGACGGTGATGACGCGATATGCGCTCGACGCTGAGTTCATGCCCCTAAGCATGCGCGCTTCCGAACGCTCTTGGCTAGCCGCCTGTTCACAAAGTTTTACGGGTTTGTAAAGATGCATGACTAACGCCCGAATGGGTACGTCACACGCTGGTGCCGAGTTTGGTGGGTGCCTGGTTCAGTGGATCAGGGCCAGCAGGATACCCACACCCACGAACAGGACACCGAACACCCTGCTGAGGACCATTTGGCCCTGTTCAGTGTTGGTGAAGCGCTGGAATGACCTGGCAGCCGCCGCAAAGAAGAACCACATCACCAGGATGTCGATGACAACGATTGTTGCCGTCAACACGGCGTACTGGGTGAACAGGGGCAGGTCGGGCCGGATGAACTGGGGAGTGAAGGCGAGGAAGAACACGATCGCCTTCGGGTTCAACAGGTTGACCCAGAAGCCGCGCCGGAAAATGGACCACGCGGGTTCGTTGCGAAGGGCAGCTGCCTGCTCCTGGGCCACGGTGGGCTTGCTCAGGAACTGGCGGATGCCCAGGTACACCAGATAGGCCGCGCCCGCGTAACGGATCACGTTGAAGGCAAGGGGGGAACTGGCCACCAGCACCCCGACGCCCAGGGCCACGATCAGGACGTGCACCATCAGCGCAGCCTGCTGGCCCAGGATTCCCCAGATGGACCGGCGGAACCCCGCGTTCAGCGAGTTGCTCATGGTGTTGATGGCCCCGGCGCCCGGGGTGAAGCTGATCAGGGCGCCGGCACCTGCCAGGGCCAGCCAGAGGGAAAATTGCACTGAACAATCCTACGGTGGCAATTGGCTGCCCCTTTTTCAGTCCCTGTGCTGCTGTTTGGGCAACCAGGGATCAGGCCCGGGCGATGACCTCACCGTTCGGGATCAGGAACCATCCGTCGTCCGTGGAGCCCCAGCGGTGCCAGCCTGCAGAGATACGGGCAAGGTCGGCCGGGTTGGCGAACCCGTACTCCAGCGCCTGCTCGGCGAAGGCTGAGTGGAGCACCCGCTCACCCCAGACGCGGGCCTGCCAGCGCCGCTGCTGCGCGGTGGCGTAAAGCCAGTTGCTGCTGGTGGGGGCGACGTCGGTGAATCCCGCAGCCTGTGCCCAGCTGACCAGCCGCCGCCCGGCGTCGGGTTCTGCACCGTTCCGGCGGGCAATCCGCTGGTACAGGTCCATCCACTCGTCCAGTTCCGGAATGGCGGGGTACCAGCTCATGCCGTGGAAGTCGGCGTCGCGCACTGCCACGATGCCGCCGGGCTTGGCCACCCTCCGCATCTCCCTGAGGGCCTCAACGGGATCGGTCAGGTGCTGGAGCACCTGGTGGGCATGGACGACGTCGAACGTTTCGTCGGCGAAGTCGAGGTCGTAGATGTTGCCGGCAACGAATTCAACGTTGGGTACTTCCCGCTCGGTGGCGAGGGCCTGCGCCTGGGCGATGATGTCAGGTGAGCGGTCCAGGCCCGTGACCTTGCCGGGGCTGACCAGGGCGGCGAAGTCGCAGGTGATGGTGCCGGGGCCGCAGCCCACATCGAGCAGCGACTTACCAGGCGTGAGGTGCGGGAGGACAAACGCCGCGGAGTTTTCGGCGGTACGGGCGGCATGGGCGCGGACCACCGATTCGTGGTGGCCGTGCGTGTAAACGTCGTCTTCAGGCTGCTGCGCACTCATAACCAAACGCTACCCCCAACCTGCATTGCACGAGCGGATTGCCTGCGGGCTACGCGGACTCGCTCCGGGCAGCCACCGTGGCCTCCACCATTGCGGTCATGAAGCGTGTGACTGTTTCCAGCTCGTCTTGCGAGAAGTCCGCCATGGCGCTGCCCATGTGCTGGGCCAGGGGAGCGAAGACAGCGCCCCCGTCCTGGAAGGCCTTGGGGGTCATCTTCAGCTGGACCTGGCGCCGGTCCGTGCTGTTCCGCTCGCGCACGATATGCCCCGAGTGGTCCAGTCGGTCGATGAGGGCGGTGGTGGCAGGCGAGCTCAGGTTCAGCTCTTTGCGCAGGACCCCGGGCGTCACCACGCTCCCGGCGGCCGTGTGCCGCATGATGACGGCGAGGGCATTCATGTCCGTGCGGTGCATGTCCTTCCTGCCGCCGGCGACATCCACATAGCGGTTGGCCTCCATGGTGAACTCCTGCAGGAGGCGGATCAGCGGGTGTGGCGGACCACCGGGAGGGCCGCCGGATGGTCCTGGTGCCGCGCCAGCTGACGTTTTGCGTGCCATGCCCACCTCCCTGCCTTCCTGGTTCCACGCCCACACTTGCGTCCGGCCGTACTGACGGATATTACTGCAGGCCCGGCATTCGTCCCCTACCTGCCGAAAAAAGCTTGGCAGCCACTTATCTCTATGGTGGAGATAATCTATGCTGGAACAAATACTACTCCGCCCGCTTATCGATGGAAGGCGCCATGAACCGCAATAAAGTTGCCAAGGAGCGAGTCCCTTTCTGGCTGCGCTGGCTGGTCCCTGTCGTCCTGGTGCTGACCTGGCTGGGTCTCGCCGGGGTCGGCGGCCCCACCTTCGGCCGGTTGGAGGAGGTCTCCTCCAACGACCAGGCGTCATTCCTGCCCGCCAGCGCCGAGGCCACCGAGGCGCAGGACTGGCAGGCAAAGTTCCGGGACTCGGATGAGGTCCCGGGGATCATCGTCATCGAGAAAAGCGAGGCTTTCACTCCCGCCCAGCTGGGGGAGCTGGCCACGCTCAAGACCAGCCTTGAAGACCTCAAGCTGGGCAGCACGGTGATCGGCCCGATTCCCTCCAAGGACGCCAAGGCGGTGCAGTTCGTGGTCCCGGTCGGGTCCTCGGTTGAGCTCAAGGATGCGGTCAAGGAACTCCGCGGGACTGTCACAGAAGCGGCCCCGGCAGGTGCCCAGACCTTCGTGACCGGCCCCGCCGGCCTTGCCGCCGACCTCACCGCAGCCTTCGGCGGCATTGACGGCATCCTCCTGCTGGTGGCCTTGTCCGCGGTGTTCGTCATCCTCCTCATCGTTTACCGGTCCCTGCTGCTGCCCATCATGGTGCTGCTGACCTCCGTGTTTGCCCTGTGCGCAGCAATCCTGCTGGTGTTCGGCATGGCCAAAGCCGGCTGGATCCAGCTCAACGGCCAAAGCCAGGGCATCCTCTCCATCCTGGTAATCGGTGCGGCCACGGACTACGCCCTGCTGTTCGTGGCACGCTTCCGGGAAGCGCTCACCCACACCACCAACCGCACCGCGGCTGTCCTGAACGCCTGGAAGGCGTCCTTCGAGCCCATCCTGGCGTCCGGCGCCACCGTGATCATCGCGCTGCTGTGCCTGCTCTTCTCCGACCTGAACTCCAACAAGGCGCTGGGACCGGTGGCGGCCGCAGGCATCCTGTGTGCCCTGTTCGCAGCGCTGACCCTGCTGCCCGCGCTGATGGCCCTGCTGGGCCGGGCAGCCTTCTGGCCGTTCCGTCCCAAGCTCCTCCCTGCAGACCAGCGTGAACCCGAGCTGGTTACGGGCCTGGAAGGCCAGAAGGGGCTGTGGCGTGCCACCGGTTCGCTGGTAGCGCGGCGGCCCAGGACCGTCTGGGTGGCTTCGGTCCTCCTGCTGCTGGTTGCGGCAGGCGGCCTGTTCCAGCTGAAGGCCAACGGCGTACCGCAGACCGACGTCATCCTCACCGCCTCCAACGCCGTCGACGGCCAGGACGCACTGGCCCGCCATTTCGACGCCGGCAGCGGCAGCCCCGCCGTCGTGATTGCTGACCAGGCCAAGGCCGCCGAGGTGCTGGACCGCGTGAAAGCGGACGACGGCGTGGGCGAGGCCTACCTGCTGGGCCCGGGCAACGTTCCCATCACCGGAGCCCCCGGGGCTCCCAGCGCCCCGGACGTCCGCGAAGGAAAGGTGATCATCAACGCCACCCTCAACGACGCGGCGGACTCGCTGGAAGCGGAGGAAACCGTCAAGGCGCTGCGGGCCGGGGTGAAGGCCGTCGATCCCGGCGCCCTGGTGGGCGGCGTCACCGCTACGGCGCTGGACACCAACACCACCGCCCAGCACGACCTGGTGGTCATCATTCCGGTGGTCCTGGTGGTGATCCTCTTCATCCTGATGCTGCTGCTGCGCTCGATCGTGGCCCCGGTCCTGCTGGTGCTCTCGGTGGTGCTTTCCTACGCGGCGGCGCTCGGTGTGTCGGCCTTTGTCTTCAACAACATCCTTGGCTTCCCGGGCGCGGATGCGACGGTTCCGCTGTTTGGCTTCGTGTTCCTGGTGGCCCTGGGCGTGGACTACAACATCTTCCTGATGAGCCGGGTCCGTGAAGAGTCGCTCAAGCACGGCACCCGGCCTGGCATCCTCCGTGGCCTGGTGGTGACCGGAGGGGTCATCACCTCCGCGGGCGTGGTGCTCGCGGCCACATTTGCAGCGCTTGGCGTCATTCCCATCATGTTCCTGGTGCAGCTGGCGTTCATAGTGGCGTTCGGTGTGCTGCTGGACACCGTCCTGGTGCGCTCGCTGCTGGTGCCGGCCCTGGCCTACGACATCGGACCGAAGATCTGGTGGCCCAGCAAGCTGGGGCGCGCGGACGGCGGGAATGCAGCCCGGCCGCGGGAGCCCGGCGTCGAGCCGCTGGAAGAAGTGCCCAGCCGCTGACCCTGCGCCAAAGCGCTAAACCTTGGAGCACTAACCCTGCTGCCGCCACCAGTCCACGGTGGCGGCAGCAGCCGTTTCCAGCGGAGTCGGACCGACTTCCAGGGCAGCCTGGGACGCGGCCGAGTCCATGATGAACGGCCGCTCAAACTGGTACAGCATCTCGGCCAGCTCGCGGGCGTCGGTTGAGAGCATCCCGGCGGTGCGGAGGGTCCAGCCGGGCAGGGCGCGCACCTTGGGCGCCGGCCGTCCTGCCGCGGCGGCGAAGGCGTGGGCCAGCTCCATCTGGGTAAGGGCCGGACCCGTGGGGGCGTGCCATATGGCATTCCAGGCGGAGGGCCTGTCCGCCGCCGCGATCATCGCCGTGGCCAGGTCCGGGACGTACGTGAACGAGTGCGGCTGCCGTGAGCTGCCCACCACGCTGACGTTCTTCCCCGCCAGGATGGGCACCACCATGCGCTCCCCGCCGTGCGCCATCCGGACGCGGGGACCAAAAAAGTCGCCTGCCACCACGCTCACCGTTGGCGTTGTGGCGGCCTCGCGGGCCCGGAGCAGTTCCGTCCGCACCCCGCGTTTGCCGCCCGCAGCGTGGCGCGGGCTGCCCTCCGTCATCACGCTGTCCGGCTCGCTGTAGGAGTAGAGGCTTTCCGGGAATACGACGACGGCACCCGCTTGGTGCGCCGCAGTGAGGACCGCCTGCTCGGCGGCGGGAAGCTCCGCCCGCCATGCCGCGGCGGTGTACGCCGAGCCGTGAATGCAGTGGAAGACGGCCCGGGCGCCGGCCAGGGCTGATCGCAGAACCTCGGGATCCTTCGCATCACCGACGATGAGCTCGATCAGCGGGTGCTGTGGTCCGCTGCCCGACCGCGTGAGGACGCGCACCTGCCGTCCCAGGTCTGCCAACTGTTCGGCCACCGTCCACCCCACCGGTCCCGCTCCGGTTACTACGTACACATCTGCCATTGTGGCCTCCTTGTTCCTTTTCCGAGAGCGCCGCTCTCGGAAACAGCATGACCCCATAAACCGGCTAAGTCAAGAGCGGTGCTCTCTTTTGATTCCGGAGCTCTCGTTTATGGCATGCTGGACCCGTGACTGACGTCGAGAAAACAGCCGGCACTGTTGTCCGCCCCCTCACCCCGCGGCAGCGGGCAAGGGCGCAAACCGTGGCGGATATCGTCCGCCTGGGGCGGCAGCACCTGGCAACGCACGGTGCGGCCGCTCTCTCCCTGCGGGCGGTGGCGAGGGACCTCGGGGTGGTGTCCTCCGCGGTCTACCGCTATGTGGAGAGCCGGGACGAGCTCCTGACCTTGTTGCTGATAGACGCCTTCGGCGAGCTTGGGGACGCGGTGGACGCCGCCGTCGCCCAAGCGCCGGAGGATGACCACACTGCCCGCTTCCGGGCGCTGGGCCGCGCGGTCCGGGAATGGGCCCTGCGCGAGCCTGCCAGCTACGCGCTCCTTTTTGGCAGCCCCGTGCCCGGCTACAGCGCCCCGGCGGAGCGCACGACGGGCCCGGGCACCAGGGTCATCGTCAGCCTCATCGGCATCCTGGACGCAGCTTCCCGGGCAGGGCAGCTGGCAGTTCCGGCCGAAGGCGCACCACAACTGCCGCCAACCCTGGGCAGGGACCTTGCCGCCATCCGTTCCGAGTTTGGCCTGGACCTTCCGGATGAACTGGTGGCGAGGGGTGTCCTGGTGTGGAGCTCCCTCTTTGGTGCGGTCAGCTTCGAGGTGTTCAACCAGTACGGGCCGGATACCTTCCATGCGCCCGCTGACCTCTTCGACCATCACCTCGCCGTCCTGGCAGGCATCGCCGGCCTGCCGGCAGGGGCCTCCCGATAGGTGCCGGCGAAGCCCTGTTGGTGCGCGCGGGCCGTCGATAGACTGCCAGTGCGCCCGCATGGACGCGGAGCCTCGAAGGAGAGATGCACCATGACCGAGAACCCTGAAGTTGCAGCCGAGGAGCCCCGCAAGGGAAGCAGCGCACCCGGACTGGAGGGTGAAGGCGGGCAGTACGTGGATGGTGACTATGGCGATGCCGGAGCCGTGGAAAGGCCGGCGGGCGAACGGGACGACCAGTATCCGGAAGGCAACTACGGCGATGCCGGAACAGTTGGGGCCCCTGCCGGAGGTGCGGGCGAAGGCGGGCAATACGTGGACGCGGACCATGGCGCCGCCGGTACCGTCAACGGGCCCGGGCGGGACCTTGCCGACGGCGAATACGAGGAAGGCGACTACGGGGAGGCCGGCACAGCCGGCGGCGCCCGAACAGAGGAGGCCGTCCGCGAAGGGCTTACCGACCGCCAGGTCCAGGCGACGGCGGAAGAGCGCGGCCCGCTGCACGGCGATCGGGACACGAAGCGCTGAGTAGCCCGGCGCCGCGTTCTCCTAAAGCGAACCCGCCTTCCGGCGTCGTAATTCTGCGCGCAGAAGCCCGCAAATCCAAGGAATACCGCGGCTGTTATCCGGCGCGGCATCCAAAGTTGAGCGGACTGCACTCAACTTTGGATTGACATCGGTGGCGCCCTGAGTAAAGTTGAGTGCAGAACGCTCAATGCTTAGGGCGCCAACCAGTTTCCAAGGAAAGAAGGAAGCAACACATGTCACGTGCAGTAGGTATCGACCTCGGAACCACCAACTCCGTCGTCTCCGTTCTCGAAGGTGGCGAGCCCACCGTTATTGCCAACGCCGAGGGTGGCCGCACCACGCCGTCGGTCGTTGCATTCTCCAAGTCCGGCGAGGTCCTGGTTGGCGAAATCGCCAAGCGCCAGGCCGTCAACAACATCGAGCGCACCATCGCTTCAGTCAAGCGCCACATGGGCACCGACTGGAAGGTGGACATCGACGCCAAGAAGTACACCCCGCAGGAAATTTCCGCGCGTATCCTCATGAAGCTGAAGAACGACGCCGAGTCCTACCTGGGTGAAAAGGTCACCGACGCCGTCATCACCGTCCCGGCCTACTTCAACGACGCCGAGCGCCAGGCCACCAAGGAAGCCGGCGAAATCGCAGGCCTGAACGTCCTGCGCATCGTCAACGAGCCCACCGCCGCGGCACTGGCCTACGGCCTGGACAAGGGCAAGGAAGACGAACTCATCCTGGTCTTCGACCTCGGTGGCGGCACCTTCGACGTCTCCCTGCTGGAAGTCGGCAAGGACGAAGACAACTTCTCCACCATCCAGGTCCGCGCCACCGCCGGTGACAACCGCCTGGGCGGCGACGACTGGGACCAGCGCGTCGTTGACTACCTGCTGAACCAGCTCAAGGTGAAGGGCATCGACCTCTCCAAGGACAAGATCGCCCTTCAGCGCCTCCGCGAAGCAGCTGAGCAGGCCAAGAAGGAACTCTCCTCCTCCACCAGCACCAACGTCTCGCTCCAGTACCTCTCCGTCACCCCCGACGGCCCGGTCCACCTGGACGAGCAGCTGACCCGCGCCAAGTTCCAGGACCTCACCAAGGACCTGCTGGAGCGCACCAAGAAGCCGTTCCACGACGTCATCAAGGAAGCCGGCATCAAGCTCTCCGACATCAACCACATCGTGCTGGTGGGCGGTTCAACCCGTATGCCCGCCGTCTACGACCTCGTGAAGGAACTGGCCGGCGGCAAGGAGCCCAACAAGGGCGTGAACCCGGACGAGGTCGTCGCAGTCGGCGCAGCCCTGCAGGCCGGCGTGCTGAAGGGTGAGCGCAAGGACGTCCTCCTGATCGACGTCACCCCGCTGTCCCTCGGCATCGAAACCAAGGGTGGCGTGATGACGCACCTGATCGAGCGCAACACCGCCATCCCCACCAAGCGGTCCGAGACCTTTACCACGGCGGATGACAACCAGCCGTCCGTGGCCATCCAGGTCTTCCAGGGCGAGCGCGAGTTCACCCGCGACAACAAACCGCTGGGCACGTTCGAACTCACCGGCATCGCCCCGGCACCGCGCGGTATTCCGCAGATCGAGGTCACCTTCGACATCGACGCGAACGGCATCGTGCACGTCTCCGCCAAGGACAAGGGCACCGGCAAGGAGCAGTCCATGACCATCACCGGTGGCTCCAGCCTCTCCAAGGAAGACATCGACCGGATGGTCCGCGACGCCGAGGAGCACGCAGCCGAGGACAAGGCGCGCCGCGAGGCAACCGACACCCGCAACACGGCCGAGCAGCTTGCCTACTCCGTGGACAAGCTGATCGCCGACAACGCGGACAAGCTGCCCGAAGAGGTCAAGACCGAGGTCCAGGCCGACGTCGACAGCCTCAAGAAGGCCCTTGAAGGCACCGACGACGCCGCTGTGAAGTCCGCGTTCGAGAAGCTGCAGGCTTCCCAGACCAAGCTGGGCGAGGCCATCTACGCCCAGGCCGGTTCGCCGGACGGCGCAGGCGCTGCAGGCGCTGCAGGTGCTGCAGGTGCTGAAGGTGCCGCCGGAGCTTCCGCAGGTTCCAAGGACGAGGACATCGTCGACGCCGAAATCATCGACGAAGACGAAGCGAAGAAGTAACCCATGCCGCACCACGGTAACGAGGAAGAGCACAACACATCCGCAAGCCAGCAGAACACGCAGGGCAACGGCCAGGAGCCCGTCATCCGGGACAACCGCAAGGTTGACCCGGTGACCGGGCAGGCCCGGCACCCCGAGGGCGGCCAGTCCGCTCCGGGGGCCGGTTCCCGGGCCGGGGCAGCAGATTCCGACGGCGACGCGCTGGCCCAGGCCGAGGAGATTCTCAACGGCGTGGACGTGCCGGCCGAGGAATCCGTGGCCCAGGGTGCGCCCGCAGGGTCCGCCGGCGCCGAGGCAGCCGAACTGCGCAACGACCTGCTCCGTCTTCAGGCTGAGTACGTCAACTACCGCAAGCGCGTTGAACGCGACCGTGCCGTGGCAGGGGAAATGGCCGTCATCGGCGTCCTGAATTCCCTGCTCCCGGTCCTGGACGACGTCGACGCCGCACGGCAGCACGGTGACCTCACCGACGGCCCCTTCGCCGCGATCGCCACCAAACTGGAGAACGCGCTGAAGACCTACGGCCTGGTCCGCATCGACGAAACCGGCGTGGAGTTCGATCCCACGATCCACGAAGCCCTGATCCAGCAGCCCGGCGAGGACATCGAGGTTGACACCGTCAGCCAGGTCCTCCGCTCCGGCTACAAGTCAGGCGACCGTGTCCTCCGCGCAGCCCAGGTGATCGTGGCCGTCCCGGCTTAGTTGCCCCTCGCCTCCGCGGATGAGGGGGTCCCGCCCGGGCCCCCTCATCCGCTCCGGCGTTCAGCGGTAATCTCGCCCTAACGCTTTTGTACTTTGAAAGGAAACGCCATTGGCTAGCCAGGATTGGGTGGACAAGGACTTTTACAAGATCCTTGGTGTTGCCAAGGACGCTTCCGACGCCGACATCAAGAAGGCCTACCGGAAGCTTGCGCGGCAGCACCACCCTGATACGAATGCGGGGAACGCCGCTTCCGAGAGGAAGTTCAAGGACATCTCCGAGGCTTATTCGGTGCTTTCGGATCCGGATGAGCGCCAGCAGTATGACGCCATCCGGGCCATGGGCAGCGGGGCCCGCTTTGCTCCCGGCGGCGCCGGCGCCCCCAACGGCGGGTTTGAGGACATGTTCGGCGGCCTGTTCACCGGCAATACCGGACGTCACGCCGGTGGTTTCAATCCCTCCGCCGGCGGCATCCCGCCCGAGTTCGCCGACCTCTTCGGCGGCTTCGGCGGCGCCCCCGGATTCCAGCGCGCCCCGCAGAAGGGCGCCGACCGGACCGCGTCGACCAGCATCTCCTTTGCCGGCTCCATCCGCGGCACCACCATCGGCCTGCGTGAACCCAGCGGCGAGGTCATCGATGTCCGGGTTCCCGCGGGTATCAAGGACGGCCAGAAGGTCCGCGTGCGTGGCAAGGGCCAGCCCGGTCCCGCCGGCAATGGTGACCTGGTGGTTTCCGTGTCGGTCCAGCCACATGCGTTTTACACGCGCGACGGCGACAACCTCCGGATCCACGTCCCCGTCACCTTCCCGGAGGCTGCTTTGGGCGCGGACATCGAAGTTCCCACCATCGACGGCGACAAGGTCAAGGTCCGCGTCCCGGCAGGCACGCCGTCCGGCCGTACCCTGCGGGTCAAGGGCAAAGGCGTCAAGACGCCCAAGGCCACCGGCGACCTGCTGGTGACGATCGACGTCGCGGTTCCCAAGAATCTCAACAAGGACGCCGAAGCTGCGGTCAAGGCGTTCGCCGAGGCCACGTCGTCGGCGGACGTTCGCGAGGGCCTGGCAGCCAAGGCCCGGCTCTAGGCGCGGAGGTGAGGCGTGGACATCAACGCTGACCAGCCGATCTTTGTGATTTCGGTGGCGGCAGAGCTGGCGGACATGCACCCCCAGACCCTGCGGCAGTACGACAGGCTTGGCATCGTCAAGCCCAGCCGTGCCCCCGGAAAGTCCCGGCGCTATTCGCAGCGCGACGTGAACATGCTGCGGGAAGTGCAGCGGCTGTCGCACGAAGGTGTGTCGCTGGAGGGGATCAAGCGCATCCTGGAACTCGAAAACCAGGTGGCAGCCCTCCAGAGCCGGATCGCTGAACTCACCGAGGAACTCGGGCGGCGACCGCGTTCCGTGGATTCGCGCATCTTCGCCGCCGGCGCCGCGGGCGATGTGGTGAGCCTGGCCCGTGGCCAGCGCCCCCGGCCCCGGTCACAGGCGGTCATGCTGTGGCGGCCCCGGGCGATCGGACAATAAGTGCGATCGGACAATAACCGGATGCCGGAGAGCAGGTAGCGTTTCCCGGTGCCCCGGACAAATATGAGTACCCGCTACTCGTGACGGAAAAGCCCCCTGGAATTTGAATGGAACCATCGCCGGATCAGCGGCGATGGTTCCGCAATTTCTGGGGGTTTTCGTGTTTAAGGTTCTCAGCGAAGCTGCTTCAACCCGGGTCCGGCCATGAGCCCGGGGATGGAATCCGTGGCCGCGTTCAGCAGCTCCTTGCCGGGGCAGATCCTGCTGGCCATCGGGCAGACCATTGTTGTGGTCTGCGTCTGCTTTGACATGGTCCGTGAATTGTCCGTCCCGCGGTCCCACCGGCGTTACGTGGCCAGCACCGTCTTCCGTACCCTGGCGATTCCGTCGATCGTGGCCAACGCCATGACCGTCTTCATCGCCCTGGTGGTGTCCTCCTGGGTGGACGTGGTGATGGGCATGTTTGTCCTGGTGGCCATTGTTTTCCGGTTCCACCACAACCAGGACGAGGACAACTGGTGGAAGGGCAAGGGCAAGAAACTTGCCCGGTGGGCCCGCCGGCAGTTCGCCGGCCGGACGTCCACGGCCCCAGCCATGGGGTAGCGCCGCGAAGCCCCGGGAGCCCGGCGCCGGCAACCTTGCGTGCCGGGCTCCCGCGTCAACATCAGCCGTTGATCACCTGCGGTACGCCCAGGGCCTTGAGGCCCTCCACGCCGAATTCCACGCCGTAGCCGGACTGCTTGGCGCCGCCGAACGGGATGCGCGGGTCCACGGCGCCGTGCCGGTTGATCCACACGGTTCCGGCCTGGATGCGGGCCGCGACCTCCCGGGCTGCTTCCAGGTTGGGGGACCAGACGGAGGCGCCCAGGCCGACGTCGAGCCCGTTCGCCTTTTCCACCGCCTCGTCGATGCTGCTGTAGCGGATGATCGGCAGGGCGGGGCCGAACTGTTCCTCGGCCACCAGCGGGTTGTCGTTGTCGATGTCCCCCACCAGGGTGGTGGGGTAAAAGTAGCCGGGCTGGCTGGTATCCGGGTTCCCTCCCAGCAGGACGCGTGCCCCGGAAGCCTTGGCCGCCTCCACAAGGGTGGCCACGACGTCGTACTGCGCCTTGTTCTGCAGCGGTCCCAGCACGTTGTTCTCGTCCAGGCCGTTGCCCATGGGCATCTGCTTGGCGACCGCCACGAGCTCGTCACAAACTGCGTCGTAGATGTCGTCGTGGACGTAGAGGCGCTTGAGCGCGGCGCAGGTCTGGCCGGTGTTGAGGAAGGCGCCCCAGAAGATGTCCGTGGCGATGGCCTTGGGGTCGGCGTCGGGCAGGACAATACCGGCGTCGTTGCCCCCAAGTTCCAGGGTGAGCCGCTTGACGGTGTCGGCGGAGGACTTGATGATGGCGCGGCCGCCGGCGGTGGAGCCGGTGAACATGATCTTGCCGATCGCCGGGTGGTCGGTGAGGCGGGCGCCCACCTCGCGGCCGCAGGACACCACGGACAGGATGCCTTCGGGGAGTTCTTCGTTGAGGACCTTGACCAGCGCCAGCACGGAGAGCGGAGTGTTGCCGGAGGGCTTGACGACGACGGTGTTGCCCATGCGCAGGGCCGGCGCCAGCTGCCAGACGGCGATCATCATGGGCCAGTTCCACGGGCCGATCGCCCCGACCACGCCGATGGGCCGGTAATGCAGCTCAGCGCGGGTCTCACCGTCGTCCACGATGGTTTCCGGTTCCAGCGGCAGGCCGGCCGTGGCGCGGAGCCAGGCGACGCAGGCGCCCACTTCGAAGCGGGCGTTGGGACCGTTCAGCGGTTTGCCCTGCTCGCGGGACAGCAGCTGGGCGAGTTCCTCGGCGGAGCGTTCGACGGCGTCGGCTGCCTTGAGCAGCGCGGCGGACCTTGCGTCGTGGCCCAGGGCAGCCCAGGCTGGCTGCGCGGCCACGGCTGCGGCCACGGCGCTTTCCAGGTAATCGCGGCTGTGGACGGGGGCTTCGCCTACCGGTTCGCCCGTGGCCGGATTGAGGATGGTCCGGCCAGTGCCGGCAGCGGGGGCAATGGAGGCAAGAAGTGCATCGTACGTTTCCAAGGGATACTCCACATCGAGTAGGCGAGGACGCCAGCCGGTCGGCGTAGCGGGTTACTCCCCAGTTTGGGTGAGTGCCCGCCCCCGCTCTTGTGTTTGTGCGCAGGACTGTTGGCGGAGAGGGAACGGCGTAAAAATCGGCCCGCCTTATTGTGAACTTGTCAGATTAAGCCTTAGGGTGGGGATCAGGCCGGCGAAGCCCTCGAGAACCGCCGGGTAACTCCTCCCCGGATCCAGGCAAACGACCCCGTCAAACGCCCAGCAGCGGTACCGCGGCCCTTATTGCGCCACGGCGCACAGGTGCTGGGTTTTGCGTCGTCGACGCCCCCGACAAGCAGGAGAACACCATGACCGTGGAGTCCGAGCTCACTGAAGCGCCCGCAACAGCACCTACCGACATCTCCCGAGGGGGCAGCTACGTTACGTTGCCACCCGGATCGGAGGTATCGCCGAAGCTTGAGGGCAGCTACGTCACGGTGCCCGGAGCCCTTCCCGGACATGGCAACAGGGCCCAGGGCACGTACGTGACACTTCCCGCGGCGCCGGCGGGGGCGACCGAGATCAGCTACACCCGCGTCGGCTGACCCGCGTCAAGAAGCACCTGCCACCCTTTCGACCAGGGCGGCAGGTGCTTCTTCCCCGCGGTTACCCGGCGTAGGGGTCGGCGATGCCGATGTATTGGGTGGTGGTGTATTCGGCGATGCCTTCGGAGCCGCCTTCGCGGCCCAGGCCGGATTGCTTGACGCCGCCGAAGGGTGCGGCGGCGTTGGAGATGACGCCGGCGTTGAACCCGACCATGCCGAATTCGATCTGTTCCGCGACGCGCAGGAGGCGGTTGAAGTCGCGGCTGTAGAGGTAGGACGCCAGACCGTATTCGGTGTTGTTGGCGAGCCGGATGGCGTCTTCCTCGGTGCTGAAGGTGGTCACCGGGGCTACGGGGCCGAAGATTTCCTGGCCAAGGATCGCCGCGTGGTTGGGCACGTTGGCCAGGACGGTGGGCTGGTAGAAGTAGCCCGGTCCGTCCACCGGTGCGCCGCCGGTCACGGCCACTGCTCCGGCGTCGACGGCGGCGCTCACCAGTGCATGCACCTCATCACGGGCGCCCGCGTCGATGAGGGGTCCCACCTGGGTGGCCGCCTCGGTGCCGCGCCCGGTGTGCAGGGCGCCCATGGCGGCGGCGAACTTCCGGGTGAACTCCTGCGCCACGGATTCGTGGACCAGGAACCGGTTGGCCGCGGTGCAGGCTTCGCCCATGTTCCGCATCTTGGCTGCCATGGCCCCTTCGACGGCCTTGTCCAGGTCGGCGTCTTCGAAGACGATGAACGGCGCGTTCCCGCCGAGCTCCATCGAGGTGCGCAGCACGTTCTGCGCGGCGTCTGCCATGAGGCGCTTGCCGACGGGGGTGGAGCCGGTGAAGGAGACCTTCCGCAGCCTTGAGTCCTTCAGGAGCGGGCCGGAAATCCCGGACGCGGAGGAGGATGCGACGACGTTGAGGACCCCGGCGGGAAGGCCGGCGTCGAGCATGGTCTGGGCGAAGTACTGCGCCGTGAGCGGGGTGAGCTTGGCGGGTTTGAGGACCATGGTGCAGCCGGCGGCGATGGCGGGGGCGACCTTGCGGGTGGCCATGGCGAGCGGGAAGTTCCAGGGGGTGATGAGCAGGCAGGGGCCCACGGGTTTGTGCTGGACCAGGATCTTGTTCCTGCCCTCCGGGGTGGTGAGGTAGCGGCCGTAATCGCGGACGGTTTCCTCCGCGAACCAGCGCAGGAACTCCGCCCCGTAGGTGACCTCACCGCGGGCCTCGGCCAGCGGTTTGCCCATTTCCAGGGTCATCAGCAGGGCGAAGTCCTCGGCCCGCTCGGTCACCAGGTCGAAGGCCCGCCGGAGGATCTCCGCCCGGGTCCTAGGTGCGGTGCGCGCCCAGGACGCCTGCACGGCGTCGGCTGCATCGAGTGCGGCAATGGCGTCTTCGCTGGTGGCGGAGGCGAGGGTGGCGAGCACCTCCCCGGTGGCGGGGTCGTGCACATCGAACGTGCCGCCGTCGGACGCCTCGCGCCACTGACCGTTGATGAGCAGGCCGGTAGGGACGGAAGCCAGGAGCGAGGCTTCATGCTCCGGCGAAAAGGCAGGGGAGATCGCAGAAAGTGTCATGGGAAGTCCTTAGGAAGGGAAGGTCAGTAGCTGGCGGGGGTGTCGCCGTCGGCGTGGGGAATGTACTTTGCTGCGAGGGCCTCGGAACCGCGGGCGAGGAGTGCGACGTCGGCGCCCACCAGGATGAAGTCCGCGCCGTTGGCGAGGTAGTGCTCGGCCGTGGCGGGAGCGAAGGCGTTGACGCCCCCGGGTTTCCCGGCCGCCTTGGCAACGGACAGGCAGTGTTCGACGGCGGCGCGCACCTCGGGGTGTTCCTGCTGTCCCAGCAGGCCCATGGAAGCGGCGAGGTCGGAGGGGCCCACGAAGATGGCGTCCACACCGTCCACTTTGAGGATGTCCTCCACAGCCTCGACGGCCGCCGTCGATTCAATCTGGACGGTGACGCTGATGGTCTCGCTGGCCCGGGCGAGGTAGTCCGGGACCCGGTTCCAGCGTGCGGCGCGGGCCAGGGCCGAGCCCACGCCGCGGGCGCCGTAGGGCGGATAGCGGGTGGCAGCAACCGCCGCCTCCGCTTCCGCCACCGAATTCACCATGGGGATCAGCAGGTTCTGAACCCCCAGGTCCAGGTACTGCTTGATCACCACCGTGTCATTCACCGGCGGCCGGACCACGGTGTGGACCGGGTAGCCATGGATGGCCTGGAGCTGGGCGAGGATGGACTCGAGGCCGTTGGGGCTGTGCTCCGCGTCCACCAGCAGCCAGTCCAGCCCTGCCCCCGCGCAGAGTTCGGCGACCAGCGGGCTGCCGGAGCACACCCACATCCCGGCGAGCGGGCGGCCTGCCTTTCCCTTTTGCTTTTGCGCAGCCAGGGCGGAGCGGAAGGTGTCTTCTATTCGAAACGGCATGTCACAGCTCCCAGGGGTCCGTAGTCGGCGTGGACGGTGTCGCCCTTGTACACCCACAGTGGGCGGGTGAACGAGCCGGCCAGGATGATGTCGCCTGCCTTGAGCGCGTCGCCGTGGGCGGCGATCTTGTTGGCCAGCCAGTGCACGCCGTTGGCGGGATGGTCCAGCACGCCCGCGGCCACGCCGGTTTCCTCCACGGTCTGGTTCTTGTAGAGGATGGCGGAGACCCAGCGCAGGTCAACGGCGTCCGGCTTGACCGGGTTGCCGCCGATCACCATGGCGCCCATGGCGGCGTTGTCCGAGATGGTGTCCACGATGGTCCGGCCCTCCATCTCGATCCGGGAGTCCAGGATTTCGAGGGCCGGAACCACGTAGTCGGTGGCCTTCAGGACATCGAAGATGGTCACGCCCGGGCCCTTGAGTCCGTCCCTGAGGACGAACGCCAGCTCCACCTCCACGCGCGGGTGGGTGTACTGGTCCCACCGAACGGAGCAGCCGGTCTCCAGCACCATGTCATCGAAGATGGCGCCGTAGTCCGGTTCGGTGATGCCGGTGGCGGCCTGCATGGCCTTGGACGTGAGGCCGATCTTGCGCCCCACCAGGGTCCGGCCGGCGTCCTCGTTGCGGCGCCGCCACAGCTGCTGCACCGCGTAGGAATCCTCCACCGTCATCTCCGGGTACCGGGCGGTCAGGCGGGGGACAGGGGTGCGGGTCCGGCCGGCTTCCACCAGCTCGTCCGCGATGGCCTCAATCGTCGTGGGCTCCAGCATGGCTAGACCTGGACTCCCAGCTTGAAGCCCGTCCGGTCGCCTTCGGGCGAGCCGTCCTTGCGGGTGTAGGAGAAGCCGTCGGCGCCCACCGTGACCGCCATCTCGGACTTTTCCTCGCGGACGATGACCGGCTGCGGGTTGCCGTCCAGGTCCAGGACCAGGGAGGCCTCGGTGTACCAGGAGGGGACCACGGGGTTGCCCCACCAGTCGCGGCGCTGGTTGTCGTGGACGTCCCAGGTGATGGTGGGGTTGTCCGGGTCGCCGGTGTAGTAGTCCTGGGTGTAGATCTCAATGCGGTGGCCGTCCGGGTCCAGGATGTAGAGGTAGAACGCGTTGGACACGCCGTGGCGGCCGGGGCCGCGTTCGATCCGGTCGCTGATGCGCAGGGCGCCCATCTTGTCGCAGATCTGGATGATGTTGTGCTTCTCGTGCGTGGCGAACGCGACGTGGTGCATGCGGGGGCCGTTGCCGCCGGTCAGGGCGGTGTCATGGACGGTCTGCTTGCGGTGCATCCAGGCGGCGTAGGTGACGCCGTCGGCATCCTTGATGTCCTCGGAGACGCGGAAGCCCAGGTCCTCCAGGTACTTGCGGCCGCGCGGGACGTCCGGGGTGACCTGGTTGAAGTGGTCCAGGCGGACCAGTTCACCGGCGGAGTAGAGGTCGTAGCGCTGGGTGAGCCGCTCCACGTGCTCCACGTCGTAGAAGAACTCGTACGGGAAGCCCAGCGGGTCCTCCACTCGGACGGAGTCGCCGATGCCTTTGGTGAAGCCTTCCTTGCGGCGCTCCACCCGGCAGCCGAGCTCCTTGTAGTAGGCCTCGGCGGCATCCACCTCCGCAGGGGACTTCACCCGGTAGGCGAAGGCGGCGACGGCGGCGATGGGTCCCTTGCGGAGCACCAGGTTGTGGTGGATGAATTCCTCCAGGGAGCGCAGGTAGATCGCGTTCTCGTCTTCCTCGGTGACGTGCAGGCCCAGGACGTCGACGTAGAACTCGCGGGACCTGGCGAGGTCGGTGACCACGATCTCCATGTAGGCGCAGCGGACGATGTCCGGTGCCGGGACGGTGGGGGTGGGAACGAAGTTGGTCATGATGGTCTCTCTTCTTTGAAAGGGGGCTTCTTCCCCAACTGACTGGCAGTTGTTGTCGTTTTGAGGCCTCAAAACGACAATAAATGCGAGCTGGTTGGGTTCAGGCGCCGAATTTGGGGGTGTGGACGGTGCCGAGCGTGATGTGCACGGCCTGCTGGTCGGTGTAGAAGTCGATGGAGCGGTAGCCGCCCTCGTGGCCCAGGCCGGAGGCCTTGACGCCGCCGAACGGGGTGCGCAGGTCGCGGACGTTGTGGCTGTTCAGCCACACCATGCCGGCTTCGACGTTCTGCGAGAAGTTGTGGGCCCGGGTCAGGTTCTGGGTCCAGATGTAGGCGGCCAGGCCGTACTTGGTGTTGTTCGCCAGGGCGAGGGCCTCGTCGTCGTTCTCGAACGGGGTGATGGCCACGACGGGTCCGAAGATTTCCTCCTGGAAGATCCGGGCATCGGGCGCGACGTCGGCGAACACCGTGGGTGCGATGTAGTTGCCTTCGGGCAGGTGGCCGGGGCGGCCGCCGCCGGCCAGGAGCCGGCCTTCGGACTTTCCAATCTCCACGTAGGAGGCCACCTTGTCGTAGTGCTCGGGGTGGACCAGGGCCCCCACTTCGGTCTTGGGGTCATGGGGGTCACCCACCACGATGTTCTTTGCCCGGGCGGCGTACTTTTCGCAGAATTCGTCGTAGATGGCGCGCTCCACCAGGATGCGTGAGCCGGCGGTGCAGCGCTCCCCGTTGAGGGAGAAGACCCCGAACAGGGCGGAGTCGATGGCGGCGTCCACGTCGGCGTCGGCGAACACGACGCAGGGGGATTTGCCGCCGAGCTCCATGGACAGGCCCTTGAGGTTGGCCGCGGCGTTGCGGAAGATCGTCTGGCCGGTGGTGGTCTCGCCGGTGAAGGAGATCAGCGGGACGTCCGGGTGCTTGACCAGGGCGTCGCCGGCCTCCTCGCCCAGGCCGTTGACCAGGTTGAAGACGCCGTCCGGCAGCCCTGCATCCTTGAAGATGGTGGCCCACAGGGAGGCGGACAGCGGGGTGAATTCGGCGGGCTTGAGGACCACGGTGTTGCCGGTGGCCAGCGCCGGGGCGAGCTTCCACGACTCCAGCATGAACGGGGTGTTCCACGGCGTAATCAGGCCGGCGACGCCGATGGGCTTGCGGTTGACGTAGTTGATCTGGGAGCCGGGGACCTTCATGGCGTCATCGAACTGGGCCACGATCAGGTCGGCGAAGAACCGGAAGTTCTCCGCAGCGCGGAGGGCCTGGCCCTTGGCCTGGGTGATCGGCAGGCCGGTGTCGAACGTTTCGAGTTCGGCGAGCCGGGCTTCCTGGGCCTCGACGGCGTCGGCAATCCGGTTCAGGACACGGGCGCGTTCACGGGGCTTCATCCGGGGCCACGGGCCGTTCACGAATGCTTCACGGGCGGCCGCGACGGCGAGCTCGATGTCTTCCTTCTGGCCGGCCGCGGCGGTGGCGTAGTTGCGGTTGGACACCGGGTCCAGGACATCGAAGGTCTTGCCGGAGATTGAGTCCACGAACTGGCCGTTGATGTAGTGCTGGATGTGGCTGGGCAGGTCATCCGGAACGTAGTGCTTGGTGGTTTCTACTGAGGTCGTCATCGTTGAAGTCCTAACTGTGGTCTCTTCGTACAAGTGGTCGCGTCGTACAACTGGTCTTTTCGTACTAATTGGTTTGGGCGAGGTAAGCGTCCAGGGTCGCCGTGCGGTGCCGGCGGGCTGCCTTCTCGATGTCGTCGGCATCGGCACCGGACTCGATCAGCTTCAGGAGTTCCTCATGTTCCTCCACCGAGTCGCGGGCCCGGCCGGGGACGAAGCGGAAGGTGGAGGACCTGAGTGCGGCCAGCCGGTTCCAGCCGCGGTGTACCAGGTCCAGGATGTGCGGGTTGGGGCAGTGTTCGAACAGGACGCTGTGGAAGTCCTGGTTGAGCTGGGTGAAGCGCACCGGATCGAAGTGCTCCAGGCACTGGCGCATTTCCTGGTTCACGGCACGGGCCCGGGCAATGGCCTGGCCGTCGATCAGCGGTGCGGAGAGTGCCGTGGCGGCACCTTCCACGATGCTGAGGGTCTGCATGGTGTAGAGGTATTCGGTGGGGTCGATGCCTGCCACCGTGGCGCCGACGTTCCGTTCAAACGTCACCAGTCCCTCGGCTTCAAGCCTGCGGATCGCTTCCCGGACCGGAACCACGCTGAAGCCCAGGTCCTTCGCTATGGCACCCAGGACCAGCCGGTAGCCGGGAGTGTAGGTGCCTTCCACGATCCGTGCCTTGACGGCCTGGTACGCCTGTTGGGACTTGCTGCCGGGAGTGGCTGCCACGCCGGCCACGGCGGTTTCAGTCATGGCGGTTGCCTGCCCATTCCTTGTACCGGGCCTGCCATTCGGCGTTCATCGGGTAGAGGCCGTCCACGCTGTTGCCCTGCTTGACCATCTCGAAGATGAAGGTTTCCTCCTTTTCCTGCTGGATGCAGTCCTCAACGAGTTCTTCGGCGATGGCGGGCGGGATGACCAGGATGCCGTCGGAGTCGGCCACGATGATGTCGCCGGGCTGGACGGTGGCTCCGCCGCAGGCGATGGTGATGTCCGTGTCCCACGGGATGTGCCGGCGGCCCAGCACGGCGGGGTGCGGGTTGGCGAAGTACGTGGGCATTTCCAGGCCGGCCACCGCGGTATAGTCGCGGACGCCGCCGTCGGTGATGATCGCTGCCGCGCCGCGGACCTGGGCGCGCAGGGCCAGGATGTCGCCCACGGTGCCGGTGCCCTTTTCGCCGCGGGCTTCCATGACCAGGATTTCGCCTTCGTTGACGGAATCGATGGCGCGTTTCTGGGCGTTGAAGCCGCCGCCATGGGTCTTGAAGAGGTCTTCCCGGTTGGGCACGTAGCGCAGGGTCCGGGCCAGTCCCACCACGCGCCGGTCCGGGCGGGTGGCCTGGAGGCCGTCGATGCTGACGTTGTTAAGGCCGCGCTTGCGCATCTGGGATGACAGGGTGGCGGTGGCGACCGACTCGAGCTTGGCTTTCAGTTCCGGGGTGAGGGCGCTGTCAGGAGCAGGGAGCCCTGCGGCTTCGCGGGATCCGTAGGCCTCCTCCCGCTGCAGGTCGTCAACCTTGGGCTGGGCACCAAAGTCCGCGAACGCCGTCGTGCCTTGCTCAACGGTGGTGATCAGGCGTCCGGTGGTGAGGTTGCCATCAATCGTGCCGGCCTCAACCTCCAGGACGTCGCCCGGTGCGGCCACGGAGGCGCCGGCAGGGGTGCCGGTGAGGATGATGTCGCCCTCCTCGAGGGTGAGGAGCTGGGACAGGTCCGCCACCAGCCGGGCGAAGGGGAAGAGCAGGTCAGCGGTGGTGTCGTCCTGGACCAGTTCACCGTTGTGCCAGGTGCGGATGCGAAGTTTGGAAGGGTCGACGGCGTCTGCCGGAAGAAGTGCCGGGCCCACAGGGGTGAACCCGTCCCCGCCCTTGGACCGGAGGTTGGAGCCCTTGTCCGCGTAGCGCAGGTCGTACACGCCGAGGTCGTTGCTGGCGGTGACGGCGGCAACGTGGCTCCAGGCCTCCTCGACCGTGACGCGGCGGGCGGCCTTGCCGATGATGAGCGCAATCTCGCCTTCGTAGCCGAGCAGTTCGCAGCCGGCCGGGCGCTCCACGGGGCTTCCGCTGAGCGCCAGCGAGCTGGAAGGCTTGAGGAAGTAGGACGGTTGGGCCGGGGTGCGGCCACGCTGGGCGGCCCGGCTGGGGTAGTTGATGTGCACCGCGACCACCTTGCGTGCTGCTGCCAGGGTGTCGCCGTTGACCTGCTCCAAAACGTCTCCTCATCAGGTACGAAATCGTATACGATCACTATCCACAGATTTGCAGCTTCCGTCAACCCCCCTTGTTTCGGCTGTTTTTACGGCACTTCCGGAGCCACTTGTCGCCCGCGTCACAACCGGCGTACAGTGGAAAACAAGTTTAGAGTTTTCGATTA
This sequence comes from Arthrobacter sp. AG367, assembly GCF_007828995.1. Lineage (NCBI taxonomy): Bacteria > Bacillati > Actinomycetota > Actinomycetes > Micrococcales > Micrococcaceae > Arthrobacter > Arthrobacter sp. AG367. Next base: position 163,239 of record NZ_VIVE01000002.1, read on the forward strand.
TCGAATCTACTGTTCTGATATAGAACACGAACTGATGTGAATCATCCACAACGAAGTGAGGAAAGCCCGTGCAGTTCCACCACCACGGATACGTATCCGGTGACCCGCGCATCAAGCCGGCAGCCGGCGTCGGACTGAACCGCCCCGAGGAGCTCCCGGAGGAAGTGGACGTGCTCATCGTCGGCACCGGCCCAGCCGGAATGCTCGCCGCCGCGCAGTTGTCCATGTTCCCCAATGTCACCACGCGGATCATTGACCGCCGGCCGGGCCGCCTCGCTATTGGGCAGGCTGACGGGATCCAGGCGCGCAGCGTCGAAACCTTCCAGGCCTTCGGGTTCGCAGAGCGGATCATCGCCGAGGCCTACCGGATCACGGAGATGGCGTTCTGGAAGCCGGACCCTGCCAACAACGCCAACATCATCCGCGCCGCACGCGCCGTCGACGACGAAACAGGGATCAGCGAGTTCCCGCACCTGATCGTCAACCAGGCCCGCGTGCTGGACTACTTTGCCGAGTTTGCGGCGAACTCACCCACCCGCCTCAAGCCCGACTATGGCTATGACTTCCAGGGCCTCACCGTCGCCACCGAGGGCGACTACCCGGTCACTGTGACGCTGCTTCACACCGCCGGACCCAATGAGGGCCAGGAGCGGATTGTCCGTGCAAAGTACGTGGTGGGGGCCGACGGCGCGCGCAGCAAGGTTCGCCAGGCGATCGGCTGCACGCTGGCAGGGGACCAGGCCAACCACGCCTGGGGCGTCATGGACGTCCTGGCCGTCACCGACTTCCCTGACATCCGCACCAAGTGCGCCATCCAGGCCGAGAAGGGCAGCATCCTGCTGATTCCGCGGGAAGGCGGCTACCTGTTCCGCATGTACGTGGACCTGGGCGAAGTGGATCCTGCCACCCACCACGCCGTCCGCAACACGAGCATCGAGCAGATCATCCACAAGGCAAACGAGATCCTGCACCCCTACACCCTGGATGTACGCAACGTGGCGTGGCACAGCGTGTACGAGGTGGGCCACCGCCTCACGGACAGGTTCGACGACGTCCTGCCCGCGGACCGCGGCACCCGCACCCCGCGGGTGTTCATCACCGGCGATGCCTGCCACACCCACAGTGCCAAGGCCGGCCAGGGCATGAACGTCTCCATGCAGGACGGGTTCAACATCGCCTGGAAGCTGGGGCATGTGCTGGAGGGCCGCAGCCCCGAGAGCCTGCTGACCACCTACTCGGAGGAGCGGCAGGTGGTGGCCAGGAACCTGATCGACTTCGACAAGGAGTGGTCCACCATGATGGCCAAGAAGCCCGAGGAGTTCGAGCACCCCTCGGACCTTGAGGACTTCTACGTGCGGACCGCCGAGTTCCCGGCAGGTTTCATGACCCAGTACGCGCCGTCCCTGATTGTTGGCGGCACCGACCACCAGGACCTGGCCGCCGGCTTCCCCGTGGGCAAGCGTTTCAAGTCGGCACCGGTAGTCCGCGTGGGCGACACCAACCCCATCCACCTGGGCCACCACGCCACGGCTGACGGCCGCTGGCGGATCTATGTCTTCGCGGATGCGGCCCAGCCCGGAACGGACTCCACTACGGACAAGCTCGCCGAGTGGTTCGCGCACTCGCCGGAATCACCCCTGGCAGCAACACCCGCGGACGCCGACCCGGACGCGTGGTTCGATCTGAAGGTCATTTACCAGCAGCCGCACACCGCCGTCGACATCAATGCCGTCCCCTCCGTCTTCAAGCCGCAGGTGGGCCCGTTCAAGCTCACCGACTACGAGAAGGTGTACGCAACCGATCCCACGGCGGACATCTTCGACCTGCGCGGACTGGACCGCAACGGCGTCGTCGTGGTGGTCCGCCCGGACCAGTACGTGGCCAACGTCCTGCCGCTGACGGCAACCGCCGAGCTCGGCGCGTTCTTCGCGCCGCTGCTCAAGGCCGCGCCCGCACAGCCACGTCAGGCGGTGGCCGCCGCCCGGTAGTCAGCCGCGGGGTACACGCCGAGGATCCGCACCTCGGTGGTGAAGAAGTCCAGTTCCTCGAGGGCCAGCTTCAGGGGCAGGTCCTCCGGGTGGCCCTCGACGTCGGCCATGAACATGGTGGCGGCAAACTCGTTGCCCACCATGTAGCTCTCCAGCCGCGTCATGTTCACGCCGTTCGTGGCAAACCCGCCCAGCGCCTTGTACAGGGCGGAGGGGACGTTGCGGACGCGGAACACGAAACTGGTGACTGCCGGTCCGGGAAGATCCTGCCGGGCGGGCAGTGCCGTTTCCCGGGCAAGGACCACGAAGCGGGTGGTGTTGGAGGGGTCGTCCTCCACGCGCGAGGCCAGCACCTGGAGGCCGTAGATCTCCGCGGCCAGCGGGGGAGCCAGCGAGAGCTTGCGGGGGTCATTCCACTCGGCCACCTCCCGGGCGGACCCGGCGGTGTCACCGGCGATGACCGGCTTGAGGCCGTGGTCGCGGATCAGCTTCCGGCACTGGCCCAGGGCGTGGATGTGGCTGTGCACCTCGGTGGCGCCCTCAATGGTGCTGCCCGGAATGCCCAGCAGGTCGAAATGGATGGGCAGGAAGTATTCGCCCACGATCTGCAGGTTGGACTGCGGCAGCAGGATGTGGATGTCCGCCACCCGGCCCGCGATGGAATTCTCGATGGGGATCATGGCCAGGTCCGCTTCGCCGCCGGCCACCAGTTCGAAGGCGTCCTCGAAGCTGGCGCACGGGACGCTTTCCATGTCCGGGAACATCTGCTGACACGCGATATTGGAGTTGGCGCCGGGCTCACCCTGGTACGCAATCTTGGAGGCCATGGTCCGTATGCTTTCACGCGCGCGGGCCCGTTGCGAAAACGGGCCCGCGAGTGCTACGCGGGGGTGACGCGCAGCCAGAGGTACTGCCGGGGGAGGAGGGTGATGCCGTCGTCCAGTTGCAGGGTGGCTTCGGAGAGAAGGTCGACGGCGGCAGGGGAGTACCCGCCAAAGGTTTCCGCCGGGAGGGTCTGGGCGGAGTCGCTGAAATTGGCGAGGGCCAGGACGGTGCTGCCACCGTCCGGACCGCCCGGGCGCTGGTAGCCGAGCACCGAGCGGTTGTTCGTACGGAAATCCACCAGCGTGGTTCCGGCAAATTCAGGAGTGCCCGCCCGGACCTCGATCATGCGCTTCAATCCGGCGTAGACGGCCCCCTCGGGGGTGGAGGGATCGTCACGGCGGGCGTATTGTTCGGCGGGAAAGTGCGGCCGGTGCACCCAGCGGCTGTCCTCCTCGTGGCCGGGCTCGGACGCGTAGGAGTAGTCGTTGACCTGCCCCACTTCGTCGCCCAGGTACAGCAGCGGGATGCCGCCGGTGCTGAAGGGCACCGAATGGGCCAGGAGGATCCGTTCCACCGCCTCCGCCGGGTCAACCTCCATCCCGCACAGGGACGCCGTCGTGCCGGAAATCCGGCAGTCACCCGTCTTGGGGTTGTCCTGGAAGGGGACGCCGCGGGCGAAGCTGCCCGGGAACCGGTTGACGTAGAAGGAGTTCAGGAAGCGGCGGTGGTCAAAGCCGTTGATGCCCAGCTCGGCCGCGTCCTCATCGGCGAAGGTCCAGCCGATGTCGTCATGGCTGCGGACGTAGTTCACCCATGCCGTACCGTCGGGGATGTTGTGCCTGCGCTCCAGCGCCTGTGACAGCAGGGACACGTCCCTGGTGGCCACGGACTCCCAGATCAGGGCCATCTGCAGCGGGTTGTAGGAAAGCTGGCATTCCGCGGGGTCGATGTACAGTGCCACCTCGTCGGGGTGCACGATGGCCTCCGACTTGAACAGCAGCGACGGTGCCGCCAGGCGGCAGACCGCGTTGAACGCCCGGAGCAGCGTGTGCGCCTGGGGGAGGTTTTCGCAGGGCGTCCCCAGCTGCTTCCAGATGAAGGCGACAGCGTCCATGCGCAGGATATCCACCCCCTGGTTGGCCAGGAACAGCATCTCGGCGGCCATGGCCCGGAAGACGCCGGGGTTGGAGTAGTTCAGGTCCCACTGGTAGGTGTGGAACGTGGCCCACACCCACCGGCCGTCCGCCATCTGGATGAAGGACCCCGGATGGTTCTCCGGGAAGATCTCGCGGACATTCGCCTCAAAGGCGTCCGGCATGGTCCGGTCCGGGAAGATCCAGTAGTAGTCGCTGTACTCGGGATCGCCCGCGGCTGCCTTCCGGGCCCATTCGTGCTCGTCAGAGGTGTGGTTGAAGATGAAGTCCACCACCAGGCTGATCCCGTTGGCGCGCAGTTCGGCCGCGAGGGAGCGCAGCTGTTCCATGGTTCCCAGCTTGGGGTTGACCTCCCGGTAGCTCGACACGGCGTAGCCGCCGTCCGAATGCGGTTCGGGCGCCAGGAACAGCGGCATCAGATGCAGGTAGGTGAGGCCCAGCTCCTTGAAATAGGGAATGCGGCTGCGCACTCCCTCCAGGCTTTCGGCGTAGCGGTCCACATAGCAGACGCCGCCCAGCATGCCGTTGGACTGGAACCAGTCCGGCGCCTCCTCGCGTTCGGCGTCCAGCGCCTTCAGCTCCGGGGAGCGCTCCTGCCACGACCGCGCGCTCTGCACCACCAGGGCGGACAGCTGCTCCAGCCAGTCCTGCCGGGCGCCGTAAAGCGAGTGGAACAGGCTGCGGAGGGTGGGGAAGTGCTCATCCAGCCGCCGGTCAAAGTCCGGATCCGCAGGGAGGCCGAGGTCCCGTTGCCGGGCGAGCGAAGCGATGACGGCCTGGCGCGCCTCTTCGTCCTCGTTAACGGTTTCCTGCATGCCACTGCCCCTTCCAGCCGCCGCCGAGATGTCCGGCCGCACATGTACTGAAGTATTCCATGTCACACATACTGAGCCTGTCCATCCTTGAGCCGCCTGCCGGCAAGGGCGGCGCCCACAACGCCCGCGGCGTTCTCGAGGCTGGCCGGAATGACCGGGGTGCGCAGTGAGAGGCGAGGGAGGTATTCGGTACTGCACGCTGAAATGCCCCCACCGATGATGATGAGGTCGGGCGAGAAGAGGAACTCCACGTGCGACAGGTACTGCTGCAGCCGGTCGGCGTACTCCACCCAGGTGAGGCCTTGGTTCTCCCTGACGACGGCCGATGCCCGGGACTCTGCTTTGCAGCCGCCGATTTCCAGGTGGCCCAGCTCGAAATTGGGAACGAGCCTGCCGTCCACCAGCAGTGCGGATCCGATGCCCGTCCCCAGGGTCAGGACCAGGACAACGCCGCGCTGGCCTTTCCCGGCGCCGTACAAGGCTTCCGCCGTACCGGCAGCGTCTGCGTCATTCACGACGCAAACGGATCGTCCAAGCCGGGACTCCAGGTAGGACTGGACATCAAGTCCCACCCAGCTGCCGTCCATGTTTGCTGCCGACAGCGCCACTCCGCGCTGGACAATCGAGGGGATGGCGACGCCGGCAGCCAGGTTCCCGTGCCCGGGGCTTTCGGATTGGAGCTCACTGATGAGCTGGTCCAGGGTGTCTGCCACGTCATCTACCCTGCCGCTGGACGGGGTCCGCAGGCGGCGGACAACGCCGGCCGGGATGCCGCTGCCCAGGTTGACGAGTGCACCCTTGATCCAGGTCCCGCCAACATCGATTCCTATTCCGAAATCCGGTCCGGAGCCGGCGGCAGGTGCGCTCACCGCAGCCACGCCGTGGCAGCGCCGGGCAGCCGGCCGGCTTCGAGTGGCGAGCTGGAGACCAGCAGCTGGCCCGCGGGCAGCTCGAAGGGTTCCGTACCGAAGTTCGTTATGGAGGTCCAGCCGTTGGGGCGCCGGAAGGCCAGGACGTCATCCCGGCCGGTTTCCAGCAGCTCCAGCGCTTCTGTTGTTTGCAGCTGCGACCGCAGGGCGAGTGCCCGGCGGTAGAGGGACAGGGTTGAATCCCCCTGGCCCTCCTGGGCCTCCACTGAGCTGCCCGCGAACCATTCCGGCTGCGGCAGGTGGGAGCCGCCGGGGCCGAAACCGAATGAGCTGCCCGCCGAGGTCCACGGCAAGGGGACGCGGCAGCCGTCGCGGCCGATCTCCACGCCCTTGTTCCGGAAGAAGGCCGGATCCTGCCGGGCGGAGTCCGGGATTTCACTGCCGACTTCCTGCAGTCCCAGTTCCTCGCCTTGGTACAGGTACGCAGAACCCGGAAGGGCGAACATCAGCAGGGACGCGGCTCGGGCGCGGCGCAGGCCGAGTTCGGCGTCGACATCTTCCTGCCTGCCGCCGGCCAGAAGCCACCGCTTGCCCGCCTGCCCGGCCATGATGTCACCTCCGGCCGAAGGCTCGGACGCGGGGAGGCCGTAGCGCGTGGCATGCCGGACCACATCGTGGTTTGAGAACACCCAGGTGGACGACGCGCCGGATGCTTCGGCCTCTGCCAGGTTCTTGATGATCGTCTTCCGGAACTGGGCGGCGTCGAAGTCCGCCTGCAGCAGGTCGAAGTTGAAGGCCTGGCCCAGTCCCTCCGGGCTGGCGTAGCGGGCGCGACGGTCGGTATGGACCCAGGCTTCGGCGACGGCGGTGCGCGGCGGGTTGTATTCATTGAACAGGCGGCGCCACTCGGCGTAGATTTCGTGGACCTCGTCGCGGTCCCAGTACGGGTGCTGCCCCGTGAGGTACAGCGCCTCGCCCTGGGCCTCGAGGTCCGCCTTGGTGGGCAGGGTTTCTTCCAGGTTCTTCGTCAGGGCGTGGGCGACGTCGATGCGGAAGCCGTCCACGCCCCGGTCCGACCAGAAGCGCAGGGTTTTCAGGAAGTCTTCGCGGACTTCGGGGTTGTCCCAGTTGAAGTCGGGCTGTTCCTTGGCAAAGATGTGCATGTACCACTGCCCCGGGCTGCCGTCGGGTTCGGTGATGCGCTCCCAGGCGGGGCCGCCGAACACCGAGTCCCAGTCCGACGGCGGCAGCTCGCCTTTTTCGCCCAGCCCGTCGCGGAAGATGTACCGGTTGCGCGCCGCGGACCCCCTGGGCGAGGCGAGGGCTTCCCGGAACCACTGGTGCCGGTCCGACGAGTGGTTGGGCACGATGTCCACGATCAGCTTGAGGCCGGCGGCGTGCAGGGCGTTGGCCATCGCGTCGAAGTCCTCCAGCGTGCCCAGCAGCGGGTCCACGTTGCGGTAGTCGTCCACGTCGTAGCCCCCATCGGCGAGTGCGGAGGGGTAGAAGGGGCTCAGCCAGACGGCATCGATGCCCAGGTTTTTCAGGTACGGAACCTTGGCGGTGATGCCGTTGATGTCGCCGATGCCGTCGCCGTTCGAGTCCGCAAAGCTGCGGGGGTAGATCTGGTACACGGAGGCCTGACGCCACCAGTTGGGGTCGGCCGTGGGGGCGGGGTGGCTTTGGGTTGCCTGGGTGGCGGTGGTGGGCAAGATTGCTTCCTCAGTTTCAGCTGTATCAGGTGTGTGGGTCCGGAGTTACTTGACGGCGCCCTGGGTGAGGCCGGACATGACCCAGCGCTGGGTAAACAGGTAGACGATGATGGCGGGGGCCATTGCCATCAGGTAGGAGGCGAAGGCCACGTTGTAGCTGTTGCTGAACTGCGTCTGGAAGATCTTTTGCAGCACGGGGATGGTCTGCAGTTCAGGATCGGAAATGATGAGTGACGGCATCATGAAGTCGTTCCATGACGCGATGAAGGCGAAGATGCCCACGGTTGCGCTCATGGGCCCCAGCAGGGGGAAGATGAGCTTCCAAAACACCTGCCACGTTCCCGCGCCGTCCATCCGCATGCTTTCCTCCAACTCCAGGGGGATCGAGCGGAGGAAGGCGGTGAAGAGCATGGTGTTGAAGGCCAGGGCGAAAACGATGTGCAGGATGGCTACCCCGAGCGGGTTGTCGAGTCCGACGAGTCCCGTGAGCTGGATCTGCGGCAGCGCCACCACGGGGAACGGGATGAACATTGCCGCGAGCAGGTAAAAGAAGGACCAACGGAAGAGCCGACGGTCCCAGTTGCGGACGATGGCGTAGGCGGCCAGGGCCGAAACGATGATCTCCCCTGCAACGGCGATCACCGACACGAACACGGAAATTCCAAAGCCGCGGGGGAAGTTTGTGAGCGTCCAGGCCTGGGCAAAGCTGTCGAAGGTCAGGGGGCTTGGCAGGGAGAAGGCGTTGCCGTCCACTGCCTGGCCAGTGGTTTTGAAGGCCATGCTGACCGTGACGTAGAGCGGGACGAGCACGCTGAGCGTGCAGACAATGAGGATGATGGTGGCGGGCCACTGGATGCGTTCGGGCCCGGCGGGTAGCCGGCGGCCCTTGGCGGCCGCCGCGGGTTCTGCCTGGATGATGCTGGGTGCGCTGCTCATGCTGCGATCCCTCCCTTGCCACGTGTGAAGCGAAGTTGGACGAGTGCGATGACGATGCTGATGAGGAAGAAGATCACGGCGTTGGCCATCTGGTAGGCATAGTCGCCGCCTTCGAAGCCGCGGAAGATCGACATCGCGACGCTTCGTGTGGCCACGCCGGGCCCGCCGTCGGTGAGGCCGATGATGATGTCGTAGGCGTTGAGGTAGTTCTTGAAGCCGAGGACCGTGTTGATCACGGCGTACCCCGCAATGAGCGGCAGGGTGATGTGCCGCAGGTTCTGCCAGGGCGATGCCCCGTCGATGGAACTCGCCTCGTAGACCTCGGCGGGGACCGTGAGGAGCCCTGCGATGTAGATCAGCATGGCACTCGGGATGGACTGCCACGCCGTGACGAAGACGATCGCAAGCCACGCGAGCTGGGGGTTTGCGAGAAGGCTGGTGGCCAGCGGCTCGATTCCCATGCTTTTGCCGGCAAGGGGCAGCGAGTTCGAGAAGAGGTACTGGAACACGAACGCGATGACGATGCCGGAGATCACCATGGGGATGACGAAGACGGTGCGAAGCGCGGCACGGAAGCGGACGCGGGACGTGAGGCCCAGGGCCAGGAGGAAGGCCACGGCATTCACGACGATGACGGTGACCAGCGAGAAAACGAGGGTGAAGCCGTAGGCGCCGAGGACTCCTTCATCACGGAACACCGCAATGAAGTTCCGGATGCCGATGAAATCGAAGTCACCGAAGCCCACGGAGTTCGTGAAGCTGTAGATGAACCCGAGAACGGCGGGCAGCGTGACGGCCAGCGTGAAGATCACCAGCGAGGGCAGGAGGAAAACATAGTAGAGCGGATCAACGCGGCTTTTGCGCACGCGTGTGGTTCCAGCCGCTGCCGGGGCCGTCACCTCCACCCTGGTGGAAGGTCTCGTCATTGATGACATGGATGGTCCTCGTTTCGTGCTTTGAGAGATCGAAAGTGTGGGTCTAAGCGCGGAAAGCCAGGCGGGCCCAGTCGGCGTCCATCCTGCGCAGCGTGCTCTCGGCATCGGCGCCGCCGATGATCGACTGGATGTAGTTGGCGGCCGGAATCGAGTTCGGAATGAACTGTGAGGCGCCCATGTAGAAGCGGCCCTCGTCGTAGTACTTCTGCATCTCGACGATTCGTGGGTCGGTCACCGGTGGCGCGTCCTTGGTCGTCCCGAAACCCAGGAATTTGGCGTTGTAAGGGTTCTGGATCTCCGGCCGCATCAGGTACTGCAGGAAATCGCGGGCACCCTGCTGCCCGTTGGCGACCTCGGGAACCCAGAGCGAGAGGTCGATGTTGACGCGGACTTTGAGATCTGCGGGATCGCCGGTCATGGGCAGCGGGAAAGTTCCCAGATCCAGGTCTTTGCCGGCCTTTTCGATCTCGCCAAAGGCCCAGGGTCCCTGGAAGTACATGGCGGCCTGGCCCTGGGCCATTGCCGTGTTGCCGTCTCCGTAGCCGCGGCTTGCCGCATCGGGATTGACGTATTTGGTCAGTTGGACCACGCGCTTCACCGGCTCGAGCATCGTTTTCTGGAACGAAACTTCCGAATCCGGTCCGACGTTTTCGCCAATCCCATGCATTTTCTGATAGAAGTCGCGCACGTTGACCATGCCGCCCACCGTGTAGTCGAACAATCCCTGTGCCACGGTCCAGGGGTCGCGGAAAGTGCCGTAGATCGGCGTGATGCCTGCTGCCTTGAGCACCTCGCACACCTCGATCAGTTCATCCCAAGTTGTTGGGACGGCCACCCCGTTCTCTTCGAAGATGCGGCGGTTGTAGATGACCGAGGCCGCCATGACCGAGTAGGGGATGACGCTGGTGCGGCCGGCATAGGTTGGATACCAGTTGGTGAGGTCCAGCACGTCGTCCCGGATGGAGGCCGCTGCCGGGAGGTCGGAAAGATCCGAGAGCGCCCCGCGCTCCATGAACCGCGCCATCTCCAGGTTGTAGTTGAGGCATCCGAGGTCCGGGGGACTGCTGCGGACGAAGCTGGCAGAGAGATTTGTGGCCATGTCATGCAGGACGCGCACCCGGTCCTGCGAGTCGGTGAACTTCGCAGCCAGGTCCCGGAAGTATGGAACTGCCTCCGGCTTTGACTGGTGGAACGTGATGGTGGGCCTGGCACTGGCCGGGGCGCAGCCGGCCAACCCGAAAGCGGTGAGCGCACCTCCCGCAGCGGCAAGGAAAGTGCGCCGGGAAACGTGTCTCCCGGCGGACGTCAAAGGTGGCAACATCGGCTCCTCTTGGACTCTCGGATAATTTATATGGGTCTTATATTTAGGACCTATATGAGGATGGGGGACGCAGGGGCTATCGTCAAGGGGTGGACGGAAATACGGCGAGCTCGACACAACTGTTACGGCAGATCAACTCGGAGGCGCTGTTGCGCTTCGCCCTCCAGGAACAGGTGTTTACTGCCGGAGAAGCCATGGCTGCCACCGGGCTTACCCGCGCCACGGTGCTCGGGGTTTGTGACGGCCTGGTTGATGCGGGCTGGCTGGAGGAATTGACTGACGCCCGTACCGAGGCCGGCAGGCTCAAGGGCAGGCCGGCGCGGCAGTACCAGCTGCGCGAAGCTGCGGGTGTGGTTGTGGGCCTGGATGCCGGGGAGGGCTACTTCACAACCATCGTTGCCGACCTGCGCGGCCGCGAGCTGGGCAAGCGCCGCCAAAGCATTGATTCGCACGCGCTGGGACGCGCCGGCCGCGTGGCGAATGCACGGGAGCTGATCCGCCTGGCCCTTGAGGATGTTTCATGCACCCCGGAGGATGTCCTGCTCACGGCCGTCGGCGTCCCGGCGCCCATTGACGCGAACGGCGCGTCTCCCGCCGGAGGAGAATTCTGGCAGTTGATGAATTCCGGCTTCGCAGGGCACCTTTGGGGCACTGTCATCGTCGAAAATGACGCCAATCTCGCCGCCATCGCGGAGCAGGCACAGGAGCCGTCAGCCAACGTGGCCACCTTGCTGTCGGGTGAGCGGTTTGGTGCCGGCCTGATTGTCGATGGGCGCCTGCTGCGGGGTCGCCAGGGGGGCGCGGGGGAGATGCGGTTCCTGGATGAGCTGGACAGCAAGTTCGTGCCGGATGAGGGGAGCTCGGACGGGTTCGGAGCACTTGCGCGGAAGTGGGCGCGTGCCCGCATCCATTCCTACGATGGCGAGACGGTGCTGCGGCAAATACCCGAGGGGGACATCAACGCCGAAGATGTCTTCCAGGCGGCCCGCGCGGGAGACCCGCTGGCACAGGACATCATCGCCAGGCTCGGGGTGCGGCTGGCGCGAATCGGAGTGGTGCTCTCCAGCCTTCTTGACATTGAGCGGGTGGTCATCGCCGGCGCGATCTCACGCGCCATCGAACCGGTCCTGGAGCACGCCCGCAGCCTGCTGCCCACGGATTCCGGCCTGCCGCTGCCGGATCTGGTTGCGAGCACTCTCGGGGCGGAATCCGTAGTCCGGGGTGCCATTGAGTCGGCGCTGATGCGGATCAGGCGTGAACCCTCAGCGTTCATTCCGCGGGCGCCCCGTTCCTGAAAGGCGGGCGGGCGGACAGCCTAAAGCACGCTGCGGATGGCCTGCTCGAAACTGGTCACGTGCTCAAGGGCCAGCTTGCCCGCCCGGTCCGAGTCGCCGTCGGCCACTGCCTCCAGCAGTTCCACGTGTTCGGCGATGTGCTCCGCCACTGACGGCACCTTTTCCAGCACCATGCACCAAATGCGGGTGGCCAGGTTGTCGTAACGGATCAGCACGTCCTCGAGGTGGGTGTTGGCGGCGGCCCGGTAGATGAGGCGGTGGACCTTGATGTCATACCGCATGAGGTCATAGGGATCGTCATCCGCCCCCATCCTGGCAATTGCCGCCGCGGTTTCCCGTAATTCCTTGCGCAGGGCAGGGGTTGCCAGCTTGGCGGCCCGGCGGGCTGCCAGGGGTTCCAATGACTCCCGGAGTTCGGAGACGTCCGCGAGTTCGGTGATGTCGACGACGGTGGCGAACGTTCCACGGCGGGGGTACGACACGACGAGGTGGTCACCTTCCAGGCGCTTGAGCGCTTCCCGGACCGGCGTGCGGCCGATCCCGAGCTCGGCGGCGAGCTTGCCGTCGTTGATGGCCTCACCCGGCCGGATGTCGAGCATGATGAGCCGGTCCCGGAGGTGCCGGTAGGCCTGCTCGGCGAGCGAGAGGTCGCCTTCTCCGGCCAGCTGGTTCTCTGTCATTACGCTCATTCCGAGCTCTCCCAAGGTAGCTATTGACTGCCGCGTGATCTACAACATACTATTACGTCAGTTCTAATATATCAGTTACAGATCAGTTATGGATCAGTAACTCGGAAGGGCCCCAGAAGGAGAACCATGCAGGATGTACTGAACGCCTCGCTCGCCACGGTTGACGCCGACGTCGCCGCCGCTGTGGCACGGGAACTGCACCGCCAGCAGTCCACCCTTGAAATGATCGCGTCGGAGAACTTCGCTCCGTCAGCCGTGATGGAAGCCCAGGGCTCGGTCCTGACCAACAAGTACGCCGAAGGCTACCCGGGCAAGCGCTACTACGGCGGCTGCGAGCACGTGGACGTCATTGAACAGCTCGCCATCGACCGCGTCAAAGCCCTCTTCGGCGCCGAATTCGCCAACGTCCAGCCGCACTCCGGCGCGCAGGCCAACGCCGCCGCCATGTTCGCCCTGCTGAACCCGGGTGACACCATCCTTGGCCTCTCCCTGGCCCACGGCGGCCACCTGACCCACGGGATGAAGATTAACTTCTCCGGCAAGCTGTACAACGTGGTCCCCTACCACGTCCGCGAATCAGACCTCCGCGTGGACATGGCCGAGGTGGAAGCGCTGGCCCTGGAACACAAGCCCAAACTGATCGTGGCCGGCTGGTCCGCCTACTCCCGCCAGCTGGACTTCGCCGAATTCCGCCGTATCGCCGACCTCGTGGGCGCCTACCTCATGGTGGACATGGCCCACTTCGCCGGCCTGGTGGCCGCAGGCCTGCATCCCAACCCCGTCCCGTACGCCGACGTGGTCACCACCACCACCCACAAGACCCTTGGCGGACCCCGCGGCGGCGTCATCCTCGCCAAGGAGGAATACGCCAAGAAGATCAACAGCGCCGTGTTCCCCGGCCAGCAGGGCGGACCGCTGGAGCACGTGGTTGCCGCCAAGGCGGTGGCCTTCAAGCTTGCCGCTGCTCCTGAATTCAAGGAACGCCAGGAGCGCGTCCTGCAGGGAGCAAAGCTGCTGGCAGAGCGACTCCTCCAGCCGGACGTCCAGGCCGCAGGCATCTCCGTGGTGAACGGCGGCACCGACGTCCACCTGGTCCTGGTGGACCTGCGCCACTCCGAACTGGACGGCCAGCAGGGTGAAGACGCCCTCCACAAGATCGGCATCACCGTCAACCGCAACGCCGTCCCGTTCGATCCCCGCCCGCCGATGGTTTCCTCCGGCCTCCGGATCGGCACCCCCGCCCTGGCCGCCCGCGGATTCGGCGCCGCCGAGTTCACCGAAGTGGCCGACATCATCGCCTCCGCGCTGATCGCATCGGCCGGCACGGGCACCCTGCCCGGGGACACCGCCGTCGAACTCCGCGAACGCGTGACGGCCCTGGCCGAAAAATTCCCCCTTTACCCGCACCTCACCGCCGACGCCGGCCTGGCCGACGCTGAAGCAGACCTGATTGGAGCCGCCCAGTGAGCACCCAGCACCTTCCGGAGCACCCGGACTTCCTCTGGCGGAACCCGGAACCCAAGGCCTCCTATGACGCCGTGATCGTGGGCGGCGGCGGGCACGGCCTGGCCACCGCCTACTTCCTGGCCAAGAACCACGGGATGACCAACATTGCCGTCCTGGAAAAAGGCTGGCTGGCCGGCGGCAACATGGCCCGCAACACCACCATCATCCGCTCCAACTACCTCTGGGATGAGAGTGCGGCCATCTACGAGCACGCCCTCAAGCTCTGGGAGATCCTGCCCGAGGAACTCGAGTACGACTTCCTGTTCAGCCAGCGCGGCGTGATGAACCTGGCCCACACCCTGGGCGACGTCCGCGAAAGCATCCGCCGCGTGGGCGCCAACAAGCTCAACGGCGTGGACGCCGAATGGCTGGACCCGCAGCAGGTCAAGGAACTCTGCCCCATCCTGAACATCCGCGACAACATCCGCTACCCCGTCATGGGCGCCACCTACCAGCCGCGCGCCGGCATCGCCAAGCACGACCACGTGGCCTGGGCCTTCGCCCGCAAATGCGACGAAATGGGCGTTGACATCATCCAGAACTGCGAGGTGACCGGCTTCCTGAAGGAGGGGGACCGCGTGGTGGGCGTCAAGACCAACCGCGGCACCATCAACACCGAAAAGGTGGGCCTCTGCGCCGCAGGCCACAGCTCGGTCCTGGCCGAAATGGCCGGCTTCCAGCTGCCCATCCAGTCCCACCCGCTGCAGGCGCTGGTGTCCGAACTGCACGAGCCCGTCCACCCCACGGTGGTCATGTCCAACCACGTCCACGTCTACGTCTCCCAGGCCCACAAGGGCGAACTGGTCATGGGCGCCGGCGTCGACTCCTACAACGGCTACGGCCAGCGCGGCTCCTTCCACGTCATCGAGCAGCAGATGGCGGCCGCCGTCGAGCTCTTCCCCATCTTCGCCCGGGCCCACGTGCTCCGGACCTGGGGCGGGATCGTGGACACCACCCTGGACGCTTCCCCGATCGTGGGCCTGACCCCGGTGGAGAACATGTTCGTGAACTGCGGCTGGGGTACCGGCGGGTTCAAGGGCACGCCCGCCGCCGGCCTCACCTTCGCGCACACCATCGCCACCGGCGCCCCGCACGCACTGAACAAGCCGTTCTCGCTGGAGCGCTTCGAAACCGGCGCCCTCATCGACGAACACGGCGCCGCCGCCGTGGCCCACTAGCCGCCGCGACCAGAAAAGGACTAACGCACATGCTGCTGATCCCATGCCCCAACTGCGGCCCGCGGGACGAAACCGAATTCCACTACGGTGGCCAGGCCCACGTTCCGTACCCGGAGAACCCGTACGAGCTGAGCGACACCGAATGGTCCCGCTACCTCTTCTACCGCGAGAACCCCAAGGGCATCTTCGCCGAACGCTGGGTCCACAGCACCGGCTGCCGCCAGTGGTTCAACATGCTCCGCGACACCGTGAGCTACGACATCCAGGCCGTGTACCCGATGGGCGTGCCGCGGCCGGCCGCGCCCGTCCCGCCTGCAGCCGATACCGGCACCGCAAGCACCGGCCCGGCGAGCACCACCCCCCTCAGCCCCAGCACCGCCCCGGAAGGAGCGACCAAGTGACTTCCCAGAACGCCCGCCTGGCAACCGGCGGCCGCATCGACCGCACCATTTCCTGGCGCTTCACCGTTGACGGCGAGGAGTTCACCGGGCACCCCGGCGACACCCTGGCCTCGGCACTGCTGGCCAACGGCCACATCGCCGCAGGCAACTCGCTCTACGAGGACCGCCCCCGCGGCATCATGTCCGCCGGCGTCGAGGAAGCCAACGCCCTGGTCCGCGTGGAGGCCCGGTTCCCCGGCCACGTCGCCGAGTCCATGCTCCCTGCCACCACCGTCTCGCTGGTGGACGGGCTGCAGGCCACCCTGCTGAACGGCCTGGGCAAGCTGGATCCGGAAGATGACCGCGCCGAGTACGACAAGAAGTACGTCCACACCGACATCCTGGTCATCGGCGGCGGCCCTGCCGGCCTGGCCGCGGCCCGCGAGGCAGTCCGCAGCGGTGTCCGCGTGATGCTCCTGGACGACCAGCCCGAGCTCGGCGGCTCCCTGCTCTCCGGCTCCACGGCCCCGGGCGTGGCAGAGACCATCGAGGGCAAGCCTGCCCTGGAATGGGTGGCCGACGTCGAAGCCGAGCTGGTGTCCGGCGCGGAATCCACCGTCCTGAACCGCACCACCGCGTTCGGCGCCTACGACGCCAACTACGTCATCGCCGTCCAGAACCGCACCGACCACCTGGGCAGCCCCGCGGCTCCCGGTGTGTCACGCCAGCGGATTTGGCACATCCGTGCCAACCAGGTGGTCCTGGCGCCCGGCGCCCACGAGCGTCCCCTGGTGTTCGAGAACAACGACCGCCCCGGCATCATGCTGGCATCGGCCGTCCGCACCTACCTCAACCGGTACGGCGTGGCCGCCGGGAAGCGCGTGGTCATCAGCACCACCAACGACAGTGCCTACGCCGCCGCAGCCGATCTCGCCGCCGCCGGCGTCAACGTTGCCGCGGTGGTGGACGCCCGCCCTGCGCTGACCGCCGTGGCAACTGCCGCCGTCGAATCCGGAATCCGGGTGCTGATCGGCAGCGCGGTGGCCAACACCTCTGCCGACGCATCCGGCCGGCTGGACGGCGTCACCGTCCGCAGCATCAACGACGACGGCGAGCTCACCTCCGGCATCGAGCAGATCGCCTGCGACCTGCTGGCGGTGTCCGGCGGCTGGAGCCCGCTGGTCCACCTGCACTCGCAGCGGCAGGGCAAGCTGCGCTGGGACGACGAGCTGGCAGCCTTCGTGCCCAGCACCGAAGTGCCCAACCAGCAGACCATCGGCTCCGGCCGCGGCTCCTTCGCCACCGCCGACTGCCTTGCCGAGGGCGTCTCCGCCGGCGCGCGGGCCGCCATCGCCGCGGGCTTCGAATCCGCCGTCGAGCCTTCCGTTTTCGCTGAGCCCAAGGCCGCCGCCCCCACCCGCCAGCTCTGGCTGGTGCCGGGGGAGAACGGCACCCCCGACGACTGGCACCACCACTTCGTGGACTTCCAGCGCGACCAGTCCGTGGCTGATGTGCTGCGCTCCACCGGGGCCGGCATGCGTTCCGTGGAGCACATCAAGCGGTACACCTCCATCAGCACCGCCAACGACCAGGGCAAGACCTCCGGCGTCAACGCCATCGGCGTGATCGCGGCGGCCCTCCGCGCGGCCGGCGAGGCCTCGCGCGGCATCGGCGACATCGGCACCACCACCTACCGTGCACCGTTCACCCCGGTGGCCTTCGCGGCACTGGCCGGACGCCAGCGCGGCGAACTGTTCGACCCCGCCCGCATCACCTCCATCCACCCCTGGCACGTCGCCAAGGGCGCACTGTTCGAGGACGTTGGACAGTGGAAGCGGCCCTGGTACTACCCCCAGGGCGGGGAGGACATGGACGCTGCCGTGCTCCGCGAGTGCGCCGCCGTCCGCGAATCCGTGGGCTTCATGGACGCCACCACCCTGGGCAAGATCGAGATCCGCGGCAAGGACGCGGGGGAGTTCCTGAACCGGGTTTACACCAACGCGTTCAAGAAGCTCGCCCCGGGTTCGGCGCGTTACGGCGTCATGTGCACGCCGGACGGGATGATCTTCGACGACGGCGTGACCCTCCGCGTGGACGACGACACCTACTTCATGACCACCACCACCGGCGGCGCCGCGAAGGTCCTGGACTGGCTGGAGGAGTGGCTGCAGACCGAGTGGCCCGAACTGGACGTGCACTGCACCTCGGTGACGGAACAGTGGAGCACCATCGCCGTCGTGGGACCCAAGTCCCGCGAAGTCATCGCGAAGGTGGCTCCGGAACTGGCTGCCAACGGTGGCCTGGAGGCCGAGGCGTTCCCGTTCATGACCTTCCGCGAAACCATCCTTGCCTCCGGCGTGCGGGCCCGGATCTGCCGGATTTCGTTCTCCGGTGAACTGGCCTACGAAATCAACGTGCCGGCCTGGTACGGACTGAACACCTGGGAAGCCGTGGCCGCCGCAGGTGCTGAATTCAACATCACCCCCTACGGCACGGAAACCATGCACGTGCTGCGCGCCGAAAAGGGTTACCCGATCGTCGGCCAGGACACGGACGGCACCGTCACGCCGCAGGATGCCGGGATGGAATGGATTGTCTCCAAGGCCAAGGACTTCATCGGCAAGCGCTCCTACTCCCGGGCCGATGCCCAGCGCGAGGACCGCAAGCACCTGGTGAGCGTCCTGCCCGTCGACGGAACGCTCCGGCTGCCCGAAGGCACCCAGCTGGTGGAAAAGGGCCGCTCAACCAACCCGGCCTACGGCCCGGTGCCGATGGAAGGCTTCGTGACTTCCAGCTACCACAGCGCAGCGCTGGGCAGGTCCTTCGGCCTGGCCCTGATCAAGAACGGCCGCAACCGCATCGGTGAGACCCTGGTGGCCGCCGCCGGCGACCAGCTGGTTGACGTGGTTGTTGCAGAAACAGTGCTTTTTGACCCAGAAGGGACCCGTAAAGATGGCTGAAACAGCAGCATCCCCCACCGCCGCAGACAAGAATCTCGCAGCCCGCGTCAGCCCCGCCAGGCAGCTCGCGGAGGCCTTCGCGGCAGGCTCCCTGGCCGGCACCGTCGAACTTAAGGAGCTGCCCTTCCTCACCATGGTGGGTCTCCGGGCCCAGGCAGGATCGGACACCGCGCAGCGCCTGGCCGCCGTCACCGGCGGACTGCCGGCCGGCGTCGGCGCCGTGGACAGCTCCGGCGACACCTCGGTCCTCTGGCTGGGACCCGGTGAATTCCTGGTGGTGGCACCCACCGAGGCACACGAGTCCCTGGGCGGCGGCCTGATCCCCGCCCTCCGGGACGCGCTGGGCGACGGAGCGGGCCAGGTGGTGGACCTGTCCGCCAACCGGACCACGTTCGAACTGTCCGGCCCCCGTGCCCGGGCGGTCCTGGAAAAGGGCTGCTCGCTGGACCTGCACCCCCGGGTGTTCAAGGCCGGCACCGCCTACTCCACGGAGATCGCCAACATCCCCGCCATCCTGTGGAAGACCGGTGAGGACTCCTTCCGGATCTTCCCGCGGGCATCGTTCGCCGAGTTCCTGGGCCGGTGGCTGCTGGACGCCATGCGGGAGTACGCCTCGCCAGAGGTCCCCTGATGGCGCTCAGCGTCCTGGACCTGTTCTCTGTTGGCATCGGGCCCTCGTCATCACACACGGTGGGCCCGATGCGGGCGGCCAAGCTCTTCGCCGATGGCCTGAAGGGCGACGGCCAGCTGGCATCCACCGTGCGCGTCCAGTCGGAACTGTTCGGTTCCCTGGGCGCCACGGGGCGCGGCCACGGCTCCGACAAGGCGGTGGTCCTGGGACTGCAGGGCCTGGAACCCGAAACGGTGGATACGTTCACCGCGGACGACCAGGTGGCGGCCGCGGCCCTCAACGCTGAACTGCACGTCGCCGGCTCGCACCGCGTGGACTTCAACTGGGAAGAGGACGTGGTGCTCCACCGCCGCAAGTCCCTTCCCGCGCACCCCAACGGCATGACCTTCCGGGCTTTCGACCACACCGGAGCCGTGCTGAGCGAGCGGAGCTTCTACTCGATCGGCGGCGGGTTCGTGGTGGACGGCGACGCGGAAGGCGCGGACAAGGTGGTGGCGGACGACACCGTCCTGCCCTACCCGTTCTCCACGGCGGACGAGCTCCTGCAGATCTGCAGCCGCGAAGGCATGTCCATCTCCGACGTCATGCTGGCCAACGAGCTCACCTGGCACAGCGAAGCCGAACTGCGGGAGAAGCTGCTGGGCCTGTGGGCCGTGATGCGCGAATGCGTGGAGAACGGCTGCAACGCCGAGGGCATCCTGCCGGGCGGCCTCAAGGTACCCCGGCGCGCACCTGCGCTGTTCCGCACGCTGACTGCCTCCGCAGCATCGGCGGAGGCGTCCGCAAAGGCGGCGGCAGCAACGCCGTCGCCCGTCCAGGCGCCGGCGGACCCGCTGCTGGCGATGGAATGGGTCAACCTGTTCGCGCTCGCCGTCAATGAGGAGAATGCCGCCGGCGGGCGGATCGTCACCGCGCCAACCAATGGCGCTGCCGGGATCGTGCCTGCCGTGCTGCACTACTACGTGAAATTTGTTCCGGGAGCAGACGACGACGGCGTGGTCCGCTTCCTGCTGGCGGCTGCCGCCGTCGGAATCCTGTTCAAGACGAACGCCTCCATCTCCGGTGCCGAAGTGGGCTGCCAGGGGGAGGTGGGCTCCGCCTGCTCGATGGCGGCGGCCGGGCTCTGCGAAGTGCTCGGCGGAACGCCCGCCCAGGTTGAGAACGCCGCGGAGGTGGGGATCGAGCACAACCTGGGCCTCACCTGCGATCCGGTGGGCGGCCTGGTGCAGATCCCCTGCATCGAGCGGAACGCGATCGCCAGCGTGAAGGCGATCAACGCAGCCCGCCTGGCCCTGCACGGGGACGGCAGCCACAAGGTCTCGCTGGACAAGGCCATCAAGACCATGCGCGACACCGGAGCCGACATGAAAACCAAGTACAAGGAAACCTCCAGAGGAGGACTCGCCGTGAATGTGATCGAGTGCTGAGCCATGACTGTTACTGAAACCCAGATGCCCGCCCCGAAGGCGCCCACCACCGTGGAACACGTCCTGACCCTCGACTGCGCCGAGGGCCCCGGCATTGTGCACGCCGTCTCCGGCTTCCTGCTGGAACACGGCTGCGACATCATCGACAACAAGCAGTTCGGTGAGCGCTCCGAGGGCCACTTCTTCATGCGCGTCCACTTCGTGTCCGAGGGGGACGAGTCCACGCTGGATACCCTGCGGAAATCGTTTGCTCCCGTGGCGGACAAGTTCGGCATGCGGTGGCAGCTGGAACGCCACGGTTCAAAGCGCAGGGTGCTGATCATGGTGTCCAAGTTTGGGCACTGCCTCAACGACCTGCTGTTCCGGGCCCGCATCGGCGAACTTCCCGTTGACGTGGTGGCGGTGGTGTCCAACCACCGTGACCACCAGGCCCTGGTGGAGTGGCACGGCATCCCGTTCCACCACATCCCGGTCACGGCTGACACCAAGCCCGACGCCGAGGCCAGGCTCATGGAACTGGTTGATGGGCTGGAGGTGGAACTGGTGGTGCTGGCCCGCTACATGCAGGTGCTCAGTGACGACCTGACCCGGAAGCTGGACGGCCGCGCCATCAACATCCACCACTCGTTCCTGCCAAGCTTCAAGGGCGCCAAGCCGTACCACCAGGCCTATGCACGTGGCGTCAAGACCGTGGGCGCCACCGCCCACTACGTCAACGCCGAACTGGACGAGGGACCCATCATCGCCCAGCAGGTGGTGGAGGTGGACCACACCTACGGGCCCGAGGACCTGGTGGCCGCCGGCCGCGACACGGAATGCAAGGCCCTCTCCAACGCGGTGAAATGGCACTGCGAGGGCAGGGTCCTGCTGCAGGGCAACCGGACCGTGGTGCTGCGGTAGGCCGGTACAACTAAACATCACCGGCGCGGCCGGCTGCCCCCAAGGGCGGCCGGCCGCGCTTTGGCGTGCCCGGGCGGTGGCGGCCGCTCACGCCTCCCGCCGCGAAAGCACAACCCGGTGTACCTCCTCAAGGGCCGCGGCAATCTGGTCCCGCCCAACCCCGGCCAGGTACTGCAGCACCAGTCCGTCCAGGGCCGCGAAGAGCGTGCGGGCAACGATGCGGACGTCGCCCTGGACGCCAAAAGCCTGCAGCCCCTCGGCAAGTGCGTTGACGTAGTTTTCGTACAGTTCCGCCACCGGGCCGGCCAATTCGGGGCGCCTGCGTGCTTCCAGGATCATCTCGTACTGGAATACCTGCAGTCCGGGATCCTCCAGCAGCAGCTCCAGCAGTGCTTCGGTGAAGCTTCCCTCCTGCTCCGCTGCCTCCCGCAACCTGGACGCGGCGATGGATTGCTCCGAGGCCCATCGCAGCGCGGCGGCAATCAGCGCATCCCGGGACCCGAAGTGGTGTGCCACCAGGGAATTGTTCACGCCCGCGGCCTCCGCCACTGCCCGGTAGGTAAGCCCGCGCAGGCCCTTTTGCGCCACCACGTCCACCGCGGCCCGCAGCAGGGCTTCACGCCCTTTGCCGTACCCAGGTGTCGCCGCGGGGGCAGTTGAAGCAGTCATGACGACGAGTCTAGCCAGCACCAGGCCGGTTCAAATCCCCTATTGACTTAAAACTAAGCAATTGCTTAGATTGCTTCCATCGGGTGATGCCCATCACAGGCGAACCTCTTCCGTCCCGTTTTCCGGTGACCGCCCCGGCAACAAGCCGGCCCTTCCCTTGGAGCACTTATGACCACAACGACTGCATTCACCACCTCGTCCTCCTTTGACCCCGCCAGGAATGAGCCCTTTGAACTTGGCCGCGTCCAGTGGATCCGCCGCTTTGGCGAGGGCGGCCGGCCTGCCCTCGCCTGCGGCTACTGGCACGTCGACCCCACAGAGGCGCCCGAGCCTTTCGATCTCGTTATGGAGGCGGACGAGACCATCCACATCATCGAGGGCCACCTCCGCATCGAAGTGGAGGGCGGGGATGTGTATGAGCTCACCGCCGGCGGTGCCGCATCCTTCAACAAAGGGGCACGCACACGCTGGGCCGTGCTGGCGCCCACCGTCGAATTCTTCGTCTACTCCTAGGCCGCCCCATGGATCAGGAACGCAGCGCCGTGGAAAACGACGGCCTGGACGTCATTATCGTGGGGGCCGGGTTCGCCGGCCTGACCGCTGCCCGGGAACTGAGCCGGCAGGGGTTGTCCGTGCACATCGTGGAAGCCCGGGCCCGCATAGGAGGCAGGACCTGGCTGGACCACCGGCTGGGCCGGGACCTTGAGATCGGCGGAACATGGGTGCACTGGACCCAGCCTTACGTTTGGGCCGAACTGAAGCGCTACGGCATCGGCACGGTTCCGAGCCCGGAGCCGCAGCAGGCCTTCTGGTGGGCCGACGGCGCCCGCCGGGCAGGTGCCCCCGCCGACCTTCTGGAACTGATCGGCACCTGCAATGCGCAGTTCGTCCAGGACTCGCGCCGCTACTTCCCCGAGCCCTTCAGTCCGTTGGCCAGCGATGACTTCGAGGAGATCGACCACATCGCGGTCCAGGACCGGATCCGGGAGCAGTTCCCCGCGGGGACTGCGCGGGACATCCTGGAATCGTTCTGGGCATTGAACTTCAATGGTCCGCTGGAGGACGCCGCCCTGACCCAGGCGCTGCGTTGGGTGGCCCTGACCAACGGTGACTGGGCCGTCAACTTCGAAGCCTGCGCCACCTACAAGATCCAGGGTGGAACCGCGGCCCTGGCCAACGCCATCCTCCAGGACACGCAGGCGGGCATGGACTTCGGCTTCACGGCAGCGGGGATCGTCGACGACGGACATTCCGTGACCGTCCGCAGCACCGGCGGCCGGACGGTGACCGCAAAGACGGCCATTGTGACGGTGCCTATGCATGTCCTCCCGGGAATCGTGTTCGAGCCGCCGCTGCCACCGGCCAAAACAGACGGCGCCCGGCGCGGGCAGATCTCCAAAGGCGTCAAGGTATGGATCCGGCTCCGGGGCGAACGTGCACCCTTTGTCGCACTGGGGAACGCCGACTGGCCGTTGAACTTCTTCCAGGCTGAATACACGCTCGACGGCGACACGATCGTCGTCGGCTTCGGCCCGGACGCGTCGAAGATCGACGCCGCTGACAGGGCCGCAGTGCAGGCTCAGCTGGCCCGGCTGGTGCCCGGCGTTGAGGTGCTGGAGGTGGCCACCCACGACTGGGTGGCGGATCCGCTGGCAGGGGAGACATGGCCGATGCACAGGACGGGCTTCCTGGCCAACCACCTGGCCGCCCTGCAGGCGGGGCACGGAAACGTCCTCTTTGCCGGCTCTGACATCGCCAACGGCTGGGGCGGCTTCATTGATGGTGCCATCGAGAGCGGCATGGAGGCCGCGCTTGAAGCAGCATCGATTGTCAGCGGACGGCCGGCACTGCGCTGACGGACAACAACTCATCGCTGGTGGACAAAGCAGCAGCGGGCGCCGCTGCCAAGCTGGATCCCACAGCAATTTTCCCGAACTCATGACCGTTAAGAAGGATCCAATGAGTATTTCGAATTCCGAGGCCCGGACCACTGACGCTCCGGCAAAGGAGCATTCCACGGCCCTCCGCGCCGGCAGCATCGGCGTGCTGGGCATCCTGTTCTTCGTCCTGTCCGCCCAGGCACCACTGACGGGGATCGTCGGCGCAGCGCCGCTCGCCGCAGCGCTGGGCAACGGCGCCGGCGCCCCGGGTGCCTACCTGATCGTGGGCATCGTCATCGTGATCTTCGCCGTGGGTTTTGTGGCGATGAGCCGGAAGATCCAGGCCAACGGAGCCTTCTACGCCTACGTGACGGCGGCATTCGGCAGGCGGACCGGAGCCGGCGCGGCCTGGCTGGCACTGCTGGCCTACAGCACTGTCCAGGCTGCCATGTACGGGCTCTACGGTGCGGCCTTCTCCGGGCTCCTCGCCTCTGCCGGGCTGGACATTCCCTGGTGGTTGCTGGCCCTGGCCACCATGGCCGGCGTCCAGGTACTGGGCTCCCTCAACATCGAACTCGGCGCCCGCGTGCTGGCCGTGCTGGTGGGGCTGGAGGTGGCCATCCTCCTGATGTTCGGCTTCACCGTGCTGTTCCATGGCGGCGGCCCGGAAGGCATCAGCGTGGCCGCGTCCTTCTCCCCGGAAGCCATCGGCGCAGGAGCTCCCGGTGTTGCCATCATGTTCGCGGTGGCCTCCATGTTCGGCTTCGAGTCCACGGCCATCTACTCCGCCGAGGCCAAGGATCCGCACCGCACCGTGGCCCGGGCAACCTACCTGTCCGTCGGCGTGATCTCGGTGTTCTTCGCCTTTATTTCCTGGATGCTGGTCAGCTATTACGGCCCCTCGCAGGTGATGGACGCCGCGGGCGCCGCGCTCGAATCAGGGGATGCCACGTCCTTCGTCCTGGGCCCGCTCGTGGAACTGTTCGGCCCCTGGGCGGGCATCGTGGCCGGCATCCTGCTGGTCACCTCGCTGCTCGCCGGCATCATCGCCTTCCATAACGGCATCAACCGCTACCTCCACTCCCTGGCGCTGCGTGGTTCCATGCCCGCCGTCCTCGCCCGGACCAACCGGCACCGGGCACCTGCCGTGGCAGCCTGGGTCCAGTCCGCCACCGCCGTCGTGCTGGTGGTGCCCTTCGCCATCCTGGCCCTGGATCCTGTCCTGACGCTGTTTTCCTGGTTCAGCGGCCTGGCCGTGGCGGCACTGCTGGTGCTGTACATGCTGTGCTCCGCGGCCGTCGTCGCGTTCTTCCGCCGGGAAAGCGCCGGCGCCCAACTGTGGCAGACCCGCGTCGCTCCCGTCCTGGCGGCGGTCCTGCTGGCCTGGGTTTTGTCCCTGGTGGTCAGCAACTTCACCGCCCTCATCGGTGGCAGCGCCGAGACTGCGACGGCCCTGCTGGTGGCGGTCCCGGTGGTCTTCCTGGCCGGCGTCCTGGTGGAATCGGCCATCCAGCGCCGCCACCACATTGCCACCCTGGGCCACGCGCTCACTTAGCCGGCAGGGACTTCCCGGCACTGGCCCGGCGCGGAACATTCTGTCCGCGCCGGGCCAGTGTGCGTGCTGCCACGAACAGGCCCGCCAGGAGCAACGCGGCGAGCCACGCAACGGCGGCCGATCGCGGCCAGAGACCGGCCAGGCCAAGAAGCGCCGGAACCGTGGCCGACGCCTGGCTGGTGAGCACCAGGGCCCAGCCCGTGAAGGGTTCGAGCCGCACTGCGTCGAGGGCCATGCCGGCGAACAGCAGTGCCCACAGCGCGGACCAGCACAGCCAAAGAACCGCGAGCAGCGGGTCAACGGTCAGCCAGGCGGCCGCCAGCACCAGCCCGCAGAATGCCACCATCCCGCAGAACCAGCCCAGGCCACGGCCCCCGAGTGCCAGCAGCAGGTCCAGTCCCGAGTACAGGTAGGTCACCGCGAACAGGAACATGCCGGCGGCCGTCAGGAGCATCGCCGGAGCGTCCCCGGACGAGGAAAGCTGGACGACGCCGAGCGCCAGTTGGGTGCCCCCGACGACGAGGCTGAGGACGGCGGCGTCGCGGCGGGGGAGGTGCCCAAGGGTGGCGAGGCCGTTGACCAGCAGGGCGGCGCCCGAAAGGAGGAGGCAGACGTACGGCATCAGGGCATCCTGTCCCGGCCACGCGGCTGATGGAATCTCATATAGCGGAAAGTTGCTGTCACAATGTGGAGATTAGCGCATGTGGGGGTGCCCGGCTAACGGCGCCCGGTCGCAATCCGATAGGTTGAAACGTAAACCTATCGGGGCGATGTTGCCTGCCTGGCGGTCGCTCCTGCCCCGGCGCAACGGTAAGGAAAAAGTTCATGGACGCACGGCTGGAAGCCATTAGGGACACCGTCCTGGCACGGAACCCGGGGGAAACAGAATTCCACCAGGCGGTGGTGGAGGTCTTTGAAAGCCTGGGCCCGGTGCACGACCGCCACCCCGAATTCCTGGAAGCCGCGATCCTGGAGCGCCTCTGCGAGCCCGAGCGCCAGATCATCTTCCGGGTCCCCTGGACGGACGACTCCGGCCGCGTGCGGATCAACCGCGGCTTCCGGGTGGAGTTCAACTCCGCCCTGGGCCCGTACAAGGGAGGCCTGCGCTTCCACCCCTCCGTATACCTCGGGATCGTCAAGTTCCTCGGCTTTGAGCAGATTTTCAAGAACGCCCTGACGGGAATGCCCATCGGCGGCGGCAAGGGCGGTTCCGACTTCGATCCCCGCGGCCGCAGCGACGCCGAAGTCATGAGGTTCTGCCAGTCCTTCATGACCGAGCTCTACCGCCATATCGGCGAATACACCGACGTCCCCGCCGGCGACATCGGTGTGGGCGGCCGCGAAATTGGCTACCTCTTCGGCCAGTACAAGCGGATCACCAACCGGTATGAGTCCGGGGTTCTCACCGGCAAGGGCATCTCCTGGGGCGGATCACTGGTGCGGCCGGAGGCCACCGGATTTGGCACTGTGATCTTCACAGAGCAGATGCTCCGGACCCGCGGGACGTCCTTTGATGGCCAGCGCGTCGTTGTCTCCGGATCCGGCAACGTGGCCATCAACGCCATCGCCAAGGCGCAGTCACTCGGCGCTACCGTGGTGGCCTGCTCCGATTCCTCCGGTTATGTGGTGGATGAGGCGGGCATCGACGTCGGACTGCTCCGCGAGGTGAAGGAAGTGCAGCGGGCGCGGCTCAAGGACTACGCCGAGCGGCGGGCGGGCGTTGCCTACGTGGACGGCGGCTCGGTCTGGGACGTGGACGCTTCGGTGGCGCTGCCGTGCGCCACCCAGAATGAGCTCGACGGCGGTGCTGCCGCCCGGCTGGTGCGCGGCGGCCTGATGGCCGTCGGGGAAGGTGCCAACATGCCGTCCACGCGCGACGCCGTGGCGGTGTTCCAGGACGCCGGGGTGCTCTTCGGTCCCGGCAAAGCGGCGAATGCGGGAGGGGTAGCCACGTCGGCCCTGGAAATGCAGCAGAACGCCAGCCGGGACGCGTGGTCCTTCGAGCATACCGAGGCGCGGCTGACGGACATCATGGTGGGCATCCACGACCGGTGCGCGGCAACCGCCGAGGAATACGGCGAACCGGGCAACTACGTGCTCGGCGCGAACATCGGCGGCTTCATCAAGGTGGCCGACGCCATGTTGGCGCAGGGCTTGATCTAGCAGGGCTTGATCCGGGAGGGCTTTTTCCAGCAGGGCTTGATTTAGCCGCCGCGGCGCCACTGGGTGGGGGAGACCCCGAACGCGTCCCGGAACGTGCGGCTGAAGTGGGCGGCGTCCAGGAATCCCCAGGCGGCGGCCACGGCGCCCACGGACTTTCCGGCGTGCAGCGGGTTCCGAAGGTCCCGCCGGGCACCGTCCAGGCGCTGGCTCCGGATGAAGCCGGCAACTGTGCTGCCGGACTCGTGGAAGACGTTGTGCAGGTGCCGGGTGGAGATGAAGTGCGCCGCGGCGATTCCCGCCGGTGACAGCAGCGGATCGGAGAGGTTGGCCTCGATGTACTCCCGGATCGACACGGCCAGGAGTGCCTGCGGCTTCATCCTGTCCGGGGAGATGTCCATTTCCGCATGCAGCATGGTGGACACCAGGTCCAGGGCATTCGTGGCCAGCCTGGATCCACTGGGCCCGTTCAGGACATCCAGGTTCGACGACAGCTGCCGGATGAACTGGCCCACAATGCCGCTGAGGCCGCTGCTGCCCATCCGTACCGCCGCAAGCTGGCCGACGTAATCCGTGGGCAGGGACAGCGCGTCGCAGGGAAACATGAGCACCATGATCCGGGTATGTTCCTCGAAGGCGAGGGTGTAGGGCCGGTTGGTGTCGTAGATGGCAAGGTCCCCGGGGTGAAGCACCGCTTCCCGGTTGTCCTGGATCAGCAGGCCCGTTCCCTCCAGCTGCAGGTTCAGCTTGAAGTAGCGCTCGTGGGCCTGGGCGATCAACGCCGGCGTGCGGTGGACCTCGTGGGAGCTGGCGGTGACTTCAACGATGGACATCCGGTCCAGCACCCGCGAACGCATCTGTCCCCGGAAGCCGTCCACGTCGTCGGTCCGCGCTGTGAGGGGCACGAAGGATTCGGCCACCAGGTGCTTCCAGTGGTCGAACGAGCCGGCCACCCTGGAAACAAGGTCCTGCGGTGCATGTCCGGACGTTGCCCGGGTTGGAGCTGTTGCTGGCATGGTGTTCCTCGTTACGTATGCAGCGTGACGTTCCCCCGGCTGTGTCGTGGGACACAGTGAGTCCAGATTAACCCCGGCTCCATCTTTTTTCAACAGTTGGCGAAAATAAAACTGCGGCTCCGCGCTGGGTAAATCCGGCGTGCGCTTCACAGGTGGGGTGCAGCCTCCCGTGGCAGGATCGAGCCATGGACGGAGCAGCTGCCCCCGGGGGCGTCAAGCGGAACTTCAATTCCCCTGCGCACCACTCGCGGCTCAGGATGCTGGTGATGCTGGGCGTGGGCCTGGCTGCCGCCCTGCTGGTGGGCTTTTGGGGCAATTGGGCATACGCACCCGCTCTTGGCTGGGCTGCTGCGTCCGTGACGTACCTGCTGTGGGTGTGGATCGTCATTGGGCGCCTGGGGCCCGCCGCCACCGCGGCCCATGCGTTGCGTGAGGACCCGGGCCGGGTCTTTTCGGATGCGCTGGTGCTCACGGCCACGGTGGCCAGCTTTGCGGGCGTGGGGCTGATCCTGATGGATGCTTCCAATGCCCAGGGTTACACCAAGGACGCAACCGTGGCCATGGCCCTGGGCAGCATTGCCTTGTCCTGGTTCCTGGTCCACACCCTGTTCACCCTGAGGTATGCGGCCATTTACTACCGGGACGGGACCGGCATTGATTTCAACCAGGAGACCCCTCCCCGGTACGCGGACTTCGCCTACCTGGCCTTCACTGTGGGGATGACGTTCCAGGTGTCCGATACCGACCTCAAAACCAACGCCATCCGTTCCACCGTCCTGCGGCAGGCACTGCTGTCATACCTCCTTGGTGCGATCGTGCTGGCCACCACCATCAACCTCGTGTCGGGTCTTATCCACTAGCCGCGCCGCCGGGCTGGCGGGACATAGTCTGGGTCCATGGCGGACATCAGAGTCAACTGGCACCGGCGGCACAAGGAAGGGCTCACCCCCGGCGAAAGGGCCGCGGACACCCTCCGGAACGGGATGGGCAGCTGGCCCTTCGTGGGCATCTTTTTGGCTTTCATGATGCTGTGGGCTGCCCTGAACTCCTACGTCCTGGCAACCAGTGCGTGGGACCCCTATCCCTACATCCTCCTGAACCTTTTCCTCTCCATGCTGGCCGGCCTGCAGGGGGCCATCCTGCTGATCGCGGCCAAGCGCCAGGATGCCATTGCCTCGGCGATGGCGCAGCATGACTATGAGACGGACGTGAGGGCGGCAGCGCAGATAGAAATGCTCATGAACATCAATGCCGAACAGTTGAAGCTGCTGCAGGAACTGCGGGACATGAGGAACGGGCCGCCCGCCGAAGGCGCCGGAGCCGAATTCCCCTGAAAACGACAATGGGTGCAGCTCCTGCTGGAGCTGCACCCATTACGCGAGCGTCGATTAATCCTTCTTGAACGCATCCTTGACGTGCTCGCCGGCCTGCTTGAGGTCCGACTTTGCCTGGTCTGTCTGGCCTTCGGCCTTCAGGCTTTCATCGCCTGTGGCGTTTCCGGCAGCTTCCTTGCCCTTGCCGCCGAGCTTCTCTGCTGCGTTGCCAATCTTGTCATCCAAACCCATGGAGATGCTCCTTACAGTTCGTGCTCGCTCCGGTGTGAACCAGAACCTGACCCCTCAATAGTAAGCATACTTTCGAGTATGGCGCTCATTTGCCCGCGGGATTTTTGCCGAGCAGCGCAAGGTAGCCCTCAAGCTGGGCGGCGTGTCCGAAGTCCGTCCTGCCCTCCGGCGCAAGGGCAGCTTCAATCTGCGCGCCAAGAAGCATGTTCAAAAGTTGGCCGGCCAGGACGTGGTCGTCGACGGCGGCGGTCACGTCCCTGCTGTCCCTCGCCTCCGCCAGGTAGCGCCGGATGGCGGCCAACCATTCGTCCATGGAGCGCTGGTGGATCCCGGCTTTTTCGGCATCGTTGACCGCCCTCTGCCAGAACGGGATAACAATCCGTGCCTCGTTGACGCGCTCCTCATCCAGGGGGAGCACTTCAAGGCAAAAGGCCCGGAGTGCGGCGAGGCCGGACTTGCCCTGCGTGACCTCTGCAATCCGCTGGTTGGTGCGGTTGAACACATGGCTGAATGCGAACTCCAGCAGTGTGTCCTTGGTGGGGAAGTAGGGTTTCAGTGCGCCGTTGGCGAATCCTGCCTCCATGGCAATCTCCCGCATGGTGGCGCCTTCGAGACCCTGCCGGGCAATGATCCGCCAGGTGGCATCCACCAGTTCCAGGCGCCGCTCGTCATGGTCAACAATCTTGGGCACTGCGGCCACTCCCCGAAAAAATATTGGTCCAGCCTCTTGTGAGCCATGTTACGGACGATTATTCTCTACAACTATAGAAAATAAACCCAGTGGCCGGAAACGGCCCGGACAAAGGTTCACCCCCATGACGCTTGCCCCAACCGAAACTGTCTCCGCCTTTGGCCTGGCAACCGCCGCCGAAATCCTGCAGGTTCGGGCCATCCTGCAGGCGGAAGGCCACCTGGGCCCGCAGCACAGGATCGCCTACCTTGGCCTGCTCGATCCCGCCCGCGACGCGGCTCCGGAAACCGCGGACCGCCGCTTCCGTGTGTTCATCCACGACGTCTCCGGCGCGGCCCCACGCGACGTCATTGTCTCCGCCACGCACCAAAAGGTGGCCTCCGCCGTCGAACTCGACACCGCGGTGACCGGCGAACTGCCGGTCCTGGAGGAGGAATTCGAAGTGGTGGAGTCCCTGCTGGCCACCGATGAACGGTGGCTCAAGGCGCTGGCGGACCGCGGTCTCGCCGTGGAGAAAGTCCGCGTGGCTCCGCTGTCCGCCGGTGTCTTCGAATATGCCGGGGAGAAGGGCCGGCGCATTCTGCGCGGGCTGGCATTCGTCCAGGAGTTCCCGGAGGACAGCGCCTGGGCGCACCCCGTGGACGGCCTGGTGGCCTATGTGGACGTGGTCAGCAAGGAGGTCACGCAGGTGATCGACCTCGGCGTGATGCCCATCCCGGCCGAGCACGGCAACTACACGGACCCGGAACTGACCGGGCCGCTGCGGACCACCCAGAAACCCATCAGCATTACCCAGCCGGAGGGGCCCAGCTTCACGGTGACGGGCGGCAACCACGTGGAGTGGGAAAAGTGGAGCGTGGATGTGGGGTTCGATGTCCGCGAAGGCGTGGTCCTGCACAACCTTGCCTTCCAGGACGGCGGCCGGAAGCGGCCCATCATCAACCGGGCGTCCATCGCCGAGATGGTGGTCCCGTACGGTGATCCGTCACCGGTCCGGTCCTGGCAGAACTACTTCGACACCGGCGAATACCTGGTGGGCCAGTACGCCAACTCCCTGGAACTGGGCTGCGACTGCCTGGGCGAGATCACCTACCTGAGCCCCGTCATCTCCGATGCCTTTGGCAACCCCCGGGAAATCCGCAACGGCATCTGCATGCACGAGGAGGACTGGAGCATCCTCTCCAAGCACTCGGACCTCTGGAGCGGCGTCACCTACACCCGCCGCAACCGGCGCCTGGTCATTTCCTTCTTCACCACCATCGGCAACTACGACTACGGCTTCTACTGGTACCTCTACCTGGACGGCACCATCGAATTCGAGGCCAAGGCCACCGGCATTGTCTTCACGTCCGCCTTCCCCGAGGGCGGCTCGGATAACATTTCGCAGCTGGCACCCGGGCTGGGCGCGCCCTTCCATCAGCACCTCTTCAGTGCCCGGCTGGACATGGCCATCGACGGGTTCACCAACCGCGTGGAGGAGGAGGATGTGGTCCGCCAGGCCATGGGACCCGGCAATGAGCGGGGCAATGCCTTCTCCCGCAGGCGCACCGTCCTGGCCCGTGAATCACAGGGTGTCCGGGAGGCCGACGCGCGCACCGGCCGGACCTGGATCATCTCCAACCCGGACTCCCGGAACCGGCTGGGCGAACCCGTGGGCTACAAGCTGCATTCCCACAACCAGCCCACCCTGCTGGCGGATCCCGGTTCCTCCATCGCCCGCCGGGCCGCGTTCGCCACCAAGGACCTGTGGGTCACCCGCTACGCCGAGGACGAGCGCTACCCCACGGGCGACTTCGTGAACCAGCACGCCGGGGGAGCGGGCCTGCCGGCCTACGTGGCGCAGGACCGCGATATCGACGGGCAGGACATCGTGGTGTGGCACACCTTTGGCCTCACCCACTTCCCCCGCGTGGAGGACTGGCCCATCATGCCCGTGGACACCGTGGGCTTCAAGCTCCGTCCCGAGGGCTTCTTCGACCGCAGCCCGGTGCTGGATGTCCCGGCCAATCCGAACATGCAGGCTGCGGCCTGCCACACCGAGGGCGGCAGTGGTGGCTCCTGCCACTGACCTCCTTGCGCCGGCAGGGAGCACGACGGCGGCAGGACGGGCCGGTGCCAGGGGTCCGGTCCTGCATCCGCGGCTGGTGTCCGTGGTCACCGCCGTCTGCTGCGCGGCACACCTGTGGCTGGCCGCTGCCGGCCGTCATGGGGTGTGGCTGAGTGTACTCATGCTGGCACTCGCCGCCATCTGCATGCCATGCGCGGTCCACATCTGGCGGCACAGCCGCGTGGGCGCCCTGCACCAGGTCACCGCCGCTGCAGTGGCCATGGCCGCCGTGCACGCCTTCCTGCTGCTGGCCGCCGGCGGTGCGGGGCACGCCCATGCCGGCGCCCCGCCGTCGTCCGTTGCCCCTGCGGACGGCGCGGCGGAACTGCTGCTGGTCATCGCACTGGAATTGGCGACAGCCCTGCTGGCCGCCGCGCTGGTGGCACGGCTCCGGCGGGTGCCCGTTTAGCGGGTGCCGCCCGGCCGGAGTCAGCCCGCGGGGACGCCCAGGGGCCGGGCGACGTGCAGCCGCTCATGCTCCACCAGCCATTGGATGGATTCGAAGACGGCCTGCTCCGGCTCATACCGGGGCGCATAACCCAGCACGGACGCGGCCTTTTCAATGCTGAAGCAGTGGCTGCGGTAGAGGTGGCCCCAGCTGGACTCGGCGTAGTCCCGGGAGGTGTTTTCGCGGAAGCGGTCCCACGTCACCGTCTCCAGCACGGCGGCGTGCCCGAACCAGGCAGCCGCGATGTCCGCGTAGCCACGCACGGTCAGGGCTGTGGGGGCCACGATGTTGAAGTCCTCGCCGGCGGCCGCCTCCCGCTGCGCGATGGCCTTTTCGAAAGCCTGGGCGACGTCGTCGGCATGCACGTGGTGCATCAGTTCCGCCCCGCTGCCGGGGATCCGGAGGGGTTGGCCGGCGGAGAGCGTCTGCCAGACGGACGGATCCAGGTTTCCGAGCGGGCCAACGGGGTGCCACCCCGGACCGACGATGTGGCCGGGGTGCAGCGACGTGGTTGCCAGGCCTCCGCTGGCGGTCTCTTCCTTGAGCATCAACGCGATCCGGTTCTTCTGGATGCCGTAGTCGCCAAAGGGTGCTGCGGCGGAATCCGAACCTTCCCGGATGGGCAGCTTCAGGCTTTGCCCGTAGCGCCAGATGGAGCCGCAGTGCAGCAGGTGCCCCACCTCGCCGCGCAACCGGTGCACCAGCGCCGCCGCAGATTCGAGGGTGAAGCAGACCAGGTCCACCACGGCATCCGGCTTGAGCGCGGACACCCGCCCGGCGAACGTTCCGTCCCGGTCTTCCTCCTGCCGGTCCGCGGTGACCTGGTGGACCTGTTGCCATTCGGGCGTGTCCGTGTAGGGGGCGCTGGTGCCGCGGCTGATGTTGGTGACTTCGTGGCCTGCGCGGACCAGCCGGGGGACCAGGAACGAGCCGATGTGGCCGCTGCCGCCGATGACGGTGACTTTCATTGCTCTCCGATCGTCGTGTTCCCCTCAACGGTAGGGCCCCGGCGGCAGGAAAGGGAGGTCTGGGGGACCTCCCTTTCCTGCCGGTTCGCCGTGCTTCCGCAGAATCAGGCGGGCTTGGCGTACTCGGCCGCGCTGATGACTTCATACCCAACGAACGTCTCGCCGCCCTCCACCCAGGCGTCGTGCCCGGCCGGGATGGAATAGGCGTCACCGGCGTGGATGGTCTTCTGCGTTCCATCGTTGAGCTGCACCGTCAAGGTGCCGCCGGTGCAGAAGCCCAGATGGTTGTTCTGGCAGCTGTCCGTCTTGACCACCGTCTTCACGGTTTCAGACCAGCGCCAGCCGGGCTCGAAGGTGAACCGGCCAAGGGTGGCGCCGCCAATGCTGACCACATCCACCTGGGTCTTGGGTGGGCGGCGCTTCTCATCGGGTTCGTCGAAAGATTTGGTTGCAAGGTCCGTGACCGTTACTGCGGGCATTTCTGGCTCCTTCATAAGGAGTGGTTATTGAGTTCGTCCGGGGCTGTGTGCGCCGGGAAAGGGGACCGGCAGGGCGGGATGTGCCCGTCCAGAACCTGCCGGCCCCGTGTGCGACGCTCCCAATGTGCTCCCGGACGGACCCGATGTCAATGACGCTTTTACTCCTGGAACCACTCCCGGGCAGGGTTGGTCACCGCCGGGGCTGAACGGGCCAGCTCCGGCTGGGCGGCCCACTTCACGCCGTTGGCCAGCACCCGCTGGATCTGCGGGTGGTGGTACACCGGGTACTCCTGGTCGCCGGGGCTGAAGTAGAAGATGCGGCCCTTGCCCCGGGTGAACGTAACGCCGGAGCGGAACACCTCGCCGCCCGCGAAGGAACTGATGAAGATCAGGTCGTCCGGATCCGGGATGTCGAACAGTTCGCCGTACATCTCCTGTTCGGGAATGACGATGGGACTGTCCACGCCTTCGGCGATGGGATGGGACGGCTTGACGGTCCAGACCAGTTCCCGCCCGCCGTCGTTGCGCCAGGCGAGGGAGCAGCTGGTGCCCAGGAGTTTGGTGAAGATCTTCGCGAAGTGCCCCGAATGGAGCACAATCAGTCCCATGCCGCCAAGCACGTGCCGGTGGACGCGTTCGACGACGGCGTCGCCCACCTCGGCGTGGGCCATATGGCCCCACCAGAGCAGGACGTCCGTCTCCGCAAGCACCTCCTCGTCAAGGCCGTGCTGGTCGTCGGTAGCCAGGACCGCCGTCGTGATGTCAGCGTCCGGGAAGTAGGAACGAAGTCCTGCCGCAATGGCACCGTGGATGCCGTCAGGATAGATCTCCCCGATGTGCGACGGCTCGTTGATGGCCTCGTGGACGCCCTCGTTCCACACCCGGATCCTCAGTTTGCCGTTCATTAGAGACGAACCTCCCTCTGCTCAAGTGCGGACTGGTAGCACGCGTCGATGATCTGTGCACGGTAGAGCGCGAGGGAGCCGTCATGCCCGGCCCAAACGGCGTCGCCGCCGCGCACTGCCGTAACGAAGTCTTCCACCACTGCGTCATGCGCGCGGCCCGGGAGCACAGCTGGCACGTAGTCTGCGGATTCGCCGTCCTTGTCGGTAAACACCCGGAGCTGGCCGACCGGCGGGAAGGGTGCGCCGTGCACCTTGAGCTCCGCGCCGCCGTCGGTGCCGTAAACCGTGAAATCGAGCAGGTCGTCCTGTTCCCGGTAGGTGGCCCAGCCCGCCTCGATCAGCAGTGTGCCGCCGCCCTCAAGCCGGAGGAACGCTGACGCGAAGTCTTCCACCTCGAACGCGTGGCTGGTGGCCAGGGCCGTATACCGGCTGCCGCCACCCCTGCCCTGCGGGCCAAGCTCCGAGTGGGTGGCGGCGGAGACAGCCAGCACCTTCGGTTCGCCCAGGAGGTGGAGGGCGTAATCCAGCGCGTGCACCCCGATGTCCGCCAGCGGTCCGCCGCCGGCAAGTTCGGGGTTGGTGAACCAGCTTCCCAGCGTCGGGATGCCGGAGCGGCGCAGCCAGGAAGCCTTGGCGTAGTAGGGCCGGCCCAGCCCGCCGTCGTCGATTACCTCCTTCAACGCCTGGATGTCGCCGCGCCGGCGGTGGTTGAAGGCGACGTCCAGGACACGGCCTGCCTTGCGGGCGGCGTCCACCATGGCCTGGCCCTCGACGGCGTTGCGCGCGATGGGCTTTTCGCTCAGCACGTGGATTCCCCGCTCCAGGGCGGCGATGGCGATGGGTGCGTGGAGGAAGGTGGGCACTGCCACACTGATGGCGTCCAGGCCGCCGTGGTCCAGCATGTCCTGCCAGTCCG
The DNA here is from genome assembly GCF_007828995.1 of Arthrobacter sp. AG367. Taxonomy (NCBI): domain Bacteria; kingdom Bacillati; phylum Actinomycetota; class Actinomycetes; order Micrococcales; family Micrococcaceae; genus Arthrobacter; species Arthrobacter sp. AG367. The sequence goes on from NZ_VIVE01000002.1 coordinate 200,119, forward strand.
CGAAGGCGTTGGGGATGGCGTATTCGGCCTGCAGGGAGTCACGGAGCTCCTGCTCCATCCCGGCCAGCGACACGATGCGGACACCGTCCAGCTCGGAATAGGCCTTGAGGTGCTGCTGGCCGGCCCAGCCAATGCCCACCACGCCCACGCGCAGTTCCGGGTTTCCTCCTGGCGCTGGCGGCTGCTGGACGGGGGTTTGCTGGTTGTTCACGAGGTTCTTTCCTTTTCCGGGCGGCGTTGGGGTGAGGGTCATGGAATCGATTCCAAAATGGTTGGGGGTGGATCGCAGAGGTTTTGGAATCGATTCCAAAATCCTTTCAGGAACTGCCCCGGGGAGTCAACCCCTGTCAGTTCTTTGTGGAATCCCGGATGACGAGCTCGTGCGGGAGGAATGTCCGGCCGCGGCGGTGGGCCGGGCCGGTCATCCGTTCGAGGAGTGCTTCGAAGGCCACGCGGCCCAGGTCGTAGGCCGGTTGCCGGATGGTGGTGAGCTCCGGGATGCACATCTCCGCCTGGATGGAATCATCGAAGCCGGCAACCGCCACATCGTCCGGCACCCGCAGGCCGGCGTCGATGATTTCCCGGACGCAGCCCGCCGCCACCGTGTCGCTGCCGCAGAACACGGCATCGGGCAGGCGGTCCATGGCCAGCAGTTCCCTGGTGAGGCGGCGGCCGACGTGGAAATCGAAGTCACCGTTGGCGAACAGGCCCTGTTCCGCGGCCAGGCCCGCCTCGGACAGGGCCTCCCGGAACCCCTTTTCGCGCAGCCTGCCGGAGCGGGCAGCCCGGTTGCCGATGATGGCAAGCCGCCGGGCGCCTGTCCCGATGAGGTGCCGCGTAATGTCGTAAGCGGCCTGCCGGTCGTCAATGGATACACCGAACGCTGCCTCGGAATCGACGATCTCGCAGACCTGGACAACGCTCAGCTGCTCAGCCAGCGCTTCAACGTCGCCGTCCGGCATGGTGGGGGAAAACAGGATCAATCCGTCCACGGACCCGTTGCGCAGCATATCCACGAGCTGCTGTTCCCGCTCGAGGTCGCCGGACGTCGGGGCGATCAGGCTGACATAGCCGGACAAGGCCGCGGCGTCACCGAAGCCACGGAACGCTTCGCTGATGACGGGGGACTCGAGGTTTTTCGAGAGCGCCAGGATGCGCATGGTGCGGTCGCGGCGCAGGTCGCGTGCGGAGGCGAGCGGGCGGTAGTTGAGCTGCCGGATGGCACCGGCCACCTTTTCCCTGCTTGACGCGCTCACGGCCGGGCTTCCATTCAGCACGCGCGATACCGTGCCGACGGACACTCCCGCCGTTTTGGCGACGTCCTGCACAGTTGCTCGAGCCATTCCGATTCGTCCTTCCGCGGCCACTGGCCTAAGCCGCCCTCCACCCCGTGGTTGCGATTTTCAGCTTAGCCGCCGTTGCGGGTGAGGCGGGCCGGCTGCTGCGGCCCCATCACGCCCATCCCTTCCCGTCGGCTGAAACATGCATTTAACCTTCCTGTCCGACGCACGAAATCACTCCTTGGCTAATCTGATGCAACAAGGTTTACTGATAGCTAACGCCAACCCTGACAGGAATGTTCGATGACGAGTGTCGCAACCCCTGCTGTGACCCCAATGCCAGAAGGCGGCCTGAAGGCGCCCGCGCCGGCCGAAGAACCAACCATCTCCCTGGCCGATATTGCGCGTGCCCACAACGTCCGCTTCCTGCTGGCCACGTTCGTGGACATGACCGGGAAGCCCTGCGCCAAGCTGGTCCCGGTGGAGGCCGCGGCTGAACTCGAGGACGGCGCCATGGGGTTCGCGGGCTATGCCGCGGGCCTGATGGGGCAGAAGCCGCAGGACCCGGACCTGATCGCTGTTCCCGATCTGGCGTCCTTCACCCCGGTCCCCTTCATCAAGGAAGGCCTGGCCATCATCCACTGCGACCCGCATGTGGACGGGAAGCCCTGGCCCTACGCCCCGCGCGTCATCCTGAAGAACACGTTGGCCGGCCTGGCGGAGAAAGGCATGCAGGCCAAGGTGGGCGCCGAGGTGGAGTACTTCCTGGTGAAGAAAAACGACGACGGGACGCTGAGTACCGCCGACGACAGGGACGATTCGCCCCGCCCCTGCTACGACGCCCGCGGCGTCACCCGGATGTACGACCACCTCACCTCCATTTCGGAGGCGATGAACTCCCTGGGCTGGGGCAACTATGCGAACGATCACGAGGACGCCGCCGGCCAGTTCGAGCAGAACTTCAACTTCACGGACGCGCTGACCACGGCGGACCGCGTGGTGTCCCTCCGCTACATCCTGAATATCCTGGCCGGGCAGCGCGGCATGACCGCCACCTTCATGCCCAAGCCGTTCACCGACCGCACCGGCACCGGCCTGCACTTCCACTTTTCGCTGTGGGCAGGTTCCGATCCGCTGTTCCCCAGTGAGGGAACGGACGACGGCGGCCGCGGCCTCGGGCTTTCCAGCCTGGCTTGTTCGTTCATCGCCGGGATCCTGGAACATGCCCCTGCGCTGCAGGCCTTCCTCGCCCCCACCGTGAACTCCTACAAGCGGACCGGTGCCACCACCAGCTCCTCGGGTGCCACCTGGTCGCCGCGGAAGGCATCCTTCGGCGGGAACGACCGCACCCACATGATCCGTGTGCCGGACAACAAGCGGATCGAACTCCGCTCCGGCGACGGCTCCGCCAACCCGTACCTGGCCATCGCCACCGCCATTGCCGCCGGGCTGGACGGCGTGGAGAAGTCTCTGGATCCGGGCCCGCCGTCCGGGCCGGGGGAGTCCAAACCCGACGCGCATCTCCTTCCGGCCACGCTGCTCCACGCCGTGGAAGCACTGCGAAAGGACCCCGTGATCCTGGCCAGCCTCAGCGGGGATCCTGCCGTCGGCGGCTACTACGCGGACGCCAAGGAAGAGGAATTCCTCAGCTGGCACAACCAGGTGAGCGACTGGGAAATCCGCACGTACCTGACCTCGATTTAGCAACCCACACATCCAAGAAAAGGACTTTCCATGTGCGGAATCGCCGCGCTGCAGCTGCGCAACCCCTCGCTGCATCCACGGATGGGCAGCCTGCTGTCCTCCATGCTCTGCCAGATCGTGGACCGCGGACCGGACTCGGCCGGCCTGGCCGTCTACAACACCCCGGGCCTGGTTTCCCCCGGTACCTCCACCCTCAGCCTCCTGGGCAAGGACCAGGGAATGACGCCGGCGGCCATCACCGCTGGCGTGGCCGGCCTCCTCCCGCTGGACGCGGCAGCAGCCGTCCGCGTGGTGGGTGACACCACCCTGGTGAGTGCCGGCGTCGGGACGGACCTCCTGGTGAAGGCCGTCGGCGAAACCCTGCCCGCCGCCACCATCATTGGCCGTGGCGAACACGTGGCCGTGATGAAGAGCGTGGGCCATCCCGTGGAGATCGCCGCCGAGCACGGACTTGAGGCGATGGCCGGCAGCCAGGGCCTGTCCCACACCCGGATGGCCACCGAGTCAGCCGTCACCGCCGGGGGCTCGCACCCCTTTTCCGTGGCCGACGACCTCTGCCTGGTGCACAACGGCTCCTTCTCCAACCACGCCACCGTCCGCCGGGAACTCAAGCGCGAAGGCGTGGTGTTCGATTCCGAGAATGACACCGAGGTGGGCGCCCGATACGTAGCCTCCCGCCGGCAGCAGGGCGACACCCTCGAGGAAGCCCTGGTGAACCTGGGTAAGGTCCTGGACGGCTTCTACACGCTGGTGGTCACCACGGCGGACAGCATGGCCGTGGTCCGCGACCCCATCGCCTGCAAGCCGGCCATCATCGCCGAAACGGACGACTACGTGGCCATGGCCTCCGAATACCGTGCCCTGGCCGGGCTGCCCGGCATCGACAACGCCCGCATCTTTGAACCGGAACCCGGAAAGGTCTACACATGGTCACTCTGACGGCCCCCGAAACTTTCGCCCCGATGGCCGCCCCCGATGCCGGGCAGGCAGTGGTTGACCTGGCCATCAGCTCTGTCCGGGAACTGAACCAGGCCATCCACGACGCCGAAGACGGCCAGTCCTGGACCGTCACCAACCCCGGCGGGAAGCACAGCCTGGCCGTTGGCATCGACGCGGACATCGCGGTGGCCATCGACGGCCATGCCGGCTACTACGCAGCCGGGATGCACCAAAAGGGGAGCGTGGCCATCAACGGCAATGCCGGCGTCGGGCTGGCGGAAAACATCATGTCCGGGAAGGTCCATGTGACGGGGGATGCGTCCCAGTCCGCCGCGGCCACCGGGCACGGCGGCCTGGTGGTCATCGACGGCAACGCCGGAGCCCGCTGCGGGATCTCCATGAAAGGCGTGGACATCGTGGTGGGCGGCAACATCGGCCACATGTCCGCCTTCATGGCCCAGGCCGGCCGGCTGGTGGTCTGCGGCGACGCCGGTGACGCCCTGGGCGACTCCATCTACGAGGCACGGATCTACGTCAAAGGCACGGTGGCCTCCCTCGGCGCGGACTGCGTCGAAAAGCCGCTGCGCGAAGAGCACCTTGCCGAACTGGCAGAACTGCTCGCCGCCGCCGGGCGTACCGACAACCCGGCCGACTTCAAGCGCTACGGCTCAGCCCGGAACCTCTACCACTTCCACGTCGACAATTCGACTGCCTACTAGGAGGCTCCCGTGACCATCACCTCCATGCCCGCCCCTGACATCGCTGAGCTTGGCCTGCGCGAGTCCGCCACCTTCGACCGCGCCACCATCGCCGACATCCAGCGCGCGGCCGCCACCGGCGTGTACGACATCCGCGGCTGGGGCGCCAAGCGCAAGGTCCCGCACTTTGACGACCTGCTCTTCCTCGGCGCCTCCATGTCCCGCTACCCGCTGGAGGGCTACCGCGAAAAGTGCGATACCGACGTCGTCCTCGGCGACCGGTACGCCAGCCGCCCGCTGCACCTGCAGACCCCGGTGACCATCGCCGGCATGAGCTTTGGCGCCCTCTCCGCCAACGCCAAGGAGGCGCTGGGCCGCGGCGCGTCCGAGGTGGGAACCTCCACCACCACGGGCGACGGCGGCATGACGCCGGAGGAGCGCGGCCAGTCCAGGCACCTGGTGTACCAGTACCTGCCGTCCCGGTACGGCATGAACCCTGACGACCTCCGCAAGGCGGACGCCATCGAGATCGTGCTCGGCCAGGGCGCCAAGCCCGGCGGCGGTGGCATGCTCCTGGGCCAGAAAATCACCGAACGCGTCGCGGGGATGCGCACCCTGCCGGTGGGCATCGACCAGCGCTCCGCCAGCCGCCACCCGGACTGGACCGGCCCGGACGACCTGGAAATCAAGATCGGCGAGCTGCGTGAAATCACCGACTGGAAAACCCCCATCTACGTCAAGATCGGCGCCTCCCGGCCGTACTACGACACCGCCCTGGCAGTGAAGTCCGGCGCGGATGTGGTGGTGGTGGACGGGATGCAGGGCGGGACCGCCGCCACGCAGCAGGTGTTCATCGAGAACGTGGGCATCCCCACCCTGGCCGCCATCCCGCAGGCCGTCCAGGCCCTCCAGGAACTCGGCGTCCACCGCAAGGTCCAGCTCATCGTCTCCGGCGGAATCCGGACGGGGGCCGACGTCGCCAAGGCCATGGCCCTGGGTGCCGACGCCGTGGCCATCGGCACCGCGGCGCTGATCGCGCTGGGCGACAACGATCCCCGCTACGCTGCCGAATACTCCGCGCTGGGTTCCGCCGCCGGCTTCTACGACGACTTCCAGGACGGCCGCGACCCCGCCGGCATCACCACCCAGGACCCCGAATTGTCCTCCCGGCTCGACCCGGTGGTTGCCGGCAAGCGCCTGGCCAACTACCTGCGCGTCCTGACCATGGAGGCCCAGACCATCGCCCGGGCCTGCGGAAAGTCGCACCTGCACAACCTGGAACCGGAGGACCTGGTGGCACTGACCATCGAGGCGGCCGCCATGGCCCGGGTGCCGCTGGCCGGGACCAGCTGGATCCCGGGGGCAGGCCAAGGGGGCTTCTGATGACCGAGGCTTCCGACTATGTGGTGGTGGGTGCCGGCCTGGCCGGCGCCGCCACCGCCTGGCAACTGGCATCCCGCGGCCACCAGGTCACCCTGCTGGAACGCGACATCCCCGCCGCGCACGACGGCAGTTCCCACGGATCCGCCCGGATCTTCCGCTACGCCTACCCGGACCCGTTCTACACGCAGGCGGTGCTGGACTCGAAAGTCCTGTGGGACAGGCTCGCCCTGGATGCCGGCACGGAGCTGATCACACCTTTCGGGGCGGTGGACCACGGGTCCAGGCGGCAACCGGACCTGCTCGCCAAGGTGCTCGCCGACGTCGGAATTGACCACGAACTCCTCTCCGCCGCGGACGCCCGGAAGCGGTGGCCGCAGATCGCCTTCGACACGGAGGTCCTCTGGCACCCCGGCGCCGGCGTGATCGACGCCGAAACCGCGGTCAACGCCCTGGTGTCCCTCGCCCTCAGGAAGGGGGCGCGGCTACTGACGGGCTGGCACCTGGAGAGCATTGAGCGGGACGGCACCGGCTACCGCCTCTTCTCCTCCACCGGGGAAACGTTCGACGCGGGCCACGTGGTGGTCAGCGCGGGCGGCTGGCTGCCGGAGCTGCTGGGCTCCCTGTCACTTCCGGCGGGCTTCCTGGCCGCGCTCCCGGCGATCACCGTCCGGCAGGAGCAGGCGTTCCACTTCCGGTACAGGGACCACGACGGCGGCGCAGCCCCGGGTGCGGGCCCCTGGCCGACGTTCATCCACAAGGCGGCGGACATCCAGGCCTACGGTCTGCCCGGGGGCCGGGATGCCGGGTTCGCGGGCCAGAAGGTCGCCGAATACAACGGCGGCAGGCTCATTCCTTCCGCGGCAGGCCAGACGGGCCGGGTGGACCCGGCCAACCGCGCACGGGTGGTGGACTACGTGCGCCGCTGCCTGCCCGGCCTGGACCCGGAACCGTACGCCGAAACCACCTGCCTGTTCACCAACACTCCAAACGAGGACTTCCTCATCGACCGCGTGGACAACCTCACCGTCGTCTCGCCGTGCTCCGGGCACGGGGCAAAGTTCGCGCCCCTGATCGGCCGGTGGGCAGCGGACCTGGCCACCGGCAGCGGGAATGTTCCGGACCGGTTCCGGAGCGCCTCTTCCACAGCATTCACCACCTAGAACGGACACCGTGAGCATTTCCCAGACAGCACCGGCGTCGGAGGCCCTGCCCTCCGCCGCAGCCGGCACATCCACTGTTACCGGCCTCCTGCAGGACATCTCCACCGTCGGCAGGGATGCCTCCCGCGGCGGCTACTCCCGCCCGGTATTCTCCACCGCCGAGACGGACCTCCGCAGTTGGTTCATTGAGCAGGCGGCCCGGCGCGGGCTGGACGTGCACACGGATGCCAACGGGATTATCTGGGCCTGGTGGGACACAGCAACGGGAGTGCGGAAAGACGCCGTCGCCACCGGAAGCCACCTCGATTCCGTCCCCGGCGGCGGGGCGTACGACGGCCCGCTGGGGGTCGCCTCGGCGCTGGTCGCCGTCGACCTCCTCAAGGCCCGGAACTTGCGGCCCCGGCGGCCGCTGGCGATCGCCGTCTTCCCGGAAGAGGAGGGGTCACGGTTCGGCATGGCCTGCCTGGGCTCACGGCTCCTCACCGGGGAACTGGACGCCAACAAGGCGCGCAACCTTAAAGACCCGGACGGCAACACGTATGCGGATGTCGCCGCGGCAAACGGCCAGGACCCGCGGCTGATCGGAGCCGACTACAAGACCCTGCAGCAGCTGGGTATGTTCGTGGAGCTGCACGTCGAGCAGGGGCGGGGGCTGATCGACCTCAACCAGCCGGTGGCCATCGGCTCGTCGATCCTGGGCCACGGCCGCTGGAAGCTGAGCATCACGGGGGAGGGGAACCACGCCGGCACCACGCTGATGAAGGACCGCCGGGACCCGATGATCGCCGCGGCCAAGGTGATGGTTTCCATCCGGGACACTGCCCGCAAATACCGTGACGCCCGTGCCACCGTGGGCCGGCTGCAGCCTGTTCCCGGCGGCACCAACGTCATCGCCTCCCGCGTTGACCTGTGGATCGACGTCCGGCACCCGGAGGACTCGGTCACCGCGGCCCTGGTGGAGGCCATCGGGCTCAACGCCCAGGTCCTTGCCGCCGAGGAAAACTGCACGGCGAGCCTGGGCACGGAGTCCCTGAGCCCCACAGTGCATTTCGACGGCGGGCTGCGGGACCGGCTGCGGGAACTGCTGCCTTCCGCGCCGGTGCTGGACACCGGCGCCGGCCACGACGCCGGCGTGCTGGCCGCGCACCTGCCCACCGCCATGCTGTTCGTCCGGAATCCCACGGGCGTCTCGCATTCACCGGACGAACTGGTGGAGGACTGGGACGCCGAAGCCGGCGCGCTCGCCCTGGCGGACTCACTCTCCGGCCTGCTGGGTGAGGCACGGGCGATCGGCTAGCGCCGCCGTCGTCCGTCCACCCGCCTAAGATGGCTGACATGACCGAACAGGCCCGGGACCGCGCAGAAGACCAGCACGCCGGCGACGGATCTGCAGAGGTAGCCGGGCGCCTGGAACAGGTCATCGCGGCGCAGGTGCGGCACTACCGCACGGCCGCAGGCCTGTCGTCCGCTGAGCTTGCCGCCCGCACCGGCCTGTCCAAAGCCATGATCTCGCGGGTGGAAACAGCCACCACATCCTGCTCGCTCACCACTTTGCAGCGGCTGGCGGACGGGCTGAAGGTTCCCGTGACCGCGCTGTTCCGCGGCGCGGACACGGACCGGGACGCCACCTTCACCAAGAGCGGCCAGGGAAGCCTCACCGTCCGCAGCGGAACCCAGCATGGCCACGAATACCGTGTCCTGGGCACGCTGAAAGGGCGCACCGACGCCATCGAACCCACGCTGGTCACCCTCACCGACGCCTCCGACGTGTTTCCCCTCTTCCAGCACCCGGGCACCGAGTTCATCTACATGCTCTCCGGCAGGATGGTGTACGGCCACGGCTCCTACGAATACGCCATGGAAGCGGGCGACTCGCTGCTGCTGGACGGCGAAGGCCCCCACGGACCGCTGGAGCTGCTGGACCTGCCCATCCAGTTCCTGGCGATTTCCGCCAAATAGCTTCCTGTTGCCGGCTGTTTCTGCAGCAACTCCTGCGTGCGGCGGGACGCCTGAAACTCGGTGGCGGATGACCGAAACGATCATTTAACACGCCGGAAACCCACCCAGAAACAGCCGCCATACAGTTGGAACCAGACGGCAACAGCCGCCCCTCCGCTGAACGTGGTCTCTCCATCCGCGTCCCTCCACGGAGCGGCTCTGACGGCAACTTTCCGTTCTCTCTTCGCATCTTGAAAGGGGTTTCCCATGGATTCGGGAAATGTCGCTTGGATTTTGGCCAGCTCGGCGCTGGTTTGCATGATGATCCCCGCCCTGGCCCTGTTTTACGGGGGCATGGTGGGGTCGCGGCGCATCCTCAACATGATGATGATGTGCTTCGGCGGCGCCAGCCTGGTGGCCGTGCTCTGGGCATTGTTCGGGTACTCGATGGCGTTCGGCAACTCGGTTGGGGGGCTGGGGCTGATCGGTGACGTCACCGAGTTCCCCGGCATGGGGCAGATGCTGGCAAAGGATGACGCAGCGTCCATCCCGGTCATCCTGTTCGCCGCCTTCCAGCTGTTCTTCGCCTGCGTCACCACGGCACTGGTTGCCGGCGCGGCGGCCGGGCGCATGAAGTTCGGCGCCTGGATGCTGTTCGCAGGCATCTGGGCCACCGTGGTCTACTTCCCCATCGCGCACTGGGTGTTCGCATTCGACTCGGCGGACGGCAGCACGGCTGGCGGCTGGATCGCCAACGGCATCAAGGCCATCGACTTCGCAGGCGGCACCGCGGTCCACATGAACGCCGGTGCGGCCGCCCTGGCCCTGGCCCTGGTCCTCGGCAAGAGCTCCGGCTGGCCCAAGGTGGAACACGCCAAGCCGCACAGCCGGCCGCTGGTCCTGGTGGGCGCAGGCCTGCTGTGGGTGGGCTGGTTCGGCTTCAACGCCGGTTCCGCCCTCTCCGCCGGCCAGTCGGCGTCGGTGGTCTTCCTCAACACCGCTGTGGCCGCATCCGCCGGCCTGCTCGCCTGGGCCCTGGTGGAGCGCGTCCGCCACGGTGCCGCCACCAGCATGGGCGCCGCCTCCGGCCTGATCTCCGCTCTCGTGGCCATCACCCCCGCCTGTGGTGCCGTCAGCCCGTTGGGCGCCGTGGCCATCGGCGCCATCGCCGGGGCTGTCTGCTCCCTGGCCATCGAGCTGAAGTTCCGGCTCGGCTTCGACGATTCCCTCGACGTCGTCGGTGTCCACCTGGTGGGCGGCATCCTGGGCACCCTGCTCATCGGCCTCTTCGCCACCGACGCAGCACCCAACGCCGTCAGCGGCCTGTTCTACGGCGGCGGGGTTGAACTGCTGGGCGTCCAGGCCCTCGCCACCGTCACGGTCCTGGTCTACTCCTTCGGCATCACCTGGGTCCTGGCAAAGATCCTGGACAAGACCATCGGCCTGCGCATCAAGCCCGAGGACGAACTGCGCGGCATCGACCTCGCGGCCCACTCCGAGCTGGCGTACCTGACGGACGAGGACCCGGTGGAACTGGGCTCGCCGCAGCGCGTCTCATAAAAGCTGCCGGGCGCCCGCCTGCTGGGGGCGGCGCCCGGTGCAGTGTTCACGCGGAGTGTCCCACGCGCCCCAGCGCACGAGTCAGGGCCAAACCTTGGACCGGTGCCGGCAGCCGCCGGCTTATAGTTCCGGGGTTTGGCCCTTCTGTGTTCAGTGTTCCGTGCAGACCAGGATGCCGTCGCGCACCTCAAGCATCGCGGCCCGTATGTGGCTCAGCCGGGTGCGCGGGTCCGGCGCCATGGTGCCGATGTCCTCGCCGTTCCAGTGCGGGTGCGTGAAGTAGACCAGCAGTGCCCGCTCCGCGCCGCCGTCGCCAGAGTCCCCACCCTCAAGCGAGACCACGTCCGCGTGGCGTCCGACGACGGCCCGCCCGTCCACCGATTCCGGCGCCGTGAGGATCAGCCCGTCCAGGTGCTCCTGCCGGGTCCAGTTTCCGGTAGCGTCGCGGGAGCGGTAGACGCCCTGGCCTCGCCATTCGTCCACGATCATCCAGTACCAGCCGCCCAGCCGGAAGACCTTGGGCCCTTCGTGCGGCCGGCCAGGGATCGCGACGCCCTCGCGGACCCAGGATGCTGGATCCGCCGGGGTCTCCGTCACGGCGCTGTAAGTATTTGAGCCTCGGGTTTCGTCCTTGTACCAGAGCCGGTACCGGCCGTCCCCGCACCGTGCCACGGCGGCGTCGATGACCCGCGGTGAGGCCAGGTCCACGGCGCCCAGGTACTCCCAGTGCTCCAAGTCGCGGCTGGCGAGCTGGACGATTCCGGCCGTCCCGGTCCAGTCGGTGCGCCTGCCGCCGAGGACCGAGAGGTACATGATCCACCGGTCGCCGATGCGTACGACGTCGGGCGCCCAGAGGGTTGCCGGAAGGTCCGTTCCGGGCGGGATAAGTCCCCCGGCGGTGCCTTCGTAGCGCCAGGTGGCGCCGCCGTCGGACGACCTTGCGACGCCAATCCCGGTGCCGTGCACCCATTCAACCCCCGTCAGCCCCGGAGCGGTGGCGCGGCGCTGCGTGTAGAAGAGGACCCATTCGTCCCGCAGGTGGTCCGCCACCAGGACGGGATCTGTGGGGCCGTCCCACACCGGGTCGCGGTACGGGGTGGCAAAGGCGTCAGGACGCAGGTGGGGGAGGGCCGGGGGTGCAGTCATGTGCTGGGACACAATTTCTCCAACGTTGTAGTTTGCGTTGGGCACCAGCATAGGCTGCGATTGTCGACGCGGAAACGCACTTGCGCTGCGCGGATTCGCTGGCGCTACCAAGATGTGGACCGCGACAGTGAAGATGCGCGTCGAAAACCAGGATGCGCGTCGATAACGACGGGCCCTAGTCCTTGAACAGGCCCGCCAGGTCCTCGGCCGTGATGGCCCCGCCGGCCAGGGCATCGCCCTCCATGACGTCGGCAAACAGCTGCGACTTCCGGGTCTTCAGCGCCATGACCTTCTCCTCGATGGTGTCCTTGGCCACCAGCCGGTACACCATCACGTTCCGGGCCTGGCCGATCCGGTGCGTCCGGTCAACAGCCTGCGCCTCGGACGCCGGGTTCCACCACGGATCAAGCAGGAACACGTAGTCGGCCTCCGTGAGGTTGAGCCCAAAACCGCCGGCCTTCAGCGAAATCAGGAACACCGGCGCGCTGCCGTTCTTGAACTCACTGACCACGTCGGCGCGGTTCCGCGTGCTGCCGTCGAGGTAGCAGTACTCGATGTCTTCCTCGTCCAGGCGCTCCCGGACCTTGCCCAGGAACCCGGTGAACTGGCTGAAGATCAGCGCGCGGTGCCCCTCGGCCACCAGGTCCTCGAGCTGCTCGAACAACACATCCAGCTTGCTGGACCGCACCGCTGACAACGCCGGGTCCACCAGCGACACGTCCAGGCTCAACTGCCGCAGCAGGGTCAGCGACTGGAAGATGGTGAACCGGTTCTTGTTGACGTCCTCGATCAGTCCCAGGATCTTCTGCCGCTCGCGCTGCAGGTGCGTCTGGTACACCTTCTGGTGCCGCGGGTTCAGCACCACTTCAAGGATCTGTTCCTGCTTGGGCGGCAGGTCCTTGATCACCTGGTCCTTGGTTCGGCGCATCATCAGCGGGCGGACCCGGCGGCGGAGCTTTTCCAGCTGCCCCTTGTCGCCGTTCTTTTCCACCGGCTTCTGGTAGTACTCCGCGAAGCGCTTGGGGCTGGAGAACAGGCCGGGGGCCACGATGGAGGTCAGCGCCCAGAACTCCATGAGGTTGTTCTCCAGCGGAGTGCCCGTGATGGCGAGCTTGAACGCGGCCGGCAGCTTCCGTGCACACTGGTACGCCTTGGACTGGTGGTTCTTGACGAACTGCGCCTCATCAAGCACCAGCCCGTTCCAGGTGCGGGAGGCGTAGGCCTCGTAATCGATGCGGAACAAGGCATAGGAGGTGATGACGATGTCGGCACCGTCAAGGGCCTCCGCCACCTCCTGGCCGCTCTTGGCAAAGGTCTCGCCGACCGTCCGAACGGTCAGCCCCGGCGCAAACCGGGCCGCTTCGAGGGCCCAGTTGCCCACCACGCTGGTGGGCGCCACCACCAGGAAAGGCGCGAGGGCGGCGGGCCGGCTTTCAGCGGCAGCGGCAGCACCGGCGTTGGTATTCCCGTCGTCGGTGTTCCCGCCGTCGGTATTCCCAAGGGACGAAGCAGCCGCGGCGGCCAGCTCCTTGGCGGCGCACATCAAGGCCAGGGCCTGCACGGTCTTGCCCAGGCCCATGTCGTCAGCCAGGATGCCGCCCAACCCGTGCTTGTACAGGAAGCTGAGCCAGTTGTAGCCCTCCAGCTGGTACGGCCGCAGCTCCGCGTTCAAGGTGGGGGGCAGCGGCAGCCCGTCCGTGCCGCCCTCCAAGAGACCGCCCACGGCGGACCGCCAGGCCGCGGCCTGTTCGTCCACGATTCCCAGCTGTGCCAGTTCATCCCAGAGCCCCGCCTGGAACCGGCTGATCTGCAGCGGCGCATCCTTGTTGTCCTGCAGCGCCCTGGCTTCCTCGATCAGGGCCCGCAGCTGGTGCAGTTCCGGGAGGTCAAGGGAGAAGTAGGCGCCGCTGGGCAGCAGCATCTTGGTCTGTCCCGCGGCCAGGGCGGAGAACACGGCGGCGAAGGAAACAGGCTGGCCTTCCAGGGAAATCTGGATGCCCAGGTCGAACCAGTCGCGCTGCTCAGTTGCCTTGGTGGAGATGGACACCACCGGGGCTTCTTCAGCCTCGCGGTAGTCGGCGATGTCGCCCACCGTCTCCACGTCAACGTCCGGCGCCTCCCGCAGCCGCGGCAGCACTTCCTCGGTGAAGGCCAGCGTGTCCAGGCCCGTCAGTTCGGCCGACGCGGCCAGCCGGGGAGTGCCCCAGCCGCCCGTGGCGGACTCGCCCAGCGCGGGCACCACGTCCCACGGACGGCCAATGCCCTCAAGGATGCGGGACTCAGCCGTGTCATCGCGGTAGCCCGCATCGCCGGGGTGCCGCCACAGAGGTTGGGCGGTGACCAGCTTGCCGGTCTTGTAGTGCCACTCCCAGTGCAGCCGCACCCGGTGGTCCGCCCCGTAATTGGCCAGCAGCGACAGGGTGGGGACGGCCAGTTCGGGCAGTTCCACCGACTCGTCGCGGGCCGTCACCCGGGCCGCCTGCTTGAGCTTTGGATAAAAGCCCGTGAGGAAGCGTGACTCGTCCCTGGCAGGTATGTGCAGGGTGCTTGCGGCCGTGACGAACGCCAGCAGTTCCTCGCTGAGCCCGTTCTCCAGCGGCGCCAGGGTGATGGTTCCGTCGGGGTCGGGAACGCCGGGCAGCGCGGCCTCGCCGGATGTGAAGAACAGCCCGTGCGCCGGCCGGCCGATGGTGCCCACCGACGCCGGATCAACCTCAGCGCCCTCCACGCTGATGGTGGGTGACAGCTCCAGCCCGCCGTCGGAGGTCCCGGCGGTGGTGCCGGCCTCAGCGGCGTCCGCCACCGGAGTGCCGTACCGGCTCAGGGAAAGCCCGACGGCGGCAGGGGCCTCGGCCAGCCGGACCGGCCCGGCGCCGCGCGAGTGGACGAGGGCGAGCCCGATCTTCCCGGCCTCGGACAGCAGGCTCCACAGGTTCTTCCCCGAGTAGGAGTTCAGGCTCAGCCACAGTCCCGCGGAGTTGTGCATCCGGCTGGCGGTAGAGGAGTGGCCGGCGAGGAACTCCTGCAGCCATTCCACGTGCGCCTGGTTGGATTCGCGCCGGAAGTTCAGGTAGTTCAGGGTGTTCCAGGAAACGTCGCCGCGGATCCACTTGCCCTTGGCCCCCATGATGACGGGCCGCGCCTTGAGCTGCCGCACCCCGCGCACCGGGTCCCGGCGCCCCGTGTAGGAGAAATGCGGCGGCGGTTCCTCGATCTCGAACTGCAGGGCCAGGGGAACGCCGCTGGTGGAAGGGGCTGAACCGGGCTGGGAAATCAGCGGGCTGAGGGCCTGTTCCCAGTCGGAGAGGACCGCCGAGGGTGCGCGGGATACCTGCGTGGAGGTGGACGGCGCCAGCAGCTGCACCCGGATGGACGGGTTGTCCTCCGCCGCGAACAGCAAGGCCGCCACGTGCTTGCAGTCCTTGCGGACCGGGCAGCTGCACACTCCCACGGTGCAGCTCCAGCCGCCCGCCTTCCGGACCAGCTTGGCCGTGGTGGAATAAGGGACCTCCGCACCGCCCCGGACCTTTCCCAGCATGAGGCCGGTGCCGCCGTCGAACGATATTCCCGAGACCCTGCTCGCCATGGCATAGGCCAGCCCGGCCGCCAGCGAGCGGTCGTTGATGGCGGGTGTCTGTATTGCCAGTTCCGCACTTTCGTCCGGTTGGGATGGCATGTACGCGCTACTTTCGGCAGGTCACGGCGGGGCCGGGTCCGGTGGGTGGTTATCTGATCCATCTTAGTTCGCCCCGCGGCACGCCCATGCCGGGCGCCTTCCCGGCCGGCCCCGAAAACTTCGCTTGACGTTCATTTGTCCGCCGATCCTGCCGTGGCCCGGCCGCCGTAGCGTGAAGGCGTCCGGCGTACCACCACCCCAGCAAGGAGTGCCATGACCACCAGCCAGCAGTCCGTCGTCCTGACCAGCAGCAGCATCGAAGGCAGGGACGAGGAGGTGGTGGAGGCCAACGTGGCCATCATCGATGCAATGCACAACGCCCTGCTGGCCACGGAGGACATGTCTCCCGTGGCCGTCCGCAGCTATTTTGTGGACTTCTACCTTTGCCAGGCCCTGGAGGGCGGGTTCGCGCAATACGCCGTCATGGCGGCCGCACGGTCCACCATGGACACGCTGGTCCGGGAGGGGATGGCCGGAATGGGCGCAGGCGCGCACCTGGACCTGTTCAACCGCGCCGTGGACGCCTACGACGCACTGACCGCCGAAACAGCTGCCGCCTACCTGGACGGCATCGATGGCATCGGTGCCGTGCCCGACGGCGTCTTCCGGATGGAGGAGCTCGACGGCGAGTTTGAAGAGCTGCTGGAACGCGAAAACATCACTGCCCTCAATGCCCGCTGGCTGCGCGCCCAGGCGGACCTTCTGGTGCTGGACGATGAGGAAGTGGGCCCGTATATCCAGCGCCTCGCGGCAACCCTGGTTCCCAGGGAGAAAGAAAATTCGAGGCGCCCGTAACCTTTCCGCAACCGGAGGCGATGTAGTCCGTGATGGGTCCGCCCGGCGGACCCGATCCGATGTGTTGTCTAGGTTTGGAGAAGTTAGATGTCTGTGTTCACCGTTCTCGCCACCAGCAAAGTCGCCGCCGGAGTCCTGGCTGCAGGAACCCTGGCAGTTGGAGGAACCGGCGCCGCCGCCGTCTCGGGCGTCCTTCCCACCCAGGCCCAGCAGACCGCCCACGAGCTCTTCGGCGCACCTGCCCCCAAGCTTGCAGCCGAAGCAGCGGCTGACGCCCAGGCCGCCCCGGCGCCCACGGCGACCGAAGCTGTGACCGGTGCCCTGAAGACCGCCGACGCCGATGCTTCCGCCACGGCTTCCGGTTCGGCTGCGGCCTCCGACGACAAGGTCACCGCCGGTGCGACTGCTTCCGCGGCAGCCAACACCGCCGTTGACGCCGCCGGTCCTGCGGCCCTGGGCCTGTGCACCGCCTACACCCACGGTGGCGTGGACGCTTCCTCCAAGGCGTTCTCCTCGCTGTCCATCGCAGCCCAGGGTGAGGCGAACATCGAGGGCTACTGCACCGACGTCGTGGCCAAGGCCGATGCCGCTGCCAAGGCTGCGGCCGAGGCCAAGGGCTCCGCTGCCGTCGAGGCTGAGAAGCCTGAGCTTCCGTCCGCTCCCGCCGTTCCGGCAGTTCCTGCCGTCCCGGGTGCCGACGGCGCAACCGCTGTTCCTGCCGTTCCTGCCGTTCCCGCCGTGGGCGGCGACACCGTGCACGCTCCGTCGGTTTCCACCCGCTAAGGCACGTTGGCTAGTCTGGACTGCGGCCGCCGCTCCGGCTGCGGCCGCAGTCCAGGCAGCCGGCCGGGCGCGCACGCCTTTGGAAGTGCACCCCCGCCAGGCCTGCAAAGAGGCAGCTGGAAGGCCACGGAGACTGGCAGTCCGTACCGGAAACCGGGACAGGGCGCAGGCCGGATCCCGGGATGGAGGAGCCGCTGGTGCTAGACACTTTGGTCCAGGAAGAGATCGACATATTCGACAACGCGGCCGGAACCGATCCGGCCGTGTTGTTCGCGGCTGCCTATCGAACCTTCGCGGGGCCGGTGCACGGCTACCTCAAGGCCCGCGGCCTGGATGATCCCGAAGCTGTCACCCAGGACGTCTTCCTGGCCTTTTATCCCAAAATCGGCAGCCTCACCGGCGGCTCGGCGGGCGCCAAGTCCCTGCTCTTTTCCATCGCGCATGCCCGCATGGTGGACCACTACCGCCGGCTGGAGCGCAGGCCGCAGCTGACACCGTACGATCCCCAGCAGGACGGCCGCACCTCGCCGTCCGCGGAGGACCAGGCCGTGGAACTGACCGCCGGGGCCGCGGCGATGCTGGAAGGCCTCAGCGCGGAACACCAGGAAGTGCTGGCCCTGCGCGTCGTGGCGGACCTGTCCATCGACCAGGTGGCCGACATCATGGGCAAGAGCGCCGGAGCCATCAAACAGCTCCAGCGCCGCGCCCTGCAGAACCTCAAGGCCCAAACGCTCAAGAGAAACCAGGCGAACCATGAGTGACACCGCAGGATCCCGCAACGACGGGACCGTTGACCAGTTCCTGCTGGAGGCCGGCGTGGACGACGACGGCCAGCTCCGTGATGCCCTGGTCAACCTGCGCGCCCTCGGGGCAGGCGCCCCTGAGCCCTCCGCCGAAATCGCGGCCCTGATGGCGGGAACTTCCGCTGCCGGCCCCGCCCCCACCACGGTGCTCTCCGCCGCCGAACCTGCGGCACCGTCCACGCGTCCGGCCGGCCGCCCGGCCGATGAACTCGCCGCGCGCCGCAAGGCCAAGCGCCGGGTCACGCTCACCACCTTGTCTGTTGCCGCTTCGCTCGCGGCAGGTGGTGCCGTTGCCGCTGCTTCGGACCAGGGGTTCCGGGAATCCTTCACCCAGCTGAACCACGCCGTCACGTCATTCGTGACAGGGTCCACTGCGGCACCCACCGGCCACGACATGCCGCAGGTGCCCGCGCCACAGCCTGCGGCGCCCGCCCCGCAGGCAACCAGCGGCCCGGACGCCGTCCCGGCGGCACCGGCCCCGGCTTCGGCACCTGCCGGTGCGGCGCCGTCGGGTGTTCCGGCACACGGAAACACGCCGAGCCATGGGGCTGCCACGCAGCAGCCCGCGGCTACGGAGCCGTCACTGCCCGCCACCGTTACGGAGGATGTCAGGAAGGGCCTGGAACCAAGCTCCAAGCTGCCCGTTCCCGTGCCCACGGAAGTCCCCCTCCCGGGCAAGGTCCCGGACGTTCCCCTGAAGTAGACCGGACCGGTGGGCCTGCAGGCCTAGTAACCCTGGCCGGCTGCCTTGATCATCGCGCCCGACGGGTCCGACAGGTACCAGACGCCGCCCACACCCTGGCCCAGGATGTCGCCCGGCTTGGTGTCCTTTGCGAAGTAGTAGAGTGGCATGCCGTTCAGTGTCACCTGCTTCTTCCCGTCAGGAGTGCTGATGGTGCCCAGCTTGCCGGTCACGCCTTCGCCCGCGGGGGAGCCCGAGGTGGTGGTCAGCGGCGGCCACTGGACCAGGCAGGAGCCGGTGCAGGCGCTGGTGCCGGAGTCCTTGGTGTCCTTGGTGAAGAAGTAGAGGCTCATTCCCTTCGCATCCACCACAATGCTGCCTGCGGATGAGGATGCCGTTTTGAGGTCGACGGCGGCGCCCGCCTGGGTCGATGACGCGGAGGCTGAGGCGGTGCCGGACGAAGAAGCCGTGGCGGACGCGGTGCTGGAGGCACCCGTGGCCGGGCTGGTGGCCGACGGAGTGGTCCCGGTGCTGCTGCCGCAGCCGGTGAGGGCTGCTGCCAGGGCCAGGATGGCAAGGCCTGGCCCGACATGGTGCTTCATGATGTGCTCCTTGGCTGGTGTTTCCTGCTGATGCTGGTGCAGGCGCCCGGAGCTGAATTGCCGGACGCTAACCCCTACGACGCTTCCAGGTAAAGAATGGTTCACAGGCGCGCTCCGGAGCCACCCGGTTGAACCTTTTCCTGCTGCCCAACGTGGTAACAGCCGGGAGCGCTGGATGCCGTGGCGTTCCACGCTGTGCAGTGATGTGAACGGGCAGGGATGGGGGAAGCGGGATGCCGCTTGACGACAAGGTGGTGGAAGCCATCTACCGTGAACACGGCAACGCCCTGCGCCGGTTCGTGCTCAGCGCCATCCGGGATCCGCAGCTCGCGGAGGACGTGGTGCAGGAAACCGTGCTGCGCGTCTGGCAGCATGCGCCGGACATCAACGGCAGCTTCCGCAGTTATCTGTACCGCACGGCCAGGAACATCATGATCGACAACTACCGCCGGAGCCAGCGCCGGCCGAACGAGGCGCTGGAGAGCAGCCTTACCGACCCCGCCGCAGTGATGGGCCGCGTTGACGAGATGCTCAACCGGGTCCTGATGGAGGAAGCGCTGCTGCGGCTGAGCAAGGAACACCGGGACGTCCTGGTGGCCCTGCACTACCGCAGGTTCACGGTCAACGAGGCGGCCGTCCAGCTCAACATCCCCAGCGGAACGGTCAAATCCCGCGCCTTCTACGCGCTTCGGGCACTGCGCACCATCCTGGACGAGATGGGGGTGGAGCGGTGAACACCGACCTCCACCACCTGCTGGGTGCTTACGTCCTGGGCGGCCTGGATCCCGACGACCTCGCACTCTTCGAGGCACACCTCCAGGACTGCGGCGCCTGCCGCAGGGAACTGGCGGTGCTGGAGAAGGTGCCCATGCTCCTTGACTCCCTTCCGGTCCCCGACGCCGTGGCGCTGACCGCCGTCCCCGGCGGCAGCGGGGGTGCCGGCGCCACCCCCGCCCGCCTGCTCGACGAACTGGGCCGCCGGCGTCGGACATTACGACGGCGGTGGGCGGCGCTGGCAGGTGCCCTTGCCGCCGCGTGCCTGGCCGTGGGACTTGCGGTGGGTCCCATGCTCGCCAGGCCGCCGCATCCGGACGCCACCTACTCGGTGGCATCCGGGGGAGGGCTGCAGGTCAACATCGACATGGCCCGGAAGACGTGGGGAACCGAGCTTGCGGTGAGCGGCAGCAGCCTCCCGGCGGAAGGGACCCTTTCACTGTGGGTGCGCGACCGCGCCGGCGGGGAGGACCGTGCCTGCGCCTGGACGGCCACCCCGAGCGGGAAGGTCAAGGTCACCGGGGCAACCCCCATCCAGCTGGGCAGCATCTCAAGCGTGGAACTGCGCGACGGCGCCCAGCACGCGGTGGCGGTCATTACCGTTCCCTAGGGTGTGAGTCCCCTGAACTCCGCGACCAGTGACTCGTCCTCGCAGGCGCGGGCGAAGGCCTCGATCCGCCGTTCGATCTCGTAGCCCAGCAGCCGGCTGCCGATCCGTTCCATGAGGGGCCGGAGCGCAGCCGGGCGGCACGAAAAGGTGTATTTCCAGACCGCCCGGGTGCCGCCGTCGTCCGCCGTGAAACGCCAGCCGCCGCCGAAGTTGGTGAAGAACCAGGGGCCGGAGACCATGGTCATGCCCACGTTGCGGGGCGGTGCATAGGAGACATACTGGCTCACCATCGCCAGGCCAAGCCGGGACCTGGTGCGGGTGCGGACGCCTTTTCCTGGCGCCCGGGCGCCGTCAAGGAAGCCCTGGGCGGAGATGAAAGGGTCCCACTTGAGCCGGAAGTCCCCGGTGGTTTGGGAGATGGCGAAGGCAGTCTCCGGATCGATGCGGATCAAGCGTTCGGCACGTACCTGGGGCATGCCTCTACCTAACCATGCTGATTGACGGCTTACTTGGTCATTTTGGCCAGCCGCGCGCGCATGATCATGTATGCGCCGTAGCAGACCAGTCCGGCTCCCACCGCGGCCAGCAGGTAGGGGCCCAGCGGCTGGTCGCGGAGGGCCCGCAGCCCGCCGTCCAGGCCGGTGGAATCCTCAGGGTGCTCCTTGAGCGTGGCGATGGCGATAAGCAGTCCGGCCAGCAGCAGCACGGTTCCCTTGGCCAGGTAGCCCGCCACCCCCAGGGCTGTCACCGCTGTCCTGGCCGGGCCGGGGGAAGGCATCCGCAACTGCTTCTCAAACGATTTCTTTGGTCCCCGGATGCCGTACGCCACGCCCGTGACTGCCACCGCCACGCCGATCAGGACGAGCAGCGCCACCCCGCCAGGGGCCTGCATCATGGAAATGGTGAAGTCGCTGGCGGCCTTCCGGTTGTCATCGCCCGTCCCCGTGCCCATGGCGAAGTGCCACAGGGTCAGGGCCAGGACGGCGTACACGATCGCCTGCAGGGCGGCCTTGGCCTTGTTCTTGATCTTCTTCCTGGTGGGCTGGTGGTTGAAGTCGAAGATGGCGTCGCCGGTCTGCCAGAGGGACAGTGCGGCGCAGGCGGCGAAGCTTCCCCACAGCAGGAACGGCCCCACGGGCATGGTGGCAAGTTCGGCAACGGCGCCGCTGAAATCGGCGTGGCCCGTGCCGCCCATGGCCAGGCGGATGGCGATGGCACCCACCAGCAGGTGCAGGATGCCGCTGGCTGCGAATCCGGACCGTGCCAGGATCTCGAGGACGCGCGAATTGGTGACGTCCTCTGCCGTGTCGACGGCCTGTTTCAGTTCTTCTTTGATCGTCGTTCCTTTGGACAGGCGCGTTGTGCGCCGCTGTGCGTGCCCTTCTTACACGGGTAATCGTGCCATGCCGGCCGGGCCCGGAACAGCCGGCCCCGAACAGCCGGCCCCGAACAGCCGGGCCCGGAACAGCCGGGCCCGGAACAGCCGGGCCCGGAACAGCCGGCCCCGAACAGCCGGGCCCGGAACAGCCGGCCTCGAGCAGCCCGCCCGGCACGGCTCCACAGGAGACCGGCCACCCGATGCCCGGTTGCACAGGCAGCCGCGGGCGATGGGGAGGGATCCCCATCGCCGGGCCCCGGCAGCCTGTGCAACCATAAGGACCAGCGATTGACACGTACCGCACTTTCCCGGGGGAACCATGACTTTTTACGGCGCAGACACCAGCCAGTTGCGGGCGCTGGCCAAGGCGGCAGACCAGGCAGCGTCGCTGCTGAGCAGCCGGGCAGGGTCACTGCACAGCCAGATCCAGTCCGCGCCGTGGAAAGGCCGGGACGGGGACCGCTTCCGCCAGGAGTGGAGTGCCAGCCACCGGCCCAGCCTGGACAAGGTGGTGGCCAGCCTGCGGGAGAACTCGAAAATCCTGATGAAGCATGCCGACGAGCAGGAAAAGGCTTCGGCCGCCGGCGGGTCCGGCACCAGCGCTTGGGACCGGCTGACGTCGCTGGCCGCGCAGGCCAGGGAATGGCTCAGGGACAAGGCCGAGGCAGCCAGGGCGGCGGCAGAACACCGCCGGGAGCTCGAGTCCGGGCTGGACCGGATGCTTAACGCCAGCCCGGAAGAGCAGGCGAAGTGGTGGGCCGGCCTCTCCGACGCGGACCGGAAATACCTGATTGAGGGCGAAGGCAGCGACGGCCCTTTCGCCGAGGACCTGATGCGCATGGATGGCGGCATTCCCGCCGCCGCCCAACAGCTGGCCAAGCAGCACCTGCAGGAGCTGGCAAAGGCGGACATTCCGGTTTACTCGGAGACCGGGAAGGCCTCCATCGAGGCCCGGGTGGCCTGGGTCCATGGCGGCGCCGAGGTGGGGACCGAAGTGGTGGAGAACGCCGATGGTTCCGCCACGATGAAGGTTTACGGAAACATGGGCCTGGGCGTCAACGACACCACCGGAACGGCGGGGGCAACACTGACCGGGGAGGTCTCCCGCGAGTACACGTTCGCCAGCGTTGAGGAAGCGATGGCGGCGCGCCAACAGATGTACCGCGACCTCCCGCCGGACAGCATCGGCGAGATCAAGGACGTGGCGGGCAACCCGCCCGGATACATCCTGGACACCATCAATGATGCGGCGAAGGACAACGGCTCCACAGGGCAGACGGACAAGGCCAAGGGCACGTTTTCGCTGGCTGCCGAGGGTGAGGCCGGCACCGCGTCCGGCGGGGCAAAGCTTGACCTTGCGTACGAGCGGAACCTCACAGACGGTACCTCCACAGCCAGCGGCGAGGTCTCGGCGCAGGGCAAGCTCAACCTGGACGGCAGGGTCTTCGAGGCCTCCGGCAAGGGCGGGCTGCAGGTCACCATGGACAAGGGCAACAACATCGAGTCAGTCTCCGTATCCATGGACGGCACCGTGGCCCAGGGGGTGACCTCCGGCGTGAAATCCGAGGCCGCCAAGTTCGATTCCACCGTGACCGCCGGAACGCAGGGGACGGTGAAGATTGATGTGGACTACTCACCGGAGAACCGGCCCGTCATTGACAGCTACCTTCGCAACGTCGCCCTGGGGAATGAGGCAGGCGCCGCCCGCGACGCCGCCCGGCTGTACGAGGCCGGCTCCGCCACCATCCAGGTGAACTCCGTGGTGACGGCCACCAACGAGGCAGGGTTCGACGTCAAGGTGGGTGAGGTGGAGGTCAAGACCGAGAACCAGTCCACCACCAACGTGTCCACATACTACAAAGTCCCCAATGACACCAAGCTCGAGAGGCTCTGAAACCAATGTCAGTGCACATCGAATCCCCGCTGGGCTTCACCGCAGACTTTCCCGAGCACACCCAGGTCCTGGATGATTCCACGGCCGGGCCCAACAGCGAGCAGTACGGCCTGCTGGGCGGCGTCCTGGTCACGGTGATCAAGGACGATACCTCGGTGCAGGATGCACCGCAGGCCACCGGCTGGGCGCACCTGATGTCAGGGTTCTACCTTGAGGAACGCGGCGGCACCCTCCTGGCGGAGGGCGGGCTGAACCTGCCCGGCAAGGCCGCCTATGCGGTGGTTGTGGGATATGACGACGACGGCGGGCCGGCCAAGGTGGCGGCCACCGTGGGCGTGTGGGAAAGCGGGCGGTTCATTGGCGTGGTGGTCATCTGGCCCTACCTGAACCCGGAGGCCGAACCCCGGCTGGACATGCTCAAGGAGATCGTGGCCTCGATCAGCGTGGCCTGACCGCCGCCCGGCACCCCTCAGCGGCGGCGGTAGCAGAGATCGAAGATCAGGCGGCCTGCCTCGTGGGCCTTCGACTCGAAGCTGGTCCGGATCCTGCCCTCGAAGCGGGGAGCCCAGCCGCCCGTTTCATCCACGCCTTCGTTGGGACCGGTGTGCTCCGTGCTCACCGGTGCGCGTCCCTCGCGGACGGGGGCGCCGCCCACCACCGATTCGACGCCGGACTGCCACACCTGGGTGAGCGGGCTTTCGGGTCCGCGGCGCTCTCCGGTGTGCAGGTTCTCGAAGTCCGCTGAGCCTGCCATGACGTCCCGGACGTGGACGGCATAGTTGGACCAGTCGGTGGCGATCCGGAACAGGCCGCCGGGCTTCAGCGCCCGGGCCGCCAGCTTGGCGAACTCCGGCTGGATGAGCCGGCGTTTGTGATGCCGCGACTTATGCCAGGGATCGGGGAAAAAGACCCACAGTTCGCTGACCGAGCCTTCGGGCAGCATGGTTGCCAGCACCTCCGGGGCATTTGCCTCCACCACCCGGACGTTGTCCAGGCCGCGGCTGTTGATCTTGATGATCGTGTTGGCCAAGCCCGGGGTGTAGACCTCGACGGCCAGGAAGTTGGTGTCCGGGTTCTGTTCGGCCGCATGGCAGATGGCGTCGCCAAGGCCGGAGCCGATTTCGACGATAAGCGGGGCCTCCCGGCCGAACTCTGCGGCGGCGTCGAAGGTGTAGTCGGGGTGGACCGAGGTGTTGGCCACGTGACGTGGAACGTTGACGGCCCAGCGCCCGGCGTGCTCTGCCCAGGCAGTCTGCCGCCGGCCCTGCAGCCTGGTGCCGCGGCGCACGAAGCTGACAGGCCGGCCGCCGTAGGTGCCAAAGGAGGCCTGGGTCCCGGGCGTAACGGGCCTGGGGACATGCGGCTGCTGGGGGTTTTCAGGGGATTCGCTCATCCCTTCCAGAATAGCGCCGCGGGGGCAGCGGAAGATCAGGGCGGTCAGAACAGGCCAATAGCGTCGAGTGCCGGGCCCAAGGCCAGGGCGAAGACCAGGCCGCAGATGCAGAGGGAAACTGCCGCGGCAGACCAGTTGCCCGATCCCCGCGGGGACCCCTTCAGGGCAGGCAGTGCCAGCCGCAGCGCCAGTACGGCGAAGAGGAGAGGCAGGCTGAACAGCACCATGGGGGTTACCCACGGCCTTGGGGACGGCCCTTCGTCCGGGTAGGTCATCAACATGGCGAACATGGACAGCGGCCCGGTGAGGAACATGCTCGCTGGGGCAAGAATCGCCAGGACCAGGCTGTTCGTTCCCTTGTTGCCTGGCCCTGCATTTCCTGTTCCTCCGTTGCCTGGCCCTCCATTGCCGTGCACGCCCGGGGGCAGGGGAGGGCGGGGGTCCTGTGATGGCGTCGTTTCCATGATGCTCCCTCAAGTTGGTGCGGCTTGTTGGTCCAGCCATTTGCCGGGCCGCGGCTGCTTACAACCTATGAAGCTGCAGGGGGTGCGGGAAGGTACCCGGCTTCGTATGTGGAAAACTCCCGGCGGCGCTTCCCTGCAAGAATGGGCGCATGACGGACGCAACGAATGCCGAAGCGAAGAAGCAGCGGCGGGGGGATGCCTCCGGCGACGCCCGGGGAAGGGCCCGGACAGGCAGCAGCGTGGTGGACACCAGCACCCTCGTGGACGCAGAAATCGATGAGCTTCCGGCAGCGGAGCCCACCCGGGTGGGCAGCCGCCGTGCCCTTGCCTATCTGGGGGTGTGCCTGGTCCTGATCGGACTGAACCTGCGCAGCGTCTTTTCCAGCCTTTCCGCGGTCCTTCCGGAGGTGACCTCGCAGGCAGCGCTGCCGGGTTGGTCCGTGGTGGTGCTGACCACCGTTCCCGTCACCCTGCTGGGTGTGTTCGCGCCGCTTGCGCCGGTCCTGGCCCGCCGGTTCGGTGCGGAGCGGGTGCTGCTGGGGGCCATGGCCCTGCTGACTGCAGGGCTGCTGCTGCGGCCAGTGGACACCGGTGCTGCCCTGCGCGGCGCCGGCCACCTGCCTGCCCTCCTGGTGGGCACGGCAGCCTGCGGCGCGGCCATCGCATTGTGCAACGTGCTTCTTCCGGGCCTGGTGAAGCGCGACTTCCCGCACCGGCTGGGACTTATGGGCGGCCTCTACACCACCGCGATTTGCGCCTCCGCCGCGCTCGGTGCCGGCTTTACCTACCCGGTCTACACCGCGACGGGGGAGTGGACCAGGGCGCTGTGGGTCTGGGCGGTGCCCGCCGCCGTCGTCCTTCTGTTGTTCCTTCCCGTGGCCGTTCGGCAGGGGACCGTCCGGCACCAGGCGGTCAGGGACGGGGTCAACGTGTGGCGCTCACCCGTTGCCTGGCAGGTGACCATCTTCATGGTGCTGCAGGCCATGATGTCCTTCAGCGGCTTCGCCTGGCTGGCCCCCATCCTCCGCGAGAGAGGTGTTGACGGGGCCACCGCGGGGCTGATCGTTGCCGTGTGCATCGTGCTGCAGATGCTGGGTTCCCTGTTCGCCCCCGCACTGGCCGCCAGGTTCCGGGACCAGCGCGCCATCAACACGGTGGTGGCGCTGATGACCGGCAGCGGGTTCGTGCTGAGCATCCTGGGCCCGCTGGACCTGGTCTGGGTGTGGGCCGGGCTGCTGGGGCTGGGGCAGGGAAGCCTTACCGCCTGCGCGCTGACCCTGATCATGCTCCGCACGCGCGACGGGCATACCGCCGCGCATCTTTCGGGCATGATGCAGGGTGTTGGCTACGGGGTGGGCTCCACGGGAACCCTCATGGTGGGCCAGCTGCACCAGGCCACCGGGTCCTTCATTCCCGCCGGAGTCCTGTTCATGGTGGTCGGCCTGCTCGCGGCGGTCTTCGGCTACCGCTCCGGCCGGGACCGGTACGTGGGCTAGGGAACGCTGTGCGCGACTCCACCCTCCCGGCCGCCCATCCCGCCACCGGGATCTTCCGGCCCCCGTACTTCTGGGTCACCATCGGCACCTGCGCCCTGGTGTTCCTGGCCGCCTTCGAATCCCTTGCCGTGACCACCATCATGCCCCTGGTCAGCCGGGAACTGAACGGCGGAAGCCTCCACGCCCTGGCCTTTGCGGGACCCCTGGCAACCGGCGTGATCGGCATGGTGGGCGCCGGAAACTGGTCCGACCGCCGCGGCCCGGCCATGCCGCTCTACACCTCCGTGGCACTGTTCGTGGCCGGCCTGCTGATCGCGGGCACCTCAAGCTCCATGCCCGTGCTGGTTGCCGGCCGGCTGGTCCAGGGGCTCGGCGGCGGCGCCCTCACCGTGGCGCTTTACGTGCTGGTGGCGCGGTTCTTTCCCGGGCCGCTGCACCCCAGGATCTTCGCCGCATTCTCGGCCGCCTGGGTGGTTCCCTCGCTGGTGGGGCCCTTCGCCGCCGGCGTCGTGGCCCAGGTCTTCAGCTGGCACTGGGTGTTTCTGGGTGTGGTTGGCCTGGTCATTCCGGCGCTGGCAATGATCGCCCCGGTACTGCGGGGGCTTGCAGAGCGCGAAAAGACAGGAGCGCCGGATAACACTGCTCCGCCCTGGGCCCCCGGACGCCTGGGGTGGGCGGCGCTGGCCGCGCTCGCCGTGCTGGGCCTGAACCTTTCCGCCGACGTCAGCATCCCCGCTTTTCCCGCCGCCACGGCACTCCTGGCGTCCGCCGCCGTCGTCCTTGCCTTGGTGGCTGTCCGGCCCCTGGTGCCCGCCGGTACCCTCACAGCCCGCCGCGGGCTGCCGAGCGTGATCCTGGCGCGGGGCCTCGCCTCGGCGTCGTTCTTCGGCGCTGAGGTCTATCTGCCCTACCTGCTGATCGACCGGTACGAATTCCCGCCCACCCTGGCGGGCCTGACCCTCACCGGGGGTGCGCTGGCCTGGGCCGGTGCCGCCGCTGTCCAGGGCCGGCTGGGCTCCCGGCTCCCGGATCTCCGCGCCGTCCGGGTGGGGTCGCTCATGGTCCTGGCGGCCGTGCTCCTGGCCCTGGCCACCACCGCGCTGCACTGGCCGGCCGCCGTCGCCATCGCCGGCTGGGTCCTGGCGGGCGGCGGCATGGGCCTGCTCTACCCGCGCCTGAGCGTGATGACCCTGGCGCTGTCCACCAAGGAGAACGAAGGCTTCAACAGCTCCGCCATGTCCATCTCCGATTCCCTCGGCGGGGCATTGTCGCTCGCCACCACAGGGCTCGTCTTCGCAGCCTTTACGACGGCGGCCCAGTCCTTCGCGGGCGTCTTCGCCTTCACCGCGGCCATCGGCGTCGCCGCGGCACTGGTGGCACCCCGCGTCACCGCCGGGAAGCCCGCGGGGAACTAGGGCAGGCGGGTGGCGCGCAGGACGACGTCGGCAATGGTCGCCTCCTGCCCCTCCGGCCCGGTCACCGGCCGCTCCCTGCTGGTGAGGACCTCGATCTGCCACCCGGGGCCGTTGAGCTTCAGTTCGCGGACCACGTCATCACCCGTGTAGAACATGTCCAGGTGCTGGTGGTGGTCGTTGCCCCAGGGCGGCAGCCGGTCCGGGTGGTGGCCCACCACCAGCAGGGTTCCGCCGGGCTTGACGGCGGAGGCAGCCGTGCGCAGCGGGATCCGCCAGTCCAGTTCCTGGGAATGCAGGAACTGGGACGTCACCAGGTCATAGGAAGTGCCGGGTTGCCACTGCGTCAGGTCCGCCAGTTGCCAGGTGATCCGGCTGGCGATGTCGCCATTGGACGCGCGTACGCTTTCCCGCGCCAGCTCCGCCAGTTCGTGGGAATGCGCCCGTTCCAGGGCGACGGCGGAAACGTCGACGGCGGTCACGGACCAGCCCTGCTGGGCAAGCCAAATGGCGTCGGCGCCTTCGCCGCAT
Source organism: Arthrobacter sp. AG367 (assembly GCF_007828995.1). Taxonomy (NCBI): domain Bacteria; kingdom Bacillati; phylum Actinomycetota; class Actinomycetes; order Micrococcales; family Micrococcaceae; genus Arthrobacter; species Arthrobacter sp. AG367. The sequence goes on from NZ_VIVE01000002.1 coordinate 229,220, forward strand.
CCCAGTTCCAGCGCCTTGCCCGGACGCAGTCCGCCGGCTTCCCGGACCAGCTGCGGGTTCGGCTTTCCGCTCCAAAGCCGCGCCTTGGTGCGGTACCGCTCGTCCCATGCCGCTGCGGGATCGATGCCGCCGCCCCCTTCCGGCGCGCCGCCGCCGTCGTTCCCGTGATGCCGGTGGGTCTCCTCGTGCTGCGTCTCCTGGCGCCGGCCCGGCTGTTCGCTCATGCCTCAACAGTGCCCCGCCGGAGCCCCGAAGGCAACGCCGGGGACGGGTACAGGGCCGCGGGGTGCTAGACTGGAGGAACTTGATGTGCAGTGATGCCGCCTGCTCCTGATCTGGAGAACCTTTCCAGGGAGTGGGCTTTCTTCATGTGAGAGGCACATCCTGCGTCGATGAACGCGTTCCATTTGGTCCCTGCCGGCTGTCCTTATTTGCAGCGGCACGGTTGATCACCTGACTTTTCTTCGGCGAACCCCTGGTCCAACCGGCATCGGGGGCCGATATCCGCATGGATACCGCCTGAAAGACCGTAAAAACTACATGACAACTTTTGCTGCCCTCGGTACTCCCAAGGCCCTTGCAGACACCCTTTCCGCCCAGGGAATTGTTGAACCGTTCCCCATCCAGGTGAAGACCCTTCCGGACACGCTGTCCGGTCGTGACGTCCTGGGCCGCGGCCGGACCGGATCCGGCAAGACCATCGCTTTCGCCATCCCGCTTGTAGCAAGACTCGCTGAGCGGGAAGCCAAGCACTTCCGCAAACCCGGCCGCCCCATGGGCCTGGTCCTGGCACCCACCCGTGAACTGGCAACCCAGATCAACGCCACCATCGAGCCGCTGGCCAAGGCCGCCGGCCTGAACACCACCGTGATCTACGGCGGCATCTCCCAGGCCCGCCAGGAAAAGGCGCTGCGTGCCGGCGTCGACATCGTCATCGCCTGCCCGGGCCGCCTGGAGGACCTGATCCGCCAGCGCATCCTGACCCTGGAGGCAGTGGAGATCACGGTCCTGGACGAGGCCGACCATATGGCCGACCTCGGCTTCCTGCCCGTGGTCAAGAAGCTCATGGACATGACCCCCAGCCAGGGCCAGCGCCTGCTCTTCTCCGCCACCCTGGACAACGGCGTGGACAAGATCGTCCAGCGCTACCTGTCCAACCCGCTCACCCACTCTGTGGACGACCCGCAGGCCGCGGTGACCACCATGGAGCACCACGTGCTGGTGGTCAACGACCAGACCGTCAAGAAGCAGCTGATCGTTGAGCTCGCTTCGGGTGCCGGCCGCCGCGTCCTGTTCATGCGGACCAAGCACCACGCCCGCAAGCTGGCCAAGACCTTGACCGACGCCGGCATCCCCGCCGTCGACCTGCACGGCAACCTGTCGCAGAACGCCCGCGACCGCAACCTCGCCGAGTTCTCCAACGGCGACGTCCGCGTCCTGGTGGCCACCGACGTCGCTGCCCGCGGTGTCCACGTCGACGACGTCGAACTGGTCATCCACGTGGACCCGCCCACCGAGCACAAGGCGTACCTGCACCGTTCCGGCCGCACCGCGCGTGCCGGCTCCGACGGCACCGTGGTCACGCTGACCCTCCCGGAGCAGCAGTCCGACGTCAAGAAGCTCATGAAGGCTGCCGGCGTCGACGTGAACTTTGAGCGCGTCACGGCAAACTCCCCGCTCGTGGCCGACCTGGTGGGTGAGATCGCCGACAAGGTCGACCCCCGCACCCGCGCCGCTCTGATGGCCGCCAAGGCTCCCCGCCAGGGCGGCGGCACCTCCACCGGTGCCAATGCTGAGCGCAAGCGTGCACGCCGCCAGGCTGCACCGTCTGCCGGTGGGCGCGGCGGCCGGGGCGGACGCGGCAAGGTTTCGGCCGAACCGGCCCGCACCGATGTTCCCCGCGCCGAGCGCCGGGCCGTGGCCTTCGAAGGCCGCACGGAAGCCCGCGCGGCATTCGACCGCAATGCCGAGCAAAATGAGGACCGCGCGGTGGCAGCAGCCGCTGCCCGCCGCAACGCCCGTGGCCGTGGTACCGCTTCGACCCACCGCAACGACGTCCCCGCAGCAGGTGGCCGCTCATCGGCCGGCCGCGGTTCGGACGGCCGTGCAGCAGAGGGCCGGGGCGATTCCCGGATCACCCGCAGCGACGCACCGCGCGGCGGCACCGGCCGTCCGGCTTCAGGCGGACGCCCCGCCGGCGGCGGCCAGCGCAGCGGCCGCCCCGCAACCGGCCAGCGTGCAGCAGCGGGGGCATCCGGCCAGCGCTCAGGTGCGGGTGCAACCGGCGGCAGCAAGGCTGTCTGGTCCTCCAACACCGGTGGAACCTCAGGCGGCTCCTACAGTGCAGGCAATGGCGGCGGCTCCGGCCGTCCGGCCCGCAGCGGCCCGCGCCGCGCGTCCGCCCCGGCGTCGAACGAACGCCGCGGCCGCTAGCCAATGAAAATGGCGGGCTCAACCACACGGTTGAGCCCGCCTTTTTTGTATTTGACGTACCTACCAGCCGCGGGCGCGCCACTCTTCCAGATGCGGCCGCTCGGCGCCCAGCGTGGTGGGCTTGCCGTGCCCCGGGTGCACCACGGCGCTGTCCGGGTAGGCGTTGAACAGCCGCTCCGTGACATCGGACAGGAGCTGGGTGAACCGGCCGGGATCCTTCTGCGTGTTGCCCACTCCGCCCGGGAACAGCGAGTCGCCGGAGAAGATGTGGGCGGGGCCGTCCGGATCCTGGTAGAGAAAAGCGATCGAGCCGGGCGTGTGCCCGCGCAGGTGCACGGCGGTCACGTCGAAGCCGTCGAAATTGCCGACGTCCCCGTGGCCAAGCCGCACGTCCACGGGAACCGGCAACGCATCGGCGTCGTCCGCTCCGGCGGCTGTCCGCGCGCCGGTGGCCTCCACCAGCCCCTTGAGCGCCCGGACATGGTCCCAGTGCTGGTGCGTGGTTGCGACCAGCGCCAGGCGCGGCGTGGCCGATGTGTCCGCAGCGCCGTCCGCGAGCAGCTGCTGGATGGCAGGGAGATCGTCAGCGGCGTCAATCAGCAGCTGTGCCCCGCTTTCCTTGGCGGTCAGCAGGTACACGTTGTTGTCCATCGCACTGACGGAGATGCTGCGGATGGTCAGGGCCGGCAGGTCGTAGCGAAGTGATTCCATGGGCTTTGTTCCAGCCACGGGCTACAGGTCCAGCGGCAGGGTGGTCGAGTAGACCTGCTTGGATGGCGGCGCGGCCAGGACCTCATGCAGCGCGCTCTTGCCTTCCGGTGTTCTCCGCCAGGCCGCGTAGTCGTCATGGTCCTGCGTGGTGGCCCAGGTTTCCACCACCAGGATGTGGCAGGGGTCGGCGTCATCCACCAGCGCTTCGATGCCCTGGTTGCCGGGCCACGCCCGGGTGGCGGCCAGCGTTTCGGACAGGTACTTCGCGGCGTTCTCGCGGTGGGCGGGGTCGATCTGGACTTCGAAGTGGACGATGGCAGGCATGGGGCTCCTTGGGTTGGGTGAGGGACGGGTTTTTGGAGAGCGGCTTTATTCCCGGCCTTCGGACACCCAGGCGGGGTCCGCTGAACGGGAGCCGACGACGGCGTCCGACGCTGCGTCGAGGGCCTCCAGGTGCGCCGGGGTGAGGTCCAGGCCCAGCGCGCCAAGGTTTTCGTCGATGCGTGCGGCCTTGCGGGTGCCGGGAATGGGGACGACCGGCAGGCCGAGCCGCTTGCCCTGGGCGAGCAGCCAGGCCAGGGCCACCTGCGCCGGCGTGGCGGCCAGCTGGTCCGCCACGGCCCGGACGGCGTCCACCACCGCCTGGTTGGCGCTTGCGGCGTCCGGCGCAAAGCGGGGGATGTTCCGCCGGAAGTCCTTCTCGCCCAGGCTTGCGGTATCGACGGTTCCGGTGAGGAATCCGCGGCCCAGCGGCGAGTAGGGGACGAATCCCACTCCCAGGGCGGCTGCGGCGGGAACAACATTGCGTTCCACGTCCCGGCTCCAGATGGACCATTCGCTCTGGACCGCGGCGATCGGGTGGACCGCTGCCGCGTCCTGCAGCTCCTGCGCCGTCACTTCTGACAGGCCCAGGTGCTTGACCTTGCCCTGCTGGACCAGTTCCGCCATGGCGCCCACGGTTTCCTCGATGGGCACCCTGACGTCCCGGCGGTGCATGTAGTACAGGTCGATGGCGTCGGTGCCCAGCCGCTGCAGGCTCCGCTCAACGGCCTGGTGCACGTACCCGGCGTCGCCACGGATGTCCGTGTAGCCGTCAGTCGGCGTGCCCACCAGCGCGAACTTGGTGGCCAGCTGGACCTCGCCCCGCCGGTCCTTGAGCAGCCGGGAAATCAGTTCCTCGTTGCTGCCGCCGCCGTAGATGTCCGCGGTGTCGATGAAGCTGACGCCGGCGTCAACGGCGTGATGCAGTGTCCGCAGTGCCTCGGCGGGGTCAACCTCGCCGTATACGGGGGTAAGGGCCATGCCCCCGAATCCAAGGGGGCTGACGGCCAGGCCGTCGCCAAGCTGGACGGTGCCGCGGCGGTCGGTGGGTGCGTTTGCCATGGGTGCTCCTGTTCGTTTCCTGCTCTTGGAATTGGTTGTCTAAAGCCAGGGGATGATGCGGTCCGCGGCCGGGCGGGTGGCCTGGATCAGCCGGGCATTTGCTTCATCGGGTCCGCCGGCCCAGGCCACCGCAGCCTCCCGGTCCATCCCGAAGGATACGTGCCGGTCCACCAGCCGCTGCAGCCGCAGCGCGGGCGGGGTCTCGAGGAACCAGACCTGGTCCAGTTGCGCCCGTACCTCCTTCCACGGTTCCTGGTCCGCCAGCAGGTAGGTGCCCTCCGTGATGACCAGCGGGACGTCCGCCGGCACGGCAATGGAAGCCGCCACCGGCTCGTCCAGGGCGCGGCGGAACTCCGGTGCGTAGACGACGGCCTCGTCCCGGCGCACCAGGCGGCGCAGCAGCGAAAGGTACCCGCCGGCGTCGAACGTATCAATGGCGCCTTTACGCTGCCGCAGCGGGGTCCCCTCGATGATGGCGTTGCCCAGGTGAAAACCGTCCATGGGAACCACAACCGACATTCCCGGGCCGAACTGCTCCTGCAGCCAGGCGGCAAAGGTGGACTTCCCGGAGCCCGGCGCCCCGGCGATGCCCAGGATGGTCCGCGTTCCGGGCGCTACCCGGTGCCGCAGGGCGTCCAAGGCGTCAGTGATCTCGGGGGAGTCCATGGCAAAAGCCTAACCGCCGGGATCAGCGGCGGCTCGACTCCACGGGATAGTCAGCGGCGGCGTGGTCCCTGGCCGGCAGCGCCTTGAGGCCGGCCGCGCAGCCCACGATGCCTGCGATGAACAGCAGTTTCACCACGCTGAACGGTTCCACCCCGGTGGCCATCGCCCAGCCCACCGTCAATGCGGCGCCAATGCCCACCCAGATGGCGTAGGCGGTGCCGAGCGGAATGCTGCGGATGGACATGCCCAGGCCCAGCATGCTCAGGGCGGCCGTGACGGCGAAGACGAGCGTGGGCAGCGGCCTGCTGAAACCGTCGGACAAGCCCAGCGCCGTGGCCCACACGGCTTCCAGGACAGCGGAGGCCAGGAGCACCAGCCAGGGAAACGGGCGCTTCATCATCACGCCACCACCTTCAGGCCAACCACGCACGCGGCGATGCCGGACAGCAGCAGCAGGCGCGCCGCCGTCGGACGTTCAACCTTGCTGGCCATCGCATAGGCGGAGGTCAGGACCACGCCCACCCCCACCCAAACCGCGTAGGCAGTGCCGGTGGGAATGGACTGCATGGCCACGGCCAGTCCGCCGGTGCTGGCGGCAACGGCCACAAGGAACAGGGCGGCAGGGGCCACGCGCCGGCGGCCGGAAGCCCGGGAGGCGTTGTGCAGGGCGGCTGCCCAGACGGCCTCCAGCGCGCCGGAAAGAAGAAGGAATAACCACGCCATGACCAGATCCTTTGGCCAGTCTTGTCGCGTGCCGGGTACTGAACCGTCGTCCGGAGGCTCGGGGTGGAGCCTTGGATCCCAGCGTAGCAACGCACTACGGCGGGCGGCCACGTTGGTGCCCAACCTCACCACCCGCGGCGGCCGGCCGGATCAACCGGCGCTCTCAGCCGGCGCGTTGCGCCAGCAGCTGTTCCACCCGCTCCGGCGCGTAGAGGCTCTCCTCCACCAGCCGGCACAGGCCCACTGCGGTGGCCTTCCGGCTGTCAGCAGGGACGATCTCCAGATCCACCAGCGAGGGTTCGAAGGCATCGGCCAGGATTTGCTGCCGGCAGGCCTGCAGGAAACCAGGGAGGACCCCCACCAGCCCGCCCACCGCCACCCGGCCGGGGTTCAGCGTTCCCACGATGGCGGCGAGGACGCGTCCGAGCACCCTTCCGGCGTCTGCGACTGCGGCACGGACGTCCGGATCGTCGTCGGCCGCGTCAACGAGCCGCCGCAGCGACCCGTAATGCGCAAATTGCGGGGCGGCAAGCAGCGCGCGCCCGGAGGCCACCGCCGCCAGGCAGCCGTCCCTGCCGCACCGGCACCGGCAGCCGGCGGCTTCCGGGATGCGCACATGCCCGATGTCACCGGCGGCCCCGTGGGCGCCGCGCACCAACGAGCCCCGGACAATGATGCCGGAGCCGATCCCGGTGCTGACCTTCACCGCGACGAGGGAGTCGAGCGGGCCGCGGACCTCCCCCACCGCCATTGACCGGGTGTCGTTTTCCAGCAGGACCGGGCAGTCGAGCCTGGATTCCATGGCCTCCTGCAAAAGCTGCAGGTCCCAATGGGCAAGGACGGTCCGCTCCAGGCCCAGGCGGTGGAGGGGGTCAACGGGGGCGGGCAGTCCCACTCCTGCCCCTACGGGTTGCCGGCCGTCCAGCAGCCGCAGCGCCTCACCCACCACCTGGTCCACCACCACCTCCTGCGCATTCCCGATCTCCACAGGGATGCGGACGGAAGCCACCACCTCCCTGCTCAGGGACAGGAGATGGATTCCGGCGTGCGTATGGCCGATTTCCAGGCACACCACCAGCTTGTCGCGGTCATCGAACCGGAGGGAGCGGGGCGGCCGGCCCCGCTGGGCGCGCAGGGGAGTGGACTCGTAGACAAGGCCCGCCGCGAAAAGTGCATCGAGCCGCTCGTAGAGGGTGGATCGCGCCATTCCGGTGATCTCCAGCAGGTCCGCCCGGCTGTACCCCGCGGTGTTGGAGCGCAGGAGCTGGAGAAGATGCCCGGCGCTGGTGGCCGGCCCCGGCGACGGCTGGGCGGTCTCGCCCACCAGCGTCCTCTGCTCCGTCATGCGGCAGGCTTCCTTTCCACTGCGGGCGCGGGCGTGGCCCGTCCATCATTGACGCGATCTGTATCACACAATTATGATCGATCATCAGACAAAATACCTAGCAGCCCTTCACCCCAGGAGGCTCTAATGTCCGTTTCCGCCCACCACGACGTCAGCCGGCGAGCATTGCTGAAGGGGGGCCTGACGGTTTTGGCGGCCGGTCCGGTCCTTGCAGCCTGCGGGGTGAATACCAGCGGGAGCGGAGGCAAGGGTTCGGTCAGCTTCCTCTCCACGCAGTTCTCCCCGGTGGAGGAACGCCAGAAGTACGAGGCCACGCTCAAGAAATTCGCGGGGGACATCAGCGTGGCCTACAACCCCGTTGACACGGGCGTATTCAACACCACGCTGAAATCCCAGCTGGCAGCGGGGAAAGTCGAGGTGGGAATCGCAGGCGGACTGCACGGTGACCTGGCCCCCTTCGCCTCGCAGCTTGAGGATCTCAGCTCGCTCATGAGCGACCTCTCCTCGGCGGGCTACTCCAAGGACGTGACCGAGCTGGCCAAGCTGGGCACCGACGTCCCCCGGTACATCCCCTGGATCCAGGCCACCTACGTGCTGGCCATCAACAAGAAGGCGCTGCAGTGGCTGCCGTCGGGAGCTGATGTCAACAAGCTCACCTACGACCAGTACCTTGCGTGGGCCAAGGCGGCCAAGGACGCCAACGGCCGGCCCGTCTTCGGCCTTCCCGCCGGCCCCAAGGGACTCCACCACCGCTTCTACCAGGGCTTCCTGCTGCCCAGCTTCACGGGCGGGCAAATCACCACCTTCCGCAACCAGGACGCCGTCAGCGCCTGGACGTACATGCGCGAGCTTTGGGCCAACACGAATCCGGCGTCCACCAACTACGACTTCATGCAGGAGCCGCTGGCCAACGGCGAGGTCCTGGTGGCCTGGGACCACGTGGCGCGCCTCATCACGGCCGTCAAGGACAAGCCGGACGACTGGCAGATGGTTCCGGCCCCGTCCGGGCCCAAGGGCAGGGGCTACCTCCTGATCGTGGGTGGCATGGCAGTGCCGAAGGGTTCCCCCGAGAAGGACAAAGCCTTTGAGCTCATCAAGGCCCTGTCCAAGCCCGAGGCGCAGATCGAGACACTGAAATCCAACGCATTCTTCCCTGTGGTGAAGACGGACATCGGCGGCGACCTGCCAGGCGGCATCGCCCTTGAAGCGAAGGCCGTCAAGGCGCAGCAGGAGGCTTCCGACGCCCTGCTCGCCCTGCCGCCCGTGGGCCTGGGCGACAAGGACCCCCAGGTCTCCCAGCTGTTCAAGAACTGCTTCCAGGAGATCTGCCTGAACAACTCGGACGTCAAGGCCACGCTGGACAAGCAGGGCGCGGAACTGGCCAAGATCATGGACACCCTCAACGTCCCGTGCTGGGCGCCGGATCCCAAGACATCCCCCTGCAAGGTCGCGTGATGGCCGCACCGGACGCGCCGGCGGCAGCCAGGCCGCACGTTCCCCCTGCGGGGCCCAAGGTCCGTGCCCCCAGGAGGAGGGGAAGCTCCGCGGCCCTGCTCCTGATTGCCCCGTCGATCGTGTTCATGACGCTGCTCTTTGGCTGGCCGATGGTCAGCGGCGTCCTGCAGGCATTCGGCGGCCCCGAAGGCTTGACGACGGCGAACTTTACCCGGATGTCCCAGGACCCGTACTTCTGGTCCTCGGTGGGCAACACCCTCCTGCTCATCGTGGTGATGATCCCCATCCAGTTCGTCCTCGCCCTGGCGATGGCCCTGCTGATCCGGGCCAAGCCCCGGGGGGCGTCTGCCTACTTCTACGTCTGGGCCATCCCGCTCGCGGTCAGCGACCTCGCCGCCGGCCTGGTGTGGCTGACGGTCTTCACGGACCGCGGCTACCTCAACTCGCTCCTTGCATCCATGGGCCAGCAGCCCGTCTCCTGGCTCGCCTATGACAACTACCCCTCCATGTTCGCGGCGGTGCTCATTGCGGAGGTGTGGCGTGCCACGTCGCTGGTGTTCGTGATTGTCGTGGCCGGCCTGCAGTCCATTCCCAAGGATTACGAGGAAGCCGCCGGGGTCTTCGGGGCCAGCTTCTGGAACCGGCTGTGGCACGTGACCCTGCCGCTGCTGCGTCCCAGCCTGCAAACAGCGTTGATCCTGAGGACCATCCTGGCCTTCCAGACATTCGCCGTTGCCCTTGCCCTCACCGGCCAGAACTTTCCGCTGGTGGTGGGCGAGACCTACCGCTGGTACACAGGCCTGCAGGATCCCAACGTGGCATCGGCGCTGGCGCTGGTGGTCATGTTCGTCTCCATGGTCACGGCCGTGGGCTACCTGAAACTCCTGAGGGACCAGACGGAGGCGGCGCGATGAGCCATGCAACGACGGCCAGGACCACTGCCGGTGCCGACCGGCCCGAACCCGAGGTGGACCGCCGGCCCCTGGCCCGGCAGCGCCGCAACCGGGTGCTCCTCCAGGTGGCCTGCATCCTGATCACGCTCTTCATGGCACTGCCCATCTACCTGATCGCACTGGCCGCGATGTCCAGCCGGCAATCGCTGCAGAAGTTCCCGCTCAGCTTCATCCCGGACAACTTCTCCACCGAGACCATGCAGACATTCCTGCAGTCCACCGGCATCCTGGGCGGCCTCATCAACTCCGTCCAGGTGGGCGTGTTCACGCTTGTGCTGTCGCTGCTCATCGGCGTTCCGGCAGGATACGCCGTGGCGCGCTTTGCCTTCCGGGGCAGGGAGCCGTACCAGCTCTTCCTGCTGTTCACCCGCGCCCTGCCGATCGTGGTGCTGTCCGTGCCGCTGGCCCAGCTCTTCCTGCAGACGGGGCTGTACGACAGCGCGCTCGCCGTCGTCCTGCTCCACTCGGCGCTGGCCCTGCCCACCACCATCCTGATTACGGCCTCGGTGTTCCTCGGTGTTCCGCGGGACGTGGAGGAAGCGGCGCGGATCTTCGGCTGCAGCCCGGTGCAGGCCTTCCTCAAAGTGGTGCTGCCCATGGCCATACCCGGCATCGCGGCGGCCTCGATCTTCACGTTCGTCATGTCCTGGAACGAGGTCCTGGGCGCGTCGATCCTGACCCTGAACCAGCGCACCCTCCCTGCCCAGGTCCTCAGCAGCCTCGCCGAATCGCCACTTGCCTACCGCTTCGCCGGCGGCTTCCTGCTGGTGGTCCCGGCACTGGTCTTCATCTTCTTCATGCGCCGCTACCTCACCAACATGTGGGGCTCCACCATCCGCTGATTGCGTCCCAGAGAGGCCGTCCCATGGCTGACATCTCCATCAAGGGTCTGCACAAGACCTACCCGGGCAGCACCGAGCTGGCCACGAACAACGTCTCCCTCGAGGTTGCCGAGGGCGAGTTCATGGTGCTGTTGGGACCCTCCGGCTGCGGGAAGACCACCCTGCTGCGCATGGTGGCGGGCCTGGACTTCCCGGACCAGGGCAGCATCTCCATCGGCGGGAGGGACGTGACCTACCTGCCCCCGCAGGACCGCAACCTGTCCATGGTCTTCCAGTCCTACGCCGTCTTCCCGCACCGGAACGTCCGCACCAACATCGCGTTCGGGCTGATGATGAAGAAGGTCCCCCGGGAAGAGCTGGAGCGGAAGGTGGAATGGGCGGCGGACCTGCTGCAGCTGAGCCCGTACCTGGACCGCTACCCCGCCAACCTCTCCGGCGGCCAGCGGCAGCGTGTCGCCGTGGCCCGGGCCATCGTCATGGACGCCGATGTGCTGCTGATGGATGAGCCCCTGTCCAACCTGGATGCCCTTCTTCGCCTCGACTTCCGCGCCGAGTTGAAGAAGATCGTCCAGCAGCTGGGTTCCACCACGCTGTACGTCACCCACGACCAGGTGGAGGCGATGAGCCTCTCGGACCGGGTGGCGGTGATGAAGAAGGGCCAGATCGCCCAGCTCGGCCACCCGATCACGGTGTACGAGGAGCCGGCCGACCGCTTTGTGGGCGGTTTCATCGGATCCCCGCCCATGAATTTCCTGGACGGCCGGATCACCCCGCAAGGTGGCCTGGAAGTGGGCGGCCAGAGCATCGCGGCGCCCGAATTCCTGGCCCGGGCAGCGGCCCGTACCGGCGGCACGGCGGTCATGGTGGGCATCCGGGCCGAGAACATTTCGCTGGAGCAGCGGGGCGCGGAGGGTTCCCTGGATGCGGCCGTGGAGGTGGTGGAACCGCTCGGACACGCCACCTTGCTGACCGTGGACCTGGGTGGGCAGACCGTCAAGGTCCAGGTTCCCTCAACAGCGCGGGTTTCGGCGGGGGACACGGTAGGACTGCGTTTCGAGCAAAGCGCCCTCCGCTTTTTCGACACGGAAACCCAGTTGGGGCTGACGGCGTGAGCGCCGAAGCGGACGCGACTGGTTTTCCGCTTCGGGACCTGGCGGACATGAGGCAGCGGGCCAGGGATGTCCTGGCCGCCAATGACCTGGGCACCATGGTCACCGCCGCGCCGAATCTCTATCCGCACATGTGGAGCTGGGACGCGGCCTTCGTGGCCACCGGCCTGTCCACGGTGAGCGTGGCCCGGGCGCTGCAGGAGCTGGACTACCTTCTCGCGGCGCAGTGGAAAAGCGGAATGATTCCGCACATCGTGTTCTCCGACGTCCCCGGCTACTTCCCGGACGTGGAGCGGTGGGGAACGCGCGGAGCATCGCCCGAGGGGGTGCAGTCCAGCGGCATCTGCCAGCCGCCCGTCCACGCGACGCTGCTGCGCCGCATCGTGGAGCGCGCGACGGCGGCGGGCGGCGAGGACGCCCGGCTCGCCGAAGAGTTCACCCGGCGGACGCTGCCCCAGTGGATCCGCTGGCATGCGTGGCTGCGCACCAGCCGCGGTGGCGACGGCTCGGGCCTGCTCACGATCTACCATGGCTGGGAGTCCGGCATGGATAACTCGCCGCGGTTCGACGGACCATACTCCAGGGTCCATCCCGGGCCGATGGAGCCCTTTGTCCGGACGGACACGCAAAAGGTCACCGACCGGAGCCAGCGGCCCAGCGACGAGGAATACAGCCGCTACCTCTGGCTGGTGCAGCAGATGGCCGATGTCCGGTTTGACGACGCCCGGCTGCCGGAAGTGATGGACTTCCAGGTCAAGGACGTCTTCATGTCGGCGATCTTCGCCGCGGCCAACGAGGACCTGGCCGTGTTGGCTGAACACATCGGCCTGCGCGGGGATGTGGCCCGGTTGCGGGAGTGGGCGGTGGAGTTCCGGGAGGGCGTGGACGCCACCGTGGATGACCAAACCGGGCTGGCGCGGGACCGCGATGTGCTGGCCGGTGAATGGATCGGGTTGCCCACGATGGCCGGGTTCGCGCCGCTCATCTCCACGGCGGATGACTCCCTGTTGCGGCGGCAGCTGGACATCTTCGAAGGACCGGACTGGACAGGCGACCCGCGCCTGGCCTTCCCGCTGCCGGCATCAACCTCCACCACTTATGAGGGCCTCAAACCCCGGCAGTACTGGCGCGGACCGGTCTGGCCGGTGATGAACTGGTTCCTGGCGGGCTGCCTGCGCAGGCGCGGCGACGGGGAACGGTACCTGCGGCTGCGGGACGCTTCCCTTGCCCAGCTGATGGAGGGCCACTTCGCCGAGTACTACGAACCGTTTACCGGCGAGCCGCTTGGCAGCATGGACCAGTCCTGGACGGCGGCCGTTGCCCTGGAATGGCTCGCCGATCCTGACGCCGGCTGACCCGTGGAGGCGCCGCCGTCGTCCCTTCCAGTAACCGCACCACCGGTGCGCCTCCTCATTGCCGGCGCCGGTGCACGGGGTTCCGCCTATGCCCGTCTTGCCGTGGATACCGGCCGGGCCGCCGTGGTGGGGATCGCGGAGCCGCGACGGCACCTGCGCGAAGCCATCGCGGCGGAGCTCCACGTGCCGGCGGAGCGTGTCTTCGAGGACTGGCAGGCCATGCTCCGCAACCGGCTGCCTGCCGACGGCATCATCATTGCCACCCCGGACCGCGACCACGGAAGGCCGTTTGCGGCCGCCGCAGCCCACGGCTACCCGGTCCTCCTGGAGAAGCCCATCGCGCCCGACCCCGCCGGCTGCGCGGAGCTGGCGCGCCTGCAGCAGGAATCGGGAATCAGGGCAGCCGTCTGCCACGTCCTGCGCTACACGCCGCTGACCACCCTGCTGCGGCAACTTCTCTCCGCCGGGGCAGTGGGCCGGGTCATCTCCGTCCAGCACCTGGAACCCGTGGGCTTCTGGCATTTCGCGCACTCCTACGTCCGCGGGAACTGGCGGCGTGAGGCGGAGTCCAGCCCCTTCCTGCTGGCCAAGTGCACGCACGACGTCGACTGGCTCTCCTTCATCATTGGAAGCCGGCCCCTTCGGGTGTCCTCCTTTGGCAGGCTGTCGCATTTCCGTCCGGAGGAAGCGCCGGAAGGCGCGTCAGGGCGCTGCACGGACTGCCCGGCGGAAGCCCGCTGCCCCTATTCGGCCCTGCGCATCTACGCGCCGGGCCGGCCGCCGGACGGTGCCCCTGCGGACCCCGGCAGGGCCTATTTTGCCGACGTGGTGGACCCGGGCGGCACACCGGAATCGCTGTGGAAGGCGTTGGCAACGGGGCCCTACGGGCGGTGCGTCTACTCAGGAGGCAACGACGTGGTGGACCACCAGGTGGTGAACATCGACTACGAGGACGGCACCACCGCCGCCTTCACCGCCACGGCCTTCACCGCCGCAGGCCCGCGCCGCACCAGGATCTTCGGGAGCCACGGAGAAATCTCCATCGAGGCAGGCAGCATCTCGGTCCATGACTTCCTGACCGGGACCACCACCGCCTACCCCGCCCCCGCCGCTGCCCCCACGGTGCCCGGCGAAAAGCATGAAGGCGGCGACCGGGGACTCGTGCAGGCCTGGGTCGCTGCCCTGGCCGGCGGTGACTGGTCCGGAGTGGTGTCGGGGCTGGAGGAGTCATTGGTCAGCCATGCGGTGGTTTTCGCGGCTGAGGAGGCGCGCCGGAGGGGCGCCGTGGTACCGGTGGAAGGGTTCAGTTCCCGGCCGTAACCGGATCGAGCGACACCACGGCCAGGAAGCCGCGGCCCAGGACCTCGGGCGAGTCGGCGTCGGAACCCACCACGGCGTCGTACCTGCCCAGCTCCAGCGGCTCGGTTCCGCTGTCGCTGACCGTCGCCTGCCCCTGCAGCAGCACCGCAAGCTGGCCCTCAAACACTGGGTGGGCGCGCTTCTTGGACAGCTCGATGATGGACGTGTAGCCCTTGAAGGCGGCCGTTCGCGTGATGACGTTCAGGTCCCGGATGTCACCGGTGGGCAGTTTGGCCGCGGTGGCGGCGCCGCCGTCGAACCTGAAGGGACGGTACTTCTCCAGGGGCTGTTCCGCCCCGTCCACGGTGAGCAGCAGCAATTCCCCCTCGATGACCGTCAGGACCCGCTCCATGCCGGGGAACGCGGAGAAGTCCCCGGCCTTGGCCACGTCTGCGATGCTCACACGCCAGTCCCAGCCGCCGTCGGCCGCGCCCTGGCGGGCGATTTCCCTGGTCACCCCGCCGCCGTTGCGCCATGGTTCGGCCTTGAGTTCAGCGAAGCGGATGATCTGCATCAGCCCAGCCTAGTTCGCTGCGGTGGTCACGCGTCGCAGCCCGTACCCTGTCCCTGCTACTCTCCTGCGGGGGGTCATCACGAAAACAGCCTGAAGGAGCCGGGAATGTTCGTTAAAGTGTGTGGTCTCAGCACGCCCGAATCGGTGCGTGAAGCGGTGGATGCCGGCGCGGACGCCGTGGGGTTCGTCCTCACCGCAAGCCCCCGCGTTGTCTCGCCGTCGCAGGTGGCCTCCCTGCTGTCAGGGGTCCCCAAGGGTGTTTCCCCGATCGGGGTCTTCCGGGATGAGCCCGTGGCGGACGCCATCGCCATTGCCCGGGCCGCAGGCCTGGAATGGATCCAGCTGCACGGCCAGCGGTCGCGTGCGGACGTGGCAACAGTGCACGACGCCGGCATGAAGCTGGTCAGGGCCGTCACCATGGGTGCCGGCCAGGATGAGTTCGACGACTGGGGCGAGGACCTGCTCCTGATTGACGCCGCGGTGCCGGGCTCAGGGGAATCCTGGGACTACGCCTCCGTGGCGGACCTGCCGGTGCTGCAGGGACGGAACTGGCTGCTCGCCGGCGGACTGGACGCTGCCAATGTTGGCCAGGCATCAGCGGCCGCGCATGCCTGGGGGGTGGATGTTTCCTCAGGCGTGGAGGCATCCCGGGGCGTGAAGGACCCTGCCAAGATCCGCGCCTTTGTCCACGCCGCAAAGTCGGCCGCCACGGTGTAGGTGCCGCAGCCCGGCCGGGGATCAGGGCAGGATCAGGGGAGTCCCCCAGCGCCGCGTGGCAGGGGCTGGGGGCAGAATGGGTGCATGAAGACACTTCTGAACATCATCTGGCTGGTTTTCGGCGGCCTGTGGCTGGCCCTGGGCTATTTCCTCGCGGGCGTGGTCTGCTGCCTGCTGATCGTCACCATCCCCTGGGGCATCGCCTCGTTCCGGATCGCCGCCTACACGTTGTGGCCGTTCGGCCGGATGGTGGTGGACAAGCCCGGCGGCACCGGTGTCTTCTCGCTGCTGGGCAACGTGATCTGGCTGCTCGTGGCCGGCATCTGGATCGCCATCGGCCACGTGGTGACCGCGTTCGCCATGGCCGTGACCATCATCGGGATCCCGCTGGCCATCGCCAACCTCAAGCTCATCCCGGTGTCCCTTATGCCGCTGGGCAAGCAGATCGTGCCCACCAATACGCCGTTTGTGAGCAACTACCCCGTCAGCCGCTACCGCTAGGCGGATCCGTCCGGGCGCATCGCCCGCAGCACGCAGAACTCGTTGCCGTCGGGATCAGCCATGACAACCCAGGTTGCCGCTGCCCCCTGTCCCACCGAGATTTGCCGGGCGCCCAGCTCTTCCAGCCTGGCCACCTCCGCGTCCTGGTCCTCCGGGCGGAGGTCCAGGTGAAGGCGGTTCTTGAGTTCCTTCTGCTCCGGGACCCTGAGGAAAAGCAGGTCCGGCAACACGCCGTCCCCGGCGCTGCCTGCCGGCGGCTCCAGCACGATCTCGTCGTCCTCTTCATGGGTGCGGCGCCAGCCAAGCGCTTTTTCCCAAAAGGCAGCAGGAACCCGGGGGTCGGTGGAATCAATGGCAAGGGCTTGGATGCGCAGGCTCATCCGTGCAGTTTTGCATCCGGTTCCGGCATCCGTAAACCCGTGGAAGCCGCAGCCCCTTAGAGCGGCCGGAACGCCCCGTTGCGCAGGAGGGCCACCGAACCGCTTTGGTCCAGTTCCGCGGCGATGTCCACGTCCTCTGGGTAGCCGGCCCCGGTCAACTCGCGGCCGCTGGAACACAACTGGAGCATCTCACGCAGCCGAGGTTCGGCGGCTTCGAAAACGGCCATGGCAGCTACCGCCTCCGGCGCGTAGCCGTGCCTGCCGTCCCCGGCTTCGTAGCCGCCCCTGCCGGCGGCCGCCAGCCCGGCGATGAACGCGCCCGCCCCGATCTGGTCCTCCACCGCAGGCCGCAGCGTGCCGTCCGGCCAGCGCTCCCCGGCAGCAACCACCGCCAGTACCGCGTCCTCCGGAAGGTTCGCCGCCACCCAGTCGGCCGTGGCTGCGGCGTTCCGGAGGCACACTGCGGCCACCAGCGGTACGTCCCCGGCCAGCGCGTGGCAAAGTTCCGACCCGTTGGGGGAGGGCAGGACCACTTTTCCCAGGGCTTCTGCCGCGCGGAGGCTTGCGGGGGAGAGGCTCAGCCCGCCACCGCCGCGCGGGCCGGCCAGCTGCGCCTGGTGGTGGGCGGCGAAGTCTTCGGCGCTGGTGTCCCGCCACGGGTAGGGAAACACCTCCGCGCCGCGGTCCAGCGCCACACTGACGCAGGTGCTGAAGGAAAAGACATCCACCACCACCGCAATGTCGGCGCCGGACGCCACGGTCCCGGCTCCATCAAGGCCCCAGTCCAGCCTGACCGTGAACGGAAGCTGGCGGTGCGCGGCATTGGCGGAGTGCGTGTGCCGTGAACCGGAGCCCGGGGCGTTCATGCCAGTTCACCTTTCAGGTTCAGGTGCGCGGCGTCCTGCCACAGTTCCCGGGCCCGCGGGTGGTGGAAGAGCGGGTCCAGTTCCAGCAGGTGGCGCACGACGGCGGCCCTGCCGGCTGCGAAGTCGGCGTCACCGATGTGCGCGTAGTCTTTGCGGACAGCGGCAAGGTAGCGGGCGTATTCCTCAGGATCGCCGCCGAGGACCGAGAGGTCCGCGTCGCAGAGGAGGGCGCCGTCGTGGTCCCCTGGTTCGGGCTGGTGGTCCGACGTGAGCCGGACCAGCCGCGCCACTTCCGCCACCTCGTCCGGCGGCAGCCCGGTCCCGGCCAGTCGGCTTTCCGCCAGCCGGGCGGACTCCTCCTCGTCCCTGCCCGCCGCGCCGCGGTACACGGCATCGTGGAACCAGGCCGCCAGCAGCACGGTCCGCGGCGCCTGGCCCGGTTCGGTGAGCAGGTCCAGTGCCTCCAGGACGGAGAGCAGGTGGGTGCAGCCGTGGTAATGCCGGTGTGGTTCGCTCCACCGGTCCAGCAGGTCCAGGAACAGTGCGTCACGGCCCGGCATGATGGCTTCCCAGCGGGTCAGCAGCGGGACCTTCAGCGACTTGTTCCGCCGGCGTGCCGGGATCCGGAGCCCGCTGGCGATGAGTTTGCGGACCAGCACCCTGCCCTCCACCCGGACCGCGCCTGCCGCCACCAGCTCCTCAATGCGGCGTTCCGGCACATCGTAATGGTCGCCGTCGAACGCCCGCTCCGGGATCCCCGCGGCAGCTGCGAACGCATGCAGCTCATCCAGCGAAGAGTCCGAGACCAGGTGCGAGAAATGTGTTCCGTGTGCAGGCCACAGCGGCTGGTCAATGTAGATGGCCATGGAAGGAGTCTAGTGCCGCCCTTCGGGCAGGGGACGCGCAGCCACGGGGCACGCAGTCATTTTGCATATGCTCCCAGAAGCGGAGGCCTAATCCGCATCTGCGGACTAGAATCAAGAAATGACCCTTATCCGCGTTTCTGAAGCTGCCCGTCTCCTGGGCGTAAGTGACGATACCGTCCGCCGCTGGACGGAGCACGGAACACTTACCCCGCTCCGGGACGGCTCCGGCCGGCTCGCCGTCGATGGACTCGAGCTGGCGACGCATGCGCAAAAGCTGGCCCAGCTGCCCGATGACCCCAAGAGCGGGAGCAGCTCCGCCCGGAACCGGTTCGTGGGCCTGGTCACCAACGTCATCACGGACAAGGTGATGGCACAGGTGGAACTGCAGTGCGGGCCGTTCCGGGTGGTCTCGCTGATGAGCAGCGAGGCCGTGCTGGAACTGGGCCTGGAACCGGGCTCGGTGGCCACGGCGGTGGTCAAGGCAACAACGGTCATCATCGAATCCCCGAAGGGCAGGGCCACCGCATGACCCGGACCTCCACGCGTACCGCGGTGTCCGCCTCCCTGGCGCGGCTCCTTTCCCTTGCTGTCCTGCCGGCCGCCGTGCTGCTGCTGACCGTCCTCACCGGCTGCGCTGCGGGCGGAGCGGCCCAGGGCGCAGGCCCTGGCGAGGAGAACAGCGCGGGCAACAGCGCAGCCGGCTCAGGCGCCAAGCCGGAAGGCACCATCACCGTTTTCGCGGCCGCCTCCCTCAAAGGCACCTTCACCGAACTCGCCCGCACCTTCGAGGCGGAAAACCCCGGCACCACGGTTGCCCTGAGCTTTGCAGGGTCCTCGGACCTGGCCAGCCAGATCAGCCAGGGGGCGCCGGCGGATGTCTTCGCGCCGGCGGACCTGGCCAACATGAAGAAGGTGCAGGACGCCGGGCTGGTGGACGGCGCCGCCAGGAACTTCGCCACCAACACGCTCGCCATCGCAGTAGCGCCGGGCAACCCGGCAGGAATCACCGCACTGAAGGACCTTGCCCGGCCGGGCCTCAAACTGGTCACCTGCGCAAGGCAGGTTCCCTGCGGGACTGCCGCGGCCACGGCCGCGGAGGCGGCCGGAGTGGCGCTGAATCCGGTCAGCGAGGAGAACGCGGTCACGGACGTCCTGGGCAAGGTGGCCTCCGGGGAGGCCGACGCCGGGCTGGTCTACGGCACGGACATCAAGTCCGCCGGGTCCAAGGTGGCCGGGATCCAGTTCCCGGAATCAGGGAGTGCGGTCAACACCTACCCGATCGCCGGCGTCGCCGGCGGCCGGAACAAGGCCGCCGCCCGGGCTTTCCTGGACCTGGTCACCGGTCCGGAAGGCCGGCGCGTCCTCGCTGCAGCGGGGTTTGGGCCGGCCGGCGCCGGTGACGGAAGCGTCAAGTGACCCGGGAGCAGGCAGCAAGGCGGCAGCCCTTTCTGCCCATGGTGCGGCCACGCACCCCAAGCCCGGCCTACTCCGGCATCCCCGGCTGGGTCCGCGCGCTGGCCGTCCTGGCCGCCGTCGTCGTCGTGCTTCCGCTGCTGGCGATGGTGCTCCGCGTGGACTGGCCGCGGTTCCTCCCGCTGGTGACCTCCGGGCCGTCGCTGACCGCGCTGGGGCTGAGCCTGCGGACCTCGGCCGCCAGCACCCTGCTGTGCATTGTGCTGGGCGTACCGCTGGCTCTGGTCCTTGCCCGGGACACCTTCCGCCTGCAGGGGCTGCTGCGCTCGCTGGTGCTCCTGCCGCTGGTCCTTCCTCCTGTGGTGGGCGGCATCGCGCTGCTCTACACGTTCGGCCGGCAGGGGCTGCTGGGGCAGGCGCTGAACGTGCTCGGCCTGCAGATCGCCTTCTCCACCACCGCGGTGGTCCTGGCGCAGACGTTCGTGGCCCTGCCGTTCCTGGTGGTTAGCCTTGAGGGTGCCCTGCGCACCTCGGGCTCCCGCTACGAGGCGGTGGCGGCGACGCTGGGCGCACGCCCCGGCACGGTGTTCCGTCGCGTCACGCTTCCGCTGGTGCTCCCGGGGCTGGCGTCCGGCGCGGTCCTCGCCTTCGCGCGGAGCCTGGGCGAGTTCGGCGCCACGCTGACGTTCGCGGGCAGCCTGCAGGGGGTGACGCGGACCCTGCCGCTGGAAATCTACCTGCAGCGCGAAACGGACCCGGACGCCGCCGTCGCCCTGTCCCTGGTACTCGTGGCCGTCGCCGTGGCGGTGGTTGCCCTTGCATACCGGCGCCCGGCACCGGGCCGTTCCGGGTCAGGCAAAAGGACGACGGCGCCGGCCCCGGCAGGAGGGGGTGTCCGGTGACATTGTCCTTCCACGCAGTGGTGGCCGGGCGCAGCTTCGACGTGGCCCTGAGCGTCCGACCGGGCGAAACCGTGGCCGTCATGGGGCCCAACGGTGCCGGTAAATCAACCCTGCTGGCCGGCATCGCGGGCCTCCTGCGGCCGGACAGCGGCCGGGCCGAACTCAACGGCAGGACCCTCTTTGACCTCGACGGCGGAAAACGTACGTGGGCGGCTCCGCACCGCCGCGGCACCGCCCTGCTGGCCCAGGAACCGCTGCTCTTCCCCCACCTGAATGCCCTGGACAATGTCTCGTTCGGGCCCCGCAGCGCCGGAGTTTCCAAGCGGAATGCGGAGGAGCAGGCGCTGCACTGGCTGGCCGAGGTGGAGGCCGGAGAACTGGCCGGGCGGCGTCCCGCCCAGCTGTCCGGCGGCCAGGCCCAGCGCGTGGCCGTGGCCCGTGCGCTCGCCGCCGACCCCGCCCTCCTCCTGCTCGACGAGCCGCTGGCAGCCCTGGATATCCACTCCGCGCCGCTGCTGCGCCGCCTGTTCAAGCGCGTCCTCGCAGGCCGGCAGGCCATCATCGTGACCCACGACGTACTGGACGCGCTGGTGCTCGCGGACCGGGTGGTCATCCTGGAAAACGGTCGGATCGCGGAGGAAGGCCCCACCCGGGCGGTGCTGGAGCGGCCGCGCAGCTCCTTTGCCGCCGGGCTCGCCGGGCTGAACTTCATTCCGGGCATCCTCGACGGGGCGGGGGTGCGGACCAGCCACGGCCTGCGGATTGCCGGCCACGACGAGGAAGCCGTCCCCGCCGCGGCGTCCGGGGAGCCTGTCCCGCTGCCCAGGGCGGGCGGTCCCGGCGTCGCCGTGTTCCCGCCGTCGGCCGTTTCCGTGTTCCTCGACGATGCGCACGGCAGCCCGCGGAACTCGTTTGCCGTCACCATCACGGACCTCGAGCCGCACGGCGACCAGATCCGCGTCCGGGCCGGCGGCCTGGCCGCGGACATCACCCCTGCCGCCTCCGCCGACCTGGGCCTTGTCCCCGGCATGACGGTGCACTTCGTGGTCAAGGCTGCGGCCGTGTCCGTGTACGGGACCTAGGCGGAGTATGTCCCGGCAGCCGATTGTCCAAGCAGGCCCGGCGGGACCTCCGGCTCTGGACAGCCGTTTCGCCGTGGGCAAACATGGCTAGTGGACGTCGCCGTCCAAAGTTGAGCGTAGTAGACTCAACTTAGTCAACAAGCCCCCGAAAGGAGCTCTCTTTGGACGTCAAATTCACCACCAAGAGCCAGGAGGCTCTTTCCGCCGCGGCAATGAACGCCTCGACGGCCGGCAACCCCCAGGTGGAACCGGCCCACCTCCTCAAGGCGCTGATGGACCAGCGTGAGGGCGTCGCCGTCGCGCTGCTTCGCGCAACCGGCGCCGATCCCGATGCCGTCAGCGTCCAGGCCAGCAGTGCCATCAAGGCACTGCCCGCCACGTCGGGCGGCTCCAGCCAGCAGGCGCAGCTGTCCCGGCCCGCACTGCAGGCCATCCAGCACGCCAAGGAGGAAGCGGACCGTCTGGGCGACAGCTTTGTCTCCACCGAGGTGCTCCTGGTGGGCCTCTCCACCGGCAACGATGCCGCCGCCCGCCTGCTGCGCGACGCCGGCGCCTCCCGCGAGGCACTCCTCGCCGCCCTGCCGGGCGTCCGCGGCGACCGCAAGGTGGACAGCCCGGACCCCGAAAACACCTTCCAGGCGCTCGAGAAGTACGGCACCGACCTCACCTCCATGGCCCGCGCCGGCAAGCTGGACCCCGTGATCGGCCGGGACGCCGAAATCCGGCGCGTAGTGCAGGTCCTGTCCCGCCGCACCAAGAACAACCCGGTGCTCATCGGCGAACCCGGCGTGGGCAAGACCGCCGTGGTGGAAGGCCTGGCCCAGCGGATGGTGGCCGGCGACGTCCCGGAGAGCCTGCGGGGCAAGACCCTCATCTCCCTTGACCTCGGCTCCATGGTGGCCGGCGCCAAGTACCGCGGCGAATTCGAGGAGCGGCTGAAGGCGGTCCTCGAGGAGATCAAGGGCTCAGACGGCCAGATTGTCACCTTCATCGACGAGATCCACACCGTGGTGGGCGCCGGCGCCACCGGCGATTCCTCCATGGACGCCGGCAACATGCTCAAGCCCATGCTGGCCCGTGGCGAGCTGCGGCTGATCGGCGCCACGACGCTGGACGAGTACCGGGAGAACATCGAGAAGGACGCAGCCCTGGAACGCCGCTTCCAGCAGGTGTACGTTGGCGAGCCCAGCGTGGAGGACACCATCGGCATCCTCCGTGGCCTGAAGGAGCGCTACGAGGCGCACCACAAGGTCTCCATCGCCGACTCCGCGCTGGTGGCGGCAGCCACGCTGTCCAACCGCTACATTTCGGGCCGCCAGCTGCCGGACAAGGCCATCGACCTGGTGGACGAGGCCGCGTCCCGGCTGCGCATGGAGATCGACTCCGCCCCGGAGGAGATCGACCAGCTGCGGCGCCAGGTGGACCGGCTCACCATGGAGGAGCTCGCGCTGGAGGGCGAGACCGACGCTGCCTCCGTGGAGCGGCTGGCTGCGCTCCGGGCCGACAAGGCGGACAAGGAGGAGGAGCTCTCCGCGCTCAACGCCCGCTGGGAGGCTGAAAAGGCCGGCCTGAACCGGGTGGGTGACCTGAAGGCCAAGCTCGATGAGCTGCGGTCCGCCGCGGACAAGGCCCAGCGCGAGGGTGATCTGGAGACCGCCTCGCGGATCCTCTACGGGGAAATTCCGGCGCTGGAACGCGAGCTGAACGCCGCTGCCGAAGCGGAGGCCGCCGTGACGGACAAGTCCGCGCAGATGGTGGCGGAGGAAGTGACGGCAGAAGACATCGCGGAGGTCATTTCCGCGTGGACCGGCATCCCGGCCGGCCGCATGCTGCAAGGTGAAAGCCAGAAGCTGCTGCACATGGAGGAGGAGCTCGGCAAGCGCCTCATCGGCCAGGGCAAGGCTGTAGCCGCAGTCTCAGACGCCGTCCGGCGCGCCAGGGCGGGCATCAGTGACCCCAACCGGCCCACGGGTTCCTTCCTGTTCCTGGGCCCCACCGGCGTAGGCAAGACCGAGTTGGCCAAGGCCCTGGCGGACTTCCTGTTCGACGACGAACGCGCCATGGTGCGGATCGACATGTCCGAGTACGGCGAGAAGCACAGCGTCGCCCGGCTGGTCGGGGCGCCTCCGGGATACGTGGGCTACGAGGAAGGCGGGCAGCTGACCGAGGCCGTGCGCCGTCGTCCCTACTCGGTGGTGCTGCTGGACGAAGTGGAGAAGGCGCACCCCGAGGTGTTCGACATCCTCCTGCAGGTGCTCGACGACGGCCGCCTCACCGACGGGCAGGGCCGTACCGTGGACTTCCGCAACGTGATCCTGGTGCTCACCTCCAACCTGGGCAGCCAGTTCCTGGTGGACCAGACGCTGGACGCCGAGGCCAAGCGCAATGCGGTCATGGCCACGGTGAACGCGTCCTTCAAGCCGGAGTTCCTCAACCGGCTCGATGAAGTGGTGCTGTTCGATGCCCTCACGGTGGAGGAGCTGGCGCACATTGTGGAACTGCACGTGGCGGAACTGGGCCGCAGGCTGCACGAGCGCCGGCTCACCCTCGATGTGACCGACAGCGCCAAGGCCTGGCTGGCGCTGTCCGGCTACGACCCCGCCTACGGCGCCCGGCCGCTGCGCCGCCTGGTGCAGCGCGAGATCGGCGACCGGCTGGCCAAGTCCATCCTCGCCGGTGAAATCAGCGACGGCGACACCGTCCTGGTTGATACCGCGCCGGACTTTGGGGAACTGACGGAGCGCAACGTGGACGCGTTGACGGGCGCCCCCAGTTCCGGACTGTCGGTGCGGCGGAAGGACTAGCCGCAGGGCCTCTGAAGCGGGCCGTGCTGCCCTGGCGGGCTGACCGTCAGGGCAGCACGCTCGCGTTAATCACATTGCCGGTGTCTGCCGTGACGTAGCAATCAACCCTGCGGTCGCCGGATTCCCAACTGGTGCTGCTGGGGAAGCTGCGCTGGTAGTTGAGCTGGAAGTTTTTCGCCGCCGGGCCGAGTTTCGCCGCCTGGCAGACTTCCAGTGCCTTGGCCTTGAGCGGCTCCGCCCCCGGGTACTTGGCGCTTTCCGGATATGTCAAGGTGGCCACCAGCTGGGCCGAATGGCCCGTATCGCAGGGCACCAGCGTGGACGTCAGGGCCTGGGGATCGAAATCCTTGAAGCAGTCACCCAGTGCGTACGCCGGGGGTGCGACCCCTTCGCGGGGAAGGGGTTGGGGAGTGGCCGGCGGCGTGACCGCGGTTTGCAGCACGCCCTGTGCGTCATTCTTTGCCGCATCGGTGCCGGGCGATGAGTTCAACCAGACGGCAAGCCACACCAGTGAGCCGGCAACGGCAAGGATAACGACGACCAGAAACGCCTTCCACAGGGCAGGCTTCCTGTTGGTGTGTTTTTCCGGCGCAGGATCATGGCGCGGCTGGGACCAGGTAACGGATTCCGGGGCGGGGGCTGGACCGGTCCCACTGTGGATCTTCGGCAGGCTTCCGGTCCGCGGAGGCGAAGCGGGTTTCGGCGGGATGTCCTGGTGGTTCACGGGTGCGCATCCTCCTGGGTTTTGGTGCCACGGCTCGCCAACGGCCAGATAAAATCGGCAGTTCTTAAGCGACTCTACCGAAGAAAAAT
The DNA here is from genome assembly GCF_007828995.1 of Arthrobacter sp. AG367. Taxonomy (NCBI): domain Bacteria; kingdom Bacillati; phylum Actinomycetota; class Actinomycetes; order Micrococcales; family Micrococcaceae; genus Arthrobacter; species Arthrobacter sp. AG367. The sequence continues at coordinate 254,412 of NZ_VIVE01000002.1, forward strand.
GCCGGAATCCCGCGGGAGGAGGTGCATCATGGTACCCCACCCGGCCGTCCGGGGCGCCGGGCGGCAAGCGGGGCCCGCCGAAAGCATGTAATCTAGGTGTACGACAAATTGACCAAACATTCCGGGGCCTCACCGATCGCCAAGGTGACCACCTCCGGTCCAAGTACAAAAGGGGGTCACGCCATGGGGCGCGGCCGTCAAAAGGCAAAAGCTACCAAGCAGGCTCGGGACATTAAGTACTACTCCCCGAACACTGACTACTCGGCACTTCAGCGTGAGCTGACGGGCCCTGGAAGTCGTTCAACGAGCCATTACTCGAATGAACCGGTCGAACCGGACTATTCGGCTTATGTGGATAAGTACGCGGATGATTTGGATGACGATGACGACGAGGTAGACAACCGTCGCATCGGCTAGTTGTCGCAAGCCTGCTGTGGCCCCTGGCCCGGCTGCTGTGGCGCCGCTTACGTCATGGAGCCCGCTGCCCCACCGAATTACCGGCAGGGCAGCGGGCTTTCCGTGTTTGGTTGGTAACCTGCCCGCATGACTGTTCGGACCACGTACGCCAGCGGCGAGCCCTGCTGGGCGGATCTCCAGACCCCCGATGTTGATGCCGCCAAAGATTTCTACGGCCGCCTGTTCGGCTGGACCTACCAGGACTTCCCCACTCCGGACGGCCGCAGCTACGCGCAGGCCTTTGTCCGCGGGCAGTTGGTGGCCACCATTGCGCCGCAAAATCCCTTGCAGCTTGAGGCCGGCACCGCTGCCGAGTGGAACGTCTACTTTGCGGCCGCAGATGCCGCGGACCTGCTCCAGGAAGCGGGCCATGCCGGCGGAACCGCCCAGTTCGGGCCTGAGAAGGTGGGCGACACCGGGGTGCTGGGCTTTTTGGCCCCTCCCGGCGGCGGAACCACCGGGATCTGGCAGGCAGGTACCCACTTCGGCAGCCGGCTCTTCAACGAACCGGGCGCCTTGGCCTGGGCTGAGCTCTTTACACCCGAGCCGCAGGCCGCCATCGGCTTCTTCCAGCAGCTTTTCGGCCATGAAGTCACCGAGTACCCCCAGGACGACGGCGGCAGCTACCGCACGCTGCTCATCGACGGCAGCGAGGTGGCCGGCATCGTTCCTGCCGACGAAGGCGAGGAAGCGGACTGGCAGATCTACTTTGGCGCGGCAGATATTGCCGCGGCGGCAGCGGCCGCCCTGGCAGCAGGCGGCGAAGTCCTGGTGGAGCCGGATGACCGTCCCACGGTGGGATCACTGGCCACCATCGAGGACCCGCAGGGCGGTGTGCTGAACCTCATACAGGTCGCTTAAAAGTGGAGGCTCCCCACCGCGTGCAGTGGGGAGCCTCCAGCAGTTGGCTAGGCGTAGGCGTTGACCAGGCGGACAGCGCCGCCGTCCACGCCCTTGGCGCCCTGGACGTAATCCGGGCCGGACTTCAGGATGGAGTCCGAATCCTCGGTGACCGTGCCCATGATCCAGGACGGCAGGCCCCGGTCGTTCAGGCGGGCAACGGCGGCGTCGGCAGCTTGGGGCGACACGATGGCCACCATGCCCACGCCAAGGTTCAGGGTGCGCTCGAGGTCCGCCAGGGGCACGTTGCCCAGCTCCGAGACCAGCTTGAAGATGGCCGGCAGTTCCCAGGTGGCGCGGTCCACGGTGGCCACGAGGCCCTGGGGGAGGACGCGGGCCAGGTTGGCGGCCAGGCCGCCGCCGGTAACGTGGCTGAAGCCGTGAACAGCCGCTTCGGCGCTGACCGGGAAGGTGCGGGCCAGGTCCAGGCAATCGGCCGCGTAGACGCGGGTGGGTTCCAGGAGTTCCTCACCCAGGGTGCGGCCCAGTTCGGACACCTGGCGGTCCAGGGCCCAGCCGGCGTGGTTGATGACGCGGCGGACCAGCGAGTAGCCGTTGGAGTGGAGGCCGGAAGAGGCCATGCCGATCACGACGTCGCCCGCACGGACGCGGTCCGGTCCCAGCAGGGCATCGGCCTCGACCACGCCGGTGGCTGCGCCGGCAACGTCGTATTCGTGCTCGCCCAGCAGGCCCGGGTGCTCGGCAGTCTCGCCGCCCACCAGGGCGGTGCCGGCCACGGAGCAGGCGGCCGCGATGCCGCGGACAATGCCCGCGATGCGTTCCGGGACCACCTTGCCGCAGGCGATGTAGTCGGTCATGTAGAGCGGCTCGGCGCCTACCACCACGATGTCATCCACCACCATGCCCACAAGGTCGAACCCGATGGTGTCGTGGATGTCCATGGCCTGGGCGATGGCAACCTTGGTGCCCACGCCGTCGGTGGACGTGGCCAGCAGCGGCCTCTTGTAGGTCAGCAGCCGGGAAACGTCGTAAAGGCCGGCGAAGCCGCCCACCCCGCCGATCACCGAGGAGTTGTGGGTTGCCTTGACGGCATCCTTCATGAGCTCGACGGCGCGGTCCCCGGCTTCAACGTCCACGCCTGCGGAGGCGTAGGTGATGCCGGAGTTGTTTGCGGCGGGGCTAACGGAAGTCATACGGACTCTTTCTTATCGGCGCTGGTGGCGGCGGGTACGTCGGGCACAAGGTCGGCTTCGGTCAGCAGGTTCTCGAATTCTGAGTCCGGGCCCGGATCACAGCCGGTAGCCCCGGCCTTTTCAGCGGGGTCCTCGGTGGCGTCAACGGCCAGGGCGGCGGTTTGGCCGGGAAGCGCGGACGGGGAGGGCTTCAGGCCGCCCAGGTCGGTGCGTTCCAGGAGGTTCTTTCCCAGCTTGTCCGCATCCGGGAGCTTGATGGGGTACTTGCCGGTGAAGCAGGCGGTGCAGAGGCGTTCGCGCGGCTGGCGGGTGGCACCGATCATGCCGTCCTCGGAGATGTAGGCCAGCGAGTCTGCGCCGATGGCTTGGGAGATCTCCTCAATGGTGGCGCCGTTGGCAATCAGTTCGGCCCGGGAAGCGAAGTCGATGCCATAGAAGCACGGCCACTGCACAGGAGGGGAGGAAATCTTCACGTGCACTGCGGCGGCGCCGGCTTCCCGGAGCATCCGCACAATGGCGCGCTGGGTGTTGCCGCGGACGATCGAATCATCCACCACCACAACACGCTTGCCGCGGATCACGGATTCAAGGGCGTTGAGCTTGAGCCGGATGCCCAGCTGGCGCAGGGTCTGGGAGGGCTGGATGAAGGTACGGCCCACGTAGGAGTTCTTGACGAAGCCGTGCGCGAACGGGATGCCGGATTCTTCGGCGTAGCCAACAGCCGCGGGGGTGCCGGATTCCGGCACGGGGATGACGATGTCCGCCTGCTGCGTGTTTTCGCGGGCCAGCTGGCGGCCCATCTCCACGCGGGACTCGTACACGGAGCGGCCGGCGATGGCCGCGTCCGGGCGCGCGAGGTAGACGTACTCGAAAACGCAACCTGCCGGCGTCGGCTCCGCGAACCGCTTGGACCGCACGCCTTCCTCGTCGATGGCAATGAACTCGCCCGGCTCGATCTCCCGGATGAAGCTGGCGCCCACGGTGGCCAGGGCGGACTGCTCGGAGGCAACCACCCAGCCGCGCTCCAACCGGCCCAGGACCAGCGGGCGGATGCCGAAGGTGTCACGTGCAGCGTAGAGCGTGCCCTCGTCCATGAACACGAAGCAGAAGCCGCCCTTGATCTTGGGCAGGAGTTCGGTGGCGGTTTCTTCCAGGGTCTTGCCGGGCTCGCCCTCCAGCAGGGCGGTGACCAAGGCAGTGTCAGAGGTGTTGCCCTGCTTCATTTCGCCGGTGAGGTGGCCGCCGTTGCGCTCGGTGATCATGGCATTGAGCTCGGCGGTGTTGGTCAGGTTGCCGTTGTGTGCCAGGGCCACCGTGCCGGTGGCGGTGGCGCCAAGGGTGGGCTGCGCATTGGCCCAGTGGCTGGCGCCGGTGGTGGAGTAGCGGCAGTGGCCCACGGCCAGGTGCCCGGTCAGGGTGTTCAGCGTGGTCTCGTCGAAGACCTGGGACACGAGGCCCATGTCCTTGTAGACGTTGATCCGCTTGCCGTCGCTGGTTGCTATGCCAGCCGACTCCTGACCGCGGTGCTGCAGTGCATACAGCCCGTAATAGGTAAGTTTTGCTACCTCTTCGCCTGGGGCCCAGACGCCGAAGACGCCGCAAGCGTCCTGCGGGCCTTTTTCGCCGGGGAGAAGATCATGGGAAAGTTTTCCATCGCCGCGTGCCACTGGTCGATTATCTCACGATATGGGGTATGACTTTTCCGGCCGCCCGTTTGTGACTTGCTACGCCTGGGGATCGGTGTCCGGCTCCGAGTCGGGAACGGCCTCCACGACGGCCCGGTCCTGCCGCTTCAGGCTGCGGCGGTCCAGGACCAGCGCCAGTGCGGCGCCCAGGATTGCGCCGCACGCGGCAAACATCACCAGGAAGAATCCGAAGACAGCGCCGGGGTCGAACGTTGCATCGCCCGGTACCGCGTAGGCAACCACTGCGGCTGCAGCAACACCCACCAGCGCACCCAGGACCAGGAAGGGAACGTACTTGGGTGCCCGGCGGACGGTTACTTCGCGCCGCTCGGCAGCGGATTCTTCAAAAGCCATGCCATCAAGCGTACTGCCGGAGATTTTGGGGACATAACGGGGCGTACGCCGCCATTGAGCGCCCCGGGCGACCAAAAACGCCCAGGCGGCCAATGCCGGACGCCTATCGCCCCGCTGCCCTGCAACTGATATATCTATTGACACGAGGTGTGGCCGCTGTCATATTGCTAGGTAGCGCTATGTGCATTCTGTTGTGCATTACGCAATTGTTCAGGGGTTGGTAGGCCCAAGACCCCGTCCTTGAACAGCTGCGTCAGCTAGATTGGCACACGTCGCCGACTTACCGGACTGCCAAGGTCCAGGAAAGGAACACAAGAACAATGGTCCACAAGGTTCAAGCTGTCATTGTCCGGGAGAAGGACGCCCCTGTGTCGTTGGAGACCATCCTGGTGCCGGATCCGGGGCCGGGGGAAGCCCTGGTGGACATCCTGACCTGCGGCGTCTGCCACACCGACCTGCACTACAAGCAGGGCGGTATCGGAAACGACTTCCCGTACCTCCTGGGCCATGAAGCCACCGGTGTGGTCAGTGCCGTTGGCCCGGATGTGACCTCGGTGGCCCCGGGTGACCGGGTCATCCTTAACTGGCGTGCCGTCTGCGGGGAGTGTCGCGCGTGCGCCAAGGGCCAGCCGCAGTACTGCTTCAACACGCACAACGCCACGCAGAAGATGACCCTGGAGGACGGAACCGTGCTTTCGCCGGCCCTGGGCATCGGCGCCTTCGCCGAGAAGACCCTGGTCGCCGCCGGGCAGTGCACCAAGGTGGACCCGGACGTTGACGCAGCCGCGGTGGGCCTGCTGGGTTGCGGCATCATGGCCGGCATCGGCGCCGCGATCAACACGGGCGAGGTCAAGCGCGGGGAATCCGTGGCCGTCATTGGCTGCGGCGGCGTGGGCATCGCTGCGGTCGCCGGGGCCAGGCTGGCCGGTGCGACGACGATCATCGCCGTGGACATCGACGACAACAAGATCGACATGGCCAAGTCGCTCGGTGCCACCCATGGCGTGAACTCGCGCCGGGAGGACGCCGTGGAGGCCATCCGTGCCCTCACCGGAGGCCACGGAGCGGACGTGGTGATTGACGCCGTCGGCCGCCCTGAGACCTACAAGCAGGCCTTCTACGCCCGCGACCTTGCCGGCCGCGTGGTCCTTGTGGGTGTGCCGACGCCGGAGATGACGCTGGAACTGCCGCTGCTGGATGTCTTTGGCCGCGGCGGCTCGCTGAAGTCCTCCTGGTACGGCGACTGCCTGCCCTCCCGCGACTTCCCGATGCTCGTCTCGCACTACAAGCAGGGCAACCTGGACCTGGATGCCTTCGTGTCCGAGCGGATCACCATCGACCAGGTGGAGGAAGCGTTCGGCAAGATGCACGAGGGCAAGGTGCTGCGCTCCGTCGTCGAGGTCCAGCCGGCGGGGGCGTCCGCATGAGCGTCACCATCGAAAACCTGGTCACCTCCGGCACATTTTCGCTCGACGGCGGCACCTGGGACGTGGACAACAACGTCTGGATCGTGGGCAATGACGAGGAATGCATCATCATCGACGCGCCGCACGACGCCGCCGCGATCATCAACCAGGTCCGCAGCCGGAAGGTGAAGGCCATCCTGCTCACGCACGCGCACAACGACCACATCGGTGCCGCACGCGAGGTCGCCGATGCCCTGGGCGCTCCGATCCACCTGAACAAGGAGGACCTGGTGTTGTGGGAGCAGGTCTACCCGGACGCCAAACCGGACCACTACCACTCCGACGGTGACGTGTTCCAGGTGGGCGGGGCAACCCTGAGGGCAATCCACACGCCGGGCCACTCGCCCGGGTCCACCTGCTTCCACCTGGAAAGCGAGGGGACGGTCTTCACCGGGGACACGCTGTTCAACGGCGGCCCAGGCGCCACCGGCCGGTCCTACAGCGACTACCCCACCATCCTCGCCTCCATCCGCGAACGGCTGCTGACCCTCCCGGCCGACACCGTGGTCCGCACCGGCCACGGCGAGGACACCACCATCGCCGCCGAGCAGGAAACGCTGGCGAAGGTAGCCCAGTAGCAAGCGACATTCAGTAAGGTGACGTGCCGGAGAAAGGCGCGCCGGGAGGCCCGGCGCGCTTTTCACTGGCCCTCGAACACCACTCGCCTTCGAACAACACTCGCCTTCGAACAACACAGGCCGGTAAGGAAGTTGGAACGATGAAGTTCGGTAAGCAGCCCGCCCCCGTCGCGGACATCAATGAGGACAACCTTGAGGTCCACAAGCCCAAGACCGAGGCCGCCGGCGTCAAGGCCGTCATGGTTGCCCTGGAGCGTGCAGTCGCCCAGGCAGGGGTGGCCCGCACGGCGCAGTCACTGCTGCGGTTGAACCAGCGTGGCGGCTTCGACTGCCCGGGCTGCGCGTGGCCGGAATCGGACAAGAAGCGCAAGACGGCCGAGTTCTGCGAGAACGGCGCCAAGGCGGTGGCCGAGGAGAACACCCTGCGCACCGTAGGTGCGGAGTTCTGGGCCAAGCACTCCATTGCCGAGCTGTCCACCAAGACCGAGTACTGGCTGGGCAACCAGGGCCGGCTTTCCGAACCGGTGGTGATCCGGGAGGGCGAGACGCACTACTCGCCCATCTCCTGGAATGACGCGTTCGAGCTGATCGGGGAGAACATCCGGGCCAGCACCCCGGACCGCTGCGTCTTCTACACCTCCGGACGCACCGCGAACGAGACAGCCTTCCTCTACCAGTTGTTCGCCCGGTCCATCGGGACGAATAACCTGCCCGACTGCTCCAACATGTGCCACGAGTCTTCCGGCTCGGCGCTGAACCCGACCATCGGCATCGGCAAGGGCACGGTGTCCCTGGACGACATCCACGACGCCGAACTGATCTTCGTCGTCGGCCAGAACCCGGGCACCAACCACCCCCGCATGCTGTCCGCGCTGAAGGAATGCAAGGACAAAGGCGGCAAGGTGGTGGCCGTGAACCCGCTGCCAGAGGCGGGCCTGTTCAACTTCAAGGACCCGCAGACCGTCTCCGGCGTGGTGGGCGGCGGCACCCCGCTCGCGGACGAATACCTGCAGATCAAGGTGGGCGGGGACCTGGCGCTGTTCCAGGCGCTCGGCCACCTGCTCCTGGCGGCTGAAGAAGCCAACCCGGGCACCGTCGTCGACCATTCCTTCATCGCCGCGCAGACGGACGGATTCGACGCCTACCGTGAAGCCCGCCGGACTCTGGACTGGGACGAGACCGAGCGGGCCACCGGCCTGTCCCGTGGGCAGATCGAGAAAGTGGCGTCGATGCTGGTGGCGTCCAAGGCGTCCATCTTCTGCTGGGCGCTGGGTGTGACGCAGCAGCCACACTCGGTGGACACCATCAAGGAGATGGTCAACGTGCTGCTGCTGCAGGGCAACTTCGGCAAACCCGGCGCCGGCGCCTGCCCCGTCCGCGGGCACTCCAACGTCCAGGGCGACAGGACCATGGGCATCTGGGAGAAACCCAAGGAATGGCTTTTGCAGGCCCTGGACAGCGAGTTTGGAATCACCTCCCCCCGGCACCACGGCTACGACGCCGTGGAATCCATGGAGGCGTTCGAGCGCGACGAGGTGGACGTGTTCGTCTCGATGGGCGGCAACTTCTCGCTCGCCTGCTCGGACACCGAGGCCCTGGAAGCCGGAATGCAGCGGATCGGCCTGACCGTGCACATCAGTACCAAACCCAACCGCTCCCACATCGTGCACGGCCGCACGTCGCTGATCCTGCCCACCCTCGGCCGCACCGACAAGGACGACAAGCACCCCAACGGCGCACAGTTCCTGTCGGTGGAGGACTCCATGTCCGTGGTCCACTCCACCCAGGGCCGCCTGACCCCCGTCTCCGAACACCTGCTCGCCGAGCCCGTCATCGTGGCGCGGATGGCCGAGGCGACCTTCGGCCCGGACCACCCCGTCAACTGGAAGGCCATGGCCGAGGACTACGACGTGATCCGCGACCACATTGCCCGCGTGCTGCCCGGCTTCGAGGATTTCAACGCCCGGGTCCGGACCAAGAACGGCTTCGTGCTGCCCAACGCGCCCCGCGACACCCGCTCCTTCGCCACCGACATCGGCCGCGGCCGGTTCACCGTCAGCCCGCTGGAATACCTCACCCCGCCGCCGGGGCACCTGGTCCTGCAGACCATCCGCAGCCACGACCAGTACAACACCACGTTCTACGGCCTGGATGACCGCTACCGCGGCATCTCCGGCGGCCGCCGCGTGATCCTCATCCACCCCGAGGACCTTGCCGAATCCGGCTTCCAGGACCGGGAGCTCGTGGACGTAGTCAGCACCTTCCAGGGCGTGGACCGCCGCGCGGACAAGTTCCGGTTGGTGGCCTACCCGACTGCCAAGGGCTGCGCCGCGGCGTACTTCCCCGAGGCCAACGCCCTGGTCCACAAGGAGAACGTGGCCCGCATCTCCAACACCCCCGGCTTCAAGGCCATGTTCGTCCGCTTCGAACCCCACAAGGGCGAGGACGCGGTGGCCGAAGAGGCAGGATTGCTGCAGGCCAGCGTGTAGATGGCGCGACAGAGCGCCCCTGCGTCCCCGGCTGGATAACAGCGGGGAGGCGGGGGCGCTCTTCCGTCGTTTACGGCCTAAACAGGGTTGTTTCCGTGGGGCTCGGCCTCCGGATCCAGGTCCTTGCCATAACCGCTGGCCGAGGCAAGCCCCGACACCTGCTGGCCGGCGTTCGTTTGACCGGGGGCAAACTGCCCGTCCTGTGGGTCCTGGGCTTCCCCCTCCGACCCGGGTGCGACATCCTGCCGCAGGTGCTCGTCGGAAGGAACGTTCTTGGATACCTCTTCATCAGCCATGCCAACAGCCAAACACTTGGGTCATAACGGCGGCAAGGGGTAAACGTGGGCCGCGTTCCGGCCATGCTCCCGGCATACAGTCCGCCCAGTAGAACCGTGGGGCACGTCCAAAACAGACCGGGGTGCAGCAGTCCTCATACGGGGGCGTGGAGGAACCGTTCCAAGGCTTCTTCTCCCGGGGACAGCGGAATGAACGCAAGGTCCGGTGGGCCGCCGAGTGACCTTCCGGGGGGTCCCACTATCCGTTTGAACCACTGGGGCCACCATGGTGGTTCCCAATCCTGGTGTTCGGACGTGTAATGGCGGCCGGTGGGTGAGGTCCAGCCGGGTGGTTCGTTCCTGGTGGCCGGGGTGGGTGTCCAGCCGGTGCTGTGCCGGAGTTTGTGGTGTTTTCGGCAGGGTTGTCCCAGGTTGGAGATCCCGGTGGTGCCGCCGTTGTTCCAGGCGAGGATGTGGTCGGCGTCGTTGTCGAGTGAATTGTTGCTGCAACCGGGGAACGGGCATTTTCCGTCCCGCAGCCGCAGCCAGGCCCGCATCGCGCCCGTGACCCTGTAGCTGGTCCGCCCGATCTCCAGCGGCGCCCCGTCCCGCGGATCCACCAACACCCGGTAGAACGAGCTGGCGCCGTTGGCGACGAGTTGCCTGGCCATGGACGGCGGGATGGGCCCGTAGCCGTCGAGCATGGCTGGTTCATCGGTCAATCCCATCAGCGAGGACACCGGGACGGTGACCAGCACCTGCGCTTGGATCCGTGGCGATGGGACATGTGCTGCTTCACCGACTTCAACATCCCCGGTTGCGGTGCCGCTGCCCAGAATCGCGTCGGCGAAGGTGTCGGCCCGGAGCTGGGGCATGCTGCGGGGCTCGTCGGGGCCCTGCATGCTCCGGGCGAGGGCGGTGAGCCGGTTCCAGCCGGCCAAGGCTTGGTGGGCGGGCAGGTGTGCGGAGAGCCAGGCCATGCCGTCCTGGTCCGGCCGGAACTCCACCCGCCGATCCGCCACGGACTTAGCGTGGCGTTTTCCGATGCTCTCGGCATGGTGGCGTTCCCGCCAAATCCTTGCCTTGGCCCTGAACCGGTGCGCGGGCATCTGCCCGGCCGGGCAGCCCCGTGCCGGGTCCGGGGCGCCCGGGTCCAGGAAATGCCCTTCCAGTGCGGCGGCACCGGCGGCATCAAGGCTGGCCGTCTCGTCAACCATGGCCAGGGCATGCTGCCACGACAGGTCCCCGGCTTCCAGTGCCGACAGCGTCCGGGGCAGCGTGGTGGCCAGGGCGTGGGAGGCGGCCAGGAACGACGACGCGGCCCGCGGCCCCAGAGACAGCACACACCCGACCTCAGCCGCGACAGCCATCTCCTGCGCCTGCACCGAAGCATCCGGCCCGGCAACACGATGGGCGCTGTCCGAGTACGTCACCGCGGCCTTCGCCTTTAACGCCGCGAACCCTGCCTCCACTTGACGGGCCCCGGCAAGAATATCAAGGCAACCATCGGCGAGCCCCGCCAAGGGATCAGCCGGCGAGAACGGCTCGGGACCGTGCCCCTCCACCTCGGCATGAAGCACAGCAAGGGCACCACGGATATCCGCATATGCCTTGGCCACCGCTGCTTTCCCCATGAACTAATCATCGGGGGAGGGTCTGACATTAAGAGGAGCGGCCGGACCTTTCACCGGCAGGGGAGATCGGAGCTAAACGACGGCTCCGTCATGGCGCTGCACCCGGCGGGAACGGCGGGGGAGGCGCCAGGCCCAGTACGCAATCATGAGTCCTGCCGTCGCTGCCCCTCCCGCGTATGTCGACGGCGAGCGGGAGGACCCAGGGACGGGCCGAACAACAGGAGCGTCAGCGAGGTCACCATCACGCAGACCGCGGCGAACGTCCAAGGGCGGCGGCCCGGGCGCTGCTGAATCACGGCAGTGACGCCAGAATGTCATCTGGCCACACCCTGGTCAGCACGCTGTTCCCCCAAACACCTGTTCCCTCAAATTTGTTGTTGCTCCGGTGAGTCTACGACACGGTTTTGCCGCGCGAATCAGTGCCCTCCCCGAGGCACCAAAAAGGGTGGGTGGTCCTGCCGGTCTCAAGCAGGTCCACCCACCCTTTGGGCGGGGCTGGTCAGCCGCGGAGGCGTTCCATGCCCGGGTCAAAGAGCGGCTCCGCAGTGACGGTGGCGGCCACCCGCCGGCCGAAGTACTCGATCTCCACGGCGTCCCCTTCGGACACTGACGAGGGCAGCCAGGCGTAGGCGATGGGCTTGCGGATGGTGAAGCCGTACGCCGCGCTCGTGACGTACCCAACGGCTTCCCCAGCCACAAACACCGGTTCCTTGCCCAGCACCACGGACGTGCCGTCGTCGACCGTCAGGCAGCGCAGTGTCTTGGCCGCCGGCTGTTCGCGGAGCGACGCCAGGGCCTCGGCACCAACAAAGCCCGTCTTGTCCTTGGCCACGGAGAAGCCAAGGCCGGCCTGGTAGGGGTGGTGCTCGGACGTCATGTCCGTGCCCCACAGCCGGTAGCCCTTCTCAAGGCGCATGCTGTTGAAGGCACCGCGGCCGGCGGCGACGATGCCGTGCTCCTGGCCCGCCTCGAACAGCAGGTCCCAGAGCTTCAGCCCATATTCGGCCGTGGTGTAGAGCTCCCAGCCGAGCTCGCCCACGTAGGAGAGCCGCATGGCCGTAACGGGGATGCCCCCAACGGAGATTTCCTTGGTGCGGAAGTACTTGAGGCCGTCGTTGCTGAGGTCGTCCCCGCTGACCTTGCCGATGACCTCGCGGGCCAGCGGGCCCCAGAGCCCGATGCAGCAGGTGCTGCCCGTGATGTCGGTGACGTGGACCCACTGGGCAGGATCAGCGGCCGACTGCTTCCGGGCCTCCACCCGGAGGTAGTCGAAGTCAACGTTGCTGTTGACGCCCAGCTGGAACTCCTCCTCGGCGAGCCTGGCGACGGTCACGTCACTGCGGATGCCGCCGTCGTCCGCCAGCAGCAGGCAGTACGTCACGGCACCCGGCTTTTTGGCGATATTGCCCGTGCTCAGGCGGTGCAGCAGTGCTTGGGCGCCGGGGCCGGCGACGGAGAGGCGCTTCAGCGGCGTCATGTCGAAAAGTCCGACGGCGGTGCGCGTCTTCCACGCTTCGGCGGCGGAAATGGGGGAGTGGAACATGGCGGACCATTCGTCGCGCCCAGGAGCCCGCCATTCTTCCGGCAGTTCGGCCAGGAGTCCGCGGTTGGCTTCGAACCAGTGCGGGCGCTCCCAGGCGGCGGACTCCAGGAAGAAGGCCCCGAGTTCCTTCTGGCGGACGTTGAACGGGCTGACGCGCAGGTCGCGCGGGGATTCGCGGGGCTGCAGCGGGTGCAGGACGTCGTAGATCTCCACGAAGTTCTGCTGCGACGTCTCGCTGACGTACGCGTCGGAGGTCTGCACCTTCTCGAAGCGTGTCAGCTCGCAGCCGTGCAGGTCGGTCTGCGGCTGGCCGTCGACGAGCAGTTCGGCCATGGCCTTGGCGACGCCGGCCGAGTGCGTGACCCACACTGCCTCGGCCACGAAGAAGCCGTCGAGGTCCGGCGCCTCGCCCATGAGCGGGCCGCCGTCAGGGGTGAACGAGAAGATGCCGTTGAAGCCGTCCTGGATTCCGGTGCTGCGCAGTGCCGGCAGCAGGTCCTGGCTGTCCTCCCACGCGGGCACGAAGTCTTCAAGGGTGAAGTCCAGGCGGGAGGGCATGCGGTGGTCGGACATCTCCCCGGCCGGGACCTTGGGCAGTGCAGCCATGTCCACGGGCATGGGACGGTGGGCGTAGCTGCCGATGCCAATGCGGTCGCCCCACTCGCGGTAGTACAGGTCCTTGTCCTGGTAGCGCAGAATCGGCTTGCTGGCACCCTTCGGAAGCTCGTTGACGCCCTCAAGTTCGGCAAGGGGCGTGGTGACCACGTACTGGTGGGCCAGCGGCAGCAGCGGCACCTCCAGGCCCACCATCCGGCCGAGCTCACGGCCCCAGAACCCTGCGCAGGACACCACGATGTCGGCTGGGATCACACCGGAGGAGGTCTCGACGCCGGTGACCTTGCTGCCCTCCCGTGCGATGCCGGTGACGGTGGTGGAGCCGAGGTAGGTGACACCGAGTTCGCGCGTCCGCTCGATCAGCAGCTGCACGGCCCGGGCCGCCAGGGCGATACCGTCGGTGGGGATAAGCAGGCCGCCCAGGACCTCGCGGCCGCCGGTAAGCTTGCCGGTGTTCAGCAGCGGGTAGATCTTTTCGCATTCGTCGGCGTCCACGATCCGGCTTTCGACGCCCCAGGAGGTCATCAGGCCCATCTTGCGCTTGAGGTCGGCCAGGCGCTCTGGGGTGGTTGCCAGTTCCAAGCCGCCCACTTGGTTGAAGCAGGACTGGCCGTCCTTGGTCAGGGCGAGCAGCTTGTTAACGGTGTAGGTTGCGAATTCCGTCATGGTCCTGGACGGGTTGTTCTGGAACACGAGGCCAGGGGCGTGCGACGTGGAGCCGCCTGCGAGCTCCAGCGGGCCCTGCTCGACGACGGTGATGTCGTTCCAGCCGCGGCTTGCCAGCTCGTCGGCGAGGTTGGTGCCGACGATGCCGGCTCCGATGATGACGACGCGGGGTGATGCGCTCATAATTCTTGGTTCTCCTGGTTGGTGCTGAAATCCGCCTGGCCGGGGTGATGGAGTTCGCTTCGCTATGAGCAACGCGCATCACTATATGCAACAGGGTGTCTCAGCTCACATAGGATGTCAAGGGTTTCCTGCTTTGTTGCGGGGATGGGCGGTGCTGTGATCACAGGCGGCAAAGAGGCCCCCGCCGCTGGTGCGGCGAAGGCCTCTTTGGTGCAGCTCCGGTTATCCGGCGGCGTGTGTCCGTGCGGTCCCGGTGTCAGTGGGAGAAGTCTGCTGAAATCTCGGCGAGGGTGCGCCCTTTCGTCTCAGGCGCGAGCCATTGCGAGAGGACTGCGCCGAGTAATGCGACGGCGGCGGCTACGACCATGGTTGCGCCCATGCCGATGTTGGCGATCGCCCATGGCAGGGCGAAGGTGCCGAGTGCGGCTCCAATCCGGCTGAAGGACGCGGCGAAGCCCATACCGACGCCGCGCAGGTGGCCGGGGAATACCTCGGCCGGATAGACCTGGGTCATCGTGGTGTAGCCGGCATTGAAGTAGGAGAAGGCGAGAAACAGGACGAGCACGAGGATCGCTGGTGCGTTCCCCCATACTCCGATGACCAGCAGGATGCCCGCGCAGAGCCACTGCCCGGGCACAGTGAGGATTCGGCGGCCGAGCTTGTCAATCAGAAGTACGCTGGTGACAACGCCCGCGACTGCAAGTGCGGACAGGCCGACTCCACCGGCCCAGCCGCCGCCGAAGCCGAATTGGTTGAGTACCTCGTCGGCGAAGGTCGCGATCGCGAAGTACGGAGTGACCGCGCAGAACCAAAAACCTGCAGTGAAGACAGTGGCGCGCCAGTACTGCCTCGAGAACAGCATTCCGAAGGAGGCGTTCTTGATTTTGGTCCCACTCTCCGCGGCTTGGGCCTCCTGGAGCATCCTCAGATCCATCTCTCCGGTTATGCTGTCGTGCATCTGCGGCGATTCGACATATCGGTGTGCGATCTCGAGTGCTTCCTTGTGCCGTCCCTTAGTAATGAGCCAGCTCGGCGATTCGGGGAGGCCCATGCGGGCGAGGAACAGAACGAATGCCAGTATCGTGCTCGTGCCGAGTACTAGGCGCCATGGGGTGCCGGCGTCGTGCAGGAGCGTGCCGATGATGAATGCCATCATGAAACCGACGTACCAGGCGATCAGGGTCAGCCCGAGCAACCGCCCGCGGAGCTTGGGTGGGGAGAACTCTGACAGCAGTGGCCCACCGATTGAGTACTCGCCGCCGATCGCGACGCCCATCATGAATCGGATGATGGCCAGCTGGATCACGGCGCCGTCTCCAGAGGTTACGAAGAATTGGGCTCCTGAGGCGACCAGGAACAGGCCCATGTCCACCAGGAACATTGGCTTGCGTCCGAACTTGTCAGTAGCCCAGCCAGCCAGCGGGGAGCCGATGAAGATACCAGCCAGCGGGCCTGCAGCGATCATGCCCAGCGATAGTGCGTCGAGCTGGAGATCTGACCGCATGGATCCGGTGACCGGGCCGATGATTCCGAGGATGTAACCGTCGAGGAACATCCCGCCTATGAAGACCGCTACAAGCCGCATCATGAAGCGGCGCTTGAACTTGGAGCTGGTCTCTTTTGATGAGGAGGTGTCGACGGGGGCCGTCGTCTTGGTTGGATTGATCATTGAGATTCGTTCCCTTCCGGCTTCAGCGCAAACCGCTGAAGGTGCCAGAGCGCTGTTTCCTGGACCCACGGACAGGCTTCGGCGTCGTTCCCCGGTTCCGGCGCCCCGCGCTGCTTTGATCGATGGTGCTGCCATCCCTGATAGTCATAGACAGTTTCCTTTGGTGATCTGGCGCTGCCGCATGGATACTGGCAGCGTTGTGCGGCCGATGCACGGGCCAGGGCCCCTTTCGGATCGGCCATCATGAATTCGTTCGTCTGTTCCCCAAAGTCATCACGGGTGGAGCCGGGGGACGGGAGGAGCGTATCCGGGCGTGCCTCGTTCCGTGATGATCAACAACCTTCGCTGTATGCAACAAAATCGTGCGCTAGCTCACATTCAATGTCAAGAGTGTGACCCCCTAAAGGCAAAGTGTGTAGGCGCTCCTGCTGGGGACTCCGGGTCACGCCAAAGGCCCTGACCGCTGGGAGCTGGTGCTGCCCACGGAAGCGGGAGCACGGGAACGGGTCCCCCGGAATCTACACCCTGGGGTGGAACGGCCATGACCGCGTCCGCCCAGGCAAGCCCGCGCATCATGCCGGGCCCGGTGTGCTGGACTGGGAACGCAAGGCCGGACAGGAACCGGCAGGGGACCAGGCGTGTCCTTCCCGGATCGCCCTCGAGGTCGCAGCCGGACATCACGAGCTGCAACGGAGGCAGCTGCGCGCCCCCAAGCGAGGCCATCAGCGGTGCGCCCAGGGTGAGGAGGGCCATCATGGCCGCCAGGGGATTGCCGGGCAGGCCAATGACGAGCCGGCCGCCGGGAAGCGCGGCGAGCACTGCCGGGTGCCCGGGACGCATCGCGATGCCGTCCACCAGCAACTGCCCGCCCATGGCGTCGACGGCGGCACGGAAATGGTCGGTGCCGGATTTTCCGGTGCCGCCGGTGGTGATGAGCACGTCTGCGTGCCCGCCATGGGGCATCACCGGGTTCTCCAGGGCAGCCAGCCAATCGCTGAAAGAGTCACCGATTCTTTGCGGGCTGTCCGCAACACCGCCGAGCAGGGAAACCACGTGTCCGAGCTGCGGGCCAAAGGTGTCCCGGACCTGTCCCGGGCCCGGAATTCCCTGCGTCACCACTTCGGCGCCGGTGAGTACGACGGCGGCAGCGGGCCGGGCGCGGACCTGGACGGTGTCGTGCCCTGCCGCCGCAGCCAGGGCCACGTGCGCGGGATTAAGGACGGTGCCGGCAGGGATGAGTACGTCCCCTGACCGGGCTTCCTGCCCGGCAGGGCGGATGTGTTGGCCGCTGCACGGCTCACCGGGCTTCGCATCGGCACGCAGCGCCAGGATGTGGTTGCCGTTGGGGTCCCGCACGGCCAGGCCGCTTTCCTTCCGCAGGACGGCATCGGCACCGTGCGGTACCAGGCCGCCGGTGGCAATCACGGCGGCACTGTTTGCAGGCAGGAATCTGTTGCCTGCAGGCACCGGGGAGGCGTGCTGGCCGGCTCCGGCCAGCAGCCATGGACCAGGCCCGTTCACGGCCCAACCGTCCATGGCGGACGAGGCATAATGCGGGAGGTCCTGGAGGGCGGTGACATCCCGGCTCAGCGTGCGTCCATTGGCTTCAGCGAGCGGGACTGCCACGGGCGGGAGCGGACCGGCGGAACCGAAGGCCACATGGCGCGCTTCGGACCACGGTATGCACCCGCGTTCCGGGACGGGACCCGGCGCAGCCGTGCTCCTGGAAACGGTGGCTGTCAATCCATTGGCAGGCATCCGGGGCCCCTCCTTTTTAAGTCACCGGCACCATGCCGGTTGCGGGGTCCCGTTTTCCGAAAACGGTGCTTCGATGAGGAATACCTCCCCAGGTCTTAGGCCCATCGAAGCACCTTTCACGGAAAACGGGACGCCCGTTGCTAACGCTGTGCTTTTCCTAGCCCGCGGCTTCCAGGACCTGGGACTCCAGGGGCCCGGCCGCCAGCGGCAGGGAAGACACTTGCCTGCGTGCAGCCTCCACGGTGTGAAGCAGCAGCAATGCCGTGGTCACTGAGCCCACGCCGCCGGGAACCGGGGTGAGCGCCGCTGCCGTCCCGGTGACGCCGGCTTCGTCCACGTCACCCACCAGCGAGCCGTCGGGAAGGACGTTCGTGCCGACGTCGACCACTACCGTCCGGGAGGAGACATGGCTACCGGTCAGCAGGCCGGCGCGTCCGGCGGCGACCACCACGACGTCGGCATCCTTCGTGTAGCGCTCAAGAGGGCCCGACCTGGAATGGCAGACCGTCACGGCGGCATCGCGTGCCAGCAGCAGGAGGGACAGTGGCTTGCCCACCACGGCGGACCGGCCCACGACCACCACGCCCTTGCCCGCCAGGGGAACCTGGTAATGATCCAGGATTTCGACGACGGAGCGCGCGGTGGCGGGCGCAAAGGCCGGCTGCCCCACGGCAAGGCGACCCAGGCTCAACGGATTTGCGCCGTCAATGTCCTTTTCCGGGGCTATAAGGCCCACCAGGTTGTCCGTCCGGACACCGGGTGGCAGTGGAGTTTGCAGGATGATGCCGTTCACGGACGGTTGGGCGCTCAGGTCCCGCAGGACGCTGGCCAGCACCGGTTCCGTTGCGTCATGGCCCAGGTCGATGATCCGGCAACCCACTCCTGCCCGCTCCGCTGCCCGCTCGATGGAGCGGACGTACCAGTGCGTTGACTCATCGGCGGTCGCCATGACCACCGCCACGACCGGGCGGACGCCGTCCAGTTCAAGCGACCGGACCTGCTCCTGCACTTCCTTGTGGAACAAACCGGCCAAAGGCTTTCCGGAAAGTACTGCGGTGCTCAACCAAGGATCCTTTCCCGCACGCGGGCCGAGAGGGCCTCAGCCGCCAGGACTACCTTTTCCTCAATACCGTCCGTCTGCCGGGCAAGCAGCGCACGTGCCTCCGGGTCCTTGACCGCCACGACGTTGATGTCGATGTTGACGCGCGCGGTGGCGGCAGCTGCGCGGGCGGCATCGGCAGCCGCTGCCACGTCGCTGATGACGTTCGCGTTGGCCACGTCGAACAGCTCCGTGGCGAGGTCCACGATGTCGCCTGAGACCTTGATGAGCTGGGCGGGTGTCTGTGCAGCCTGGATGAGTGCCGACTGGATCCCGGCCGCGCGCGCGGCCTTGGACTCATCCGTGTCGGACGGCAGCCTGTAGGAGTCGATGACTGCCTGGAAGGCCTGTTCGTCCGCGTCGGCCAGGCGCAGTGCCTCGGTAATGAGATTGTCTGCTGCCTGGGTAATGCGCTGCACCTGGGGTGCGTGCTGTTCGTACCTGGCGCCTGTGGTGTAACGCGCCACCATGGCCACCAGGGCTGCACCCTGGGCCGCATGCAGGGCAGCGGCTGCACCGCCGCCCGGCGTGGGCTGTTTTGCGGCCAGGCGCGTGAGGTAGCTGCTGACTGTCTCTGAGCTGATCATGGCACTACCCGCGGAGCCGGGTCATGGTGGGGTCGTACAGCGGGTCCTGGGTCACCGTGGCAACGATCCGGCGTCCGAAGTACTCGATCTCCACGGAGTCGCCGATCGAAACTTCGGCGGGCAGGTAGGAATAGGCGATCGGTTTCCTGACCGTGTAGCCGTAGGCGGCGCTGGTCACGTAGCCAACTGCCTGGTCCTTGTAGAACACCGGTTCCTTGCCGAGCACCAGGCTGCGGCCGTCGTCGACCGTGAGGCAGCGCAGGCGCCGCGCGGAGTTCTCCTCCGTGCGGCCTTCCAGGGCCGCCTTGCCGACGAAGTTGTCCTTGGCCATCTTCACCGCGAAGCCCAGGCCGGCCTCGAAGGGGTCGTGCTCGGTGGTCATGTCCGTGCCCCAGGAGCGGTAGCCCTTTTCCAGGCGGAGCGAGCTGAACGCGGCCCGCCCGGCAGCGATGACGCCAAACGGCTGGCCGGCCTTCCACAGGGCATCCCAGAGCCGCTGTCCGTTGTCGGCGCTGGTGTACAGTTCCCAGCCCAGCTCACCGACGTAGGACAGGCGCATGGCGGTAACGGGGACGCCGCCGAGGACCACCTTCTTGGCGCGGAAGTATTTCAGGCCATCGTTGGAGAAGTCATCACTGCTGACGGTGCTGACGAGGTCGCGGGCGAGCGGGCCCCACAGGCCGATGCAGCAGGTGCCGCCGGTGGTGTCGCGGACCTGGACCCAGTCGTTGGCGGTTCCGCTTTCGGTCTGGTGGCGGGCTGCGCGTTCAAAGTAGGCGGTGTCGATGTTGCCGTTGGCACCGAGCTGGAAGGTGTCCTCGCTGAGGCGGGCCACGGTGATGTCACTGCGAACCCCGCCCTGCTCGTCCAGGAGCAACGTGTAGGTGACGGCTCCGGGCTTCTTGTTCATTTCCGCGGTGGTCAGTTCCTGCAGCAGCTTCAGGGCGCCCGGTCCGGAGATTTCGAGGCGCTTGAGCGGGGTCATGTCGTACATGGCGACGGCGGTGCGCGTCTTCCATGCCTCGGCCGCGGCAATAGGCGAGCTGAACATGCCGGACCAGGAATCACGGGCCGGCGGCTGCCAGTCAGCGGGCATCTCCTTGAGGAGCTCGGCGTTGGCCTCGAACCAGTAAGGCCGTTCCCAGCCGCCGCCTTCCAGGAAGTAGCCGCCCAGCTGCTTGTGCCTGGCATGGAAGGGGCTGACGCGCAGGTTGCGCGGGGAGAGCTTGGGCTGCAGCGGGTGCAGGACGTCGTAGATCTCCACGAAGTTCTGCTGCGAGGTTTCGCTGACGTATTCGGGGGTCAGCTGCACGTCCTCGAAGCGGTGGATGTCGCAGTCGCCCAGGTCGATGGAGGACTTGCCGTCCACCAGGAGTTCGGCCACAGCGCGCGCGATGCCGGCGGAGTGGGTGACCCAGACGGCTTCGGCCACGAAGAAGCCGTCGAGTTCCCTGGACTCGCCAACGAGGGATCCGCCGTCGGGGGTGAAGGAGAAGATGCCGTTGAAGCCGTCCTCGATCTCGCTTTCGCGCAGGGCGGGCAGGATCTGCTTGGTGGCTTCCCACGCGGGGAGGAAGTCCTCGAGGGTGAAGTCCAGCCGGGACGGCATGTTGTGCTCGCTGATCTCATGCGGCTTGAAGCTGCCGAGTTCGTCCAGGTCCACGGGCATGGGCTTGTGGGCGTAGGAGCCGATGCCGTAGCGGTCGCCGTGTTCGCGGTAGTAGAGGTCCTGGTCCTGGTGCCGGAGGATGGGCAGCCGGGCGCCGTTGGGCAGTTCGTTCTTGCCCTGCTGTGCCGGAACCGGGGTGGTCTTGACGTACTGGTGGGCCAGGGGCAGCAGCGGCACGGACATGCCGATCAGCTCGCCCACCTTTGCACCCCAGAAGCCGGCGCAGGAGACCACGATGTCTGCCGGGATCACGCCGTCGGGCGTCTGGACGCCGGTGACCTGCCTGCCGGACTGTTCGATGCCGGTCACAGTGGTGTTGCCCAAGTACTTGACGCCGGCCGCTTCGGTGCGCTTGATCAGCAGCTGCACCGCCCGCGCCGCGCTGGCCAGGCCGTCGCTCGGGACGTGCAGGCCGCCCAGGATGTCCTCATCGTTGATGAGCGGGTAAAGCTCCTTGCATTCTGCCGGGGAAAGAATGGAGCCTTCGATGCCCCATGCCTGCGCATAGCCGAGCTTGCGCTTCAGGTCCGCGAGGCGGGTCTCGGTGGTGGCAACCTCCAGGCCGCCCACCTGGTTGAAGCAGCTGACGCCGTCTTCGGTGAGGGACAGCAGTTTCTCCACGGTGTACTTGGCGAACAGCGCCATGGACTTGGAGGGGTTGGTCTGGAAGACCAGTCCCGGGGCGTGGGAGGTGGAGCCGCCGGGCATGTTGAGGGGTCCCTGGTCCAGGACGGTGATGTTGTTCCAGCCGCGCGTGACGAGTTCATCCGCGAGGTTGGTGCCGACGATGCCGGCTCCGATAATGACAATGCGTGGTGACGATTCCAAGGAAGTCTCTCCTGCTGCTTTACGGGTTGGGTCTGCGGACGAGGGCTGCTTACCGGAACACCACGGTGCTGGTCTGGTCCAGCAGCACGCGGTGCTGGCAGTGCCAGCGGACGGCGCGGGAGAGGGCCAGTGCCTCGGCGTCCTGGCCCACGGTGGACAGCTGCGCCGGGCCGTAGCTGTGGTCCACGCGGATGACTTCCTGCTCGATGATGGGACCCTCATCCAGGTCCGCCGTGACGTAGTGGGCGGTGGCGCCCACCAGCTTGACTCCGCGGTCGTAGGCCTGGTGGTAGGGGCGTGCGCCCTTGAAGCCAGGGAGGAAGGAGTGGTGGATGTTGATGGCCCGGCCCTCCAGCGCCCGGCAGAGATCGTCGGAGAGCACCTGCATGTAACGGGCCAGGACCACGAGGTCGGCCTCGTACTCCTCCACCAGCTCCAGCAGCCTGCGTTCGGCGTCGGCCTTCGTGTCCGGTGTGACGGGGACGTAGATGAAGGGGAGCCCTGCGGCTTCCGCCATTGCACGGTGGGTCTCGTGGTTGGAAACGACCGCTACCAGTTCGCCGCCAAGGCTGCCGCCGCGCCAGCGGAAGATCAGGTCATTCAGGCAGTGCCCGAACTTGGACACCATCACCAGAACGCGCGGCTGGGTCTTGTCGTGGAAGCTGAAACTCATGTCGAACCGGCCTGCAATGGACGCAAATTCTTCCTCGAGCATCGCCGGCGTGTAGTTGGGGGAGCCGGAGAACGCTGTGCGCAGGTGCAGGGTCTCACGCAGGCTGTCATCGAACTGCTGGTGTTCCTCGATGTTGAAGCCACGCTCGAAGAGGAACGTGGTCACGGCCTGCACAATCCCTGCCTGCTCGCGGCAGGACAAGGTCAGCACGAACTTCTGCGCCTGCTCTTCCTTGAGCGCCGGCAGGGTAGCGGTTGCTGAAGCTGTTTCAATGAGGGTCATGTCCCTCCTCCTTCTAGATATATTCAAAAGCTGCGGACTGATATATTAGATTGGGTGTCAGCGTATACTGGTCTCGAGGCGAGGTCAATAGTTTTTTTCTGGTTGGGAAGAAGGGGCTCAGCATGGCATTCGAAGCTTTGGCGGTGGCGGACGACGCCGGCAGGAAGTCGCTGGCAGACGTCGCGTACGAGAGCATCCGCGACTGGTTGCTGACCCTTGAAATCAAGCCCGGCGAGCTGCTGAATGACGAGCTCCTTGCCAAGAACCTGGGCGTGGGGCGGACTCCGGTGCGCGAAGCGCTGAAGCGGCTGGAGCTGGACCGGCTGGTGAAGACCTATCCCCGGCGGGGTACCTTCGCCACCAGGGTGGACGTGACCGACCTTTCCTTCATCTCGGAAATCCGGGCCCAGCTCGAGCCCCTTGCTGCCGCACGTGCTGCCCGGGTGGCATCCCCGGCGGTTCGGGACGGGCTGCGTGCCACGCTCGAGAAGGTCGAGGCATTCGATGTTGCCGCAGCAACCGTAACCGAGACGCTGCAGCTGGATGCCCGGGTGCACCAGGGCATTTACGCCGCCGCTGCCAACCCTCACCTGGAGGACATCCTGATCCGCTATGACAACCTGGCAACGCGGATCTGGTGCATGGTCATCGACCGCCTGCCGGACCTGTCCCACCACGTGCGCGAACACCTCGATCTGCTCCGCGCCGTCATTGACGGGGATGAGGAGCGGGCCTCCGAGCTTGCCAAGGCCCACGTGAGTGGATTCGAGCATGCGGTCCGGGAGGCCCTCTTCAAGGCTTAGTCCCGGCCGGTCTGCGCGTCTGTTGACATCGGGTGTGACCTGCACCATGCTGTGAATCCAGATTGATATATCAATCAAATATCAGAGTTGGATTCCCATGAGCGGCGATGGCGCCGGCGAACGGAGCGACCAGTGAATTCCCAGGCAACCCTTGAAGCCCCGCGGAGAGCCACCGGCCTTGACCTTCAACAACGTGGCCAGGGCGGCGGCACGTCGAAAAAGGCCCTTGGCCTCCGGACTGACTGGGCGCGCCTGCCTGGCCGCAATGTCGAGGTGTGGCTACTGGGGGAGTGCGTGGCCAGTGGGGTGGTGGACCAGGCTGCGGAGGATGGATCGGTGCTCTGGATAGCCGCCGAGGGCATCAGCACGCGGCGCATCTTCGACAAGCAATCGGGCTACCAGATCTGGGTGTGACTGTTCTTAGCCCTCGACGCTGCAGGTCCTAACGCAGTCCGTGGCTGTGGGCCAGCGCAATGGCTTCGGTCCGCGAAGCCACGCCCAGCTTCCTGAACAGGTTCCGCACGTGGAACTTGACCGTGTTCTCGCTGATGTTGAGCGCGGCGGCTATGCTTCGGTTGCGTTGGCCCGCAGCCAGCAGTTGGAGGACCTCGAGTTCCCGGGCCGCGAGGTTCCAGCCCGAGACGTCTGCCGGAGAAGCAGGCGGGTCCAGGGGCAGCGTGACGGAAATGTCCGCGCCCCACCCCGGCATGAGATCGACTTCCATGCGGCCGTCCAGTGCCTGGACCCTGCGCTGCAGCCGTTCCATGTTCGGGGCGTCAGCCGAGAGTCCGCCCCGTCCGTCGTCCCGGACATTGATCAGCAGGTTTTCGCCGTCGCAGTCCCACTGGGTCCGCACCCTGCGGACTTCCGGTTGCTCCATCATGGCCAACAGCAGCCCGCGCACTATGGCCCGCGCCGCGATGGCTATCTCGCCGGGCAGCGCCCGGCCATTCAAGGGGGGTTCGATGAATTGCACGTCGATCCCACTGAACCGGGTCAGCGGACGCAGATCCTCGCGAAGCCGTTCGAAGGCGGTGGCCACCGGTTCCTTCACCAGTTCTGCCGTCTGGTCATTGTGCGTGCGCAGTTCCACCAGCGCCTTGGCCGCGGCGTCACTGACGGTGGCCCGTGCCGTTGCGTCATCCAGGGAGCCTGACCGTGCGGCCGCCAGGATGGTTTCCAGGGTTGTGGAATGAAGGTCCACCAGCTCGCCCGTGACCCTGATCCGTTCCGCGGATGCTGCCCGTGACTCCAGCAGGTAGGACGGCGGCGCATCCTTCACCTTCTCCTGGATCCGGCGTGCTGCCATTACCCAGAGATAGGACACGAGGTCCAGGTTCTCCATGTCCCCGGCCTGCTGCCGGCCCCCGGCCGTCCCGGGATAGGTAATGACCAGCAAAGCGTTGCTGGGAGCGTACCTCAGGGCGAAGGCCTGCCGTTGCCTGCCTGCGATCTGTGCCGTTCCCGCCCAAGGCCCCTCAGCGGCCACCTGCTCGCGCAGCTGCTGGAGTTCGCTGATCGATACCCGGGCCACCACCTCCCCGTCGCCTGACTTCTTCTGCGGGCGTCCTGTGCATTCCTCGGTGAAGATCACGAGGGCGTCGCCGCCAGTGTAGGGGCGGACAGCTTCGTGCAGCCGTTCGGCAATGGCGGAGAGGGGCGCCTCCGCGATCCGGGCCACCGCGCGGAGCAGGGGCCAGGGAAGGGCGGTTTCGGGGAAGTCCGTAACCAGCCGAACGGGCGGGGTGCTCTCAATCATCTCGACAGATTACGCGAAGAATCCCGTCCTGAACTACCCGAACGGGTGGTTAAAACCATCCCGAATTGGCGTATCACCTACCCGCCCGTTTCGGCACGATGGATGCCAGGTACACGATGAAGGAGGAGATATGGACTCAACCGTTCTGACCGCTCCCGCGGTGGAAGCAACCGGCGGGGCCATCACGGGCAATATCTCCCTGGTGTTAAGGGAGATCGCAGACACCGCGGCCCGCATCAGCCCGGACAGGCTGCGCCAGGCGGTCTCGATGCTGGAGAACGCCGACCGCGTCTTTGTGGCCGGGGCAGGCCGCAGCGGCCTGGTGCTGCGGATGGCAGCGATGCGGCTGATGCACCTCGGCCTCGTGGTCCACGTGGCCGGGGACACCACCACCCCCGCCATCCGGAAGGGTGACCTTCTGCTCGTCGCATCGGGCTCCGGCAGCACGTCGGGGATCGTGAAGGCCGCCGAGACCGCCGCCAAGGCGGGGGCCCGGATCGTCGCCTTCACTGCCAACCCCGGTTCGGCACTCGCAGGACTGGCTGACGCCGTCGTGCTGCTCCCGGCCCAGCAAAAGACCGACCACGGCTCGGGCGTCTCCCGCCAGTACTCCGGGAGCCTCTTCGAACAGGTGCTCTTCGTGGCAACGGAGGCGGTGTTCCAAACACTCTGGGACAACGCCGACGTCCCCGCCGAGCAGTTGTGGCTGCGCCACGCCAACCTCGAATAGACCTTTCCCGACTTTCCAGTCCTTTGGACAAAACCCCAACAGAAAGAAGAAGCAATGAAACTTCAGGTAGCCATTGACCTCCTCACCGTCGAGGACGCCCTCGAGCTGGCCGGCAAGGTCGCTGAATACGTGGACATCATCGAACTGGGCACGCCCCTCATCAAGGCTGCGGGCCTCTCCGCCGTTACGGCCATCAAGGACGCCCACCCGGACAAGCTGGTTTTCGCCGACATGAAGACCATGGACGCCGGCGAACTTGAAGCCGACATCGCCTTCAAGGCGGGCGCCGACCTGGTCACCGTGCTCGGCTCCGCCGATGACTCCACGATCGCGGGCGCCGTCAAGGCCGCAAAGGCACACAGCAAGGGCGTCGTCGTTGACCTGATCGGCATTGCGGACAAGGCCACCCGGGCCAGGGAAGTGCGCGCCCTGGGTGCGAAGTTCGTCGAGATGCACGCGGGCCTGGACGAGCAGGCAAAGCCCGGCTTCGACCTGACTGGACTGCTCCGCGCGGGCGAAGAATCGCAGGTGCCCTTCTCCGTGGCAGGCGGCGTGAACGTCAGCACCATCGCAGCCGTCCAGGCCGCAGGAGCCGACGTGGCGGTGGCCGGCGGCGCCATCTACGGCGCCGCAGATCCGGCTCTGGCCGCCAAGGAACTCCAGGCTGCCATCAACTAGGCCCTGGCATACGGCGGCGTCTCCACCTGGACCGGGGTGGGGCCGCCGCTGTGCCATGCCCTCATCGAGCCCATTCCGTGGCGGACGAACCTGGAGAAGGCCATGATCGTTAACCTGCCCGACACCACCACCTCGAAGGTGTCCAAGAAACTCATGGCCCTGCGCGAGCAGGGCGGCGTGATCGCGCTGGGCCGGGTCCTGACCCTGGTGGTCGTGACCAAGTCCGGGCTCGAGGAAGAAGCGATCGAGGCCGCGAACGACGCCAGCCGGGAACACCCCTGCCGGATCATCGTCCTTGCCGACGCCGGGAAGACGCCGAAGACCGGCTCGACGCGCAGATCCGGGTGGGCGGGGACGCCGGCGCCTCGGAAGTGATCGTGCTGCGCGGCTATGGCCAACTGGCCCACGAGTCCGAGTCCCTGGTGGCCGCGCTGCTGCTTCCGGACGCCCCAATCGTGGCCTGGTGGCCGCACGGCGCCCCCGCGAACGCGTGCGAGACCTCCATCGGCGCGATCGCGCACCGCAGGATCACCGACTCCGCGAACGAACCCGACCCCCAGGCCGCACTGGAACGGATCCACCGCACCTACAAGGCCGGCGACACCGACCTCGCCTGGACCCGACTGACCAACTGGCGGATCCAGCTCGCAGCAGCCCTGGATCAGGTCGACCCATCCTTGGTGCTTGCCGCCGAAGTGGAGGGCGCCCCGGATTCCCCCAGCCCGCTGCTGATGGCTGCCTGGCTCAACGACGCGCTGGACGTACCTGTGAACAAGGTTGCAGGACCGGCAGGATCAGGCCTTGGCCGAGTGAGCCTCACGCTGGCCGACGGTCGGATTCAGCTTCTCCGCCCCGGAGGCTTCGTCGCCGAACTCACCCAACCCGGCCAACCTGCCCAACGGATCCCGCTCCCACGCCGCAGCCTCAGCGAATGCCTCGCCGAAGAACTCCGCCGCCTCCAGCCGGACCCTGTTTTCGGTGAGGTGCTGGCCACCGTGGGGCGTTTGTGCGCGGACAGGCAAGTGCAGCCGGTGCCTGAGGCCGGTTACCAGCTGCAGGGTTGCATGGTGGTGGCCTAGCCGCAGTGCCATTAAAGGATTTGGCCCCGGCGCATGATGCGCCGGGGCCAAATTCGGGTGTTTACCTAACGTGTGGCTGCCTTCTCCAGATCCTGCCCGTTGCCCGGGCACCTCTGGCCATCGGCGCACTCTTCTGCGCACTCGTGCTTTGTCACAAGGTCGAACTGCGCGCCCCGGTGTTGCTCCACGCCCGCCCGGATAGCCCGTTCCACCACAGAGTCCGCCAGCCGGCGGCGCAGGGAAAGGGGGTCCCTGCGCAGGTCCTTGGTGATGGCGAAACAAAGCAACAGCATGACGATCACGAAGGGCAGGGCCGCGACGATGGTGATCCGCTGCAGGCCCGACAACGCTTCGGAGGGCTGGTCACCGCCGGCCAAAAGCATGACGGCGGCCACGGCGCCGGTGAGGGCGCCCCAGAAGATGACCAGGGCACGCTTGGGGTCGGAGCTGCCGTTGGAGCTCAGCGACGCCATGATCAGGGAGGCGGAGTCGGCGCCGGTAATGAAGAAGATTGCCACCAGGACCATGGCCAGGACAATCACGGCCGCAATCATCCACTCCGGCAAGGGGAGGTTCTTCACCAGGTTGAACAGGGCGCCGTCAAAATCGATGGTTGCCTTGCCGTCGGTGACGGTCATCAGGCCCGGCGTGCCGGCTTTGTCAGCTTCCTGCTGGATGTGGAAGGCTGTACCGCCGAAGATGCCAAACCAGATGACACTGACAATGCTGGGGACCAGCAGTACGCCGGTGACGAACTGCCGGATGGTCCGGCCGCGGCTGATCCGGGCGATGAACATGCCCACGAAGGGCGTCCAGGAAATCCACCAGGCCCAATAGAAGATGGTCCAGCCGGACATCCAGGTCCGCAGCGCCTCGTCGCCAACGGCCTCGGTGCGGGAGGACATTTCGGCCAGGTCGCGCAGATAGTCGCCCACCGCCGAGGGGATGAGGTTGAGGATGAAAAGAGTGGGGCCCGCCACGAAGACGATGGCGGCGAGGACCACTGCAAGGACCATGTTGACGTTGGACAGCCACTGGATTCCACGGCTGATGCCGGACACGGCGGAGGCGATGAAGCACGCTGTCAGGATGGCCACGATGGCCACGAGCACGGGTGTTCCGATCTCGCCTGTCCAGCCGTTCGAGGTGAAGCCGCTGCCGATCTGCAGGGCCCCAAGACCCAGTGACGCGGCGGTACCGAAGAGGGTGGCGAAGATGGCCAGGATGTTGATGACCTTGCCCACCGGCCCCTCAACGGTCCTGATGCCGAACAACGAGGTGAAGGCGGCGGAGATCAATTGCCTGCGTCCCAGCCGGTAGGTGCCATAGGCCATGGCAATGCCCACCACCGCATACATGGCCCAGGGGTGCAGGGTCCAGTGGAAAATCGAGGTGGCCATGGCAGTCTGGATGGCTGCCGGGGTGCGCCCGTCAACCGTTCCGGGCGGGGGAGAAACGAAGTGGTACAGCGGCTCGGCCACCCCATAGAACATCAGGCCGATGCCCATTCCGGCGGCGAACATCATGGCGATCCATGACACCGTGCGGAATTCGGGTTTTTCGCCGTCCTTGCCCAGCGGAATGTTGCCGAACTTGCCCATGGCCAGCCACAGGACAAACACGACGAACAGGGACGCCAGGACCATGAAGAGCCAGCCGGTGTATTCCATGACCCAGTCCAGGGCGTCCTTGGAAGTGGTGGCCAGGCTGTCCTTGTCGGCAAATCCCCACACCACGAAGGCAAGGGCAATGGCGCCGGTGATGCCGAACGTGGCCTTGTCCAGCGTCAGCTTCCGGTCGCGGCGCTGGGAGACGGCCTGCTCCCTGTTACTAAGCCGAAGTTCGGCCAGAATCTGCTTGTGTTCGTTGACGGCGGGAAGGGCCGCTGTCGATTCCTCTTGGTCGGTGTCCAGAGGCTCGGGGGGAGCGCCATCTGAAGGCGGCACTTTTGGCTTGGCGGAGGTTAGATCACTATTAATGGCCATGAAAGCGGGTCCTTTGGCTAGTCCATGGGCTTGCGTTTAGTGCTGGGAATCGGGCAGAGCAATCCGGGGGTGAATTGCCGCGTGGCCGTTCGCCAGCGGTGGCAGGGCCTGAGCCCCATGGGGAGGTGTTCCGCAAAGATCAACAGAGTTCGCGCTAAGCAACAAGAGTGCTGTACGTCACTTTGAAAGTCAAGGATGCCAGGCAGCATGAACCTCTTGGGGCGCATTGTGTCGCCGGACCGCGCAGTTGCATATGCGCTTGTTGTTGCGCTCCAGCGGCCGGGGGTTAGTGCACCGGCAGTGGCTCCCGCATAGGCGAAAGGACAGGCCAACTGTTTGGGGACACAACAATGGCCCCGGGCACTGCCCGGAGCCATTGTTGTGTCATTTCCGCGTGTACCCCATATTGGCGCTGACCTGGAGCCCGGCTTCCTTGAGCGATTCGAGCAGGCCGGGAATCTTCTCGGGGTCGAACCGGAAGGCCGGGCCGGAGATGCTGAGGGCGCCAATCACGGTGCCCTGGTGGTTGTAGACCGGCACCGCCACGGCATTCAGGCCGATCTCGAACTCCTCGCGTACCACGGCGTACCCCTTGGCGGCTACCTCGAGCAGCTGTGCGTCCAGTTCCTTGCGGCTGGTGATGGTGCGGGCAGTCCGGGCAGCAAGGCCCGTCTCCTTGAGGATACGGTCCCGGTCGTCCGCCTCCAAGGCAGCCAGGAGGACTTTGCCGCTGGACGTGGCGTGCAGCGGGGTGAGGCTCCCCACCCAGTCGTAGGTGGCCAGGGTGGACGGGCCCATGGCCTGGTCCACATTCACCGCGTAGTTCGAGCGCAGGACCGCGAGGTTGACGGTTTCCTTGAATTCGTCGGCCAGGCTTTCCAGGACGGGCCGTGCCTCGCGGACCAGGCTGAGCCGCCCGGGGATGGAACTGGCCAGGCGCAGGATTCCAAAACCGAGCTGGTACTTGCCCCGCTCGCTGTTCTGGTGCACCATCTCGCGGGTCACCAGCGATCCCATCAGCCGGGAGACGGTGGACTTGTGGATCCCCATTTCCTCGGCTATTTCGCTCACGCCCGCGTGCCCTTCCCGGGCGAGGATCTCCAGGACGGTCAGGGCGCGCTCCACGGACTGCACGCCGCCGGACTGGCCGCCTTCGGCATCGGTATCGGATTCAGGGTCTCTATTCGAAGCCATACTTCCTGATCCTATGCCGGAAACTGTGACGGCGGTGACATTGGGTTAACGCGCTTGACACCCGGGCGCCCCCAGGCCGGCCTAGCTGCCGCGGTAGGTGGAGTACGCGAACGGGCTCAGGAGCAAAGGAACGTGGTAATGCTCCGGGCCGGTGACTTCGAAGACCAGGTCCACTTCAGGGAAGAACGTCGCGGTCTGCAGGCCGGCGTAGTACGTGCCCGTGGCGAAGTTCAACTTGTAGTGCCCGGGCTCCAGCTGTTCAGGCCCCAGGTCCTTCGCCCGGCCGTCGGCGTCCGTGCTGGAGGTGGCCAGCTCGCGCCAGGTACCGCCGTCGTTCTTCAAAAGGACGACGGCGACCCCCGCCGCCGGGCGCCCGGCGCCGGTGTCGAGGATGTGGGTGGTCACGTGGGAAACGCTCATTCGCTGATCAGTCCTTCAAGCCGCAGTACGGCGATTTCGCGCAGCTGCTGGGCCACGATGGTGTCTTCCTCCTGCGGGGAATTGCCGAGCCGCTGGTTCAGGGCCTGCAGGATTTCCGGAGCGGTGCGTCCGGCGGCCCGGATCAGGAAGACGCGGCCGAACTTCTCCTCGTACTCGCGGTTCCCCCGGGCCAGGGCTTCTGCTGCCGCAGCATCGGCCGGATCCACCCCGGCCTGCTCGGAACGGGACATGGACGCCTCGGTGCTGGCCGCCGTCGGACGTTCCCCGATCCTGGGGTGGTGGGCCATGGCGGCGTCAACCTCCGCAGGAGTGAAGGGGTTGGCTGCCTGGGCGGCGAACTCCAGCAGCTGGTCCCGGCTGGCGAACGGCCGGGCTGCTGCCACCGCCTCCACCCAGCGGCTGACGTCGATGCAGGGCCGGAGGGTGGCCTGGGCCGCGGCGGAGCCGGCGGCGTTGAATTCGGCAAGCTTCATGCTGGCGTATTCCTCGATGGTCATGCTGGCATCCATGGTGACGGCTATGCGGATGCCGGAGAACCCGGCGCCTGTTCGGGGATTTCCCCAAACAAGGCTTCCGCATCATGGAACTGTTATTTCAGCATACGTAATATTCAAGAACAGCCGCGTGGCCGTGTCAAGCGGCGGCGCGCAGCTCCGGCAGGGGCAGTCCTAATCCTGGGAGGACGTCCTGGAAAGGACCCAGGTGTTGGTGGCACCCTGGCGCTCGAAGGTCACCGTGGTGACCAGCGCCTCGATCAGCGCCAGGCCGCGGCCCGACTCGGCGTCGTCGCCGGGCGTGGCCGGCTCCATGGGGCCGTACGGTGGCTTGGCGTTGTAGGCACTCACCCGGGCCTGCAGCAGCGTGGGCTGCACGGTGGTCTCCACCCCCAGTTCCACCTCCCGGTCCCCGGCCGGCCTTGCGTGCTGGACGATGTTGGAGGCGGACTCGATGACTGCGGTGGTAAACGTCATCTGGTCCATGTCGTTGACGAACGGAACGTCCAGCCAGAGGCTGTCCAGGTCGTTGTGGACCGCTTCGATGGCGTCCTCGGCAGCAGGTCCCCGGAAGCTGCGCGAGGCCAGGACCTCAGTCATTGCCGAACGCCTCTTCGGCTGTGGCATACGCCGTAAGGACCTTGTCCATGCTGGTGAGCTTCAGGACCATGTTCACCTGGGGCTGCACCGCCGCGATCCGCAGGTCGCCGCCGGCCTGGCGGGCCGCCTTGAGGCAGCCGATCAGCGCGCCCAGCCCGGAGGAATCCATGAAGGCGGTGTTTTCCAGGTTCACCACGATCCGGTTGGACCCGCCGGCAATGACATCCGTGACGAACTCGCGCAGCTTGGGCGCGGAGACCATGTTGAGCCGCCCGTCCGCCTTGACTTCCGCGTACGAATCTTTGACCTCGTAACTGAACTCCATCAGGGTTCCTCTCTGTTTGCAGGTTCTGCGGCCGGTTCGTACCCCTTGTAGAGCACGGCGCGGACCAGGATGCTCATGACCACCAGGTCGAAAACCACCCAGACAACATTGACCAGGGTGCCCAGCGGTTCCGCCAGCCCGGCGGCAAGGCGGATGATTCCGACGACGGCGGCGACGGCAAGCAGGATGGACACCACGATCTGGGGCCGGATGAGGCTCCAGCTGGGTCCGCCGCTTTGGCGCGCCTTGGGGGTGACCGCGAACCCAAGGGGACGGCCGAACCACACGTTACGGGCCGCCGTCGTGCATGCCTTGATCCAGGTGGGGAACAGCGCCAGGCTGTACTGCTGCCCGCGCCAGGTGGGGATTCCGCGGCCGGCCACGGCGAACAGCAGCTGGTTGACCACCATGAACGGGATGAAGCGGATGAAGAAGTCCCAGCTCAGGCTGCTGACCGGCAGGATGCCCAGCAGCAGGTAGATGATGGGGGCCGCGAAGTAGATGACCGCGGCGAACCCGCTGAGGTAGGTCCACATGGTGGCGAAGTACATCAGGCGCTGGCCGAGCTTGAGGCCCTTCTGGACCAGCGGGTTTTCGCGGAGCAGCACCTGGATGGTGCCCTGCGCCCAGCGGAGGCGCTGGGTGAGCATGGTCTTCAGGTCCTCCGGCGCCAGGCCGTAGGCCAGGATCTCGTGGTGGTAGACGCTCTCCCAGCCCATGGCGTGCATGCGCATGGCGGTGGCCATGTCCTCGGTGACGGAGATGGTGGCCAGCGGCATTACCGGCTGGGCCTCGTCGCTGCGCTCCAC
Source organism: Arthrobacter sp. AG367 (assembly GCF_007828995.1). NCBI lineage: Bacteria > Bacillati > Actinomycetota > Actinomycetes > Micrococcales > Micrococcaceae > Arthrobacter > Arthrobacter sp. AG367. The sequence continues at coordinate 287,872 of NZ_VIVE01000002.1, forward strand.
GGTCAGCGCGTCCAGGACGGCCTGGACGGATTCCAGGGCGCCCAGCGGCGACCAGTCACGGGCGGACATGCGCTGGACGGCGTCGTCCGCCACCACCGGGACGCCGGACTCGCCCACGTGGGCCAGTTCCATGGCGGCGATCTCTTCGAGGTCGGCCTGCAGGGCGGCGACGTCGGCCTGGACCAGGGTCTGGACGGCGGCATCCACGCGGCGGCGGACGCGGTACGTGACCTCGCTGAGGGGCCTGCCGGCGTCCACTTCCTCCTGGGCCTCGCGGGTGGCTGCCTCCACCTCGTCGAGAACCTCGGCCACCAGGGGAGAGTCCACGTCCGCCGACTTGCGGGCCTGCTTGATGGCTGCCCGGGATGCGGCCAGGGCACGGCGGATACTCTTCTCGGTCTCCTTGACGTAGCCCACCAGGCCCAGCTGCATCAGGGCCTCGCGGCGAAGGATGGCGTTGGAGCCGCAGAAGAAGGCAGCGTTCCAGCCGTCCTTGCCCTGCTGGATGGGACCGTAAAACAGGGGCGCCTGGCTGCCTAGCGGATCATCGGCCGGCACATTGCTGAAGTATTGGGGGGTTTGGACCAGGGCCACCCGGCGGTTGTTGAAGTAGCCAAGGGTCTTTTCCAGGATGTCCGGCTCCGGGATCTGGTCCGCGTCCAGGATCAGCAGGAACTCGCCGTGGGTCACCATGAGGGCGTTGTTCAGGTTCCCGGCCTTGGCGTGGCGGGGGAGGTCCTTGGTCCAGTCCTCGCTGCGGGTGACGTAGCCCAGGCCATGCTGTTCGGCCAGGGCCTTGAGCTCGGGCCGGGCGCCGTCGTCCAGGATCCACGTGCTGTGCGGGTGCCGGAGCTTCTGGGCCGCCAGTGCGGTGGTGAGGACCATGTCCAGGTCTTCGTTGTAGGTGGTGATGAAGACGTCCACGGTTGCATCGTGCGGCGGCGCGGGAGCGCCTTTGCGGATCCTCAGTTTCCACACGGTCATGCCGAAGAGCATGACGTCGATGAGGCTGTAGGTTTCGGCCACCACCAACGGCAGGGCGATCCACCAGGCGTCCCAGTTGAGGGACGCCATCCAGCGCCACGCGATGTAGTTCAGGCCGGTCAGGACGGTCAGGACAACCACCACGCGGGTCCAGAAGCGGATCAAGCCGGCACCTCCACGGGCAGGCGGCGGACCACAACCACGGTGACATCGTCTTCGGCGGTTTCTGCCGGGGCGAGGGCCAGGATGGAGTTGCTGGCTTCCTGCGCCGTACCTGCGGACTGCGTTGCGTGCTGCACTGCCTCGGTGAAGTCCTCCACTGACCCGAACACATCCAGCACCCCGTCGCTGACCACAACCAGCGAGTCGCCCGGGGCCAGCTCCAGGCCCGCCTGCGGCCACTGGGTCCCGGGCCAGGCGCCAACCGGTGGTCCGCCGGAGGGGAGGCGGTCCGCCGGTCCGGCCGGCTGGACATGCAGCGCAAGGCCGTGCCCGGCGTCTACATAGCTGACCTTGCCTGATGCCGCGTCCAGGCGGGCATGGAACAGGGTGACAAATGAGTTGGAGGAGTCCAGGTCGGCGGCGATCGCCTTGCTGGCGGCGCCGAACCCGGCGTCGAGGTCCTGCCGCAGGCCCGTGGAACGCATTACTGCGCGGACTGTTGCCGCGATCAGCGCCGCCCCCATGCCTTTGCCCATGGCATCGGCGAAAGTGAGGTGGAGCCCGTCCGGCGTCTGGTACCAATCGTAGAAGTCGCCGCCCACGCTTTGGGACGGGCGGAAGAGGCCCGCCACGTCGTAACCGTCAACCCGGATGTCTTCCTTGGGCAGGAGGCTTTGCTGCACTTCGGTGGCGCGTTCCAGCTCGCCCCGGGCAGCGGACTCCGCCGCGGCTGAGGGCCGGCGCCGGAACAGTGCATTGATCCGGGACTGCAGTTCCCGGGGGCTGAACGGCTTGCTGATGTATTCGTCGGCGCCGTTGTCCAGGCCGGTCAGCTTGTCGAGTTCGTCCGCACGGGCGGTGAGCATCACGATGAACGCGTCCGAGAACTCGCGAAGGAGCTTGCAGACCTCCAGCCCGTCAAGGTCCGGCAGGTTCAGGTCCAGGGTTACCAGGTCCGGCCTGGTGCGGCGGACTTCCTCCACCCCCGGGAGCCCTGCCCCGGCCTGGGTGACGTCGAAACCCTGCTTCACCAGGACGCGGACCAGGAGCCCGCGGATGTCGGGGTCGTCTTCGATGACCACGGCACGGCGGGTTTCGGGGGGAGAGACCATAGCTCTACTTCTACAGTATTAAGGCGCACGGGGCATGTCTTAGGCTCCACAGTTTCCGGTGACTTCGCTGACAGAAACGTTGTATGCGGCCCCCTCAGCAGATCTTGCGGAAATCTTGGCATCTGCTTGCCGGGACGTTGAGGAACGGACGTCACACTCAAAGGAACGCAGCAGCGTGCAGGCGGAAAAGCCCGACGACGGGCCACGCGGCGGGCTGCATGGTTTGCGGAGAGCGGGGAAGCGGCATGGAACAAGTCAAAAAGAGGGGAGCGGACAAGGCCAAGGCATTGCTTCGCCTTTATTTCCACTCACGAAAAGTGCGGGCAGCGGCCAGGGAACTGGAGAACGCGCTGGCCGAATCGCGGGAAGTTTCCAGCTGGCCCGGAGACCGGCTCCCCGTAGGGGAGGAGATGTCCCGGCACGTGGAGAAACTGACCCGCCGGCTCAAGCTCGAGACCGAGGCGCACCACAGGTTGGGAATCCTTTTCAAGACTGCGGGTGGAGGGCATTCCGTAGCGGCGCTCTAGGTGCCACACTTAGCAGCAATCGATTGGCTGGGGATAGTCAGGAGATTGCTGTGAGTTTGTTTGTCGGTTGGTCGTACCTGATGGCTGGACTCATGACCATGGACGCGATGCTGCTGGCGCTGTGGGCCATGGAAGTCGATTGGCGAAAGTACTGGCACCGGAAGTAGCGCAGTTATTCCAGTTGCAGCCGCATCAGCACCCGGGGGAAGCCGTTGAGCACCGAGGTGGTGTCCGCAGCCTTGGTGAAGCCAGTATCCTCGAACAGCTTCCGGGTGCCCACGTAGGCCATGGTGAGGTCCACTTTGCGGCCGTTGTTGTCCACCGGATAACCCTCGATGGCCGGGGCCCCATAGGAGCGGGCCATCTCCACGGCGCCTGCCAGCAGAACGTGCGAGATGCCTTTGCCGCGGTGGCCGGGACGGACGCGCAGGCACCACACCGACCACACGTCCTGGTTGTCCACATGCGGGATCTTCCTGTTGCGGGCAAAGGCCGTGTCCGCCCGCGGATGGACCGCTGCCCACCCAACGGGTTCGCCGCCGTCGTACGCCACAATGCCGGGCGGGGGATCCTGGGCCACCAACTGGCGGACCAGCTCCCCGCGTTCCCCGCCACGGAGGGAGACGTTCTGGCGGGACGGGATGCGGTAGCTCAGGCACCAGCAGACGGTGGCATCCGGCCGTTTGGGCCCCACCAGTATCTTCACGTCCTCGAAAATTGTTGCCGGACGAACCTCGATCGCCATGGAACTATCCTGACACCCACGCGCGAAACAGGGGGGACCAAAAGGCGGGCGCCGTCACTACACTGGGACGCATGACCGAGCAGGAACCGGGCAGGGCGGCTGCGGATTCCGACTCCACCGGCACCTTCCTGCGGAGCCCGGCAGAGCGCTCCCGCACCTTCACCGGCATCCTGGTGAACACAGCCCTGGCCAACATCACCACCAGCTATTTGTGGTTCGCGCTGACTTTTTGGTTGTACCTGGAGACGCGGAACGTGATTGCCACCGGGGTGGTGGGCGGCGCGTACATGCTGCTGATTGCCCTCTCCAGCATCAGCTTCGGCACCTTCGTGGACCGCTGCCGCAAGCTGGCCGTGATGCGCTTCGCTGCCTGCTTCACGCTGGTCATGTTCGTGCTGTCCGGGGTGATGTTCCTGCTGGTGCCTGCCGCGTCACTGCTGGACCTGGGGCAGGCATGGTTCTGGATCTTCACTCTGGTCATCCTGGTCGGCGCCGTGGTGGAGAACCTGCGGAACATTGCCCTGTCCACCACCGTCACCATCCTGATCGAACCGGAGCGCCGTGCCAATGCCAACGGGCTGGTGGGGATGGTGCAGGGGCTGATGTTCATTGTCACCTCCCTGCTGTCCGGATTGTCCGTCGGTCTGCTGGGCATGGGCTGGACCATCGCCGTCGCGCTGGTGCTCACGGCGCTGGCCTTCGCCCACCTGCTGACCCTGCGGATGCCCGAGGAGGTGCGGCCCGCGGCAACAGACGCCCGCGGCGGGTTCGACCTGAGGGGCTCGATCGCGGCAGTGCTGGCCATTTCGGGGCTGTTCGCGCTGATCCTGTTCTCCACGTTCAACAACTTCATCGGCGGCGTGTACATGGCGCTGATGGATCCGTACGGGCTGGAAATGTTCTCAGTGCAGATGTGGGGTGCTGTCTTTGCGGTCGGATCCACCGGGTTCATCATCGGCGGCGCCTTGATCGGCAAGTTCGGGCTCGGCGCCAACCCCCTGCGCACCCTGCTGGTTGCGGTGGCGGCCATGGGAGTGCTGGGTGCGGTCTTCACGCTGCGGGAGTGGGCGTGGCTCTACATCCTTGGGATCTGGCTGTACCTGGTGCTGGTCCCGTTCGTGGAGGCGGCCGAGCAGACCGTCATCCAACGGGTGGTGCCGTTGGAGCGGCAGGGGCGCGTTTTTGGCTTCGCCATGGCATTCGAGTCCGCTGCCGCACCGGTCACCGCGTTCGTCATCGCGCCCATTGCCCAGTTCTGGATCATCCCGTACGCACGGTCAGCGGAAGGTGCAGCCCGACTGGACCCGCTGCTTGGCGGGGGCACCTCCCGCGGAATCGCCCTGGTTTTCCTGGTGGCCGGCATCATCATGATCGCGGCCGCCCTGCTGGCCTTCCTGACTCCCGTTTACCGCCGGGTTTCGGCTTCGTATGCCCACGTGGCGGCGGAAGCGAAGGCAGGTGGTTAAACGCCCGGACGCTCCCGCAGCACGTGCGGAAGCGTCCGGGAAAACCCGCAGCAGGTGATGGATCGTCCTAGACGCCCAGGGCCTCCTTGAGGCGGGCGACGTGGCCGTCGGCCTGCACCTGGTACTGGGCCAGGGTGACTTTGCCTTCGGGGTCCACCACAACGGTGGAGCGGACAATGCCTTCGTGGATTTCGCCCTTGACCAGCTTCTCGCCCCAGGCGCCATAGGCCAGGGCAACGGCATGGTCGGGGTCCGAGAGCAGGGGGAAGGTCAGGGAGAAGTCGCCGCTGAAGCCGGCCAGGGCTTCCTGGGCATCCGGGGAAACCCCGATGACTTCGTAGCCCTTGCCCTGGAGGGAGGCAAGGCTGTCGCGGAAGTCGCAGGCCTCGGTGGTGCAGCCGGGGGTGGCGGCCTTCGGGTAGAAGTAGACAATGACGTTCTTGCCACGGTAATCGGCCAAGGAGGTCTCCCGGCCCTGGGCGTCCCGGAGGGTGAATTCAGGAGCCGGGGTGCCGGGCTGAAGCTTGGTGGTCAGGGTGGGGCTCATGGCGTTCCTTTGTAAGACTCGGTCAGTGATGGCCAAACATCAAGTGAAGCGGGTTGCCGCTTACTGATACAAACCAGCGCGTCATATGCAGTATTCCGCCGGTCCACGAACTGCAGCGTGCGGACCCGGCACAAACTGGTACCCGCCGCCGCGGACAGTTGCCACGGCATGGCGGGCGTTGCCCAGTTTCTTGCGGATCCTGCCCACGTAAACGTCGATGGAGCGTGCCGTGGCGCCGGGGAAATCGAGGGACTCCAGGAACTCCTGCAGTTCCTCGCGGCCCACCGTCCGTGACAGGTGGGTCACCAGGTAGCGCAGCACTTTGTATTCGACGCCGGTCAGGGCCACGGGCCTGCCGTCCAGCAGGACGGTGTCGGCGGCGAGGTCCACGGCGACCCGGCTGACGGGGCCGGCCGACGGCGGCAGGCGGGTGCCGCCGTCGTCATCAGTTGCGCCGGGGTTCTCCGCCGCGGAGGGAGCCGGAGAGGAGTCGGCTGCGGCTCCTTCCGCGGCGGACGTGGGGGCTCCGGCGGCAGGCCAATGGACTTCCGCCTCCGGAGCAGTTTCGAGGGCCCTTGCCAGGACCATTTGGGCGGCGTGGCGCAGGAGTTCCGGGCTGGTTCCTTCGGCCGGAACCACCCACACCGCGAGACCGCGGGCGGCGGCCTTGCGTGAAGGAAATCCCGGCCGCGCCCCCGCCCCCGGATAGTGCGCTTCCACTGCCATGGCGTCTCCCTAGACGCCGCCGCGGCGGATCAGCCTGCCCGTGGGGGTCTGGCCGTCCACTACGGCGCCGCGGAGGAAGGTCTTGCGCACCACGCCGGACAGGGCTTTGCCGTCGTACGGGGTGATGGGGTTCTTGTGCTTGAGCTTGGACACGTCCACCACGAAGGCCTCGTCGGGCGCAAAGACGGCGAAGTCGGCGTCGTAGCCCAGCGCCAGCTGGCCCTTGTTGGTGAGGCGGGCCAGTCCGGCGGGCTTCTCCGCCATCCAGGACACCACCTGTTCCAGCGGGATGCCGCGGTGCCGAGCCTCGGTCCAGATCAGGGACAGGCCCAGCTGCAGCGAGGAGACGCCGCCCCAGGCCACGGCGAAGTCCCCGTTTTCCAGATCCTTCAGGTCCAGCGTGGAGGGGGAGTGGTCCGAGACGATGTAGTCGATGGTGCCGTCCAGGAGGCCCTGCCACAGCAGCTCCCGGTTGGAGGCCTCCCGGATGGGTGGGCAGCACTTGTAGGCGGTGGCACCGTCCGGGATCTCCTCCGCCATCAGGGTCAGGTAGTGCGGGCACGTCTCCACGGTGAGCTTGACGCCGTCGCGCTTTGCGCTGGCGATCATGGGCAGCGCGTCCGACGACGACAGGTGCAGGATGTGCGCACGCGCACCGGTCCAGCGGGCCCGTTCGATGACCTCGGCGATGGCCTTGTTCTCGGCGCCACGGGGGCGGGAGGCAAGGAACGTGGAGTAGTGGTCGCCGCCGGGGTGCGGGGCGCGGTCAATCGCGTGCGAGTCCTCGGCGTGGACGATCAGGAGGGAGTCGAAGGACTTGAGCTCGGCCATGTCCTCCTCCATCTCGTCCGCGTCCAGGTGCGGGAACTCGTCCACGCCGGAGTGCAGGAGGAAGCACTTGAAGCCGAAGACGCCCTCATCATGCAGGGGGCGGAGGTCGGCCTTGTTGCCGGGGATGGCACCGCCCCAGAACCCGACGTCGATGAACGCCTGGTCTTCGGCCACCTCCCGCTTGAGCTTGAGGTTTTCCACCGTGGTGGTGGGCGGAACGGAGTTCAGGGGCATGTCGATGATGGTGGTCACGCCGCCCGCTGCCGCGGCCCGGGTGGCAGAGGCGAAGCCCTCCCACTCGGTGCGGCCGGGCTCGTTGACGTGGACGTGGGTGTCCACCAGGCCCGGGAGCAGCGTCTCATCGTCGGCGAGGTCGATGATCTCGGCGCCGGCCAGGCCGTTGCCGAGCGGTTCGAGGGCCACGATCTTGCCGTTGCGGACGCCCACCTCGCGTGGCGCGATGCCGGCGGTGGTCAGGATGCGCCGGCCCCGGATGACGAGGTCGAAACGTTCTTCAGACACGGAGGTCCTCCTTGGTACTTGCGGCGGCAGGCCTGTTGGCTGCCAGCCCCGCACTGATTTGGGTGCCCAGCTGCTCCAGCAGCGGCCCTGCCTCTGCTATGCACCTGTTTACATCGGTTTCGAGCGCCGTCAAAGCGTAAACATCCTCGAATCCTGCGGCCGCTGCCTGGCCCTGGTCCAGTGTGGTCCGGCCGCAGACGGCGATGACCGGAACGCCCTGCGCCGCAGCAGCCCGGGCAACACCCATGGGGGTCTTGCCCAGCAGGCTTTGCTCATCCAGGCTGCCTTCGCCGGTGATCACCAGGTCGGCGCCGGCCAGCCGCTGCTCCAGTTCCGTGAATTCAAGGACGACGTCGATCCCAGGCCGCCGCGTGGCGGCCAGGACGGCGATGGCGGCGTAGCCCACGCCGCCGGCTGCCCCGGCTCCGGGAGCCTCGGCAGCCTTGACGGCGCGGAATCCGATTTCCCTGGCCAGGACTTCGACAAACCTGGCCAGGGCGGCGTCGAGCATGCCGACGTCCTGTTGTGTGGCTCCCTTTTGCGGGCCGAAAACCGCCGGGGCGCCCTGGGCGCCCAGCAGCGGGTTGTCGACGTCGGATGCCAGCACAAAGCGGGTGTCCACCAGCCGGGGCTCGAAATCGGTGAAGTCGATGCTGTGCAGGTTTGCCAGCGCAGCCCCGCCCGGTGGAAGTTCGTTGTTCCTGCTGTCCAGGAACCTGGCACCAAGCCCCTGCAGGAGCCCCGCGCCGCCGTCGGTGTTGGCGCTGCCGCCCACGCCCAGGACGATCCGCCGGCAGCCGGCGTCCAGGGCTGCCCTGATGAGCTGGCCCGTGCCCAGGCTGGTGGCTGTGGTGGCGTCAGCCGAGCCCGGCCTGCCGCCGTTCCGGACGCACGGCATCAGCGCGAGCCCGGATGCCGTGGCCATCTCGATGACGGCTTCGTGCCCGCGGACGGCGAAGTCCGCATCCACGGGCTGCCCGCTTGGACCGGTGACCGTTGCGCTCCGGCGGGTGAAGCCGGAGCCGACGGCGGCGTCGAGGGTGCCCTCGCCGCCGTCGGCCACCGGAATCCGGACCACGTCAAGGTTCCCGCCGGCCCCGCGCTGCAGGCCCTTTTCGAGGAACCTGCAGACCTCCGGCGCAGACAGCGAACCCTTGAACTTGTCCGGGGCGATAACCACGCGCATGGTTATGCCTGCAGGGCCAGGATGGCGGTGGGTGCGTCTGCGGCGGTCTCGGCCAGGGCCTCGAACTCGTTGACGGCGTTGATTTCCACGCCCATGGAGATGTTGGTGACCTTTTCCAGGATCACTTCCACCACCACGGGAACCTGGAACTCGCCCATGAGCGCCTTGGCCTTGTCGAACGCGGCGGCGAGGTCGTTGGGGTCCTCCACGCGGACGGCCTTGCAGCCCAGGCCCTCGGCCACCTTGAGGTGGTCAACGCCGTAGCCGCGGGTGTCCTCGGACAGGTGTGCGCTGTTGATGTTCTCGAACGCCAGGGACACGTTCTGCTCCATGTTGAACCCGCGCTGGGACTGGCGGATCAGGCCCAGGTAGGAGTTGTTCACCACCACGTGGATGTAGGGGAGGTTGAACTGGGCGCCCACGGCCAGTTCCTCGATCATGAACTGGAAGTCGTAGTCGCCGGAGAGGGCCACCACGGTCTCATCCGGCTTGCCGCGGACGACGCCAAGCGCTGCCGGGGCGGTCCAGCCCAGCGGGCCTGCCTGGCCGGCGTTGATCCATTTGCGGGGACCGAACACGTGGAGCATCTGGGCCCCGGCGATCTGGGACAGGCCGATGGTGGACACGTAGATGGTGTCGCGGCCGAAGGACTTGTTCATCTCCTCGTACACGCGCTGCGGCTTGATGGGGATGTTCTCGAAGTGCGTCTTGCGGTGCAGGGAGGCCTTGCGGTCCTGGCACTCGCCAACCCAGGCGCTGTAGTCCGGCAGGGACCCTGCCGCCTTGCGCTCTTTGGCGAGCTCAACCAGCCCTGCCAGCGCCGCGCCGGCGTCGGACGCGATGCCCAGGTCCGGGGAGAACACGCGGCCGATCTGGGTGGGCTCGATGTCGATGTGCACGAACTTGCGGCCGGCGGTGTAGGTGTCCAGGCCGCCCGTGTGGCGGTTGGCCCAGCGGTTGCCGATGCCGATCACGAAGTCGCTCTGCAGGTAGTTCTCGTTGCCGTAGCGGTGGCTGGTCTGCAGGCCCACCATGCCGGCCATCAGCTGGTGGTCGTCCGGGATGGTGCCCCAGCCCATGAGGGTGGGGATGACGGGGATGTTCAGGGTCTCGGCCAGCTCCACCAGCTGCGCGGAGGCGCCGGCGTTGATGATGCCGCCGCCGGCCACGATCAGCGGGTGCTTGGCCGCGGTCAGCATGTCCAGGGCCTTTTCCAGCTGCTTGCGGGAGGCCTTGGGCTTTTCAACGGGCAGGGGCTCGTAGGTATCGATGTCGAACTCGATCTCGGCCATTTGAACGTCGATGGGCAGGTCCAGGAGAACCGGGCCGGGGCGGCCGGAGCGCATCAGCTGGAAGGCCTTCTGGAAGGCGCCCGGAACCTGGCCCGGCTCCAGGACGGTCATGGCCATCTTGGTGACGGGCTTGGCGATGGATTCGATGTCCACGGCCTGGAAGTCTTCCTTGTGCAGCTTGGCAACCGGGGCCTGGCCGGTGATGCAGAGCATGGGGATGGAGTCTGCCCAGGCGGCGTAGAGGCCGGTGATCATGTCGGTGCCGGCAGGGCCGGAGGTGCCGATGCAGATGCCGATGTTGCCGTCCTTGGCGCGGCTGAAGCCGTCGGCCATGTGGCTGGCGCCTTCAACGTGGCGGGCCAGGGTGTGGCGGATGCCGCCGTGGGCGCGCATTGCGGAATAGAAGGGGTTGATCGCGGCGCCTGGCAGGCCGAACGCCTCGATGGCGCCTTCCTTTTCCAGGATGGCCACCGCTGCATCAACGGTACGCATCTTGCTCATGGGGTGCTCCTTGAAAGCTTGGGAAGTCTGTTTTTGGGTGTGCTGAAGGAAGGCCCGGCGGTCGCGGGGCACTTTGGGAGTGTCGGCGTCGTAAATTACGACGGCGGCCGGCGTGTCCGTGTCAATGTGCCCCGTTTTCGGGGCGGCCGGCTGGGCTGCGTGAGGGTTACTTGCGGCCGCTGAGCTGGAGGACCTGCTTGAAGAGTCCGGAGTGGTCCAGTGCGCCGTCACCCTGGCTGACGGTGGCGGCGACGAGTTGGGCGACGACGGCGCCGAGCGGGATGGCCACGTTGGCTTCGCGGGCGGCGGAGGTGACGATGCCCAGGTCCTTGTGGTGCAGGGCCAGGCGGAAGCCGGGATCGAAGTTGCGGTCCAGCATCTTCTGGCCCTTCTGCTCCAGGACCTTGGAACCGGCCAGGCCGCCGCCGAGGACCTTGAGGGCGGCGTCGGTGTCCACGCCGTAGGCCTCGAGGAAGGCGATAGCCTCGCCGAGGACTTCGATGTTGACCGCAACGATCAGCTGGTTGGCTGCCTTGACGGTCTGGCCGGATCCGGAGGGGCCCACGTGGACGATGGTTTTGCCGACGGCATTCAGGACGTCCTGGGCGTCGTCAAAGTCAGCCTTGTCCCCGCCCACCATGATGGAAAGGACGGCGTCGATGGCGCCCTGTTCGCCGCCGGAAACCGGGGCGTCGAGGGGGCGGATGCCTGCTTCCCTGGCCTCCGCCGCGAGGCGGACGGCGACGTCGGGGCGAATGCTGGAGGCGTCGATCCAGAGGGCGCCCTGCTTGGCGTTGGCGAAGACACCATCCTTGCCGCTGACCACGCCCTCGACGTCGGGGGAGTCCGGCACCATGGTGATGACGACGTCGGCATCCTTGACGGCGTCCGCGATGCTGGTGGCGCCCTTGCCGCCTTCGGAGACCAGCTTGTCGATCTTGTCCTGGCTGCGGTTGAAGCCGGTGACGGTGTGGCCGGCCTTGACCAGGTTGATGGCCATTGGCAGGCCCATGATTCCGAGTCCGATGACTGCAACGTTGCTCATGATGGTTCTCTTTCCTGAAAAGTCTGTTCGTGGTTTCCCAACTGACTCGCATTTGTTGTCGTTTTGAACGCTCATAACGACAACTACTGCGAGTTAGTTGGGCGGGTGGGGACTACTTGGCGATGCGTTCGCGGATGGCCCAGCTGAAGGCCGTCTCCTGCGGTTCCTTGTACTCGAGGCCGATGTAGCCCTCGTAGCCGAGTTCGCGGCTGCGGGCGATCCATTCGCCGAGCGGGAGGGTGCCGGTGCCGGGGGCGCCGCGGCCGGGGTTGTCGGCGATCTGGATGTGGCCGAAGTCCTTGGCGTGGTTTTCGATCACGGCCGGGACGTCGTCGCCGTTGACGGCCAGGTGGTAGAAGTCGGCGAGGAGCTTGATGTTGCCGGCGCCGGCCTCGGCCTTGACGCGGGCAATGACCCTGAGTGCGTCGTCGGCGGTGAGGAGCGGGTACCTGGGTGCGCCGCTGACCGGTTCCAGGAGGACGGTGCCGCCGATGCGGGCAACCCCTTCTGCCGCTGCCGCCAGGTTCCTGACAGCCAGTTCGTCCTGTTCTTCAGGGGTGAATTCGTCCTGCCTGTTGCCGTAGAGGGCGTTGAAGGCCTTGCAGCCCAGGCGCCCGCCGATGCCGGCAACAACGTCCACGTTGTCCTTGAACTCCGAGCAGCGTCCCTTCCAGGAGACCAGGCCCCGGTCGCCGCCGGGCATGTTGCCGGCGTTGAAGTTCAGCCCGGTGAGCTGGACGCCGGCGTCCGTGATGGCGTTCTCGAACTTGGTGATCTCGCTGTCCGCCGGAACGGAGGTCTCGAAAGGCCACCAGAACTCGACGGCGTCAAAGCCGGCTGCCTTTGCCGCGGCAGGGCGCTCGAGCAGGGGAAGCTCCGTGAGGAGGATGGAGCAGTTCACTGTGTACGTCATCGTAGGTCCTTCCGAGGAGGGGCTTTGATCTATCTTCCCTTGCTTCCGGCTCCCTTGCGGTTTCCGCTTTGTGGAATTTAGATTCTGCTTTATGAAAAGTGTAGGGAAGGTGGGGTGGGGTAGTCAAGGGGAGCCGGGGGCAGGAGACTGGTATGAGGTAAGCCCGCTCAACAGGAATGGACTCGAGCGATGACCACCGGTGCCCGCCTGCGTCTCCTGGCCTGGCTCGTTGCCCTGGCCGGATTCCTTGCGGCCTGTGTTCCCGTGGCGGGCCTGCAGGAGACCGCCACGGCTCCCGCTCCGGCTTCGGCCTCCGCGGAGACTGGCCTGCCGGGGGGCGCTGCAGGTGGTGCGGCCCTTACTGCCCCGCCTGTTTCCAGTGATCCGGCGGCTCCGGTCCAGGCTTCCCTCCCCACCTCGGAGCCTTCGCCGGCACCGGCACCCGTCCCTGCCCCGGTGCCGCAGCCGTTCGCCCTGAACCTCTACCGGGAGGGTGACTTCGTTCCGCAGTACACCTTTGACTGGTGCGTTGCCGCGAGCATCCAGATGGCGCACAACCTTATTGACGATACGGGCGGGGGCACCTGGGCTGACCGTGCGCAGCAGAATGAACTGTGGGAGATGGCGCGCGCCCGTTCCTCTGATTCGTTCAACGGTGCCAACCCCTTTGGCTGGGCCCAGGTGCTCACCGAATCGGGAATGGGACCGTACCGGGTGGTAAGCATTCCCGACTATCCGGAAGCGGTGAGGACGGCGGCCCGGGCCATTACCGACACGGGCCGGCCGGTGGGACTGGTCATGTGGAGCGGCAGGCACGCCTGGGTGATGAGCGGGTTCGAATCCCTCGGCGACCCCCGGCAATTCTCCGACTTCACCGTGACCGGCATCCGCGTCCTGGATCCGCTGTACCCGTACGGCAGTGGACAGTGGGGCCCGTCGCCTGTTCCCAACAGCCTGCTGACCCCCGAGGAGCTGGCCACCCAGTTCGTGGTGCGGGAGCCGCGCCGCTGGAGCAGCGGGCTCCCCGCCGGCTATCTCCTGGTGCTGCCGGTCACTGCCTGAACCTGCAGGCGGCTTCCCGGGACTTCTTTCTTGGGACTTCTTTCCCTGGACGGTTCTTCCGCTGTGACACTTGACACCTTTCCCCGGTGAAACCTAAAGTAAATGCCAAGTCGTTTTGGCAAAACGATTTTTCACCCCGATAGTCTCTCCGTTTCCGTTCAAGAGAAAGTGAGTCGACAGCGATGTCCACTCGTAAAAACATCAACAGGCTCGCCACCATCGGCGGTATCTGCACCGTCGTCGCCCTGGCTGCCTCCGGGTGCGGCGCAGGGGGCCCGGCATCATCGTCCGGGAGCGCCGGCACCAGCACCGTAAACGTCCTGGTGGAAGCCGGCGGCCACGCCGAGCTGACGGGCGTCGCGGAACAATGCAAGAAGGAAGCCGGCGTCGACGTCAACTTCGTCGAACTGCCCTACGACGGCATGTTCAACCGTCTCTCCAGCGAATTTTCCTCCGGCACCGTCTCCTTCGACGTCGCCGCCCTGGACTCCGTCTGGCTGCCCAGCTTCAAGGACGCCGTCCAGCCCATTGACGAACTCTTTACCGATGAGGCAAAGAAGGACATCTTCCCGGCGTTGGTCAAGGAAGCCAACGTGGACGGCCATTTCATCGGGATGCCCGCCTGGACCAACGCGGAAATCATCCTGTACCGCAAGGATCTGTTCGAGGACGCCAAGAACAAGGCTGACTTCCAGGCCAAGTACGGCTACGGGCTCGCCGCCCCTACAACATGGAAGCAGTACCAGGACATTTCCGCGTTCTTCACCAAGGACGGCATGTACGGAACCGACGTCAAGGGCGGTGTGGAAACCGAATGGCTTGCCCACGTCCTGCAGGCCGGCTCGCCCATGGTCCTGGATGCGAACAACAAGGTGGTCATCGACAACGCCGCCCACAAGGAAGCCCTGGACTTCTACACCAGCCTCGTCAAGGACGCGCCCTCGGGTGCCGCACAGGTTGACTGGGCTGCCGCGCAGAACCTGTTCAACCAGGGCAAGACGGCCATGACCCGTTTCTGGGCCCACGCTTACCGCCAGATCCCCAAGGACTCGGCAGTGGCCGGCAAGGTTGGTGCTGCACCCATGATCGCCGGTTCAGCCGGCGTCGGCGGCGTGCCAGGCCCCTGGTACCTGTCCGTACCGAAAGCCACCAAGAACGCGGACGCCGCCAAGAAGTTCGTCAAGTGCGCCTACGACTACAACGACAAGGGCATCGAGTCGAATCTTGGCCTGGCCGCACGCATCTCCGCCTTCGAGAAATACCAGGACAAGCCAGGCTATGAGAGCTTCAAGCCCCTGATCCAGACCCTCAACGGCAAGGCCACGGCCACGCGCCCCGCTACCGAAAAGTGGCAGCAGATCGTGGACACCGTGCTGGTGCCCATGCTCCAGAAGGCTGTCGCCGGCGGTGACTCCGCAACTCTCCTCGCCGATGCCAAAAAGCAGATCGAGGACCTCCTTAAGTAAGACCCCCGCGGCCGGCGCCTGACTCACCGGCGCCGGCCGCGGCCCCAACCAGCGGAAGAGAAAACCGTGCGTATCTCCGATCGCCGCTTCGCAATGTTCCTGATGACACCAGCGGCGCTGTTCCTGGCAGTTTTTGTGGCCTTTCCGCTGTTCCGCCTGGTGGCGGACAGCTTCTTCAAGATTTCCCCGATTGCCGGCGGCTCCCGCGAGTTCGTAGGCCTGGACAACTACGTCAGGGCCTTCGCCTCGGAGGCCTTCACCGGCGCAGGGTGGCGGACACTTGCCTACACCCTGGTGGTGGTCACGCTGGAATTCGCGCTGGGCCTGGGCATGGCGCTGCTGTTCACCATGCTGGGCAAGAGCTCCCAGATCTGGCGGACCGTCTTCATGTATCCGCTGATGATCGCCCCCATCGTGGCCGGCCTGCTGTGGAAATTCCTGATGATCGACAACTTCGGCCTGATCGGAACCCTCCTGCACCAGGCGGGGATCCTGTCCGACCCCAACCAGATCGGCTGGCTGTCGGACCCGGGCATCGTGCTCTACTCGGTGGCCGTCCCTGACATCTGGCTGACCACATCGTTCATGTGCCTGGTGCTCTTCGCAGGCCTGCAAAACATCCCCGGTGACCTGATCGAGGCAGCACGGCTGGACGGTGCACGCGCACCGGCACTGCTGTTCCGGATCATCCTGCCCCTGCTGCGGCCGGTCATCGCCGTCGCCCTGGTGGTCCGCGGCATCGACGCAGCCCGCGCCTTTGACACCATCCTCATCCAAACCAATGGCGGCCCGCAGTCCGCGTCGGAAACCATGAGCCTGCTGATCTACCGGACCATGATCCGGTTCGGAGACCCCGGGCTGGCAAGCGCCATGGGCACCCTCTACCTGCTGGCGATGCTTGCTGTCGCCTTCGTGGCGGTATCCACCATTTGGCGGCCAGGGAAGGACAACTGATGAGAACCGCAGAAAGAGTCAGGCACGACGGCGGGGCCACGCCCATGGCGCCCGGGACACCTTCGGCGCCGGTCGCCACAGGCAAGGAACGCATGCGCCGCGGTGTGAACCGGGAAGGCCTGGAAGCGGGCCGGCGCGGCACCCGCACGCTGCTGTGGGTCCTCCTGGCGGCAGCGATGGTGCTGTACGGGTTCCCGTTCCTGTACCTGCTGTTCACGTCCTTTAAGACGCCGATCGACACCATCGCGGTGCCGCCCACCATCCTTCCCCGGGAGTGGACGCTGGAGAACTACGCCAATGCGCTGGGCCGCAGCGGCGTGCCGGCGTCGTTCATCAACAGCATCCAGACGGCCATCATCAGTACCGTGCTTTCGCTGGTGCTGGCGGTGCCGGCGGCATACGGCATCACCCGGTACAAGACCCTCAGCGGCCGGATCTTCATCATGGCCGCGCTGGTGACCCGGATGGTGCCGCCGGTGGCCATCGGAATCCCGCTGGCGTCCATGATGGCCTCAATGGGGTTGGCCGACACTCCCATTGCACTGTCCATCGCCCATACCACCATTTCCTTGCCGCTCTCGATCTGGCTGATGTCCAGCTTCTTCGAAGCGGTGCCGAAGGACCTGGAGGAAGCGGCCACCGTGGACGGGTGCAGCCGGCTGGGAGCCCTGTGGCGCGTGGTGATCCCGGTGGTGTCCGGCGGCATCGCGGTCACAGCCATCTTCGCCTTCCTGGCCTCCTGGAACGAGTTCCTGTTCGCGCTCCTGATGACGGCCATCCGCTCCCAAACAACGCCCGTGGTGATCGCGAACTTCCAGACGCAGTTTGGCCTGGACTGGGGATCCATGACGGCCCTCGCCGCCGTGTATTCCATCCCCGTCATCCTCCTCACGCTGCTCCTGCAGCGCAGGATCGTGGCGGGCATGACCCTCGGCGCCGTCAAGGGCTAGATCACCAGCAACGAGTAGCCTACTGGTAGCCCCAGGGGCATCACTGACCATAAGGACGTGGGAGACAGATGAGCAACAAGAACATCGGCATCAAGGACGTGGCCGTGGCCGCCGGCGTGTCCGTCACCACCGTCTCCCATGTCCTCAATGACGTCTCATACGCCAGGGTGAGTCCGGAAACCCGGAACAAGGTGCGGTCCGCCGCCGAGCAGTTGGGGTACGGGCCAAACCGCCTGGCCCAGGCGCTGCGCACGCAGAGGACCGGCATGCTGGGCCTGGTCAGCGAGGATATCGCCACCACGCCGCACGCCGGGCGGATCATCCTCGGCGCCGACGAGGCCGCCAAAGCACGCGGGTACAACCTGATGATCATCAACACCTCCGGCTCGGCCAGCCTGGAGTCCCGGGAGGCCGACGTCGAGGCCCTCCTGGACCGCCGGGTGGACGGAATCCTCTACGCCACCATGTACCACCGCAACGTGGAACTGCCACCCAACCTCGGCAGCGTGCCCTCCGTGCTGGTGGACTCCGTGGCCACCGGCGGAAACATCACCGCAGTGATCCCGGATGAGGAAGGTGGTGCCCGCGCGGCCGTGACCGCGCTCCTCGAAGCGGGCCACACCCGGGTGGGATTCATCAACAACACTGACGACGTCCCCGCGACCCGTCAGCGGCTCCGGGCCTTCCGGGCCACGCTGACGGAAGCAGGGCTCGACGGCGACGCGGCACCTGTCGAGTCCGAGGTTTCCGAGGTGCATGGCGGCTATGAAGCGGCCCGGCGCATCCTGGCAGGCGCCCACCGGCCGACGGGCCTGTTCTGCTACAACGACCGGATGGCCATGGGCGCCTATCGCGCCGCTGCCGAACTGGGCCTGTCCATCCCGGCCGACCTTTCGATTGTCGGCTTCGATGACCAGGAACTGATCGCCGCCAACCTTTATCCGGGCCTCACCACCGTGGCCCTGCCGCACTACGAGATGGGTGCCTGGGCCACCGAGCACCTGATCGACGCCGTCGAGGGGAAGACGGACCTTTCCCTCATGGCCCTTCACCCGACCATCCTGAGTTGCCCCCTGGTGCGCCGCGACTCCATCGCGGCGCCCCGCCAGTAGGCAGCCAGCTCCTTCCACTTCCCAAGGGGAACACCAGACATGTCCAGTTGCCTTGATGCCGCCCGCCCGGAAACAGCTCCGGCAGAAATCTCCAGGTTCCGGCCTGCCATCCACTTCACGGCAAGGGATACCTGGCTGAACGATCCCAACGGCCTGGTGTTCCACGACGGCCTGTACCACCTCTTCTACCAAAACAACCCCTATGGCAGCGTCTGGGGCAACATGTCCTGGGGCCACGCCACCTCCCGTGACCTGCTGCACTGGACGGAACACCCGGTGGCGATTGCGTGCGACGAGACAGAGGACATCTTCTCCGGCAGCGTCGTGGTGGACCGCGGCAACACGGCCGGTTTCGGCACGGCGGACGCACCCGCCCTGGTGGCCATCTACACCAGTGCCTTCAAAGCCGCGTCAGAACTGAACGGCACGCAGGCCCAGTCCCTCGCGTACAGCACCGACGGCGGCATGACGTGGCAGAAATACGACGGAAACCCTGTCCTCACCAGGAATTCGGCGAACTTCAGGGATCCCAAGGTGTTCCGCTACCAAGGGGAGCTGGGCGCGTACTGGGTCATGGTCGCGGTCGAAGCGCATCACCAGCAGGTGGTCTTCTACCGTTCGGATGACCTCAAGTCGTGGGATTTCCTGAGTGATTTCGGCCCGGCCAACGCCGACGCCGGTGACTGGGAGTGCCCCGATCTTTTTCCCCTCGCAGTGGACGGGGACCCGGCCAACACCAAATGGGTCCTGATCGTCAACGTCAACCCCGGCGCAGTGGCTGGGGGATCCGGTGGCCAGTACTTCGTGGGCCAGTTCGACGGCGCCCGGTTCGTTCCGGACGCAGGTTCCCTCGTGGCTCCGGCCGGGCTGCGTACCGTCCCGGACCCCTCGGAGGCTTCGGCCGCGCTGCGGCAGTGCCTGTGGCTTGACTGGGGACGCGACTGCTACGCCTCCGTTTCGTTCAGCAACGCCCCGGATGACCGGCGCATCATCATCGGCTGGATGAACAACTGGGACTACGCCAACGAACTGCCCACAGCCCCATGGCGCTCTTCCATGACCCTGGCCCGCGAACTGCGTCTCACCGCAGTCGATGGCTGCGCCCGCCTGGTCCAACAGCCGGTCCTGCCGGAACCCGGCACAGGGGGAGCACTGCCCGCCGCAGGGGAGCACCTGACCGTGGAAACGGTTGAGCTGCGGAACGAAGCCCTCCGCCTGCCGGACCCCGTACCCGGCAGTGCCCAGGTCATCGAGGCTGACATACTGCCCGGCACGGCGGACCGGATCGGGTTCCAATTCTTCGGAAACAGCGACGGCACCGCCGGCGCCATCCTCAGTTACGACCCAGCAACTGCCCAACTCATCCTTGACCGCAGGCAGTCGGGAAACACTGGCTTTCACGGGAAATTCGCTTCGGTTGAGTCCGCGCCGGTCCACCTTGAAAACGGTGTCCTGAAGCTGCTGATTGTCGTGGACCACTGCTCGGTCGAAGTCTTCGCCCAGGGCGGCAGGACGGTCCTGACCGATCTCATCTTCCCAGGCCCCGGCAACACGGAGAACCGGCTGACGGTCGACGGAGGCCCGGCAACAATACTCAAGCTCGCCGTCAGTGAACTTGCTTAACGGTTCGCCCTCGCCCAACGAAAGGTCCAAAAAGATGCCAACAGTCCAGCAGGCTGCCGACCCAAGGCAGGGCATCGACGTGGTTGTTGTCGGTGAAGCCCTCATGGACATCGTGGTCACGCCGCGGGGCACCGTGGAGCACCCCGGCGGGTCGCCGGCCAACGTGGCCTATGGGCTCGGGCGGCTGGGGGCAAGCACGGCATTGTTCACCTCGATCGGCGACGACCACCACGGCTCCGCCATCGAACAGCACCTCCAAAGCGCGGGAGTCCAACTCCTGCCGGGTTCCCGGGTCCGCGGCGCAACCTCTACGGCCACCGCGGTTCTGGCGTCCGACGGTTCCGCCCAGTACGACTTCAACATCCGGTGGGACCTCCCACGGACCGCCCCGGCGGTCCTTCCCAAAATCCTGCACACCGGTTCGCTCGCCTCCTTCCTGGCACCGGGAGCGCAAGGAGTCAGGGAGCTCCTTGAGCAGTCCCACGAGCGCTGCGTGGTCACCTACGATCCCAACATCCGCCCTGCCCTGCTCGGCAGCCACTTTGAGGCAAAGACCGTCTTCGAGGAACTTGTTCCGTTCACGGAGGTGGTGAAACTCAGCGATGAGGACGCCCGCTGGCTCTATCCGCGGCTGGCCGTGGATGACATCGCACAGCGAATCGTTGGGCTTGGGGCCGGTCTCGTCGCCGTCACCATGGGCGCGGAAGGATCCCTGCTCACAACAGGTGGCGCACGGGTGGAAGTACCGTCCGTCAGGTCGGCGGTGGTGGACACCATCGGGGCCGGCGACTCGTACATGGCTGCCCTCATCTACGGACTGCTTATGCGCGGAGCAGACGGGCTGGCACCGTCGGTGCTGGAGTCCCTGGGCCGCATGGCATCCAAGGCAGCGGCCATCACGGTGCGCCGCCCAGGGGCCCACCCTCCAACACTGGAGGAACTGCGGGAGGACCTTCCCGAGCATCAGCCGGTGGCCCCATGAACACCACGACACAAAGGGAAGAAGCCATGTCCAGCAACAACTACTACGACGTGACGACGTGGCCTGCCGGCGACCCGTTCGAGGACGTCGGTGAAGTCATCAACAGCATCATCGATGACATCAAGCACCGGCAGGCCGCCACCGATGCGAACAGCGGCGGAAAACCCGGCGCGGTGATCTACATACCGCCGGGGGACTACCGGCTGCGTACCCAGGTGCTGATCGACATCAGCTTCCTCAAGATCCAGGGATCGGGACACGGGTTTACGTCCTCCAGCATCCGGTTCAACGTTCCCGAAGACGACTGGCCCAACCTGCACGAGCTGTGGCCCGGCGGCAGCCGCATCCTGGTGGACATTCCCCTCAGTGGCGGCAGCGGGGAATCCCAAGGCGCCGCCTTCTACGTGGAGCGAACCGGGAGCCCGCGGATCAGCTCGGTGGAGTTCTCCAATTTCTGCATTGACGGGTTGCACTTCAGCCCGGACGGCTCGGGGATGCATCCGGAGAACACGTACGTCAACGGCAAGACTGGCATCCATGTGGCGAACGCGAATGACTCGTTCCGCGTCAACGGCATGGGATTCGTGTACCTCGAGAACGCCCTGACCATCTACAACGCTGATGCGCTTTCCATCCACGACAATTTCATCGCCGAATGCGGAAGCTGCATTGAACTGCGCGGGTGGGGGCAGGCGTCAAAGATCACTGACAACCTGATCGGGGCAGGCTTCAAGGGCCACTCGATCTACGCGGAGAAGCATGGCGGCCTCCTGGTCACCGCAAACAACGTCTTCCCCCGGGGTGCCAGCAGCATCCGTTTCAACGGCGTCACGCGCTCAAGCGTCACCAACAACCGCCTGCATTCGTTCTACCCCGGCATGGTGGTGCTCGAAGCGAACAGTTCGGAAAACCTCGTGGCCACGAACCACTTCCTGCGCGACCATGAGCCATGGACCCCGTTCCAGGGAGTCGGGAACGGACTGGACGACCTCACAGGGCTTCTCTGCGTCAGCGGCAACAGCAACTCGGTGATCGGGAACCACTTTTCCGAGGTCATCGACGCGCACAGCGTCCGGCCGGCCGGCGCCACGCCGGTCATCATCCGGCTGATGGAGGGGGCGGGCAACTTCGTTTCCAACAACCATGTGGTGGCCCTTGACGTTAATGCCTCGTCGAGTGACTCCTGCTTCGAGGCCCAGGTGGGCGCCCTGCTGGCCACTGGCGCTGCCGACGGCCTCGCCGTGACGGCCGTCGTGGTCGATTCCGCGTCAACGCGGAACACCATCCTTGATTCCGGAACTGACGCCCAAATCAGCGCTGACAGGGCCGCGAATGCCGTCAGGGCCACCCCAACGGCCGGCTGACAACGACAAGCCGGCTGACAACGACAAGAGGTCCCCGGCGCCGGAATGCTCGCCGGGGACCTCTTGGCAGCGGGACGGTCAGTGCGTCAGGTCCTTGCCCTTGGTCTCAGGGATGGTGAACACAAATGCCGCGCTGACCACCAGCAGCAGCACTGCGTACGCATTGAACACCTGCGGCGCGCCAAGCGAGGAACCCAGCCACTGCTGCAGGTAAGGGGCGGTGCCACCGAACAGGGCCACGCAGATGGAGTAGGGGACGCCCACGCCTACGGTGCGGATGGACGTTGGGAACAGCTCGGCGTACACGGCGGGGACGATGGCTGCGCTCGCGGCGATGAACACCAGCATCACGGACATGGACACCGCCAGCTGCCAGGCCGAATCCTTCAGGAGCCAGGTCATGGGGAAGTGCAGCACTGCCGAGCCGATGGCGCCGGCCCAGAGGACTTTCTTGCGGCCGATGCGGTCGGACAGCTTGCCCCATACCGGCAGCGCGGCGATGAACACGATATTCGCGATGACGCCGGCCCACAATGCCTCGCCGCGGTCGATCTTCAGGGCGGTGGTGGCGTAGCTCGGTGCCACGACGCCCCAGATGTAATAAATGACCGTGAGGCCCACGGTCAGGCCGATGACCTGCAGCGCCTGCTTGCGGTAGCGGACAATCTGCGGCCAGATCCGCGCGCGCTTTTCGGTGACGGCTTCGCCCTGGAAGGCCTCGGTTTCGTGCAGCCGCGACCGCATGATCAGCGCGTACAGGCCCATGGCGGCACCGATGAGGAACGGCACTCGCCAGCCCCACGCGTTCATCGCCTCGGTGCTCAGGGCCATGTTCAGCACGGCTCCCAGCAGCGTGCCGAAGAGGATGCCCACCGTCCCCGACGTGTAGATCAGGGTGGCCCAGAAGCCGCGGTGCTCCTTGGGAGCCATCTCGGACAGATACGTTTGCGACGACGGCAGCTCACCGCCGTGCGCCAGGCCCTGCACCAGCCGGGCCACCAGCAGCATCAGGGAAGCGAACGCCCCGACGCTGGCAAAGGTGGGGGCGACGCCGATCATCAGGCTGCCCAGCGACGCGAGGCCGACGGCGAGCGTCATCGACGTCTTGCGGCCCACCCGGTCGCCGATCCAGCCGAAGAGGAAGCCGCCGAAGGGCCGGGCCACGAAGCCCACGGCGAAGATCGCCAGCGTGGACAGGACGGCCGATGCCGGGTCCGCTTTGCTGAACAGTTGGCTGGCAATGAACGGGGTAAACGTGGCGTAGATGGCCCAGTCGTACCACTCAACGGCGTTGCCGATGCCGGTGCCGACGACGGTCTTGGCGGTGGACATGCGTCCAGTCTGTGGCTTGGTTGCTGCAACGGACATGGTCTTCTTCCTGGTGGGTTGGGGCATGGTGGCGGTGCTGCCGGGCTAGGAGGCCTGCGAAAGGGCGGCCAGCCGGGAGATGGCGAGTTCCGCATAGAGGGCGGCCCCGTCAGCCAGCACGCCGTCGTGGAACGTTGCGTAGGGTGAATGGTTGAACGGCGAGGTTGCCGGATCGCCGCCCGGGGCCACGGCGCTGAGCCCCACAAAGGTGCCCGGTACCTCTTCGAGGACCCGGGAGAAGTCCTCCGAGCCGCTGAGGGGGGTGGCCCAGCGCGAGAGGCGGCGCTCGCCGAAGAGCTCGGTGATCACCTTTTCGGCGGTGTGGGTTTCGTCCTCGCTGGTGATGGTGAGGGGATACTCCTGCAGGTAGTCGACGGCGACCTCCACCCCGTGCGCGGCGGCGATTCCCTTGAGCAGGCGCGGCACGGCGTCCATCATCTTCAGGCGCGATGCTTCGGAGAACGTCCGGATGGTGGCCTCGATGCGGGCCGATTCGGGGATGACGTTCCGTTTGGTGCCGGCATGGAGCACGCCCACGGACAGGACCACGGGATCGAACATGTTGAACTGCCGGGTGACCATGACCTGCAGGGCAGTCACCATCTCTGCCGCCACGGTCACCGGATCCTTCGCCGAGTGCGGGGCCGAGCCGTGGCCGCCGGCGCCCAGCACCGTGACTTCCAGCCCGTCGGAGGCGCTGAGCATGACGCCGGGCTTGGTGCAGAAAGTGCCATGCGGTTCCAGTGAGGAGAACACGTGCATGCCGTAGGCCGCCTGGACGCGCGTGCCCGCGGCGTCCAGGACACCTTCCCGGAGCATGTAGCTGGCGCCGTCGAACCCTTCCTCACCCGGCTGGAACATGAGGACGACGTCGCCACGGAGTTGGTGCCTCTTCTCGGCCAAAAGGGTGGCGGCACCGGCGAGCATGGAGGTGTGCAGGTCGTGGCCACACGCGTGCATGGCACCGTCAGCCTGGGAGGTGAAGTCCACGCCGGTCTTCTCCTGGACAGGCAACCCGTCCATGTCGGCGCGAAGCAGGACGGCGGGGCGGACCGCGCTGTCCCCGGCATGGCTGTCCCCGGCACTGCTGCCGCCGTTCCCCTGCTCCCCGCCCGGGTGCCCGCCGCGCAGGACCGCGGTGACCGACGTCGTGTCCTTGCCCAGCGTGATCTCGTAGGGAAGTCCGTCCAGCGCCTGAAGGACCCGCTCCTGGGTGCGGGGGAGGTGCAGGCCAATTTCCGGCTGCCGGTGCAGGTCGTGGCGGAGCCGGATGAGGTCTTCCTGCAGGTCCTTGGCGTCGTCGGTTATGGGCACGTGTCACTCCTTGGAAATAGGCATCAGGGCTTGTGGACTATTCTGAAGTGGCGTGGTTCACATCAGGCGAAAGCGCTGGAATTATTCGTGGAATGCCGTCTGCGGGCAGGATTCGCGCATCAAAGAAAGGTGGTCCGATGGAGCTCAGTGAGGATGACCTTGCCCTGATCCAGGTCCTGCAGGCCGCGCCGCGCCTGGGGTGGACGGACGCTGCCAAGGTACTGGACGAGCATGCCACCACGCTGGCGGCCCGCTGGGAGCGCCTTACGGAAAGCGGGGCGGCGTGGGTGACGGCGCACCTGGCGGGTGACCCGAAGCAGATGCTCCTGGCCTACGTGGCGGTGGACTGCGAAATGAACCGCCGGGACAGTGTCACGGCGGAACTGGCTGCTGTTCCCGAGATCGTGACGGTGGAGGAGGCGGCCAGCAACCGCGACCTGATGCTGACCGTCATCACACGTTCACTGGAGGAGTTCAGCGACAAGATCATTACCCGCCTCAAAGCGGTTGAGGGGCTCACAAAATACCAGGTGGCCCTGTGCACCCGGCTGCACAGCAGTGGCGACGACTGGCGGTTGAATGTCCTGAGCCGTTCACAGTTGGCCACGCTGCGGACGCTTGGCTCCCCGGCTGCTCCGGATTCCGCTCGGCCCGGCCACCTTCCGCAGAGCCACCTCGACCTGCTGCCGTTCCTTGCCAGGGACGGCCGCGCGACGGCGGCTGGGATGGCCCGCTCCCTCGGACGGCACCCGGCAACCGTGCAGCGTCAGTTGAACCGCGTGCTGGCAAGCGGCATCCTGTCGTTCCGCTGCGAGATCGCCCAGCGGTATTCGTCGTTTCCGGTGACCTGCCAGTGGTTTGTCAACGTACCAGCGGGCCAGCATGAGGCGGCTGCCGCCGGGATCCGCACCATCAGCAATGTCCGGTTGAGTGCCTCCACCACCGGGCCCACCAACTTTGTCATCATCATGTGGCTCCACACGCTGGCGGATGTCATGTCCGCCGAACTGGCGCTGCAGCAGAAGGTGCCGGGCATCGAGATCGTGGAAAGTGCGGTGATGCTGCGCACCGTCAAGCGGGTGGGCTGGATGCTGAAGGAAGACACGACGGCGAGTGGCGCCGTCGTGCATGCCGGAAGCCTGGGTGCCGCGGAGTGAGCGGGCATTGCGCCGCAACAGCGCACACGTCCCCTGGATAGCACGCTTCATCTTTAATAGTTCCGCATTACGGATTTATCTTTCCGGAAACATCCGTTTCCTACCGTTGGGGTGATCCTGCGGCGTCCGATGGCGCCGCCGTCCGAAGCAGGCGTCCTCCTGGATGACGTCCTCCCTAACGAACAGGCACCCCGCATGAAGACCACCGCGCCCGCACCGCAGCCGCAAGTTCCGGCATCCGCGCCACGCACGAAACCGCTGTACAGGTCCCTCTTCGTCCAGATCCTCGCGGCGGTGGTGGCGGGTATCCTGGTGGGCCACTTCTGGCCGGACCTCGGCGCAGGGCTCCGTCCGCTGGGCGACGGCTTCATCCAGCTGATCAAGATGATCATCGCGCCGCTGATTTTCCTGGTCATCGTCACCGGCATCGCCGCGGTCAGCGACGTGAAGGCCGTGGGCCGGGTGGGTATCAAGGCCCTGGCCTACTTCACGGGTGCCACCCTGTTCGCGCTGGTCTTCGGGCTGGTGGTGGGGAACCTGGTGCAGCCGGGAGCCGGGCTCAACATCGACCCCGCAACCCTGTCCCAGGATGCCCTCAATGCCAAAACCGCCACCGCCCCGCCCAAGGATGCCGGAGCCTTCCTGCTGGGCATCATCCCCACCAGCGTCATTGGCGCCTTTGCCGGCAACAACCTCCTGCAGGTCCTGTGCTTCTCCGTGTTCTTCGGGGCGGCGATCGTCGTCGTCGGACGTGAACGCTGCCTGCCGGTGATCACCCTGATGGAAACGGTGCTGGAACTGTTCTTCAAGATCATGGCCTGGGTGATGCGGGCAGCGCCGGTGGGTGCCTTCGGTGCCATGGCCTTCATCATCGGCCAGTACGGCCTCGATTCCCTGGGGACGTACGCTGTGCTGATTGCGGCCTGTTACGGCGCCGCGGTGGCATTCATCGGGCTGCTGTTCGTGGTGGCGTGGGCCTACCCGCGGGTGCCGCTGTGGCAGTTCATGAAATATACGCGCGAGGAGTTCCTCCTGGCGCTGGGGACGGCGTCCACGGAGTCCGTACTGCCCCGGATCATGACCAAGCTGACCAACGCCGGCTGCTCGCGTGCCACCACCGGGCTGGTGGTTCCCACCGGCTACTCCTTCAACCTTGACGGGGCCGCCCTGTACCTCTCCATCTCGCTGCTTTTCCTGGCGCAGGCATTTGGCTACAGCCTGGACCTGGGCCAGCAGTTGGCGGCCCTGGGAGTCCTGATGCTGACATCCAAGGGCATGGCGGGCGTTCCCGGTTCCGCCTTCCTGGCCCTGTCCGCCACTGCCGGGGCGCTGGGCATCTTCCCGGTGGCCGGCGTCGCGCTGCTGCTGGGCGCCGACCGGCTGATGGACTCCATGCGCGTCGTGGTGAACCTGCTGGGAAACTGCGTGGCCACCTTTGTCGTGGCCAAGTGGGAAGGGCAGTTCGACCGCGCCGCCATGCTACGTGCATTTGCCGGTGAAGGTACGACGGCGGAAGCGGCCGGGCAGCCAGCCCCCACCAAGGTGCCGGAAGAGGAAGCGCCGCGCTCCGCCGTCGGGCCTGCCCACCAAAGCGCCGTGTCAGGCGGCGTCCCTGCGGAGCCCGCCGCGCCGGCGGTGGTCCCGTAAGTTCACCACCTCCTTCAACCCCATGCTGCACAATGTCCCCATGACGTTTGCCAATGTGGGACTTCTTGGAACCAAGCCAGGCCAGCGCGACGCCCTCGTGGCCATCCTGCTCCGGCCCAAGCCCGGGATGAAGGAAGCCGGCTGCCTTCTCTATGAGGTGGGCATCAACGATGACCTGCCGGACACCGTCTTTGTTTCCGAACTCTGGGAATCCGCGGAAGCGCACCAGGCGTCGCTGGAACTGGCCAGCACGCGCGCCGCAATCGCCGAGGCGATGCCGCTGCTCTCAGGGGAGATGGGAGGCCACCGGTTTGCCGTTGTGGGGTCACCCCTGCGCTGACGGCGCCGGAGGCAGCCTGCCCAATAAACGGGTCTCCTGGACAGGGTGTTCTGTGATGAGTGGATTGCGGCGATTGGGGTAAGGGAGGACACATGAAACCGTTGCCCGCACTTGAGCTTGTCACCCGTTTCGAAGATGCCGAATGGCTTGACCCGTTGGCCAGGACTGTCCGGAAAGCCGTCAAGAAAGTCATCAAGCCCCAGTGGGCCCGGGACATCCTGCACGGCGTCCCCATCGGCCACCCGGTCCACCCCCTCGCTGTCCAGGTGCCGATTGGCGCCTGGGTCTCGGCGGGCGTGCTTGATGCCGTTCCCGGTGGCGAAAAAGCTGCCAGGTTGTTGATCGGTGTGGGCACCGCAAGCGTGCTTCCGTCCGCGCTGGCCGGGCTCATGGACTGGTCGCAGCTGCACCCGCAGCAGCAGCGGGTGGGCCTGGTGCACGCGGCGGCCAACGTCACGGCAACCGGCCTCTACATTGCATCACTCGTCCAGCGGGCCAGGGGCGGCCAGGGCGGCGGCAAGGTACTTGCGTACCTGGGGCTCGCCACCGTGGGCGCCGGCGGGTTCCTTGGCGGGCACCTGACGTACCGCCAAGCCGCAGGGGTCAACCACAGCGAGGAGATTCCGCACCGTTTTCCGTCCGGCTGGCATCCGCTGTCCCCGCTGGCCGAACTGCCGGAGGGCGGCCTCCATAAGCGCGTCGTGGCCGGTATTCCGCTGCTGGTCCACCGCGAGGGCACCACCATCAATGTGCTGTCCGATGTCTGCAGCCACCTTTCCGGACCGCTTCACGAAGGCAAGATCAAGGACGTCGGCGGGGACGCATGCGTGGTCTGCCCCTGGCACCGGAGCACGTTCGC
This sequence comes from Arthrobacter sp. AG367, assembly GCF_007828995.1. Taxonomy (NCBI): domain Bacteria; kingdom Bacillati; phylum Actinomycetota; class Actinomycetes; order Micrococcales; family Micrococcaceae; genus Arthrobacter; species Arthrobacter sp. AG367. Next base: position 316,629 of record NZ_VIVE01000002.1, read on the forward strand.
ACTGCGCACGGGCGAAGTGAAGGCCGGTCCCGCCACGTCCAGGCAGCCGGTCTTCGAAACGCGCGTCACCGGGGACACCGTGGAAGTGTGCCTGCCCGGGGCCGACGGGTAGTGCGGGCGGACGGGTAGTAAGGACATTCGGCCCTACTGGCTGCTGTCACGCCGGGGAAAACTGGCTCCATGGGTTGGCTGCGTGTACGGTGAGTGACCTCCGGCAGGACATTGCGTCTCTCTACAAAACCCGCAAAGGAACTGTCGACTTCGTGGACGTTCCTCCGCTGCTCTTCGCTGTCGTCCAGGGTCAAGGGGACCCTGATGGGCCAGCATTCGCCGGGGCGGTGCAGGCGTTGTTTACCGTCAGCTACGCGGCACACTTTGGTCTTAAGAAGCAGTCCGGTGAGGTGACAAAAGTGATGCCCCTCGAAGCCTTGTGGTGGTTCGAGGACCCGGATCACACGGAGCCGACGGAAGCCGTGAGCGCAGGCTTCACGGGACTCGGGGGCTTTGCCCGGGAGTCATGGCGCTGGCAGGCCATGATGGTGCAGCCTGAACCGATCGATGAAGCCCTTCTTGAGCGGGCCGTGGAAGAAGCCCGTCCCAAAGGGCTTCCCGGTTTGGAGTTGGTCCGCTTCGAGCGTTGGGAAGAGGGCCGCTGCGCGCAGGCGCTCCATATCGGTCCCTACGCGGATGAAGGCCAGACCATCGCCCTTCTGGACGCGGCCATCACGGCCGCCGGATTGAAGGTCCGGGGGCGGCACCATGAGATCTACCTCGGCGATCCGCGACGCAGCGCACCGGAAAAGCTGCGCACTTTGCTTCGCCACCCAGTGGTGTGATTCATGATGGTGCGGATTTCAGAACCACGGGAGATTGCCTCCGGAGTGGTCCTCATGACCACCGGTTCAGGGCCCATGGCCTCAAATCTCTACCTTGTGAGGTCAGGTTCCGCGTGGGTGATGGTTGACTGCGGATGGGCGGCCAGTGCGGAGCCGGTCCGCAAGGCTGTGGAAGACATGCTCGGATCCGGGACTGCGCCCGCAGCCATCTTCCTGACGCACATCCATCCCGACCACTCGGGCGCTGCCGGGGCCCTGGCACGGCGGTGGGACATCCCGGTGTTCGTCCACCAGGCTGAATTGCCCATGGCTGCCGGGCGGTACATCCCTGAGTTCTCCATGCCGTTGGACCGGTGGCTCATCGCCCCGTTCCTGTGGTCCCTGCCTGCCCGTGCACGCCGGCGGGTTGAAGCAGCCGGCGACATCACCGACGTGGTGCAGAGCCTGCCCCGGGATGGAAAAATGCCAGGTCTACCCGAGTGGGTCGCCGTCCCAACGCCCGGCCACACCGCCGGACACGTGGCCTACTGGCGATCCCGCGACGGTGTCCTGATCACTGGTGATGCTGTTGTGACGGTCAACTTGAACTCGATTCGCGGGCTCCTGCCGGGAAGACAGGATCTGTCCGGGCCTCCCTGGTACACCACGTGGAACTGGAAGCTGGCCATGGAATCAGCCAGGCGCCTGGCGGAGCTGGGCCCACGGTTGCTGGCACCCGGGCACGGACCGCCCCTGGCCATGGGGGTGGTGCCCCGGCTCCGGGCCCTGGCCGCCAGGGAGCGTGCCTTGCGGATTCCACTTCGTCGCCGCCTTGGGGGAGCGCCCGAGGCTGCATAGCCACATGGGCGTCGGCAGTAAACCAGGCATGCGTAACCGCTGCTCCGCCGCAGCCTGACGGTCAGTCTCAACCTACGTGGCCAGTCTTAGACGGCGAGGCGCTCCAGGAGCGCTTCCTCTAGGAGGCTTCGTTGCCCCGGGAGGGTGCCTGGCGGCCAGTGGGTTGGTTGGGGGTCTTGGTGTTCGGGGTTGTAGTGGCGGCCTGTGGGTGAGGTCCAGCCGGGTGGTCCGTTGTTGGTGGCGGGGTCGGGGGTCCAGGCGCGGGCGTGCTTCAAACGGTGATGTTTGGGGCAAAGCTGCGCCAGGTTCCGGACGGCTGTTCTGCCGCCGTGTTCCCAGGCGGTGAGGTGGTCGGTGTGGTTGTCGGGGGTGTGGTTGGTGCAGCCGGGGAAGGTGCATTTTCCGTCCCGCATGCGGATCCATTGTTTGATGGTTTCGGGGAGCCGGTAGCGGGTGCGTCCGATCTCCAGGGGTGCCCCGTCGCGGGGGTCGACCAGGACGCGGTAGAACGACTCCGCCCCGTCCGCGACAAGCCTCCGCGCCATCGACGCCGGGATCTGGCCAAGGCCGTCCAGCACCGCCGGCTCATCGGTGAGGCCGAGCAGGGCGAAGACCGGCACGGTGACCAGGACATCGGCCCGCGGGGTGGGAACCTTGCCAACACCACCAGTGCTCCCTGTGCCGGAAACGCTGCCTGCGCCCGTTCCCGCAGCATCACCAGTAGCCCGTGCAGCCCCACCCACAGCAGCCTCGGCCGTGGCCGTGGCGTTTCCGGTGCCGAGGAGGAGTGCTGCTGCGATGTCGGGGCCGAGTTGGGTGAGGGTGCGGGGCTCGTTAGGGCCCTGCAGGCCGCGGGCGGTGGCGGTGGTGCGGTTCCAGATGGCGCAGGCGGTGTCACCGGGGAGGTAGAGCGAGAGCCAGGCCATGCCGTCGCGGTCCGGGGTGTATTCCATCCGCCGGTCCGCGACGCCTTTGGCGTGGCGTTTTTCGAGGGTTTCGGGGTGGTGGCGTTCCCGCCAGGCGCGGACCTTGGCGCGGAACCGGGCGGGGACGAGTTCGCCGGGCGCGGCGCCGCGGGCGGGGTTGGGGGCGTCGGGGTCGAAGAAGTGCGCCACCAAGGCAGCAGCCCCGTCGGGGGTGAGGCCTTCGGTTTCGTCGGCGACAATCCTGGCATGCTGCCACGACACCGACCCAGACGACAATGCACCCATCACCCGCGGCAATGAACACATCCGCCGGGACTGCTCCACCAAAGCACCCGCCGCCCCAGAACTCACTGTCAGGACTCCGGCGATCTCCTCCACCGCGGACATCTCCGAAAACATGCGCTCATCCACCGGGGCGTCAGGGGCAAGCAGTGCCTGCTGGAAACCGACGCACTCCGCCGCATCGCGCGCCTTGACCGCCGCGAGCTGAGCCTCCAACCGCCACACGGCCGCCACCCGCTCCAGACACAACTCGTACCGCCGCTGCAACACATCAACAGCGGCACCTGCGACGGCCCCCAAACCAGCTGAATCGAGGGAAGCGTCTTCCAGAACCAGTACATCCAACGCAGCAACGGAGGCACGAACGCCCTCCATCACCGCCGCCAGGTCAGTACTGATTTCCATAAAAACATCGTCCTACGAGGCACTGACAATAATAGGTCGTGGGTAGGCCACGGCAGCAGACGCCCATCGCCGCAATGCAGCTCAGCCGGGTGCGGTGACCCATTCGCCGCTTCGCAGCACTGCCTTCAGGTTCAGGTCCTGGTCAAGAACGACGACGTCGGCCTGCATTCCGGCGCGCAGGTCGCCCGCATACGCCGAGAGACCCAGCAACGATGCCGGGACTGCCGACGCGGAGGTGACGGCATCCCGCAACGGAACTCCGGCAGCAACGCAGGAGCGGATGACGTCCAGCAACGTGCTGGTGCCGCCGGCAATGGCGCCAGTGGCGTCAACCCGGGCTACGCCGCCGGCAACTGTGACGGAGAGGGACCCCAGCCTGTACTGGCCGTCCTCCAGCCCGGTGGCGGCCATCGAATCGGTCACCAGCGTGATGTTGTGCGGCCCCACAAGGTCAAACACCAACTTCACGGTTTCCGGTGCCAGATGCACGCCATCGGCAATCAGCTCCACCACAGCCTGCCCGGCCTTGGCTGCGCTGAGGCTCGCCGATACTGGCCCGGGGGAGCGGTGGTGAAGCGGCGGCATGGCATTGAACAGGTGGGTTACCGTTGGGCGGTTCCTGCCGGTGGAATTGCCGGCCGAGTCCAAAGCCGCGGCCGCGCGCGCCAGGAAGGCTGCCGCTGTCGCATGGTCCGCGGCGGTGTGGCCCAGGGATGGGATGATGCCGCGGGCCGCAAGCAGGGCGGCAAGTTCGGAGGCGCCGGGCAGCTCGGCCGCCAAGGTCATGGAGGCCAGGGTTGGCCCTGCCGCGGCCAGCATGCGGGCCACCACCTCAGGATCCGGTTCCAGGAGCAGGACGGGATCGTGCGCGCCACACTGCTGGCCTGAGAGGAACGGACCTTCCAGGTGCGATCCGGCAATCAGCCCCAGGCCTGCCAGCTCCCGCAGTATCTCCAGGTTCCGGACCAGGTCCCCGGGCTCTCCGGTAACCAGGCTGGCCAGCAGCGTGGTGGTCCCGCGGCTGTGCAGGTAGCGTGCCGCCCGCTCGGCGCCGTCGGGATCGCCCTCCGAGAAATCCGAACCGTAGGCGCCATGGCAGTGCACGTCCACCAGTCCCGGCACCAGGATGCGTCCGGCGGGTGCGTCCGGCGGAAGTACCCCGGGGAAGTCCTGCGCCGGGCCCGCGAAGGTGACCAGGCCGCCGTCGGCCGCCACCACCCCGTCCGCAATATCCAGCGAGGCGGTGACGATGCGGCCGCGAAGAAACAGTTCCTTGCCCATCGGTTACCGTCCTTCGTTCGTCGGTTGGGGCAGCGGCACGGCCGCCACGGCGGCAGCCATGCGGGCGGCCAGTCCGTGGTCCGCGGCGCCGGCGCGGTCCCCGCCCGCCCCGCCCCCTTCCCGGGGCCGCGCTGAGGTGTGCACGGCATGGACTCCCGCTTCAAGGAGCGACGGTACCAGCGCCAGGGTGACACCCCCACCGGCCATGATCTGGACCGAGGGAGCACTCCGGCGTCCCTGCCGCACAATCCTGCGCAGCATCTCCAGCCCCGCGGCGCAGTCGGGGGCCCCACCACTGGTGAGGACCCGGTCCACCCCTGCGTGCTCCAGCCGGGAGAGCGCCCCGGCAGGGTCCAGGCCGGCGGCCAGGGCTGCGTCGAACGCGCGGTGGAACGTGACTTCGGCATCCGGCCTCACGGCCCGCGCTGCTGCCACAATGTGCCGGATTGCCTGGACATCCGGGCCGCCGTCGGATGCCAGGACACCAACCACCACGCCCGCGGCTCCGGCACCCAAAGCCGCAGCGGCATCGCGCTCAATGACATCGAGCTCGCCGGGCGAATAGGTGAAGTTGCCCGGCCGCGGACGCACCAGGACATGGACGGGAAGGCCCAGGCCGCACGCCTGCCCGATGGTGCCGATGCTTGGCGTGACGCCCTCTGTCTCCGCCAGGGCGGCGCACAGTTCAACCCGGGCCGCGCCCACGGCGGCGGCCAGCCGGACGCCGTCGGCATTCTCCACGGCCAGCTCAAACTGCGGCGCGGTGCATTCCACGGACACCAGCCTGCCGCTCAGAGTCCCTGCCATGCCGGCTTCCGGCCGAAGGTGTCCTGGTAATACTCGCGGTGGGCGAGCCGGGAGGCTGCGGCCTCGTCCACCAGTACCGAGACGTGCGGGTGCAGCTGGAGGGCCGACGCCGGGCAGATGGCCGCTACGGGACCTTCGACGGCGGCAGCCACAGCCTCTGCCTTGGCCTCCCCCGTGGCCAGCAGCAGCAGGTGCCGGGCCTCACGGATGGTTCCCAGGCCCTGGGTCAGCACATGGTCCGGCACCTCCTCCGGTGCATCAAAGAAGCGGGCGTTGTCCAGGCGCGTCTGCCGGGTGAGCGTCTTGATCCGCGTACGGGAGGCCAGCGAGGACATGGGTTCATTGAAGCCCACATGGCCATCCGTCCCGATGCCCAGAATCTGGATATCCACGCCGCCCGCGGCGGCGATCCGGGCCTCGTAAGCGGCGGCCTCCGCCTGCGGATCCCGGGCCATGCCGTCCAGTCCGCGGACCGCGCCGTCGCCGAAGTCCACGCTGGTCGTGAATTCCTCCCGGATGACCGAGTGGTATGACTGCGGATGCCCGGCAGGCAGTCCCACGTACTCGTCCAGCAGGAACGCCTGGGCCTGCGCGAAGCTCAGGCCGCCGCTGCGGTGCCGTTCGATAAGTTCCTGATAGGTGCCCAGCGGGGTGGACCCGGTGGCCAGTCCCAGGACGGACGGGCCGCGGCGGACCTGGTCCTCGATGGCATCAGCGGCCGTGCGGGCCACGTCGTCAGGGGTGGGAAGGATGATGATTTCCATGCGCTCTGGGTGCTTCCGGTTGCAGTTGCGGGAGATGGGGATGAAATAGGTGGCGCTACTTGGCGGCGTCGGTCTCCACGGTGACTTCGTCGTCCTCGCGGCCGGGGGTGCGCAGATTCCAGCGCTTGATGACGAAGGAGAAGAGGAAGTAGTAGATCGCCGCGTAGCCAAGTCCTATGGGGATGAGCAGCCAGCCGTTCTGTGATTTGCCGAAGTTGAGGACAAAGTCGATCAGGCCTGCAGAGAATGTGAACCCGTGATGGATTCCCAGCGCGTTGACCAGGGCCATGGACGTTCCGGTCAGGACGGCGTGGACGATGTAGAGCGGGAAGGCCACGAACATGAAGGAGTACTCAAGCGGTTCGGTGATGCCGGTGAAGAAGGCGGTCAGTGCGGTGGAGAGCATGATGCCGCCGACGATCTTCTTCTGCGAGGGCTTGGCGTGGCGCCAGATGGCAAGCGCTGCTGCAGGCAGGCCGAACATCATGATGGGGAAGAAGCCGGTCATGAAGATGCCCGCGCTGGGGTCTCCGGCGAAGAAGCGGTTGAGGTCACCGCGGACCAGGTGGCCCGAGGCGTCGGTGTAGTCACCGATGAGGAACCAGACGCCGGAGTTCAGGATGTGGTGCAGTCCCGCGGGGATCAACATGCGGTTGGCGAAGCCGTAGATGCCGCCGCCGGCAACAGCATTGCTGGCCACGGCCTGGCCCACCGCGGAAAGGCCGGCGTTGAAGAGCGGGTAGGCCAAGGCAAGGACGACGCCGGCTACCAGGCTGGAAACGGAGGTCAGGATGGGCACCAGGCGGCGGCCGCTGAAGAATCCAAGGAAGTCCGGCAGTTTTGTGCGGTAGAAGCGCTGCCACAGCGATGCGGAAAGCAGGCCCACCACAATGCCGGCCAGGACGCCGTAATTGATCATCGCCTGCTTGCCGGCCGGGTCAACCTGTCCTGCCAGGACCAGCGGGGACATGGCCTTGAAGACGCCGTCGATCACCATGTAGCCAACGACGGCGGCCAAAGCAGTGGAACCATCGGCCTTCTTGGCCCAGCCGATGGCAATGCCCACCGCAAAAATGAGCGGCAGCCAGGTGAAGACCGCATTGCCGGCTGCGGAGATGACGGCGGCGCCGCCTTCGAATCCAGGAATGGCGCCAAGCAGGTCGGCCTGGCCAATGCGCAGCAGGATGCCTGCGGCGGGAAGAACGGCGATGGGCAGCATCAGGGTGCGGCCCAGGCGCTGCAGTGTGGCAAACGCCTTGTTTGGCTTCTTTTCGGGAGCCAGGGCGGCGGTCTCGGATGTTGACATGGTTGCACCTCTGCGGGTTCGGGTGGGGCTTGTAAAGGAGGGGTTCCAGCCGGTACTGTCTGGTTATGACCAGTTCAGTGTGATTCATCCCACGAGTACCTGTCAAGGCAATGGGAAATCCCGCCGGGCCATTCAAAAGGCCGGTGGTGGAAGCCATAATTGGTCGCACTTGGGCCGCCGGCCCCGGTGAGGAAGCAGTGCTCCCAGCGGGCACCATCAGAAAGGGCAACCATGTCCAAAGCAGAAAAGATCATTGAAGGACTGGGCGGCGCCGGCAACATCGTGGAGATTGAAGCCTGCATTACCCGCCTTCGCACGGAGGTTAAAGATGGTTCCCTCGTGAACGAGGCCTCCTTGAAGGCCGCCGGAGCCCACGGCGTGCTGACCTCCGGCACGGCTGTCCAGGTCATTGTTGGCCCCGAGGCCGACAACCTGGCCGAAGACATCGAGGACCTCCTCTAGTGGGTCAGTCCCTGGTGGTGCTGGCACCCATCGCGGGTACCGTAATTCGCCTTGCCGAAGTCCCGGACCCTGTGTTCGCCGGCCAGATGGTGGGTTCCGGCGCCGCAGTGGAACCGCCGGCGGGCGAGATGTTCGACGTCGTGTCCCCCGTGGCGGGAAAGGTGGTCAAGCTGCTGCCGCACGCCTTTGTTGTGGTTGAGTCCTCGGGGCGCGGCGTCCTCACCCATGTGGGCATCGATACGGTCAAGCTCAAAGGCGAAGGCTTTAAGCTGCTGATTGCCCAAGGCGACACTGTCGACGCCGGCGCTGCCGTCATGCGTGTCGATCCCACCGCCGCCCTTGCGGCAGGTTACTCGATGGTGAGTCCCGTCGTCGTCCTCGATACCAAGCCGGACGTGGCAACGCTTACTGGAGCCGGCACGGTCACCGCCGGCCAGAAGCTGTTCTCGCTGGACTAGGGGTTGGCTTCTAGAGCCGGACTTCCATGTTCAGCGAGTAGCGGTCGGAGCGGTACCACGAACGTGAATGTTCGATGGCAAGGGGGCCTGAATAGGACACCCGGTCGAAGGCCAGCACCGGCGCCCCCGTGCCGGTTCCGAGGAGCGCCCCCACATCCGCGGGGGCGCCCTCGGACCGCACGCTCTGCCGTGCCCTGTCGATCTGGTGCCCGAACTGCGCGGCGAGGGCTTTGTAAACCGAGCCGGTCAGGTCGATGTCCAGAAGGCCGCGGGCATGTTCGGGGTTGTACCAGGCGTCATCCACGCTGACCGGCCGGCCGTCTGCCAGGCGGAGGCGCTTCAAGTGGATGGCCTCGGAGCCCGGCGGCAGGCTGAGCGCCTCTGCCGTATCCGTGGGGGCAGCGCCCGCTTCGGCCACCAGCACCACCGTACTGGGCACGTGTCCCATCGCCTCCATTTCCTGCGTGAACGAAGCCAGGTGGAGTGTTGACTGCACTGGGGAATCCGCCACGAAGGTACCCTTCGCCGGAACCCGGACCAGGTGCCCCTCGTTGACCAGGCGGCCGATGGCGGCGCGGACTGTAATGCGGCTGACACCGTAGGAGTCCATGAGCGTCCGCTCGCTGGGAAGCCGGGCGCCGGGCTCCAGTTCCTCTTTGGCGAGCTTGAGTATGATCAACCGCAGCTGCTCGTGCTTGGGGACCTGGGTGTTATTGATGGCCGTGGCCGCCGCTCCGGCGGTGCTCCTTGATGTGGCGGACAATTGAGGCCCCTCCTGCTGCTGGATAAGTCCGGTCCGGACCACCTGCTTGGATTATTCCACAGGCGCGGGCCGCGGGGGGCCGCCCGGCCACCTTTGTTGCCGGGCCGGGCGTTAGCGCACCAGTTCCGCATCGCGGGGCGCGGCAGGCTGCCGCACTGCCCTGGTGCGCAGGGCGAGCATGAGCACCGCACCCAGCAGGGCGGGCGCCGCGAAGGCAATGGCGGCTACGGGGACGCCGCCGCCGAAGCCCACCAGCAGTGCGCCGTAGGTTGGGCCTGCGATGGCTCCGATGCGTCCCACAGCAAGTGCCCAGCCAAGGCCGGTGGCGCGGGTGGCGGCAGGGTAGAACTGGGCGATGTAGTCGTTGATCATGTTCTGCGTGCCCAGGCCGCCGAAACCTGCGACGGCGGCGAGCACCGTCATGAGCGCGGCCGGCGGGTTGGCGGACATCAGGAGCAGGGCTGCCGCTGCACTGGCGAACCCCACCACCACCAGCGGCCCGGGCCCGAACTTCTGGCTGGCCACAGATGCCAGGACGGTGCCGACCACGGCACCCACCGAGTAGGCCAGCAGGAATGCCACGGAGGATCCGACGCCGAACCCGGCAGTGCGCATGATCTGCGGCAGCCACGTGCTGACGCCAAAGATGGTCAGCAGGCTCAGGAGAGTGATGCCCCACAGCAGGACTGAGGTCTTGCCGGTGCCGTTGGCGAAGAGGGCGCGCGTTGGAGAGACCCGCACGGCTGTGGCCGGGACATCCGTGGTGCGGGGCAGCCCGTAGGCGGCCTCGATGCTGTCGGCCTCTGCGGTGCGGGACCGGGTCCGCAGGAACGACGGTGACTCCGGCAGCAGGAACCAGGCGAAGGGAACGATCAGCAGCCCTGCGGCACCGATCGCGTACACCGGGCGGAAACCACTGGACTCCAGGACAGCGAGGGACGTCAGCGAAGCGGCAACAGTACCCGTTGCCGGCCCGGTCAGCACCGCACCGAGGACCAGTGACTTTTTCCCCGGCGGCGCGAATTCATTGGTGAGGGCTACCGCCGTCGGCAGCAGGCCGCCCACGCCGAAGCAGGCGATGAAGCGGAACGCTGCGAAGAGCTCCCAGCTGGGTGCCATGGCGCAGGCGAGCATGGCCAGCGAGAACAACGCCAGGGCGGACACAAAGATCCGGCGGCGGCCAAGCCGGTCCGTGAGCGTACCCACGACGAGTGAACCGAGCAGCATCCCCACCAGCGCCAACGAGCCCACCGCGCCTGCCGCGGCGGGCGTGACATTGAAGGGCGGCTGCCCGATCAGGGCGGGGAGGGTGGCGCCGTAGACGTAGAGGTCGTAGCCGTCGGCGAGCAGGCCAAGCCAGCACAGTACGAAGATACCGGCCAGGGATTTGCTGGGGGCATTGGAGTTCATCATTGATTCCAATCGGGTCAAGGGACGCTGGCTGTATGCCTGCGGGACGTCCATCAGCTTGGCCTGCTGCAGCAGCCCTGCGAACGGTCTTTTCACTGGGTGAAAAGCCTCTTTGTGGCGGGGCACACACCGCCCAGGCTTGAAGGACGCAACGGATGGAGGCGGAGATGGCGGGAGCGGGCAGGGCGGCAGCCGCCGCGCCCACAGAGGCCGCCACCGGTCTTCCGGGCACGCCCGTACTGGTGCGGGCTCTGAGCCTTCTTGCCCAGTTTACGGAACAGCGCCGTGCCCTGAATCTGTCCGAACTGTCCCGCCAGGCCGGACTTGCCCCTGCCACGGCCCTGCGGCTGGTGCGGCACCTGACGGAGTGGGGCGCGCTGGAACGCCTCGAGGACGGCCGCTACGTGGTGGGTGTGCGCCTCTGGGAAATTGCCTCGCTCTCGCCGCGGGGCCACGGGGTGCGGCAAATCGCCCTGCCTTACCTTGAGGATCTGTACGAGGTCACCCGGCATCACGTGCTGCTTGCCGTCCGCGAAGGCACGGACGCGGTCCTGATCGATCGGCTCTCTTCCCGGACCGCGACGGAGGTGGCCTACCGGGTTGGCGGACGCATGCCGCTGGGGACCACCGCCGTCGGGCAGGTACTGCTGGCCCACGCCGCTCCGGAGCTGCTGCAGGAACTGCTTTCGCAGCCGGCGCCCCCAGGGGTGCCGGGCAGTGTTTCGGATGCCGGGAGTCTCCCGGCGGCCCGGCTTCGCGGTGTCCTGGCAAACGTAAGGCAATCCGGCGTCGCAGTGGTTCGGCGGGACCATCCCTCCCGCACTGTCTCCGTCGCCGCACCCATTCATGGGGCTGCCGGCGATGTAGTGGCTGCATTGTCCATTGTGGTCCCGGATGCCCAGACGCCGGCGCATGATCTGGTGCCGCTGGTCAGGGCCGCCGCGCGGGCCATCTCGCGAAGCCTCGGCCACCAGGCGAAGGCCAGCGGAGCATGGCGGCACCCGCAGCTCCAGGAGCCGGGCCACCCCCCGGCCTGATACTTGGCGTCCTCCCGGCGCTCGCCAATCCCGCCGGTTTTGAGACCGTTCCGTTATTTGCGTCCCGCCTTTCACCCTTTACGCTTGAAACTACTAAGCATGCTGTCTATTTCGGAGGTTAACCCTGATGCGAAAAGTTTCTGCGCTTGGAGTGGTAACTGCGGCGATGCTGGCCTTGGCCGGCTGTTCGGGAGGAGGCGGCGGAACTGCCAGCCCGTCAGGCACGGCAACGACGTCGGCATCCGCCTCTGCCAGCCAAACCGCCAACGCCAAGGTGTACTCGGAGGACGAGCTCCGCGACCTCATTTCGGGCATGAAGGACGCTGACGGCAACGAACTCAAGCTGTACTCCAAGGAGCAGGTTGACCAGGGCGGAAACATTGCCAACCTGCTCATGAGCACGGCAACCATCGACCCCAAGGACTGCAAGGACATCGCCACCGCCGGCTTGCTGGACAAGGTGGAAAGCGGCGACGTAGCCGTGGCGCTTTCCGAGGGCAACCAGCCGCGCACGCTGTCAGCACAGTCCGGCAGCCAGGGCCCCGACGCCGTCAAGACACTGAGTGACATCAGCGGCAAGATGAACCAGTGCGCCAAATTCTCGGTCTCCGCCCTTGGCCAGAAGTACGACGTTTCCAGCCAGGAGCTGAAGGCGGACACTGACGCTGATGAGACCTTCGCAACCGTCAGCACCCGCAGCGGCGACAACCAGCAGAAGCTGATGCAGGTTTCCGCTGCCCAGGGGCGCCTGTTGGTGGTTGCCACCAAGGGCGGCACCGATCTGGGCGACAAGGACCAGAAGGAGCTTGAGGAGCTCATTAACGACGTGTTGAAGAAGGCCGAAGGCGGCGCAACGTCCAGCCCCACCTCCACCAGCTCGTCCGGTTCTTCCGGCACGTCATCGCCGGGCAGCTCGGCGTCGTCCACTGCCTCGTCCACCTCGTCGGCGACGATGACCTCGGGCAGCGGTTCCTCGTCGTCGGCCTCCCCGACGGCGTCGCGGTAGCGGCACCAACTCCGCAATATTGAAACGGGGCGGGCCAGGACAATTACTGTCCTGGCCCGCCCCGTTCTCTCGTTGCCCGGCGCCCTACTTGGCTTTGCCGCTCAAGCCGACGCTGGCGCTTGTGTTTTCCGGCAACTCGGAGACGACCTCCCGTGTTGGTGCGCCCCGGAACTTCGGTGATGGGTCCTGTCCCGCTGTAAGCCGCTGCAGCTCCTGCCCCTCAAAATCCTCTTCCTTGCCCAGCAGGATCGCAGAGTCGTGGTTGGTGATCTCACCCTTGAAGGCGCGCAGCATGACGCTGCGGTCAAACTGGCCTTCCCACTTCGAGACAACGAAGGTGGCAACACAGTTGCCCAGCAGGTTGACTACGACGCGCATTGAGTCCATGAGCCGGTCTGCGCCAAGGAGCAGTGCCACGCCGGCCACCGGGAAGATACCCAGTGCTGCAGCAGTGGCGGAAAGTGCGAGGAACGAGGAGCCGGGAACTCCCGCCATGCCCTTGGATGTCAGCAGCAGTACGCCAAGGGCGGCCAGCTGTTGGCCAAGGTCAAGGTGGTGGCCGAAGGCCTGGGCCAGGAACAGCAGGGAGATCGAAAGGTAGATCGCGGCGCCATCGAGGTTGAAGGAGTAACCGGTGGGCACCACAAGGCCGGTGGTGGCACGGGAACAGCCCGCGTTGGTCAGTTTGGTCATGATCCTGGGCATCACCGCTTCGGTTGATGCGGTGCCCAGGGCCAGGAGGAACTCCTCCCGCGTGTACTTCAGGAACTGCCAGAGCGGCACCCGGGCAAACCCCCAGGCCACGACGAACAGCAGGCCGATGAAGACCAAAGCGGCGCCGTAGCAGGCTGCGATCAGGACCGCGTAGGTGCTCAGGGTATCCAGCCCGTACTGGCCGATGATGAATGCCATGGCGCCGAAGGCGCCCAGCGGGGCGACCTTCATGATCCATGCCATGATCTTGAAGATCAGTTCCAGGATGGTTTCCATGACGTTGATGACCGGCAGGCACTTTTCACGCCCGATCACTACGATGGCAGCACCAAAAAACACTGAGAAGAAGAGCACTTGCAGGAGGCTGTTGCTGGCAAATGCGCCGATGACGCTGGCCGGGATGATGTCCAGAATGAAGGATGCTGCATCCTTGGGTGCCGCGGACCCGGTCTTTGCGTCCAGGTCTGCCTGGGAGAGCGTCGACGGGTCGATGTTCAGGCCGGCTCCGGGCTGGACGATGTTTCCCACAATGAGTCCGAAGACCAGGGCGAACAGGGTTGCTCCCGTGAAGTAGAGCAGGGCCTTTACCCCAACCCTTCCGACCGCCTTGACGTCGCCTACGGCTGAAATTCCGGTAACGATCACCAGGAAGATCAGCGGCGCGATGATCATTTTGATGAGTTTGATGAAGCCATCTCCGAGCGGCCTCAGTTGTGATCCAAGGTCCGGCCAGAAATGCCCGATGAGGACACCTGCCACGACGGCGATCAGAATCTGGAAGAAGAGCGACTTGTACAGCGGCTTCCTCTTCGCGGGCACCGAACTCGCCTTCAGTGCCTCAGGGTTTGGGATCTTCATTGACCTTTGCCTATCAATCGGGAACAGCCCGTTTTCGGGGCCGTTTCCAACGTAATCCTCGTCACACTAATTCCGCAAGAGGAAAACCAAATTCCGCTATGTGGAATGTTAAATTGTGTTTGTGACTGCGACCCCGTCGAATCGTGAGCGCAACTCGGCCATCAACTGCTGTGCGGGGACGGAGGCGTCCAGCTTCACGAAGCGCGCGTACTCCGGCAGGTCCCGGTATCCCGACTGGAATGCGGCGAGGTCATCAAGGCTCTCTGAGTCAGTGCCCCGGACAATGATGCGGTGGTGCGCCTCGACGGGGTCGATGTCCAGATGGAAAATGGCGTCCGGTTCCGGCAGGCGGGCCAGCAGCCACGGAAGGAACCGGCCGCGTGGCAATCCGTTGGCGGTCCGCAGTGCCAGCTGGCAGTGGAGGTGCCGGTCCATGATTACCAGGCCGTCGAACCGGCTGGCGCGCAGGTGCGATACCAGTACGTTGCCCACCCGGAGGGCGGTTTCGACGGCGTCGGCCAGTTTGGCGGGCAGGCGCACTCCCAGCCTGGCGGACAGCAGGGACATGACCCGCCGGCCCGCGTGGTTGCTCAGGAGCAGCGCACGGCCGCCCTCCGCCCGCACCGACGACGCCAAGGCGCGGGCCGCCGTCGACTTCCCTGATCCGTCGATACCCGTCAGCACAATGATCATCCGGCCTCCTCCCGCCGCCTTGTTCAACGCCGGGGGAGGGCGCAACGTCCCGGGTGAGCTGCAATTCACAGCTGGGGGACAGAGTCCGGGGCGGCAGGTCAAGGAAGTGAACAGCAAAGCGGGCCGCTAGATGCTGACGGGCCGCCTGATGGTGGAAAAGGACCTACATGATGCCGGTGGGTACCAGCAGGGCCCACGCCAGTACCGGTGCCACCAGCACCACGCCGCCTGCGTAGAACATCAGCTGCTTGTAGACGCGCTGCCGGTCGTCGTCGCGGGCGTTGGCCACTACGAGTGCTCCGTCCGTGGAGAAGGGGGATACGTCGACGACGGTGGCTGCGATGGCCAGCGCGGCCACGGTTCCGGAGGCGCTGAGCGAGCTGGTGGCCAGGAGTGGGCCGGCCAGCGGGATGAAAGCGGTCAGCAGGGCGGTGGAGGACGCGAAGGCCGAGCCGACACCGATCACGTAGCAGAGGACCAGGGCGATCAGCAGCGGAGCCCCCAGGGCCAGGGCGTGCTCGGCAAGCGTGTCGATGACGCCCACGTGCTCCAGCAGGGATACGTACGTGATCATGCCTGCCACCAGCAGGACGGTCGACCAGGAGATGCCGCCGATGAAGGTCTTGTGTTCCTTGATGTTGATGAACGCGAGCAGGAGGCCGGCGGAGAGGGCCACGAAGCCGATGGGCATGTGGAAGCCGAGGGTGCACACCAGCATTGCCGCGATCAGCGCCAGCGTCAGAATCTGCTGGCCGTGCGGGCGTCCGGCGGAGGAAGTGTCGATGTCCACGTGCAGCCCGCTGGCACCGTCGCGCAGTTTGCCGATCAGGGCGAACAGGACGATGGTCAGCACCGAGAGGATGAGGTTCAGGGCGAAGCTGGCAATGAACAGGCCGCCCTGGGAAATCGGGAAGTCGTTCTTCAGTGCGATGTTGTGGACCAGCACGCCGGCCACTGACAGCGGGGAGAATCCGCCGGCGTGTGCGCCGTTGATGATGAAGGCGCCCATGACCACGGGGTGGATGCGCGATTCGTAAGCGAACCCGATCGCGGCCGGTGCCAGCAGCGCGATGGCGGCCGGGGAGAACGTTCCGAGCGAGGTCAGCGCGGCGGCGACCAGGAAGAACACCCACGGCAGCAGCATCGTCTTGCCGCGGACAATCCGCACACATCCCTTGACGATGATCTCGATGGTGCCGTTGCGCTGGGCCATGCTGAAGAAGTAGGTGACGCCGATGATGGTGAGGACGATGGTGGCCGGGAACTCCTCGAGGATCTGCTTGTCAGACATCCCGAGCATGAAATAGCCGACGCCGAATGACGCGACGAGTCCCATCACCCCGATGTTCAGCGGCCATTTGGTGGCGACGACGAACATCACCACGAGGATCACCAGCGGGATGATCTGGACAGCGGTCATGGTCGGCTCCGGGTCCGTGGCGGCCGCCTGGTTGAACATGCCGCCGGCAACGAGGGCAATCACACCCAGGATGGCCAGGCCGGCCACCACCCACAGCAGGATACGACGGCGGAGGTTGCCTTCCACTCAACACTGCTGGAAATCGCGCGGGAACGGGCCGGCGACTACCTCCAGACCGTAGGCTGGAAGCCGGTCGGGGGTTCCCCGGCCGGTACAGCAGTTCCCAGGTGAAAGGCAGGACCATGACCGTTTCCAGCGACGATCCCCAGAACACCGCAGACCTCCGCGGGCCGGGCGACCCGGACGGGGCCAAGGACGAAACCAAGGACGACGTCACCAAGGCCCCGCAGTCCGGCCAGCACCTGGAACAGCCGGGAGCATCCAACATCCGCGAGGAACAGCAGGGCCATGCTGCCGGAACGGTCCCGGCATCGTATGTGGGCGGCGAAGAGGCCGACCCGGAACAGAAGCCCGAAGAGGCGCTGGCGGAGCCGGGCGCCTGGGATGACGAAGTCTGACAATGATCACCCGCGCTGACATCGACCAGGCCGCGCAGCGGACAGCGGGCCTTGTCCGCAGGACGCCCGTCCTGCAGGCGGATGCGGGCACCGCCGCCGGCCCGGTCTGGTTCAAATGCGAATTCATGCAGCACACGGGCACGTTCAAGGCCCGGGGCGCGCTGAACCGGATCCTGGCCAGCAAGGAACGGGGTGAACTGCAGGCGGACGTGGGGGTGGTTGTGGCATCCGGCGGGAACGCGGGCCTGGCCAACGCCTATGCGGCGGCCCAGCTCGGGGTGCCTGCAACGGTCTTCGTTCCTGAAGCGGCACCGGCCGTCAAAGTCGGTAAGCTCAGGGCCATCGGCGCCACAGTGGTCCAGGGCGGTTCAGAGTACGCGGCCGCCTACCAGGCCGCCATTGCGCACGCAGAGAAGACCGGCGCCATCTACTGCCATGCCTACGACCAACCGGAAATTGCCGCCGGCGCCGGGACGGTGGGCTCCGAATTGCTGGAACAGGTGCCGGACGTGGACACCGTCCTGGTGGCCGTGGGCGGTGGCGGCCTGATGGCGGGAGTAGCCGCCGCCGTCGAAGGCTTTGCCAAAGTGGTGGCTGTGGAACCGGAAACTGCGCCCACCCTCCACGCCGCCCTGGCGGCAGGGGAACCGGTGGACGTCCCGGTATCGGGCATCGCCGCGGACTCCCTGGGTGCCCGCCGCATAGGCGACATCGGCTTCTCCGTCGCGGTCCGCTGCGGCGTCGGGAGCGTCCTGGTCTCCGATGAACAGATCATCGCCGCCCGCTCCGCGCTGTGGAACGACTACCGGATCTTGGTGGAGCACGGTGCCGCAGCCGCCTACGCCGCGCTCGCCTCCGGCGCCTACGTGCCCGGAAAGGACGAACGCGTTGCCGTCATCCTTTGCGGCGCCAACACGGATCCGGCCACGCTCTAGGCCGGAGACAGAGATAGGCCGGAGACAGAGAAAGGACCGGCCGCCTGTCCCGCAGGCGGCCGGTCCCTTCAGAAGATTGTCTAGCCGCCGGCCTGGCCGCAGAACTTGCTGTAGGTGCTGCCGGCTTCCTGGTAGCCCGACTGCAGATCGGCCAGCTTGTCCTTGTCCGGGTTTTCCTTGGCCTGCTCGTCCGTGTACGCCAGGATCGAGGCCAGGGCGGGCTTGAGATCGTCCGAAGCAACGGCGTGGATGGGTCGGATCTGGTTGGCGAGGTTGTTCATCCCCGTCTTGCCGGCGTTGTTGGCGGGGTTCGACACAACGGCCTGGATCCGCTCGCAGGTTTCAGCGGTGGACAGTTGGTGCGTGGCGGAGCAGGCCGTGGCGGAGGCAACGAGGCCGGCGGCAAACAGGGCTGTGGCGAATTTCTTCATGGGTCCCTCAGTAGTGGTCAGAGGTTTCGATTGTAAGCAGATTGGGTAGGCCGATGCCTTCGCAAGCCCAATACATGCGCTTAAACTGGCAGCACCAATCGTGCGGAGCTTCCGCAGATGGGCCCCGCGCGCATCGACCCAGACTAAGGAACCAGCATGCGCCATCCAGTACGCCACGGTGCCGCCGCAGGGCTCGTGGCCTCTTTTTCATTGCTTCTTCCCACTGCCCTTCCGGCGTCGGCTGCTCCACCGTCCGGGGAGATAGTGCTCGACGGCGCCACCTCCGCCGAAGGCATCGCGGCAGGGGAGGGCAGGACTTTCTATGCAGGGGAACTCACCACGGGCGATATTTTCCGCGGCGACATCCGCAAGGGCACGGCAACCCGCTTCATCGATGCACCGGCAGGCCGCGCCGCCGCCGGGATGAAGGCCGATACCTGCCACCACCTGCTGTTTGTGGCGGGCGCCAACACCGGCAAGGCATTCGTCTACAACACCGACACGGGCAAGCCGGTTGCCGATATCCGCCTGGCCCAGGGATTCATCAACGACGTCACCCTCACCAGTGACGGGGCCTGGTTCACCAACTCAGCCGCCGCGGAGCTCTACTTCCTGCCGGTCGGCGGGGACGGGGAACTGGGCAATGTGAAGACCCTCAAGCTCAGTGGCCCGGCGGCGGACGTCAAACAGGGGTTCAACCTCAACGGCATTGCGGCCGTGCGGGACGGCAAAATGCTCATCGTGGCCCACTCCCTCAACGGAGCCCTCTACACGGTGGACCCCAGGACCGGGGAGAGCGCTGCGATCAAGGGCGTCAAGGTTCCTTATGTTGACGGCATCCTGGTGCGCGGCGACAACCTTTGGGCCGTCCAGAACCAGCTGAACCAGATAGCGCGCATCGACCTCTCCGGCGACCTGGCTTCCGGCGAGGTACGGGACACGATCAAGAGCAGCGACTTCAATGTGCCTACAACGGTCGCCTTGTTCGGGAATACGCTCGCCGCGGTGAACGCCCAGTTCAACCAGCCGCCCAGCCCGTTCGAAGTGGTGCTGGTGCCGGCCTGGAACCGTTAAACACAGAACTGGCTGGCAGTAGGCACTGCCAGCCAGTTGTCGGACGGGACGAATCAGAGAGTCCGAGTAGCCTTTTCCAGGTTGTCCTTCAGCTCAACGGCGTTCTGCCTCTTCACGTAGGCAGGACGGTCCCGCTCCACGCGCCAGCTCTCGGACAGCGGCCCCACGTTAACCGTGTCGAAACCGAATTCGTCGTACAGCCGGGTCACCAGGTCCGCGGCTTCCTGGTAGTCGCTGGCGGTGGCCAGGGCGCGCCGGTTTTCCGTGCCGTCCGGAGTTCCGTCCGTGGTGATGTCCTTTGCCATGATGTGGTTGAAGCCCTTGGCCACCTTTGACTGCGGGAGGTGCTCCTGCAGCAGACCGGAGGTGGTGGCTTCGCCGTTGTCCAGGGCGGGGATCCTGCCGTCCCGCTCCCAGTAGTAGTTGTTGGTATCGATCACAATCTTGCCGGCCAGCGGCTCCACCGGGATGTCCTTGTAGTTCTTCAGCGGCACCGTGACCACGGCGAAGTCGCCGGCCGCTGCTGCTTCAGCCGGCGTGGCGGCCCGCGCCCTGGGGCCAAGTTCCGAAACCAGCATCTGGAGGGTTTCGGGCCCACGGGAGTTGCTGATGACTACGTCGTAGCCCAGCTCCACGGCCTTCCGTGCAACCTGGCTGCCAATATGTCCTGCACCGATGATTCCGATTGTTGTCATATGGGCGGCAACGCAGGTCCCCGCGCAGATATTTCAGCGGCCTGCAGGGAATAAAAAGCCGGTAAGCCGCCTACTTTCCCAGGTACCGGCCCGGCCGGTGGTTCAGGGCGAGGACCAGGTTCAGGAGGGTGGCGCCGGCCGCGGACAGCAGCACCATCAGGGGCGGAACGAGTGCCAGGGCCGCCAGGACGATGGCCACGTCCAGCACCATCTGCACGTACCCCGCGCGCCATTTCAGCTTTTCCTGCAGCAGCAGGGCCAGGATGTTGAAGCCGCCCAGGCTGGACTGGTGCCGGAACAGGATCAGGAGGCCGACGCCGGCGAGCAGGTTTCCGCCCAGCACGCCATACACGGGGTCAATGTGCAGGGACCCCAGGGCCGCCGGGTGCAGGCTGGCCATCACGGACACCAGGGAGATCGCGGCGCCGGTGCGGAGGGCGAAGTTCCAGCCCTTCTTCCACACTGCCAGGGCGAAGAACGGCAGGTTCACTGCGAAGAAGATGACGCCAAACGGCAGTGCGACCGAATAGCTGAGCAGCAGTGCGAGGCCGGCGGTGCCGCCCGTCACGGCCCCGCTCGACTTGAGCAGGAACAGCCCCAGCGACGCCGCGAAGGTGCCGGTCAGGATGCCCAGGACGTCCTCAACCACGGAATGACGGACGGCCGACGGCGGCGCTGAAGGTGCCGCCGTCGGCCCTTCCATGTGCCGGGCTGGGGAAGGGGTTGCGGCAGCCGGTGTTTCTGTTGTGGTGCTCACTGGGCCGCGGCCGCCTCACGCAGGAACCGCCCGCGGTTGGCCAGGACAGCAAGGACCCTGTCGTTGGTGGCCCGGTCCGCCAGCGTGATGCGGACCCCGTCCACGGCGTAGCCGCGCACCAGGATGTCGGCGTCGGCCAACGCGTCCAGGAGCTGCACACGCAAATCATCGTCGGCACGCAGCCAGTAGAAGTTGGCCTGGCTGTCCGGCACATCCCAGCCATAGTCCCGTAGCGCACCGATGACCCGGGTGCGTTCCCGGGCCACCGCCTCGGTCCGCTCAAGAATTTCGTCCCCGACGGCCAGCGAAGCAACCGCGGCCGCCTGCGCCATCCTGTTCACGCCGAAGGGGACGGCCGTCCGGCGGAGGCCCTCAGCAATTTCCGGCCGGGCAATGGCGTACCCGATCCGCAGGCCCGCCAGCCCGTATGCCTTGGAGAAGGTGCGCAGAATGCACAGGTTGGGGTGGCGGCGGTAGAAATCGAGCGAGTCGACGCCTGGTCCGCGCTGGAATTCGACGTAGGCCTCGTCCAGTACCACCAGCACCCGCGGCGGAACAGAGCGGAGGAACTCCTCAAGGTCCGCGGGGCTGATGGACACACTCGTGGGGTTGTTGGGCGAGCACAGGATGACCAGGCGAGTGCGGTCCGTGATCGCCGCGGCCATGGAGTGGAGATCGTGCTGCTCGGTGGCCAGCAGCGGCACGGGGACCGAAACGGCGCCCGCCACTGCCACCAGGATGGGGTAGGCCTCGAAGGAGCGCCACGCGTACACCACCTCGTCGCCGTGGCCGCAGACTGCGGAAATGATCTGCTGCAGGACGCCGGAGCTCCCCGGTCCGGCGGCGACTTCCCCGGCGCTGACGCCGAACTGCCGGGCAATGGCGTCCCGCGCCTCCACCGCACCCATGCTTGGGTAACGGTGGATCCTGCCCGCCTCGGCCGACATTGCCTCAATGACGGACGGCAGGGGAGCAAAGTGGCTTTCATTCGAGGCCAGGGCGGCGGTCAGGTCAGACTGCGCGCTCTTGCCGGCCACGTAGGCGGGAAGTTGGGCGACGGCGGTACGGACCTCGGGTGCCTGGGTTTCGGGAAGGGTGCTGGTCATGGAGAGCATGCTCCCGGAGCGCAGGACGTTTGCGCAACACAACTGTGTGCAGGAGGACAGATCCGGTGCTCAGGGACTGCAGGGGTGGCAAAATGCTCAGTATGCACCGCATTGATGCCCTTGACGCTGAGATCCTCCTCACACTTGACCGGGATCCGCAGGCCACGGTCCTGTCCCTCTCCAGGACGCTGGGCGTTGCCCGCAATACGGTGCACGCCCGGCTCCGCCGGCTTGTCAACGACGGCAGCCTGGCGCCCTTCAGCCAGCGGGTGCGAACGGAAGCGCTGGGCCTGCCGCTGATTGCCTTCATCTCGATCTCCATCAGCCAGTCCGCCAGCGACATTGCCGTGGCGGCGCTGCAGACCATTCCGGAAATCATCGAGATGCATGCCACCACCGGGGACGCGGACCTGCTCGCCAAGGTGGCCGCAAGGGACCCCGCCGACCTGCACAGGATCACCAACGCGATGCTGGCGATTGACGGCGTCGTCCGCACCAGCACGGCCATGTCCCTGGTGGAAGTCATGCCCACCCGCACCCTGCCGCTGCTGCAGGCGGCGACGGGGAAGCAGTGAATCCAACGAGATGGGAAACAAACGCAATGAAACAAAATCTCCCAATTACTTACGTCACACTATTGACCATATTTGTCATGCGCTGATAAACCTAAAGGGCAGAAAGCGTTTCCCCGCAGCTTCCATCCCTCCTCCACATCACTCGGGAGGGAGATCCTTGGCGTGAATGAAACGTTCCAAACTGACGTGCGGCAGACTCAGCTGCCGCCGCATCAAAGGAGATGTTCTTTTGGCACAACCCTCAATGTGTTCCCCGCAATCCCCAGCGGGCAGGGCATGGAAGGCCGCGCCGGCCGCAGCGGCGGCAACGCTCGCCGCAGCACTGGCTTTCACTGGCGTCCCGCTTGCTGCTGCTGATCCCGGCCAGGCCTGGCCGGCCGCCCAGGCCAGCCCCGCCGCCCCGGCACCGTCCGGGCCCACACGCCAGGTGGAAACCCTGGACCGTGCCCCCGTGGCTGTGCTCACGGACCGGGGCGTCACCCTGGGTTGGCGGATGCTCGGCCTGGACAAGGACAGCGTGGGCTTCCACGTCATCCGTGACGGCGTCCAGATCACCGACGAGCCCATCCGCAGCACCACCACCTATGTGGATCCTGCGGGAACGGCGGCCTCGAAGTACGTCATCAAGACGGTCGGGAACGGCAACGGGCAGGACAAGCTCAGTGCCGAATTCAGTCCGCTGGCGCAGAACTACCTGCCCATCAAACTGGACAAGCCCGCCGACGGCGTCAGCAAGGACGGCAAGCCGTACACCTATACGGCCAACGATTCGAGTGTGGCGGATCTGGACGGCGATGGCGGCTACGAAATCATCCAGCTCTGGAACCCGTCCAACGCCCAGGACAACTCCAAGTCCGGCTACACCGGCAATGTGTACGTGGACGCCTACAAGATGGACGGCACCAAGCTTTGGCGAATCGACCTTGGCCGCAACATCCGTGCCGGCGCCCATTACACCCAGATGCTGGCCTACGACTTCGACGGCGACGGCACAGGCGAAGTGGCCTTCAAAACTGCGGACGGCACCACCGATGCGGCAGGGACCGTCATTGGCGATGCTGCGGCTGACTACCGCAACAGCGCCGGCTACGTCCTGTCAGGGCCGGAATTCCTCACTGTGTTCAACGGTGCCAGCGGCAGAATTATGGATACGGTTCCCTATGATCCGCCGCGCGGGAGCGTAGCCGCCTGGGGTGATGGTTAAGGCAACCGCGTGGACCGTTTCCTTGCCGGAGTGGCGTACCTCGATGGTGAGCACCCGTCCATGATGTTCAGCCGCGGCTACTACACCCGCACGGTCCTGGTCACCTACGACCTGGTCAACGGCAAACTGGTCAAGCGGTGGAAGTTCGATTCCGACGTGGCCGGGGCCGAATACAAGGGCCAGGGCAATCACAACCTGTCTGTGGCGGACGTGGACCAGGATGGCAAGGATGAGTTCGTCTTCGGCTCCATGACGGTCGACGACGACGGCACGCCGCTGTACAACACCAAGCTGGGCCACGGCGACGCCATCCACACCGGCGACCTTGACCCCTCGCGGCCGGGCTTTGAGACGTTCGCCGTACACGAGAGCATGTCCGCGAGCGGCAATCGCGGTGCCACCTTCCGCGACTCCGCCACCGGTGAAGTGCTCTGGAGCATTCCCGCTGTCAAGGACACCGGCCGAGGCGCCACCGGCGACATCGACCCCCGGTTCCCAGGCTCGGAAAGCTGGGCCGTGGGCGGTGACGCTGCCTGGAACTCACCGGCGGGGTTCCTGATGTCGGCCAAGGGCGAGCGGGTTTCGGACAAGATCCCGGCGGCCAACTTCATGGCCTGGTGGGACGGCGACCTGCTGCGGGAAATCGTTGACCACGACTTCAATGCCGAGGCAGGCGTGGGCGTACCCACCATCTCCAAGTGGAACTGGGAAACCGAAACCAGCGACCGGCTCCTGACAGCCACCGGCGCTAGGACCAACAACGGCACCAAGGGCAACCCGTCACTGCAGGCCGACTTGCTGGGTGACTGGCGCGAGGAACTGGTGTTCCCCTCCGCCGACAGCACCGAGCTGCGGATCTACACCACCACCTCGCCCACCGAGGTCCGGCTCCGCACCCTGATGCACGACCCCATGTACCGGACCGGCGTGGCCCGCGAGACGGTCGGCTACAACCAGCCTCCGCACCCCAGCTTCTTCATCGGTGAGGGCATGCAGACGCCGGCCTCACCGGCTGTCTTCTACGCAGGCAAGGCCAGGTAAGCCGCCGGACTCCGGCGAAGTCATCATGCAGACGCAGCCTGATTAAGGGCTATATGGAGGATCGGGAAGGGCGCGCTCAGCTACTCGGGGCGCGCCTTTTTCATGTCGTCGATCGGGAGGCCAGAGCCCAAAGATTTGGCGCTGCCACAGGTGCGGAGGGGTGCTGTGGGACCACGACGGGCCCCCGTTCCGACGCAGTGCGCTGGAACGCGGAGCGTGCTTAAGCGTCTGCCCGTCTGGCGGCGGTGGGCGCAGTTGTTCCCGGCTCGCGGCAAGGCGGCCACGGCGGGGCACCAAAAGCCGCCGGAATGCTTCACGCTGGTGAGGATTCTTCATCTCGTCGACAAACTCCTGCGCTATCTGCGACATCAGGGTCAGCGCCTCTTCCTCAGTTATCGCCGCACCTGTGTTGGCACCCATGTCCAGAGACACCGTTCCGGCAAGGACGCGGGAGCCCGACCCCAACAGCGTTGCCGTCGAAGGATTCCTTGGTCAGGTGCGCCTTCTCACCAATGTCCGGACCAGGGAGAAGTTGAATGGTGAACCTCTGGGGTCCATTGGCTGAGGAAAGTGTCTGGTCAAACATGGCGCAGCGAGCCATCAGCTCCGGGCTGTAGTCAAAGTCCGCTTTGGCGAGCGTCTCCCGAGGCGCGCTCCGCACATCAAAGAGAACCATGCCCATGCCTCGATTGCCGGCGTTGAAGATCTCGGCCAGCGCGAAGCCCATGGAGGGATCCAATTGCGCCTCGTGCTGCCACGACCTGTGGAAGACGTTGCATTCACCTGGCTCGGTCGGACCGAGGATCGGCGGAGTCGATCCAGACGCCGGTGGTTGGGTGATCAAGGCATAGGACTTGCGGACCATGGCCGTGTCTTCGGCCCTTCCGCCGTGAGGCTCCAGCACTTTGCTGCTGGCTTCTGGATGCATCGGGGTCCTCCTCCTGTTGGTTTCCGTCCCAGAGCTTGTTGGGGCGGGCAGGGGCTGTCTCAGAAGTCGATCCCCTTGACCAAGGTGACGAACTGTTCCTTAACCTGCTCTTCGGTGCGTCCAGCTGGTGAGATCAGGATCTCTGCGACGAATATGGCCATGTTCTGGCCGCGGGCCACCATCAGTGACATGTAGGTAACCGGTACATCACTTGGCGGCCGGAGAGCCTTGGGTCCGCCCGGGTCTGATCGGATTACCAGGATTGCTTTGTCTCCAACGCCTTCGATGCTTTGGCCATCAGGCGGCATAGGCCCCGAGAGCGCGGACGCACCGCCTTGATGGAGCTCGATGGCGAATTTGAGCGAGTCCGGCCCGGGCGTACCCAGAGCACCAAATTGGTACCGACAGTTGCCCTCACCCGGGAGAACCTGCGCCTGCGTTGTGGTGCCAAAAGCCTGCTTGAGCGCGTCTAGGCTTACCAAGGCACATACGGGATTGTTCGTCTCAGTCTGGGGACCGACGGGCGGGGCGGGCGGTACACGGAGTTCAGCCCCGTTGCCCCACCCGCCCTCGACAAGGGCCTGGGCAAGTGCGCGCGCCGCGGCGTCGCCGTCCGGTCCCGGGGTGTCCGGTGACATTGGCGGCATGGCCACGATCCGCAGGTCGAGCGACTCGTTGCCGCGGACAGCCTTGAGCACCGTGTTTGCCGACGCCCCGCCGGACTCGCCGCGGAACCAGCCCGACCACTGCATGCATGCGAAATCACCGATGCCCTCAATGACCGAGCAGTCCGGTGTCTTTTTCGTTTCGGCGATCTCCGCCGCCGACGCGGGTGAGGTCAGTGAAACGGTGAGCGCAAGGACCTTCTCCGCCTTGCTCATGTAACTGCACACATACCCCTGGCTCCCCGCCGGTTTGCCCCCTGGGCCCATTTGGGCCAAACCAAGATCGATCTTTACGGCGATCTCGGGTGTGATCAGGTCACAGGCCGGACTGCCCGACTTGGCTGAAGCTGACCGCGTTGGTCCGGACAAGGGGGACTGCATTGGTTCGGATGAGGGCGACGCTGTTGGTGACGGAGGCGCACCGCCTTGCGCGCACCCTCCGAGGAGAAGGGCCTGTGCCGCGACAAGCGCAAGACCTTTCCACGGGGAGAGTTTCCGGTCAGCGCTCATTGCTTTCCCCTCCACCTCCAAAAAGCTGCCAAGCATCCGGCTGTTCTAATGCGCTGATGCTATGGGTGTGAAGGGCGGGTCGAAAGAGGCTAAGGACCCGCTGAAAAGAGAAGACGTGAACCGCTGAACTTCACCGTGAGTTGTTCCGATCAAGCCGCGCGCACATCAGTACCGATACACCGGCCACCCACCTGAACGGCTACCTCTGCCGGTCCTATCATTGGGCAGCTTATGAACTGGGCCGCGGGTGCATGATCCGCATCTGGTCCCAGGTGCGTTCCGAAGCCGCGATACTCCGCGTCGAACGATCGCGATCCAAGGAAGCGAGCTCAACAGCCACAGCCTGCACCGCCGCCACTGCGCCCGTCAGGGAGGGGAAGAAGCCCGCACTTTCAGCAGGCACCACAATCCGGTCCGTTGCATGTTCCGCAACCGGTGAGCTGGCGGTGTCCGTGATGGTAACGATCCTGGTGCCGAGACTGTGTGCGATGTCCACGGCCCGGACGGTGCTGTCATAGACGCGCCAAAGGCTGATGGCAATGACCAGATCGTCCGGCGTCAGGCGAGCCACAGCATTGGTCAGTGCCGCCACGTCGGCGTCGAACAGCCTGACGTCGTACCCGGCAATGATGGCGTTGTGTTCCAGCGCCTTACCCGGAATGGCATAACTGCCGGCAGCAATAATGAGGGTTTGCCGCGCACCTGCGATGGCCTCGGCAACCGCATGGACCACGCCCGGATCCACGGTCCGCTCCAGGTGCGCCAGGTTGGACCGATCGGTGGTCAGCGAGGCCTGCGCCGGGCTGCTGACGTGGCCGTTGTGTTCGGCGGCGATTTCGACTGCGCTCAGCGATGCGAGGAACCGGGAGCGGAGCTCGAATTGAAACTCAGCCCACCCCTTGAAACCAAGCGTTTGGGCGGTGCGGGTCACGGTCGACGCGTTCGACGATGCCGCGGCCGCTATGTCGCTGACTGAACCGTAGGAGGCCAGCCGGGGCTGGGATCGAAGGACACCCAGTACCTGCAGCTGCCGGGCTGCAAGCTTGCGTCCCTGGGCCTGGCCGTCGAGCCATTCGGTCAAGGTGGCGCTGTTAACTTCTTGTTTCACCTATTGACCTCCGCAAGTGATCCACGTAACTTCAATCTACATGCACGGATCTGTGCAAATACCAAAAACTGTACAACTTGGCCCACTTCGGCAGGATTCCCATGTCTCTAACAGCTCGCCTGGACCGGCTCCCACTCAGTCGTCCACACTACAAGCTTCTCCTTATCGGAGGGCTTGGATACTCCTTTGACGGCATGGACGGCGCGGTCGTGGCCTTCCTGCTGCCCCGCATCCAGGAACTCTGGGGCCTCAGCACGGCGTCCCTGGGCCTGGTTGGCTCCGCTGCGCCGCTGGGCTTCTTCTTTGGCGCTATTCTTTCCGGCTGGATGGGGGACCGGTTCGGGCGCAAGAAGGTCATGCTGTGGGCCCTTGCCTTCTACTGCGCCATGTCCGTGGTTGCTGCCATGGCGCCCAATTTTGAAGTCTTCCTTGTGGCACGTGTCCTTGCAGGGCTCGGCGCTGGAGCGGAAAGCGTCATCATCGCCCCGTTCCTCTCAGAGTTCATCCCGCCCAAGCGGCGTGGCTGGTTCATCGGGACGCTGGCCGGGTTCTTCTCCTTCGGCTTCGTTGCCGCCGCATTCATCGGACGGTTCGTCGTCCCCGTGGGCGACGACGGATGGCGGTGGGCGCAGGTCATCACGGCAGTTCCCATCCTGCTGCTCCTCTGGTGGCGCCGCAGCCTGCCTGAATCACCCCGCTTCCTCATGAGTCAAGGCCGTGCGGCGGAGGCCCAACGCGTGGTTGAAGGCTTCGAGCAGAAGGTCCTCCGCGCAACAGGCAAGGAGTTGCCGGCAGCGGAGGAAGGCGTCGAGGATATTGCCAAGCATGGGCAAAAAATCAGCATTTGGAACGCCCTGAAGGTCATGTGGTCGCCGGCCCTCCGTCGCAGGACCGCCGTGATCTGGCTGATTTGGTTCGTCATCACCTTCTCCTACTACGGATTCTTCTCCTGGATCCCCACCCTTCTTGTGGGGCGCGGAATCACGGTCACCAAGAGCTTCGAATACTCCATCATCATTTACCTGGCCCAAATCCCCGGCTACTTCTCCGCCGCCTGGCTCTGCGACCGCATCGACCGCAAGAACACCATCGCCCTGTACCTGGCGGGCTCGGCCCTCAGCGCGTTCTGGCTCAGCCAATCCAGCGATGCCGGGATGATCCTGGTGGCGGCAGCAACGCTTTCCTTCTTCCTCAACGGCACCTACGCCGGCGTTTACGCATACACGCCGGAACTTTTCCCCACGTGGATGCGGGCTACCGGCGTAGGGCTGGCAAGTGCCGTTGGCAGGGTGGGAAGCATCCTGGCCCCGTCCATCATCGGTGTGTTCGCCGCAACCCTGGGCTTCGGCGGTGTCTTCACCATGACCACGGTGGTCCTGGCAGTTGGCGTTCTGGGTGTGGTCATCTTTGGAACGTCGACAGCGGGCAAGTCCTTGGAAGATATCAACGCCCGCACTGAACCGGAGCGCCCGGCCGCAGTGGGAGGCGGCAAATGAACGGATCGAAAGTCGACGCAGCACTCCAGGCCGTTTACGGAGAATTGCGCCAGGATCCTGGGGTCATCCTGTTCACCGCACTCCGTTGGCTGCAGGCAGACTCCGTATTGCGGCGTGTGTTCACCAGCCATCCAGAGGAGTACCCGCTGGGTGCTGAAAAGTCAGTGGAAATCTCTGCAGGCTGGCTGGAAACCGTCATAGCTAAGCAGCGGCCATTCCTGGCACCCGATCTGGAGTCGCTGGCCGAAGTGTTTACTGATGTTGCCCTGATTCAGTCCCTCGGATGCGGTGCGGTCATCAATATTCCCGTGGTCTCCGGCGGTGCGGTGGTGGGTGTGTTGGCACTGCTTGATGCCGAGGGAAAGTACACCGATCGGAGCCTCAGCACCGCATCAGCAGTTGTGTCCGCTGCGACCGAAGAGATCGCGTCGGCCTTTATCAATTCAGACCAAACCGTCTTTACCGGAAAGGAAGCAGTCCGCCCGTGACTCAATCCACCCAACCACTTGTCATTAGGAACGCCAGTGTCCTGGACGTTCACGTCGGCACCTTCTCGGTCGCCGACGTAGTCACAGCAGACGGAAAAATCAGGAGTGTAGAGAAGGGTGCGGATGCTCCGGAAGAAGCGCAGATCATCGACGGAACGGGCAAATATGTCATCCCGGGCCTCATTGACGCCCACGTGCACGTCGTGGCCTCGAGCGCGGACTTCCGTTCGCTGACCTGGACTCCGCCCTCCTATGTGTATGCGCAGACCGCCCGAATCATGCAGGGTATGCTGCGGCGGGGCTTCACCACCGTCCGTGACCTTTCAGGTGCAGATTTCGGCCTGGCGAAGGCGCAGGCCGAAGGGCTTCTTGAGGGTCCCAAGCTTCACTTCTGCGGGCGGGCCCTCAGCCAGACGGGTGGCCACGGCGATATGCGCCTTCCCGGCGAGGACCATGAGCCCAACCGCAAAGGCTGCTGCGGGATCGGCCGGGTTGCCGATGGTGTGGACGCCGTGCGCGCCGCGGCCCGTGACGAGCTCCGCAAGGGAGCCCACCACATCAAAATCATGGCCTCAGGAGGGGTATCGTCCCCCACCGATCGCATCGACTCCACCCAGTACTCGCGCGATGAAATGCGGGCCGCCGTGGAGGAAGCGGAGGCGGCCAACCGGTACGTCGCCGCGCACGCCTACACTGCCCGCGCCATCAACCGGGCCCTGGAGGCAGGAGTCAGGTCGATCGAGCACGGCAACCTTCTTGATGACGAGAGCCTTCGTCTCTTCCTGGAAAAGGACGCCTTCCTGGTGCCCACCCTTGTGACATATTGGGCCCTGAAGGAAGAAGGACGGGAGTCCGGGCTGACGGAGGAGATGTGGGCCAAAGTGGATTCTGTCCTAAACAGTGGACTTGAAGCCATTGCCCAGGCCCACGAAGCAGGCGTGAAGCTGGTCTACGGTTCAGACCTGCTGGGCGGCATGCATCGTCACCAGAACGAACAGTTCAGGCTGCTGGGAAAGGTCCAGCCGGCCATCGACGCTATCCGTGCCGCGACCACCACGGCCGCCGAGTTGCTGGGAAGGCCCGGTGAAATTGGAATTACCGCGCCCGGAGCGGACGCCGACATGCTCGTCCTGACGGCTGATCCGGTACAGGACATTGCTGTGCTTGCCGACATGGCTGACCATCTTGAGTTCGTCATCCAGGACGGCGCCGTCATCCCGGGGGCCGCAAACTAAGCAGTGACGGCAAAGCGCCGCCCGCCTTTGGGGGAAAGGCGGGCGGCGCTGGTTCTTGGGTTGGGACGGGTCAGTGGCCGCCGAGGTTGCCGCCCACAGGCGGAAGGCCGCCGTCGGCGTTGCTGTCGTCCTCGCGCCGTTCGCCGGCGCTCAGGTTTTCGCCGGCAACCGTGTCATCGGACTCGCCGGTGGTGTCCACGAGGCCGTTGGTCTGGTCAAAAGCGTGGCCGATCCTGTCATCGCCCAGGTCGGCGACCGAGCCGGTGGAGCCGGCCCCCGACGTCGTGCCTGGGGTTGTGGTATCAGTTGTCCCCGTGCCCGGGTAGGCGCTGCCGGTGGTGGCGCCGGTGGTGAGGGGCTCTGCGGGTACAACCGGTTCTGCCGGGACCGCGGGAGTGGTCTGCGTAACCGTCACGTCACGCGTTTCGGTGTCTTCCTTGTTGCCGCTGGCAGCCATGGCCGCTGCTGCGCCCGCAGCCGCTGCGATGCCGACGCCGGCCGCAACCTTGCCGGAGACGCCGGCCTTGCCGGAATCGCCGCGGGAGCCCCCTGCATGTTCAACACCGGGCGTGCCCACAGCTGAGCCGGCATTGACGGATCCGCGCCAGGCGCCGCTGGCGTAGCCTTCGTCCTCAATAAATTCCTTGAACTTCTGCAGGTCCGATTCCGCCTGCCGGTCCACGACGTTGAGCTTGTCGCCCACCTTCTCGATCAGGCCTTCGGGCTCGTATTCGAGGCTCAGCCGGATGGAGGTCTGGCCGCCTCCCACGTCCTCGAACTCCACAGCGCCGGCGTTCGTGGCACCTTCGGTCGCGGCCCACGCAACTTTGCGGTCCGGGACCTGCTCCAAAATCTTGGCTTCCCATTGCCTGCGGACGCCGCCGATCTCGGCCACCCATTCCAGCCGGTCGTCACTGAGCTGGGTCACGCTCTTGACGCCGCCCATGAAGTGCGGGAATTCCTCGAACTGGGTCCACTGGTTATAAGCGGTGCTCACCGGTACGTTCACCAGAATGCGTTTTTCCACCTTCGTGCTCATAACGTCTCCTTCGCTTTGCTACCGGAAACCAATGACTCGGGAAGAATCATCAGCATGCTTACTAACATACCTTTTGATCGTGGATGTTTCCAGAGTCCAACTTGGTCATGGGGGAAAACGGACGACGGCGGCACCCGGCCAGGTGCCGCCGTCGCGGTTTTGTGCCACGCAGGAGTGTCAGTCCAGGTACCGGCCCACGAGCGCCAGGTTCTGGATGACTGCCAGCCCGAACTGGGCGGTGTCATTGGTGGACACCGTCGGCGCCTCGTCCACGGGCGCCAGCACGTGGGGCGGCTCGATTTTCCGCAGGGTGAAGGCCGATTCGTGGTTCAGGTGCTCCCCGCCTTCGGCAAAGCTTTCCCATGCCCGGGCTGCCAGTTCGGGGTCCTGCAACCTGGCCGCCGCGTAGGCCGTCAGCCTGCTGTGGGCCTGGGTGAGATGGATGCCGTCGAGCGGCCGGCCCACGGCTTCCACCTGTTCCTCCTTCGATGCCAGAAAGAGCCGGCAGTACTGCAGCCAGGACCGCTCGAACTCCGGGTCCGGCACCAGGTCCACCAGCTCGCTGCAGATTTCCACCAGGCCGAACACCGCGCTGAGGTGTGAGACCTGGATCTGCTCGCGGCCGGTGTCGAACCGGCCCTTGTCCAGGTCATACAGCGCTTCACCGGTGAGGAAACCGTACTTGAGCGAACCGATGTCCGCCATGGTTCCCAGCAGCCGGTCGCGGGAACGCGGGTTGCCGGTGCGTTCCCAGTCCGTCAGCCAGGTTGCGGCGAGGGAACCCCAGTCCGTCCCCAGCCCAACGCCAAGTGCGCCGCGGTTGGGGCGGTAGGTGTCGGCATCCGGGCGGACCTTGCGCACGGGGTCAAGACCCAGGAAGTTCTGGTCGCTGTCCACCAGTTCGGTCAGCAGGTCCCCGGTGCGCTCGTCCGCCGTCAGGTAGTAGTAGAAACGCCGGTAGGCCGGCGTGCTGATCCGCAGCTGCTTGGCGCTGCAGCCCCAGTGCTGGACGTTGTGCCGTGAGCCGAGCCCCTTCCAGGGACCCAGGTGGTAAACGTCCACTTCTCCCGTGTGCCGGGTCATGGCCTCGGCAAAGCGGAAGATGTCCGCCCGGCCGGAGCGCAGGCTGGAATACCAGAGCCACAGGTCGGGGGACAGTTCCGAATTGTCCCAGGCGTAGCCGCCCACGTCGTACCGCCACACGTGCCGGTCAAAGTCGTAGGTGTGCATCACGTCGCCGTAGTTCCAGAAGCCGTACCAGCGCCGCTGTTCCACCTGGCCGGCGTAGAAATCGAACAGGAAGTCCAACCGGTCTTCAAGCACGGCCCGCGCGGGAGTGCTCCGGTCCACCGGATCCCAGTCGCCAAAGACGCCCGCCGAGTGCAGATACTCCGGTGTGGCCTGCAGCAGGGCCGGGGTGGCAGCGGAGGCGGCGTCGGCCGCGAGGCTTTCGGTGGGCGCGGTGGCATCGTAGGCGAACAGGGTCAACTCGTGGGTGCGGGCAATTCCCGTGGGGTTGCCGAAGCCCGGCTCATAGTCCTCATACGTGATTTCCAGGCCGTCGAGCTGTTCCTCGAACGTTTCCTGGCCCAGGCCGTCGTGGTAGAAACGCAGGTCCATGGGCTGGGCCTCGGGGGAGAACAGCCACGCCGTGAGCGAGGCCTCGCCGGTGGCGGCGCCGCGGATGTCCAGCTGGCCCGGGTGGGACTGCCAGAAGTCCTTGATGCACACCCCGAGTCCGCCGCGGGTATCGCTCAGGGAGCAGAAGCCGCCGGCGCGGGTGCCGCCGGTGATTCCCACCCAGCCGTGGCCGGCGGCGGTGCGCTTGCGCAGCTCGAATCCGTCGGCGCTGAGCTGGCTCAGGGTGTAGTCGCCCCACGTGGGAACCAGGTGGAGGCGGGTCGAGACTTCAGGATTCCAGGTATCCGGCGGGGGAGTGGGGCGGCCGTTAATCTGCGCCTCCCGTACGTCCTCGCCCGGGTCGCGGCGGAGTCCGGTGAGGCCGCGGACTGCCTCGGCGAGGAACCCGCCGTCGGCTCCGGCGATGCGGATGTGCCGGTTGTGCAGCTCCGCCGCCAGTGGCACCGTGAACCGCACGCCCAGTCCTGCCAGGAAGTCCTGGTCCGCGTCTCCGTCCCAAATGAAAGAGTGCACCATCCGCACGCTGCGGGCGTTGGCATGGAAGTAGAAGCGGACCACAAACGGCAGCCAGTCCCGCTTTCCGCTTTCTGGAGTGTCCGGACGGTGGTTGCCTTCCAGCCGCACCACCGCCCGCACGGGGCCGCTTTGTTCCAGGACGACGGCGGTGACCCCGCCGGTGAAGGCGTTCCGGCCAACCGTTCCCGCGCCCTCGGGGACGCTGTCCTGCAGCAGGCTGACCAGCCGGGCGTCCCGGGCAACTTCCCGCCCGTTCCGGGAAAGGGTGCTGAACAGGGTGGAACCGCCGCGGTTGATCACCATCTGCAGGACGCCGGTGTCCACGGTGAGGGTGTCCGCACTTTCGGTGACCGTGACGGACGCGCCGGCCGACGACGGCTGGCTGGGTTCGGCGGCCGTGCCGCCGTCGGCCCTCACCTGATAGGTGTCCGAGGGGGTGTCCGTTGCCGGCAGCGCAATGCCCGCCCACTTCAGGGACCCGTCCGGCCAGGTGGCCAGGGGCCAGGCCTGGCTGGGGACCGGCGTGCCGCTGCCGTCCGCAACTGACAACGCCTCCACACCTTGCGCGGTGCCGCGCGGGAACGGCATCCCCCACGTGGTTCCGCCGCTGATTTCTGCGGGTGCCTGCCCGTCGATCCACCTGATGAGGGTGTTGTCCGTCATGTCATCCAATTCCACTGGTGATTGCTGCGCGCGGAAGTCCCGATAGTGGGAAAGCGCTTTCTCGATGACCTACAACGTAGTAGACAGGTGGCGTGCGTGCAAGGGGATTTTGCCAGGCGGGACGGTTGGCTGCTGGGCCGGGGCTGGCGTCCGGGCGGCTATTTCCTGGCGGGGTCCCCGTCGTCGTCTGCTCCCTCGGCGGGGTCCTGGGAGTGGACGCGGATGTCGGCAGGGTCTGCGTCCGGATCGCCTTCGGCGGGCGATTCAGCGTGGACCCGGTCGTCGTCGTCGTTCCGTGAGCGATCTTCAGTCATGGCTGCTCCTCGTGGCGCTGGTTCGCGGTACCCCTCATTCAGCGCTTCGCTCCATGACGTGTCAAGGACCTCCCACGCACTCTGGCCGCAGCAGGGCTTGTGTGCTGGACTGGTGAAGCAGTGAGCACCAACCGCCGTTTCTTCGCTCCTCCAGGCTGCTGGGACGGCGCCATTTCCAACCCAAACCGACCCAGCCGGCGCGGCCCGGCTGTTGGAAAGGACCACTCATGGCAACTTACAAGATTGGATATTTCGTGGGCAGCCTGGCCAGCGGCTCCATCAACCGGGTTCTGGCCAAGGCCCTGATCAAACTCGCGCCCGGGGAACTGGAATTCACGGAGATCCCAATCAAGGACCTCCCGCTGTACAGCTACGACTACGACGCCGACTTCCCGCCGGAGGGCCGGGCCCTCAAGGAAGCCATCGAGGCCGCGGACGGGATCCTCTTCGTGTCCCCGGAATACAACCGCTCCATCCCGGGAGCCCTCAAGAACGCCATCGACTGGGGATCCCGGCCCTGGGGCACCAACTCCTTTGCCCGCAAGCCCACCGGCATCATCGGCGCCTCACCTGGCAGCATCGGGACGGCCGTGATGCAGTCCTCCATGCGGGCCGTCCTGAGCTTCCTGGACGCACCGCAGCTGAATGCGCCGGAGGCCTACGTCAAGTACGATCCCAAGGTTTTCGGCGACGACGGCGAGGTCAAGGACGGGTCCACCGCCAAGTTCCTCAGCCACTACATGGAAGAGTATGCGGCCTTCGTGGCACGGGTCCTGGCCGCCAACGCGCCCGGTCACATCGGCGACCTGGAACCGGACGCCGCCAAGCTTTCCCGCTGATTCCCTGGCGGGTTTTCATAAGGCGTACGGATGCCCGCCGTCCCAGCAACGGCGGGCATCCGAGTCTTTATGCCGGCATTGCGAGCCGGCGGGTCAGTCCAGCGGCAGCGTCACCGTCACACTGGTGCCCTGGCCGGGGCTGGAACTGATCTCCACAGCGCCGCCCGCTTCCTGCACGGCGACCGCCATGAGCCGCAGGCCGTAGCCGTGGTGCCGCCCGCTCTTGGCGAGGATGCTGTCGAAGCCCGTGCCGTCGTCGGCCACTACCAAGCGGATGCCGTGGTCAACAGCCGCCAGCTGGATGCTGAGCGTGGACGCGGACGAGAATTTGAACGCGTTGCTGAGCGCCTCCCGGGCCGACTGGTACAGGAGGGACGCGCAGTCCGCCGGGATCTCGACGCCCCAGTGCGGAGTATCCCAGTGGACCGAGGTCCCGCGCTGCCTCAGGGGGGCGGTAAGCCGGTCAATGCACCCGGCCAGTCCCAACGTGTGGAAATCCAGCGGCTGCTTGTCCGTCAGCACGCCTCCCACGGTTGTGACCTCGTTGTCCAACGCTGTTCTGCTTCCCATGACTTCCTGCTCCCCACAAGCTGGTTTGGTCCTATGGCTAAAGCGTGGACCTGCAATGTCTAGGGATGGCAAGGTTTGCCTCAAGATCCCATCAATTCTGCGCGTGGAGGGTGACCGGGTGCACTGCTGCCCCTTGTTTCATTGCCGCCGCGCTGGGGACGGAAGAGGTATGCCTACCTGGTTGATGTCACTTGTATGGGGCACCGGTGCCGGTGCTGCCCTGGTCCTGGGAGCTGCCGTGTCCTGGCGGTGGTCCATCCCCTCCAAAATCGTCTCGACGGTCATGGCTTTCGGCGCAGGTGTGCTGATCTCGGCCCTTGCCTTTGAACTGGTGGACGAGGCGGTCAAGGGCGGTGGCCTTTGGCCCACGGTGGCGGGCTTCCTGGCGGGGGCAGTGGTGTACGTGGGCGCCAACGTGCTCCTGGCCAGGGCCGGCGCCAAGCACCGCAAGCGGTCCGGGGACCAGCAGCCCTCCGAAAAGGACAATCCGGGCAGCGGCACCGCCATCGCCGTCGGTGCACTGCTGGACGGCGTCCCGGAATCGGTGGTCCTGGGCGTCGGCCTGCTGGCCGGCGGAGCGGTGAGTCCTGCCATGCTGGCAGCCGTCTTCATCTCCAACGTGCCGGAGGGCCTGTCCGGCACCGCCGGCATGAAGAAGGCGGGCCGGAGCAGGGGGTACGTGTTCGGGCTCTGGGGCGGCATTGCGCTCCTGAGCGGAGTGGCAGCGCTGCTGGGATATGTGGCGCTGGAGGACGCCCCGGATGAGCTGGTCGCATTCATCACCTCCGTTGCCGCCGGCGGCATCCTGGCCATGCTGGCGGACACGATGATTCCCGAGGCCTTCGAGGAGCACCACAACCTGACCGGACTCACCGCGGCCGTGGGGTTCCTGACGGCGTTTACGGTGCACCACCTGGGGTGAGGACAGGGGCCCCTACGCCCCCGTCAGCACCGGCGCCGTCAGCCTGCCGTCCCGCATGGTGGCCACCACGTCCGTCAGCGGCACGAACTCGGTGTCATGGGTGACCATCACGGTGGCCACCCCGAAACCGGTGGTCACCTGGCGGAGGAGCCCGATGATCGAGGCGCTGCGTTCATGGTCCAGAGCGGCGGTTGGCTCGTCCACCAGCAGCACTTTGGGGCTGCCCATGAGTGCCCGGGCGATGTTCACCCGCTGGCGCTGGCCGCCGGAGAGCTGGTGCGGCAGTTTCCGCGCACTTGCGGAGAGGCCAACGACGTCCAGCAGTTCCGCGGCCTTCGTCCGAGCCGCCTTGGCAGGCTTTCCGCGCAGGTGGTCGCTGATGATGAGCTGTTCGACGGCGGTGAGCGAGGGCAGCAGGTTGGGCTGCTGGAAGATGATGCCCACCTTGTGCCGGCGCAGCGCGGTGAGCTCCTTGTCCCTGAGGCCACCGGTATCGGTGCCGTCAATCATGACCTGCCCGTGGGAGGGGCGGACCAGGGTGGCGGCGACGGCCAGGAGGCTTGATTTGCCGGAGCCCGAAGGGCCCACGAGCGCAACCAGCTGGCCGGCCGGGGCCGTGAGGCTGACCCGGTCCAGGGCGGTGGTGGTTCCGCCGCCGTCCGGATATTCGAGGGTGACGTTGACCAGGCTCAGGGGAGCGGGGGTGGGGGAGGGCATGATGGCGTTCCTTTCGTAAGGGTGGATTAGTTGCCGCCGAGCGCCAGGAGCGCGTCGACCTTGGTCACCCGGCGGACCGCCAGTGCGGCGCCGGCCAGGCCCAGGGCAACAATCCCGCCGACGGGAAGCACCGTGGTGCCCGCGTTCAGCAGGAACGGGGCAGCCTGGGCGGCAAGGGAACCGGCCGCGACGCCCACGGCTCCACCTACGGCGGCACCGGCGGTGAGGACGATCGCGGCCTGGGTCAGGGCGTCCCGGAGGATGTAGGCACCGGGCGCGCCCATGGCTTTCAGCACGGCAATGTCCCGGGTCCGCTGGATGGTCCATACGGTCAGGAATGCCACGATCACCAGTGACGAGATCCCGTACAGGAACGCCTGCATCAGGGTCAGGGACCCGTTCTCGCTCTTGAAGGAGCCCAGCGCCTGGAAGGACCCGGTGCGTGAGGCGCTGACCGTATGCGCGGCTGCGTCGACGGCGGCGCCGTCCACCGTGGCCCCCGGGGCGTAGGTGACGGCGACGACGGTCGCCAGCTGTCCGCCGTCGGACACGTGCGCTGCCCTGGCCCACGCCGGCAGGGCCGTCCACACCACGCTGGTATGTGCGTACCACTGATCCGGCACCACCGCGGCGACGGAAAGCTCCGCGCCGCCCAGGGAGACTTTGTCGCCTTGGCCGGCCGACAGAGCCTCCGCAACCGAGGTGCCCAGCACCGCGGTGCCGGCGGACACCTCAACGGGTGCCAGCGGGCTTCCCGGGGAAACGCCGAAAACCGCCACGTTTGCCGTGCCCGACCCCTTGACGGTCTGGGCCCGGGTCTGGGTAATGCCCAGCGGCTCTGCGGACCTGACGCCGGGCTGGTTCTTCCAGCGCTCCACCTGGGCGGCCGTCACGGAGCTTTCCGTGTAGGACGCCTTGGGGGTGGCGGAACCGGGAGCGCCGAAGACGATGGTATCCACCGGCCTGGTGCCGGCCGCGCCCAGCTTGTCGATGGCCGACGTCGACTGCTCGGCCAGGCCCGCCGTCAGGCCTGACAGCATGACCAGCAGGAGGGTGATCAGGGCTACGACGCCGCCCATCATGGCGAACCGGCCTTTGGCGAAGCGGATGTCGCGGATTGCCAGGAACACGTTGTTTCTTCTCTCAGCAGGGGTGGATTCTTGTGTCCTTCCACTCTCCCGGGGGCTGCCCCCGGCGGCATCGCGGGGACGGTTGATCCTCCGGTATGGAAGGGTTGAGCCGGGAGTCAACCGTTCGGTTGATCCCCTGCAGGCGGTCCCGGCATAAGCTGGGGAAATGCCTGCCACGCCCCTGCCGCAACCCCCGGAGAAGGCCGGCGGCATCCCCGCGACGGGGCCGCTGAATGCGCTGGAAAACGCATCGTCGGCGGCAATCCTTCGGGTCCTGCGGGTCACCCTGCACACGGGGTTCGCGGTGCTGCTGGCCGTGGCCCTGGTCCGGATGCTGATGTCCGGTGGTTCCCTGCGCTGGCTGTGGGCGGGCGCCGCCGTTGTCCTCGCTGCTGTGTACCTGGCCGGAACGGTCCTCGAAAAGCGCCACGCGGAAGCCCGGATCGGCTTCAACCCCCGCCGTTACGGCCTGCTCTGGCTGGCCCTGGTCACGGGCTTGTGGGCGTTGCTGCTTGCCGGGAGTGCGGACTTTGCGTGGCTGGCGTTCCCCATCTTCTTCCTGCACCTGCACCTGCTGCCCCGGCGGGCTGCGCTGCCGACCATCGCGCTGATGACGGTGGCGGTGGTTGCTTCCCAGTGGGCTGCCAGCGGCGCCCCGGTGCCGCATGCCGCGGCCGTGGTGGGACCTGTGCTGGGTGCGGTCTTCTCGGTAATCACCGGGCTGGCGTACGCGGCCCTGTACCGCGAGGCCGAAAACCAGCGGCGTGCGGCCGACGAACTGCGCCGGACGCGGGAGGAGCTGGCCAGGTCCCAGCACGACGCCGGGATGCTGGCGGAGCGGGAGCGGCTGGCCCGGGAAATCCACGACACCCTGGCCCAGGGGCTGTCCAGCATCGTGCTCCTGGGACGGGCGGCGGAGCAGTCCCTTGCCGATGGTGATGCCGCGACCGCATCCTCACGGCTGGCGCTGGTGCAGCAGACCGCCGCCGAAAACCTGGCGGAGGCGCGCAGCTTCGTCCGCGGCCTGTCCTCGCCACAGCTGGAGGGGACCACTTTGGTGGAGGCCCTGCGCCGGTTGTGCGGCAAGACGGAGGCGGGCGCCGCGGCCGCTGGGGTGGCGTTGCGGTGCCGGCTGGAGGTGGACGGTGAGCCGCAGGATCTGCCCCAGCCGGTCCGCGTGACCCTGCTGAGGGCGGCGCAGGCGAGCCTCGCGAATGTCCGCGAACACTCCCGGGCAGCGAACGCCGTCGTCACCCTTGCCTTCCTGGGCACCGAGGTGACCATGGACATTTACGACGACGGCACGGGCTTTGATCCCGCCGCTGCGGCCGGTGCCGCGGACGCAGCGGACGGCAGCGGGTTCGGGCTGCGCTCGCTGCGGGAGCGGGTCACCGGATTGAACGGGACGCTTGCACTGGAGTCCGCGCCCGGCGAGGGCGCCGTGGTGGCCATCCGGCTGCCGCTGGACGGTGGTCCCCGTGGGTGAGGTGCACGTCCTGCTGGTGGACGACCACCCCGTGGTCCGTGCCGGGCTGCGTGCCATGCTCACCGGAATCGAGGGCATCTCCATCGCCGCCGAGGCCGCTGACGGGGCCGCTGCGCTGAAGGAACTGGCCCGGCTGACGGCGCTGGGCGAGGCGCCGGATGTGGTCCTCATGGACCTGCAAATGGGCGAGGGGATGGACGGTGTCACGGCCACTGCCGAGATCCGCAAACTTCACGCCGCTCCGCCGGTACTCATCCTCACCACGTACGACACCGACGCGGACATCCTGGCGGCCGTCGAGGCGGGAGCCAGCGGGTACATGCTGAAGGACGCGCCGCCGGACCAGCTCCGGCAGGCGGTTTTGCAGGCGGCTGCTGGCGGGACGGCCCTGGCGCCGCGGGCGGCTGCGCTGCTGATGGACCGGATCAGCAACCCCGGCACTTCGCTGACCCCCCGGGAGGTGCAGCTGTTGGAGCTGCTTGCCACGGGCCTGTCCAACCGCGCCATCGCCAGGCAGGTCTTCATTTCCGAGGCGACGGTGAAGACCCACCTGGTGCACATCTACGGCAAGCTCGGCGTGGACAACCGCACCGCCGCCATCGCGGCCGCTGCCCAGCGGCGCATCATCAGGCCGCCGGGCGCCAGGGGCTGACCTGCAGTACGTTTATTCCACTGCGTTACAGAGGCCGCTGTTTCCAGGTGCCGCTGTTCCAGGTCACATTGTTCAAAGGAGAATGAATGTCCCGTCCGGTCCCAGCCGTTGATGCCCTTCTTTCCACCTACGGTGCGGCCGACGCCTGCGCGGCCGAACTCCTGTGTGACAGCCACGATCCCAACGCCGTTGCCTTTACGGTGGTTGCTGCCGACCTCTCCGCCGAGGACATCACCTACGGCGAGCTCCGGGAACGCTCGGAACGGGGAGCCGCCGCCTTGGCGGAGTTGGGAATAGGTCCGGGAGATGCGGTGGCCACCCTGATGGGAAAGTCGGCGGACCTGGTGGTCATGCTCCTGGCTATTTGGCGCCGCGGTGCCGTCCACGTGCCGCTGTTCACCGCCTTCGCGTGGCCGGCCATCGAGCTTCGCCTCACAGCCTCCGGCGCAAAGGCTGTGATCACCGACGCCGACCAGCGGGCGAAGATCCACGAAACCGAGGCCGCCGTCGTGGTTGCCGGCGCAGAAGCATCCCTGCCGGACCTGGCGCTCACGCCGCTCCTTGCCAGGCAGCAACCGGGGATCGCGGCCGAAGCTGTGGGAGGTGACGGTGATTTGGTGCTGATCTTCACGTCCGGAACCACCGGTGCACCCAAGGGCGTACCGGTGCCCGTCCGGGCGTTGGCCGCGTTCCGCCAGTACGTCGAGCTGGGCCTGGACGTCAGTGACGAGGATGTTTTTTGGAATGCCGCAGATCCCGGCTGGGCCTACGGCCTGTACTACGGGATCCTCGGTCCCATGGCGGCAGGGCGGCGGAACCTCCTGCTGCGCCCGGGTTTCTCGCCGGAACTCAGCTTCAAAGTGCTGGAGGCGTTTTCCGTCACCAACTTCGCGGCTGCCCCCACCGTGTACCGCACCATGCGCGCGAAAGCCGGCGCCGGAATCAGTCCTTTCCACCTTCGGCGCGCCTCGTCCGCCGGCGAACCGCTGACCCCGGAGGTGATCAGCTGGGCCCGGGAGGTGCTGGGGGTTCCGGTACGGGACCATTACGGACAGACCGAACACGGGATGATGATCATCAATGCCTGGCATGACGACGTGCGGACGGAACTCAGGCCGGGTTCCATGGGCCGGCCCCTGCCGGGGTGGAGCTGTGCGGTCCTCAAGGACAACGCCGACGAGCCGGCCGCGCCGGGTGAACTGGGCCGGGTTGCCGTCAATGTGGCAGACAGCCCCATGATGTGGTTCAAGGGGTACCAGGACGCACCGGAAAAGACGGCGGAAAGATTCAGCGCGGACGCCAAGTGGTACCTGACCGGCGACGCGGGCACGGTGGACGCGGACGGCTACTATTTCTTCTCCTCCCGTGATGACGACGTGATCATCATGGCCGGCTACCGGATTGGCCCTTTCGATGTGGAGAGCGTCCTGGCCACCCATCCGGCGGTCCTGGAAACTGCCGTGGTGGGCGCTCCCGACGAACTGCGCGGAGAAGTCCTGGAGGCTTATGTTGTCCTGGCGGAAGGGACCACCGGCAGTGATGCCCTGGTGGCCGAACTGCAGACCATGGTCAGGACGCAGTTCGCCGCACACGCCTACCCGCGCCGCATCCACTTCGTTGAGGACCTGCCAAAGACGCCGTCGGGCAAGCTGCAGCGCTACATCCTGAGGCAGCAGCGGGCCGCGGAACTGGGCAGCTGACTTCAGGAGATGGCCGCCTTCCGGCGCCTTTTGGGTCGGGGGCTGTTAGCGTGGAGGCCCAGCCACAGAAGGAGGAGCGATGTCCATCAATTCACCTGATTCACTGCCCGAGGATGAGCCGCAGGAAGGCTCGGCGGCCGGCAAAGGCAATGCCGACGGCGGGATCCCCGGTGGCAAGGACGGCGTCGGGATTTCCGACGGCGCCGAGCCCAACACCTTTGAACCGGAAGAGGATCCGGATGCCGCGGCGGGGCCAACGGACTGAGTTCCGATGAGATCGCGCAGTGAGCTCCGCTCAAGGTTGGCTCAAGATTGGCCGAAGGTGCCGGTTTTGGACATTTAGGCAGGCTACCGACGGTAATTTCTTAACTGCTTCCACGTCAGTTCCCCGGCAGGAAGCATTGGAGGCCCCTGCGCTGGAGCTAGACTCGCGCGGGGGCTTCCCCCCCATGGGCTAGGCGTTCTCTATCCAATAGCGGCGCTTGCCGTTGCGCGTGTCTTCGTACTGCCCGCCATTCTTTTCAATGGTGGCCCTCGAGCCGGCATTGGCCTCGTCGCAGGTCAGGAGCACCCGTTCGATCCCCAGCGCCCGCGCCACGGGAAGCGCGTCTGCCAACGCTTTCGCTGCATGGCCGCGCCGCCTCGCGGAGGGCCTGACGCTGTAGCCGATGTGCCCGCCTTCGTTGAGGAGGTAGTCGTTCAAGCTGTGCCTGATGGCCAGCGATCCGACGAACGTGCCGCCGTCGACAATCCACAGGTAGGTGCAGGGCACGTAGCCGGGCTTCCGCACCGTTTCCGGCCTGGCGTCTTTGATGAGGACGTCAACGAACCGGCTGAACGCCTGCGCATCGATGAGATCGTCCGGGGACCAGCTGTCTGCGCCCGCACCGTCCTGCCGGGCACCGGCAAACTCTGCCGCTGCCTCAAGCCAGGATGAGTGGAGGCTGACGTCTGGTGCGATGAGCTGGGCCATGAGAAGATCCTATGCTGCGGGTGTGCCTGCGTTCCGGCCGTGCACGGTGAGCGCGTTCCCGGGAAATCGCTGCTGGCCTGTACTATCGGCCCCGGACCCAAATTTGCGGTCTGAAAGGGGACAATTCATGGCGCGCACTCAGACGGTAACTGCAGCTCCCGCGGATCCGGCCGGGCGGGACGAACTGCTGCA
Source organism: Arthrobacter sp. AG367 (assembly GCF_007828995.1). Lineage (NCBI taxonomy): Bacteria > Bacillati > Actinomycetota > Actinomycetes > Micrococcales > Micrococcaceae > Arthrobacter > Arthrobacter sp. AG367. Next base: position 361,014 of record NZ_VIVE01000002.1, read on the forward strand.
GGAATACGGGTTCGCCTTTGCCGCTGACGAAGGATCCACGCACACCCCTGACGAGCTGTCTACGGAACCCCTGAAGAACCTGGTTCAGTTGGCCGCCAAACTTTGCGGCGTCCCCTTCGGCGTGATCAATGTTGTCACCTCCGATCAGCAACAGCAGGTGGCGGCCGTCGGCTTTGAGGCCGCCGTCTGCTCCCGCGAAGATTCCATGTGTTCACAAGTCTTCCTTTCGGGGAAGCCAACCGTTGTCCCCGACGCATCCCTGGACCCCCGCCTCGCATCGAATCCGTTTGTGACAGGGGAGATCGCCTCCGTGCGGTTCTACGCGTCGGTGCCCCTGGAGACCGCGTCAGGGTTCGTGCTGGGCTCCCTCTGCGTCTTCGCCAATACCCCGGGCACCCCTGGGAAGGACCAGCTGGGCATGCTGGAGATCCTGGCCCGCCAGGCCGTCCAGCTCCTGGAACTCCAGCGGCGAACCCTCCAGCTGAACAGCGCCCTCAGCGAAGTGCGCGAAAGCAATGCCAAACTGGCGGAGTTCGCGGGACGTGTCAGCCACGACCTGCGCGGACCCCTCACCACGATGCTGGGCTACGTGGAGATGGCCGGGGACGAGGTGGACGGTGACCACCCTGCGGCCGAGTACCTGCAGATCATCGATGCCAGCGGGCACCGGATGCTCGCCATGCTTGAAGACGTCCTGACCTACTCCCGGATGGGCGGTGCCCTCCAGCGGCAACGGGTCTCCCTCCAGACGGTGGCAGCAGAGGTCGCCAAGGATCTGGGCCTGTCCTTCGGCAGTGGCGCCGTCCTGGACGCCGAGGCTATGAAGCTCCATGTGGATCCCGGCCAGCTGCGCACGCTGCTGCAGAACCTGGTGGCCAACGCCGTGAATTACCGGAGCCCGGACCGGGACCTCAAGGTCCGCATCAGCGGTATTTCCAACTACCACGGAACCACGGTGTTTGTGGCGGACAACGGCAAGGGGATCGCCCCGGAGGACCGGCAGCGCGTCCTGGAACCCCTCGTCCGGCTCCACAGGGACGGTGACGGACACGGCTCGGGTCTGGGCCTGGCAATCGCCCGGCGCGTTGTGGAAGCCCACGGTGGAGAGCTGAGCCTGAAAGAGACGCCGGGCGGCGGCACCACCGCGGTGATCAGCTTTCCCGCCGGACCCTGACAATCGCTTCAAAGGAGTCAGGGCCGGCTGCGGTATGCAGCCGGCCCTGACTTAGGGGTCTAGTTCAGGTCGAAGCGGTCCAGCTCCATGACCTTGGTCCAGGCGGCCACGAAGTCGTTGACGAACTTCTCCCGGGCGTCGTCGCTGGCATAGACCTCGGCGAGGGCGCGCAGCTGCGAGTTGGAGCCGAAGACCAGGTCCACGGGGGTGGCCGTCCACTTCAGCTCACCGGTGGCGGCATCGGTAATTTCGTAGACATTTTCCTCCGACTCGGACGCCTTCCATTTGGTGCCTGGTGAGAGAAGGTTGACGAAGAAATCGTTCGTCAGGACCTGCGGCCTGTCCGTAAGCACGCCATGGCCGGCGCCGCCCACGTTGGTGCCCAGGGCACGCATGCCGCCCACCAGCGCCGTCATTTCCGGCGCGGAGAGGTCCAGCATGTAGGCCTTGTCCAGCAGGAGGGTCTCTGGCTGGAGCTTCAGGCCGGGCCGCAGGTAGTTGCGGAACCCGTCAGCCCGCGGCTGCAGGTACTGGAATGATTCGACGTCGGTCTGCTCCTGGGTGGCGTCCGTGCGGCCGGGCCGGAACGGCACAGTCACGGGGAACCCTGCGTCGGCAGCGGCCTTTTCCACCGCAGCCGCGCCGCCCAGGACGATCAGGTCGGCGAGGGACACCTTCTTGCCGCCGGCCTGGGCTGAATTGAACTCATCCTGGACACGCTCAAGGGACTGGAGCACGGTGGACAGCTGCTCCGGTTCGGAGACGTCCCAGCTGCGCTGCGGCTCCAGCCGGATCCGGGCACCGTTGGCGCCGCCACGGCGGTCCGTCTTGCGGTAGGTGGCAGCCGAGGCCCAGGCCGTGCCGGCCAGTTGCGGGATGGTCAGGCCGGAATCCAGCAGCTTGGCCTTCAGGGAGGCGACGTCCTGGTCGTCAATCAGTTCATGGTCGACGGCGGGAACAGGGTCCTGCCACAGTTGCGGCTCCGGGACCCACGGGCCCAGCATGTGGGGCCCCACCGGGCCCATGTCGCGGTGCAGCAGCTTGTACCAGGCCTTGGCGAACGCCAGGGCGAACTCGTCCGGGTTCTTGAGGAAGCGCCGTCCGATCGCCTCATAGACGGGGTCGAAGCGCAGCGACAGGTCCGTTGTCAGCATGGTGGGCCGGTGCTTCTTAGCGGGATCGTGGGCGTCCGGGATGATCTCGGGGGCGTCCTTGGCCACCCACTGGTGGGCGCCACCCGGGCTCTTGACCAGTTCCCACTCGTACTCGAACAGGATCTCCAGGAAGCGGTTGCTCCATTGCGTAGGCCTGTCCGTCCAGGTGACCTCAAGGCCCGAGGTGATGGTGTCGCCACCCTTGCCGCTGCCGTAGGTGCTGAGCCAGCCCAGGCCCTGTGCCTCAAGGTTGGCGGCTTCCGGTTCGGGACCCACATGAGCATCGGCGGGGCCGGCGCCATGGGTCTTGCCGAAGGTGTGGCCGCCGGCGATCAGCGCGAAGGTTTCTTCGTCGTTCATTGCCATCCGCTTGAAGGTCTCGCGGATGAACGCGGCAGCGGCCACCGGGTCCGGGTTGCCCTTGGGGCCTTCGGGGTTGACGTAAATCAGGCCCATTTCGGTGGAGCCGACCTCTTCGGACATCTGCCCTTCGCCGACGTAGCGCTCGTCGCCGAGCCAGGCATCCTCCGGGCCCCAGAAGATCTGCTCGGGCTCCCACACGTCCTCCCGGCCAAAGGCAAAGCCGAAGGTCTTGAAGCCCATCGATTCCAGGGCAACGTTTCCGGCCAGGACCAGCAGGTCGGCCCAGGAGAGCTTCTGGCCGTACTTCTGCTTGACCGGCCACAGCAGGCGCCGGGCCTTGTCCAGGTTGGCGTTGTCCGGCCAGCTGTTCAGCGGGGCAAACCGCTGGCTGCCGTCACCCGCTCCGCCGCGGCCGTCCTGGACGCGGTAGGTGCCTGCGGCGTGCCAGCTCAGCCGAATCATGAGGCCGCCGTAGTGGCCGAAGTCCGCCGGCCACCAATCCTGCGAGGTGGTCAGGACCTCGGTGATGTCACGCTTGAGTGCCTCCACGTCCAGCTTCTGGAATTCCTCGCGGTAGCTGAATGACGGGCCCAGCGGGTTGCTCGCCTGGCTGTGCGCATGAAGCACGGAAAGGTCCAGCTGGTTGGGCCACCAGTCCTGGTTGGTCCGTGGCCGGTGCCCCTTGGGCTGCGGCGTGTCAATCGCCGGGTTTTCACTTTCGCTGCCCTGGGCCGTGGCGCTGCCATGGGCTACGGGGCACCCACCCCCAACCTTCTGGTCCAGGCCCTGTGCGCTCCCGGGCGTGGGGACCGGGGGATGGTCTTGGGGTTCGGTCATGTGCTTCTTCCTTCCGTTGGGCCGAGGCCGCGGTTGGACTCGGGCAGCCGGTGCAACCCTCCTATTGGAACATAGACGCGGGGGAGGGAAACCCCTCTTTTCCAGGAGGGATCCGTTCTCCAAGTGAGGGAACGTAACAGTTGGTCAACCGGTTGGGAGGCTGCCGCTGCCCCCAGCCATAATCAAAGTGCGGGTCCTCTCTCAGTCAGTCCGCACTCTCCATTTCTTCCCACCCTTTTGCGTGGGACTTTCGAAATTTCAGGAAACAACTTCATGGACGGTTCAAGCCTTGTAGCCCTCTTCCTTGCGAGGAGCGACGACACTGCCACCAGCGCGCTGCCGCGTGCGCCCAAGAGGGTTCGGGTAAAGAAGCCCAGCCTGTCACCCTGGTCAATCCTGCGGGGGCGGACGGCAAGTGTGCTGCACCGCCTTGCGTGGGCGATTGAGCCTGACACAGAGGGCAGCTTCTAGCCCCCTCCGCCTACACCTCGACTGAGCGGCGGAATATCTGCCTGACGCTGGGGCTTGTCGCAAGGGGGCGTCGTCGGACAACCCGGCAGCAGAAGGAGCACTATGACCATCGGTTCAGGAACAGCAGCGGGTGCAGGATCAGCAGCGGGTGCAGGATCAGCAGCGGGCAACGGGCGGACTGCCCTGGTGGTGGGTGCCACCGGCATCGCGGGGTCCGCGCTGGTGGATACTTTGGTTGGCGAAGGCTGGGCTGTCCTTGCCTTGTCCCGCAGGCCCGGAGCTGAGCGCCCTGGCGTCCGGTGGCTCTCGGCGGACCTGACCTCAGCTTCCTCCCTGGCGGCTGTGCTTGGTCCTGAGAACCCCTCCCATGTCTACTTCACCGCGTGGTCGCGCCGGGCCACCGAGGAAGAGAACATCGCCGTCAATGCCGGCATGGTGCGTGATCTCCTCGGAGCACTGCAGGGCAAGGACGTGTCCCACGTCGCCCTGATGACAGGCCTTAAGCACTACCTGGGACCGTTCGAGGCGTACGCGGCCGGGGAGATGCCGGACACGCCCTTCCATGAGGAGGAGCCGCGCCTTCCAGTACCCAACTTCTACTACGCCCAGGAGGATGAACTCTGGGCGGCAGCGGCTGGGCAGGGCTTTACCTGGTCCGTGCACCGCGCACACACCGTGATTGGCCACGCGGTGGGCAACGCGATGAACATGGGCCTTACGCTTGCTGCGCAGGCCACCCTGTGCCGGGACAGCGGGGAGCCGTTCGTGTTCCCGGGATCCGAGACGCAATGGAACGGCCTCACTGACATGACGGATGCAGGCCTGCTGGCCGAGCACATGCTCTGGGCCTCCACCACCCCGGAAGCCGCGAACCAGGCTTTCAATATCGTCAACGGTGACGTGTTCCGCTGGCGGTGGATGTGGCCGAAACTCGCCGCCTACTTCGGCGTGGAGTGGGAGGGGTACCAGGGAGAGCCCCGTCCCCTGGAGCAGTCCATGGCGGGGCGCGGGGACCAGTGGCGGCAGCTCGCCGCCCACCACAACCTCAGCGAGCCGGAGCTGGGCCGGGTGGCATCCTGGTGGCACACGGACGGTGACCTGGGACGCGGCATCGAGGTGGTGACGGACATGGGCAAGAGCCGGGACGCCGGCTTCATGGGATACCGGCGGACGCTGGACGCCTTTACCTCGCTGTTCGACCGCTACCGCGCAGACAACCTGATTCCCTGATCAGGCGCGCCTGGTGTAACTCTGGCCCGCTCGACCCAACGCGTGGGCCGTTGGTTGTTCCTGGCGCTAGCGGGTTGCCAGTGGTGCCGGACCGGCCCGGTCATCTGCGGGCAGGAACTTCGAGTCGGCAACGTCGCCGATGGCCAGGGCAGCGGCAAGGTCCATTGCCTGGTCGGGGCGGCTCAGGTCCCTGTTCGTCAGGACCTGTATGCGTCGAAGCCTCTGCGCCACAGTGTTGGGGTGGACCTGGAGAAGGCGTGCGGTTTCCGCGTTCATTTGTCCGGCTGCGAAGTACGTTCGCAACGTTTTGAGCAGCTCAGTTCCCCGGGTCTCGTCATGGTTGCGGACGGGGCCCAGTGCCTGGCCGGCATACCGGAGCAGCTGGCTGGAGTCATCCAGTTGGAGCAGCAGGCCTACCAGTCCGAGATCGTCGAGGGTAACTGATGCATTGGTCCGTCCACCCAGGGCGAGCATGTTCAAGGCTCCGGCCACGGAGCGGTATACCCGGGGGTACATGATCAACTCGCTGACCGGACCTCTCGACACGGCTGTGGCAGTGGCCTTGGGATGGCGTGACACGGCCATTCTTCGGATCTTTTCGGTTGTGGATTCCTCTTCAGAGCGGCCGGACGGCGAAGGGATGAGCACAACGATCCGGTCGTGATGGATGGTGCACAGGGGCCGCGGCCTCTGCGTCGATGCCCACGCATTGATCCGCCGGAGGGCCTGTTGAAGGCATACGTTGACATCCTCCTGCGCCATTTCCGCCAAGGAAACGCCTACAAGGGTGTGCTCTACCTTCAGGTTGTGGCCCAGGCGTTCGGCCCGGGCATGAATTGAATCCATCGCAGAGGGTTCACCCAGCAAGAGGTCATTCAGTACCTCTCCCTGCAGTCGCCACTGGGCCTCCTCGGCTGTTCGTGCCCGGAGGAGTTCAAGTGATGTCACCACGGTGGCATGTTCGACGGCGCGGGTCTCAAGCGGAGCCAGCGTTCGCGATCCGGTCGCAGTCCAGATTCTTGCGACTTCACTGTCGTTGAGGAGCACGGGAAAGACCTCGAACGCCGGGGACGGATCAGCCCGGCCGCCGGCCCTGGTCTTCTCGTCGGGAAGCCCGGCATCAACGCTCGACCGGCCAATCACTGCCCCCTGGGCGTCTTCGATCAGGACAGCGCGTGAAATCAAATTCGCCAGGGCAACAGCAATCCCGGGCACGCCGCCACCCCTTAGCGCGATGTCGGTCAGTTTTTGGTGGATCACTTCGGACTTCTCGAGGAGATCCCGTTGTGTATGCAGCTCTGCATTAAGACGTACCAATTCGTCCATCCGCCGGGCTTCATCCGAACGTAGGCGGGACGTAGTGAGGGCAATGGCGGCATGGTCTGCGAGTACCGAGAGAAGGGCGATCTCCTGCTGGCCGAAATTGTGGGTGCCTCTCCGATAGCAGTTCAGTGTGCCGATAGCCCGTTGACCCGATTCCAGCAGGGGTACAGAGATCATGGACCGGTATCCCTGCTCTCGGGCGACACCGCCCCAGGGGGCAAATTGAGGCTCCGCCTGGATATCCGCAATGGCAACGGGCTTTCCGGTCCGGAATGCACGGCTCGAGGGGGCCTCCGGAGCCGTGCCCTGCTGCAACAAAACCGGGTGATCCGCGTTCACTTGGTCGATGTACTCGCGGGAGAGTCCACTCGATCCTTCGATCGTGAGCCTGCTGCCAGACGGGTCCGGCAAGAGAACGCCACAGAATTCGTAGCCCATGAGGGCAGCGGCAGTATTGGCAATCAATTCGAGCACCTGCGGGAGCGGTTGGGCTGTCGCCACCGTTTGGGTAATCCCCCGGACGCTGTCCAACCAGCGGTGGACCTCAACAGTTCCACGGGTTTGCCTGGTGCCGTCACTCGTCATTCTCCCGAGTGTACCCATCGAGAGTGTCAAAGGAAACATATATAGCCACTAATTGTGTGCCCAGAAACATATTGCAGCTACCCTTCACATCGCATACTGAGAGGGATTCCTTTCAGGGCCGTCAGAGCAGACGGACGACAAGAAATGAGGCACAGATGATGGAACGGCTGATGTTTATCAATGGAAAGGATGTTCCTGCCGAGAGCGGAGCATTCCTGACGATCTCCAACCCCGCAACCGGCCGGCCGCTGGCTACTGTTCCGGATGGCGTCCGCGTCGATGTCGACAAAGCCGTCGCTGCCGCCCGGGTAGCCTTCGAATCAGGGCCGTGGCCCCGGATGAGCCGGACCGAACGCGCAAAGGTGCTGTTGAAGGCTGCTGACGCGCTGGAAACGGCAAGCGAGTCTCTGTTCACTCTCGAGACCCAAAACAACGGCCGCCCGATCACTGAGACCCGCGCCCAGCTGTCGCGTGTACCGGAGTGGTTCCGCTACAATGCGGCCCTTCTCGCCGCCCAGCGGGACGCTGTCCTGCCCAGCGATGGGCCTTACCTGACCTATCAAAAGCGCAGCCCTCTTGGGGTCTGTGGAATTATCACTCCGTTTAACCACCCGGCGCTGATCCTTGCACGGAGCTTGTCTGCTGCTTTGGCCACGGGGAACACCGTGGTGATCAAACCATCTGAACTGACTCCGCTGACCACCCTGGCCATCGCGCGCATTGTCACCGAGGCCGGCGTCCCCGAAGGAGTAATCAACGTTGTTACTGGCGGACGCGAGGCCGGGATCGGCCTGACGGAACATGCTGACGTCGCGAAGGTGACGCTGACCGGGGGCACCGAGGCCGGCCGCTCGGCCGCCGTTGCTACGGCATCCAGGTTTGCACGAATCACTGCGGAACTGGGCGGCAAGACCCCTGTGATTGTCTTCGGAGACTACGATCCTGTCGCTGCGGCTGAAGGCGCTGCATTCGCAGCCTTCGTTGCCTCGGGGCAATCATGTGTAGCCGGGTCCCGTTTCCTCGTGCAAAGGGATCGATACGTCGAGTTCGTTGAAGCCCTGGCCTCACGGGCCAACGCAATCAGGATCGGCGACCCGGCAAAGCCTGAAACGCAGATGGGCCCGATGATCAGTGACGCGCAGCGTCGGAAGGTCCTTGACTACATTGCCGTCGGTCAGGAGGAAGGTGCCCGCCTCGCCGCCGGTGGCACGGTTCCCGAACTGCCCGATGACCTCCGCGACGGGTACTTCCTCCAGCCCACCGTCTTTGCTGATGCAACGAATAGTATGCGCGTCGCCCAGGAGGAGATCTTCGGGCCGGTGGCCGTCGTCGTGCCATTCGACACTGAAGCCGAGGCCATTGAGATGGCTAATGACAACCGCTTCGGCCTTGGGGCGGCCGTCTGGACCCATGACCTCGCACGAGGGCACAGGGTGGCCGCCGCGATCGAGTCAGGAATGGTGTGGGTCAACGACCACCACAGGCTTGAGCCTTCACTGCCGTGGGGCGGCATCAAGGAATCCGGGGCGGGCAAGGACGCGGGAACGGAGTCCTTCGACGACTTCACCTGGATCAAGACCATCGTCGTTCGGACAGCGGACTCCGACGTCGATTGGTACGGTGCCGACGCTCCCGGGCGCTTGAACTGACTCGACAGGGATCCTGAAAGGACAGCGCACGTGATGCGGAACAAACAAGATTCGGCGGCCCCTGGCTGGCGGCAGCAAATCACAAGGGTGCAATGGCTCGTACTTTTCGGCACCACCATGGGATGGGCGCTCGATGGCTTCGCGGGCAGCCTTTACGCACTCGTCCTCGGGCCGGCAATGACGGACCTGTTGCCGCACTCCGGCGTTGTGGTCAATTCGGCGCAGATCGGATTCTACGGCGGCCTCACGGTGGCCCTCTTCCTGGCAGGGTGGGCCACCGGCGGAATCCTCTTCGGAGTGTTGGCGGACTATTTCGGGCGTGTTCGTGTCCTGTCGATCGGCATCCTCACTTATGCCGTCTTCACGGCTGCTGCAGCGTTCGCTGATACATGGTGGCAACTGGGCATCCTGCGATTCATCGCGGGTCTTGGATCGGGTGTGGAAGCCCCGGTCGGTGCAGCGCTGGTGGCTGAGGTGTGGCGCAACAGGTACCGCGCCCGGGCGTGCGGGGTCATGATGTCCGGCTACGCAGCAGGGTTCTTCATGGCAGCGCTTGCCTATGGCCTGCTGAGTGAAAAGGGCTGGCGTTTCATGTTGGTCCTCGCCGTCGTTCCCGCATTCCTGGTCTGGTTCTTGCGCCGGTACGTGCCGGAGCCGGAGGAGATCACGGACGTCATTGCCAGGCGCAAGGAGCGCAAAGGACAAACTTCCCGCCGCCAAGAGGACCAGTTCGTTCTCCGCAGGCTTCTTTCGGCACCACATTTGCGGGCAACACTGATCTGTACTGCATTGGCCACGGGGGCATTGCTCGCCTTTTGGAGCGTCTCTACGTGGTACCCCCAGATCATCCGGGACATGACCCTGGCGGAGTCACTTCCAGCGCAGGAAGCGAACCACCGGGTGGCGATCTCGTCCATGTTGTTCAACGCGGGTGGAATTCTCGGCTATGCCTCCTGGGGCTTCATTGCCGATGCCATTGGACGCAAGAAGGCGTTCCTGGTCAGCTTCGTCATTTCCGGGGCAAGCGTGGCATACCTGTTCCCCTTTGAGCACTCTTACAGCACTTACCTGGCCGTCATCCCAATTGTTGGCTTCGGCCTGTTCGGCGCATTGTCCGGCAACTTCGTCTATGGACCGGAGATGTTCTCGCCAAGCATGAGGGCGAGCGGAATTGCCCTGGCAAACAGCATCGGCCGCTACGTCACCGCGGCAGGCCCGCTCGTGGCAGGAGTCATCGCATCCTCGTGGTTTGGCGGCAACCTCGGAGTGGCCACAGCAGTCCTTGCCTCCACTGGAATCATCGCGCTCATCGGCCTGTACTTCGCCCCCGAAACCCGAGACGCGGAACTACCCACGGACGCCCCTGAAGGCGTCCCCCAAGATCACACAACAGTGAAAGGAATATCGTCATGAGCGCCTATGAAGGATCGCGCGCACTGGTCATCGGAGGATCGATCGGCGGCCTGACAGCCGCACTGTTGCTCCGCGACCTCGGGTTCGACGTTGACATTTACGAACGCACACCCACAGACCTGGACGGCCGCGGCGGCGGCATCGTCCTGCAGCCGGACACCCTGAGGTGGTTCCAGGAACGCAGTTCCCAGCGACCCGAAGACGTGAGCACCACAACCAGCTGGGTCCAATACCTCGACGCCGGGAATCGCATCATCGACCGCGAAGCCCGCACGTGGTCCCACACATCCTGGGGCACGTTCTACCGTGCCTTGCTCTCCGACTTTGGACGGGACCACTACCATCTTGGGGAGTTTGCCTGCGGCTTTGACCAGGACGAGGATTCAGTCACTGTCCGGTTTGTTAGCGGGCGCCAGGAGAAGGCCGCACTCGTTGTCATCGCCGACGGGATCACCTCCGCCAATCGGGCGCGGATCGATCCGGATGTCACCCTCGAATACTCCGGCTACATCGGATGGCGCGGAACCGTCGACGAGGCGGACCTCTCGGCAGAAACGGCCAACCTGCTCAACGATGCCGTGACGTACAACGTTGTTCCGCACTCGCAGATCACCATGTACCCCATCCCGAGTGAGAGGGGACTCGGTACGGGGCAGCGGCTCATGAACTATGTCTGGTACCGCAACGTGCCGGAAGGTCCCGAGCTCGATGAAATGCTCACCAACAAGCAAGGATTCCCTGGCAAGGTCTCCGTGCACCCCAACCAGGTCCAGGATCGCTACGTTGACGAAATGCGCCAGGCGGCCGCCCGGCTCCTCGCACCCGCGGCAGCTGAACTGGTCACCTCCACAGAGTCCCCGTTCATCCAGGTTGTCTGGGACTCCCGCGCGTCAAAGATGGCCAAGGGCCGCGTGGCGCTCATCGGCGACGCTGCCTGCGCCGCCAGGCCGCACGCAGCCGCCGGCACCGCCAAGGCTGCTGCCGATGCGTGGGCCCTCAGTGAAGCGCTGACGGCCGCTGCAGGCAATGTGGCTGAAGCACTGGAGAAATGGGAGCCGAGCCAGCTCGAACTGAGCAGCAACCTGCTCGCCCGCGTAAAAGCCATGGGAGAACGGTCGCAGTTTACGAATACCTGGACCCCGGGCGACAAGGATCTTCGTTTCGGACTTTACGGGCCCGGACGCTAAGCACAACGAACCAAGGAAAGGGCTCCACCATGAGCACCAACAGCTTTCTCAGCGACCTTCCCCTTGCGGGAACCCTCGTCGGAACAGATTTCGACGGATGGTCCGAAGAACTCCGGAAGGAGTTCAAGACCCATGCTTTTGATGGCCAGGTAGGGTCCACACTGCTGAGCCAAAACAACCGGGTCAGGGTGTGGGAAATCCGACTCGCACCCGGTGAACGCTGGCATGCGCACCGGCATGTCCTCGATTACTTCTGGACGGCCGTCAACGCGGGCAGCAGCCGGCAGCATACGCACGATGGAACAACCCGTGACGTATCTTATTCGGCCGGCGAAACCCGGCACTTCCACTTCGGCGCGGGGGAGTACCTGCTCCATGACATCGAGAACATCGGCCAGACTGACCTGATTTTTACTACGGTCGAGCATCTCGATTCGGAAAACGAACCACTGCCGTTGGGCGCGTCATGAGCACCGGTTTGATCGACGTTCACGCCCATTGGCTGCCGGCAAGCTTGTTCCGCCTGCCGGCCGGTTCGCCCTTTGGGGGAATGCGGGACCAGGACGGTGAGCTGTTCCTTGGAAACCTGCCGCTGTCCATCAGGACCGAAGCAATGAGCGACGTCAACGCGATCATTGCGGACATGGATGCCCACGGCATCGCGCTGCGGGCGTTGTCGCCACCGCCGTTCGCCTTCGCTGTGAGCTCGTCATCGGAGGACTACATCAATGAGTACAACGCGAGCCTTTCAAAGGTGGTGGCTGAGTCCTCCGGCCGCCTCGCCGGTCTTGGCCTGACGCGGCTTGATGATATCTCCGCGGCACAACAACAGATCCGCGATATTTCCAAGGTTGGTGTCCTGGCAGGTGTCGCCATCCCGCCAATCCTTCGGGAACAGTCGCTGGACACCGGTGTGCTTCGCGCAATCCTGCGCTCAGCGGCTGAGCACCGGCTTGCCGTGCTCGTTCACCCGATGCAGTTGCCGCGTCCTGAATGGTCTTCCTACTACTTGGCCAACCTCATTGGGAACCCGGTAGAGACAGCGACAGCGGTGGCATCAGGAATCTTGGGGGGCGTCCTGGAAGAACTGCCTGATCTCCGGATCTGCTTCGTCCACGGCGGGGGATGCGCGCCTGCACTTCTGGGCCGATGGGCACATGCCTGGCGTGCGCGCGCCGATGTTCGGGCCGCCAGTTCCAGCGATCCCCGGGACCTCTTCAGCTCTGCGTACTTCGACACGGTCACGCACGATCGGGAGACCCTCCACCTGCTGGCATCCCATGCAGGGGAAGACCGGATCCTTTGCGGGACGGACTACCCGTTCGACATGGCAGAAGCCGACCTGACGGCCTTCGTGGACAACAGTGGACTGGACCGGGCCGCTCTCCAGCGCAACGGCGCGGCCTTCCTGGGCGTTGGCCCGAGGACGGCGGAGCCACGATGAATGAGCTGTTCCAGCCCCTCACTCTTCGGCGACTGACAATACCTAACCGCATCTGGATGTCTCCCATGATGCAGTTCTCCTCCCATCCGTCCGGACCCGAGACAGGTGCAGCCACTGATTGGCACTTCCAGCACTTCGCAGCCCGCGCACTGGGCGGTGCAGGCCTAGCCATGGTCGAAGCAACCGCGATCAACCCGGAGGGGCGAAGCAGCCGCTACGACTTGGGCCTGTGGAACGACAGTCAGGCTTTGTCCTACCGCAAAATCATCAGGTTCCTGCACCAGCACGGGACTTCTGCCGGTATCCAGCTGGTACATGCCGGCCGCAAAGCAGCCACAGGCCGCCCTTGGGAAGACGGAACCGGTGAAGAAAGCAATTGGGAGCGTGTGGGGCCCAGCGCCGTGCCGTTTGGGAGATTGTCGGCCCCGAAGGAGCTGACGCGCGCTGAAATCCATGCTCTCGTCCAGGACTTTGCCCACAGCGCCGGACGGGCCAACCTGGCGGGCTTCGATGTGTTGGAGCTCCATGGGGCCCACGGCTACTTGATCCACCAGTTCCTTTCACCGGCGTCCAACCAGCGCACCGACGAATACGGCGGATCCCTGGGCAACCGGATGAGGTTCGCAGTGGAAGTCGTTGACGCAGTGCGGCAGCAGTGGCCCGAGGAGAAACCACTATTCTTCCGCGTATCGGCTACGGACTGGCTGGCTGGTGACACCGACGATGAACGCCTCGGATGGACCAGAGATGAGTCGGTCTTGCTTGCAAAAGAATTAGGGGACCACGGAGTGGACCTGCTCGATGTCTCCACCGGAGGCATCGTGCCGGACGCGAGGATTCCTGTACGGCCGGGCTATCAAGTTGAATTTGCCGAACAGATCCGCGAGGAAGCGTCCATCGCAACGGCGGCTGTAGGGCTCATCACGGACGCCCACCAGGCTGCCCGGATCGTCAGCTCCGGCCAAGCAGACGCAGTGTTCCTTGCCCGGGAACTGTTGCGCAACCCCAACTGGGCCCGGCAGGCGGCCGAGCATCTGGGCGAACCGGCGAGGTACCCGCACCAGTATTCACGGGCTTTCAGCAGGCCTGTCCAGGCCGCATTGTCACGGCCTTGACCCAGGGCCCACCGCAAAAGTACCCACAAGAGCATCAACATAAGGAGCCATAAGTGATCACACTCGATCACATCGCGGTCTGGTCTGACAACCTGTACCGCACCACCGTGGAACTCAGCCGCCAAACCGGCATCGGGTCTTCCGACGGTGGTTACTTCCCGGGCCTGGGGCTGGGCCAAAAGATCATCTCGCTGGGCAACTACGTGTACATCGAAGTAGAGAGCATTGTTGACCACCGCATGATCAGGGACCGCGGACCCATGGCCCTTGAACTGGAGCGCCAAACAGATTCGGGCGATTGCTTTGCCGGATTGTGCCTGCGCACTGACTCCATGGACGAGATCTACGAATTCGCCAGAGCCCATGGACTCACGCCCATGGAAGGAATATCCGGCGGGAAGGTCTCCATGGTCCCCTCGGCGGATAAACCACCGATTCCCCACACTCCCGATTTCTGGAATTCCTGGCGGACTGGGAAGCCGAACATCTACTACGTCCCGGACTTGAGCAGGCATTCCAGCCTGGCATCTGTCCAGCAGGGAACCGGCGACGTCCAGGGCGCAGGCGTCGTCTCGATCGAGATCGGTGGCACCGAGGCCAATCTCCAGGCGTGGCTGGGCGATGTTGCCAGCGCGCGGGAGCTCGGCGTCGACGTCACCTACAACGGCGGACCTGACGGGCTCTACGCGGTCACCTTTGATTCCTCCGTCGGACCGCAAACCATTCGGCTAAACCCCATCACCCTCTAACCCCACTCCACTCCCCAATTACAGGAGCTAAAATGTCAGTAACCATTGCAGGCGTCGAAGGGCAAACTAAAGCCCAAAGGGTGCGTCGTGCTGCCTTCTCCGGATTCTTTGGCAGCGCCCTCGAATATTACGATTTCATCATCTACGGCACTGCCGCGGCCCTTGTCTTCGGCAAAGTATTCTTCTCCGACATGTCAGGCGGAGCAGGAGCCTTGGTGTCCGTCGCAACCTTCGGCGTCGCCTATGTTGCCCGTCCTTTCGGCGCCATATTCTGGGGCCACATCGGTGACCGGCTGGGCCGCAGGACTGCCCTGATGCTCTCCATAGGCCTAATGGGTGGCGCCACCTTCCTCATAGGCGTCCTCCCTTCCTATGGAAGCATCGGTTTGGCGGCTCCGATCCTCCTGGTGGTTCTTCGGCTCCTGCAGGGCATCTCGGCAGGGGGAGAGGTACCGGGATCCAGCAGCCTGACTGTAGAACACGCCCCGGACGGCAAACGGGCTTTCTACACAGCGTTCTCGATGAGCGGCATGCAACTGGGTATGTCGGTGGGAACGTTGGTGTTCCTGCCGCTTGCCGCAATGCCGCAGGAACAGCTTGTTTCGTGGGGATGGCGCATCCCATTTCTTCTCAGCGGCATCTTGACACTCATTGCGTACCTCCTCAGGCGAAACCTTGAAGAACCCGAGGTCTTCAAGGAGGTACGCAAGGAAGGCAAAACAGATTCCCTGCCCATCGTCACCCTTCTGCGCTACCACTGGAAAGCCACGCTCCGCGTACTTGTCTGCAGCTGCATCAACGTCGTAGGCACCATATTCAACGTGTTTACCCTGGCTTACGTGACGCAGAACCAAGGCGTCTCCAGCGTCACCATGCTGGTAGCGGTGTCTGTGGGAAACATTGGTGCCGCAGTGATGGCACCCGTTGTGGGCATCTGGGCGGACCGTTTCGGACGGCGCCCCGTCTACATCATCGGCGCACTGGGTGCCAGTTCCACGCTGATCGTCCTGTTCAACGCTATCGACACGGGCAACGTCATCCTTCTGCTCATCGCAGCGGTCTTGGGCATCAGCGTCTTCTACAGCATGGCCATCGGCGTCGGCGCCGCCTACTACGCGGAACAGTTCCCATCCAAGGTGCGGTACACCGGAATGGCAGTAGGGCTGATGCTCGGATTGGTGGCTGCAGGTTTTGCTCCGACCATCGCCCAGGCGCTCGGCGCCGGACCAAGCTCGTGGCAGCCGGCAGTGTGGATGTGCGTGGCGGTGGGCATCCTGGGCACCATCGCAGCGCTCGCCGGACCGGAAACCGGCCGCAAAACAACCCGCGAACTCGGGTAGCGGCAGGCCCGGTCAAGACCGATTGCGCGCAAACAACGGATCAACTCCATGGCCATATTCAAAGAGACGGAAGTGTCGTTAGCGGTTGACGCGGACGATCCGCACACCCAGAAAAGTGAACTGATGCGTGCCATCGAAATCGCAGAGCTTGAGGCCGGCCTGTTGGGCGGTGCCGGAGTCGTGATCACCCAGCACGACTACTGGTCCTTCTCCATCACACCAACCTTTGAGGTTCCGTTTGGCCAAAAGGAGGAGCGACGGCAATGGCTTGCCCTTCTCGGGGAGGCTGGACCGTCAGGTGTCCCGGCGATGCGCGGTCAAGGATCACACCTCTGACGGTCGCCTGGACCGATCACCTAAAGCGTTCGGAACCTCCCGTTCCCGGGACACGGGAGGTTCCGGAGCCGAGTCCCGGGCGGCGGCCGCCGCCCGGGACCGATTCACAACAGAGACCCCGATCGGGCGGGGATTACAGCAATTAGTTGAACGGAAATCTCGTGACGATGCATGCACATTGCAGACGTGAGGCTGAACATCCTGCACTGCCGGCTGTCGTCGAGCCGCGCACTCCCTCCATCCACATGCGGGCTTTCATCACCTGGACGGCAATCTTTCCCTTGGTGTCTACCGGGATGCTCGTGCTGGGGCCCTTGATGGAAGCGTGGCACCCGGTCCTCCGGGCGCTGCTTCTCACTGCACTGGTGGTGCCCCTGGCGGTCTACCTTGTGGTGCCACGGCTGCTCGCGGCCTACGGTGCGCTTACCCGGAAGGCGAACATCGCTCGCCGGACCTACACCGCACGCCGCAATAAGACCTGAACCGGAGTCCGCGTACGCCGTCAGTGAACCCTGAAAGTTCTGGCTCGAACCCCCGGTTAAGTCCCAGCCTCCGGACGTACACTGACCTTCGCACCACGTTTGTGGACACTCCGTCAGGTGAGGGCTTGTACGTATGCTCTGGAAGTTGCTTGTCGAATACCTGCGGCCGCACCGGCCGCTGCTGGTCGCCGTCGTGGTTTTCCAGCTGGCGCAGTCCATCGCGTCGCTGTACCTGCCAACGCTGAACGCGGACATCATTGACCAGGGTGTGGCCCGCGGCGACACCGCCTACATCATGTCCACGGGCAGCGTCATGCTGCTCATCACCCTCGCGCAGATTGCCTGCGCCGTGGTGGCCGTGTACTTCGGTGCCAAGGCCGCGATGGGCCTGGGCCGGGACCTGCGCGGCGCCATCTTTGACCGCGTGGGCGAGTTTTCCGAGCAGGAGGTCACCCGCTTCGGCGCCCCGAGCCTGATCACCAGGTCCACCAATGACGTCCAGCAGGTCCAGCAGCTGGTGCTGATGTCCGCCACGCTTATGGTGGCCGCGCCCATGCTCAGCATCGGTGGCGTGATCATGGCCATCCGGCAGGACGCCCAGCTGTCCTGGCTCATTGCCGTGTGTGTCCCGGTGCTGCTGATCGCCGTCGGGCTCATTGTCACGCGGATGGTGCCGCTGTTCCGCAAGATGCAGGCCCGGATCGACACCGTGAACCGCGTGCTGCGCGAACAGCTCGCGGGCATCCGCGTGGTGCGGGCATTCGTGCGGGAGGACATGGAAACGGCGCGGTTCGCCCAGGCCAACACGGACGTCACGGACGTTGCCCTCCGCGCCGGACGCCTGATGGCGCTCATGTTCCCCACCGTCATGCTGATCCTGAACGTATCCAGCGTGGCGGTTATCTGGTTCGGCGCCTTCCGGATCGAGGACGGGTCCATGCAGGTGGGCACCCTGATCGCGTTCCTGAGCTACCTGATGCAGATCCTCATGTCCGTCATGATGGCCACCTTCATGGCGGTGATGATCCCGCGCGCGTCGGTGTCCGCGGACCGGATCGGCGAGGTGCTGGGCACCAGTTCCAGCGTCCTGCCGCCGGAGAACCCGGTCACCAGCGCGGCGTTCGCCGGCAGGCAGCGGCGCGGCGAGCTGGAGATGCGCGACGTCGGATTCGCCTACCCGGGAGCCGACCAGCCGGTTCTGTCAGGCATCAGCTTCACCGCCCGCGCTGGGCAGACGACCGCGATCATCGGCAGCACCGGCTCCGGCAAGACCACGCTGGTGAACCTGATGCCACGGCTCTTCGACGTCACCTCCGGCGCGGTGCTGATGGACGGAGTGGACGTCAGGGACCTGGACCCGGACCTGCTCTGGGGGCACATCGGCCTGGTGCCACAACGGCCATACCTGTTTTCCGGCACCGTGCGCAGCAACCTCCTGTACGGCAACCCGGACGCCACCGAGGACGAGCTGTGGACCGCGCTGGAGATCGCCCAGGCCCGGGACTTCGTGGAGCAGATGGAGGATGGGCTGGACGCGGCGATCTCGCAGGGCGGCACCAACGTCTCCGGCGGGCAGCGGCAGCGGCTGGCCATCGCCCGGGCCCTGGTGAAGAGGCCCGAGCTCTACATCTTTGACGACTCGTTCTCGTCCCTGGACACCGGCACCGACGCCCGGCTGCGCCAGGCGCTCAAGCGGAGCACTGCTGGTGCCACCATGGTCATCATCGCCCAGCGCGTGTCCAGCATCGTTGACGCGGACCAGATTATGGTGCTCGACGACGGCAGGATCGTTGCGCACGGCACGCACCATGAGTTGCTGGAGACATCCGAGACGTACCGTGAGATTGTTTCGTCCCAGCTGGCAGCGGAGGAAACGGTATGAGCACCCAACACCCGGGGACCCGTCCCGCTCGCGGCACCAAAACCGGGCCCGGCTCCGGAGCCGGCCAGGCCGACGTCGTACGCATTCCCCGGCCGCGCGGCGGCCCAGGGCACGGCGGACCGTTTGCCGGGATGAACGTCCCGGTAGAGAAGGCGATGAACTTCAGCGGTTCGGCCAAACGGCTGCTGGGCACCCTGCGGCCGGAACGGCTCTGGCTGGTGCTGGTGCTGGTAATGGCCGTGGCGGGCGTAGTGCTGCAGGTGATTGGGCCGCGGCTGCTCGGCGAGGGCACCAACCTGATTTTCGCCGGTGTGGTGTCCAAGCAGCTGCCGCCGGGGATGACGCAGGCGCAACTGATTGCGCAGCTGCGGGCGGCGGGGGAGAACCAGAAGGCGGACATGCTCGGCGCCATGACGCTGACGCCGGGTGCGGGGATCGACTTTGCGGCGCTGGCCAGCGTGCTGACGTGGGCGCTGGTGCTGTACGTGCTGGGGTCGGCGTTCATGTGGGGGCAGGCGTATGTTCTGAACGGCGTGGTGCAGCGGACGGTATTTGGGCTGCGCGAGAAGATCGAGGCGAAGATCAACCGGCTGCCGCTGCGGTATTTCGACTCGATCCAGCGCGGTGAGCTGCTCAGCCGGGTGACCAACGACGTCGACAACATTTCGCAGAGCCTGCAGCAGTCCATCAGCCAGGCGGTGACGTCGTTGCTGACGGTGGTGGGCGTGTTGGTGATGATGTTCATCCTGTCCCCGACGCTGGCGCTGATCGCGCTGGTGACCATTCCGCTGACGCTGGGGATCACGGCGCTGATTGCCAAGCGCTCGCAGAAGCTGTTTGTGCAGCAGTGGAAGAACACCGGTGAGCTGAATGGGCAGATTGAGGAGACCTACACCGGGCATGCACTGGTAAAGGTGTTCGGCCGGCAGCGCGAGGTGGGGGAGCGGTTCCGGCAGAAGAACGTGGAGCTGTATGAGGCGAGTTTCGGGGCGCAGTTCATTTCCGGGCTGATCATGCCGGCCATGACCTTCATCGGGAACCTGGTGTACGTGGGGATTGCCGTGGTGGGCGGCCTGCAGGTTGCGTCCGGGGCCATGCAGTTGGGTGACGTGCAGGCGTTCATCCAGTACTCGCGGCAGTTCACCCAGCCGCTGGCGCAGCTCGGCTCGATGGCCAACCTGCTGCAGTCCGGCGTTGCGTCGGCTGAGCGGGTGTTCGAGTTGTTGGATACGGAGGAACAGTCTGCCGATCCTGTGGGTGCTTCTTTGCAGAGTCCTGATGGTGCCGGGCGCGGGCGGCTGGTGTTCGAGGACGTGTCCTTCTCGTATTCGCCGGACAAGCCTCTGATTTCCGGGTTGTCTTTGGTGGCGGAGCCGGGGCAGACGGTGGCCATTGTGGGGCCGACGGGGGCGGGCAAGACCACGCTGGTGAACCTGATGATGCGGTTCTACGAGCTGGATGCCGGCCGGATCACGTTGGACGGCGTGGACATCACCACCATGACCCGGAACGACCTGCGCTCGCGGATGGGGATGGTGCTGCAGGACACGTGGCTGTTCGGTGGGACCATCCGGGACAACATTGCCTACGGCCGGCCCGCTGCGTCTTCGGACGAAATTCTGGAGGCGGCGCGGGCGACGTATGTGGACCGGTTCGTGAAGTCGCTGCCCGAAGGGTACGACACCGTGCTGGACGACGAAGGCTCCAACGTGTCAGCGGGTGAGAAGCAGCTGCTGACCATCGCGCGGGCCTTCCTGGCGCGGCCCTCTGTTTTGATCCTGGACGAGGCGACGTCTTCGGTGGACACCCGGACCGAGGTGCTGGTGCAGAAGGCCATGAGCGCCCTGCGGTCAGACCGGACGTCATTTGTGATCGCGCACCGCCTGTCCACGATCCGCGACGCCGACCTCATCCTGGTGATGGAAGCCGGCCAGATCGTGGAGCAGGGGACCCACTCATCACTGCTGGCCGCCGGCGGGGCTTACGCACGGCTGTACGAGGCGCAGTTCGCGGCGCCGGTTGCGGAGGTTTAGGACAGCGTGCCTCCCATTTTGGGACACAGCCGTCATTGAATCTGACCCCATGCCGGCGCCCATGACCGACCGGAGTGCAAAACCCTGGCGGGTGGGGAACCGAAGCGGGCGCGATGACGGATACTCGGTTCTGCTGTGGGTGGAACTCGAAATGTCAGACCCCAGTGACAGCATTTGGGTATGGAAACCGGAGCGGTTGTGGACGCGGGACGCAGGGCCGGGTTGCCGGCCGCCGTCACCTCCCTGGCCGGACTGGTGGACGAGTTGGCCGGAGTCCTTGCCCGTTCCTCGGAAGCGTCGGCTCGTGGTGACGGCCTCTCTGGCCATGATCCTCTGCGGGAACTTTCCGAGTCCTGCCTGGGCGGCCTGGCGGTGGTGGCCCGGATCGAAGCTGCCACAGCCGCGGCGAAGGTCCAATTGCTGGCCGGTTACGCAGAGGCATCAGAGGCGTTGGAAGGGCCGGCGCAAAGTGCCTATGAATCGTCGGCGCGGGAAATGAGCCTGGTGGCAGAGGTTGCCTGCGTCCTCACCATCGGTGAACGTGCCGCGTCTGCACTTTTGGGGGAAGCCCAGGCGCTGACCAGCTCTTTGCCGTCGACGCTGGATGCGCTCCAGGACGGAAGCATTTCCTGGCAGCACGCACGGATCCTTGTGGACGAAACCTCTGGCCTCAACCCCGCTGCGGCCGCTTCATTGGAGGCTCACTTCCTTGACCCGGATGCACCGAACGCGGCCAGGGGAGCCGCTGCTGGCGAATTGGTGCCGGCCCGGTTTCGTCGGAAAGTCCGTTCCTGGCGGGAACGGCATCACCCGGAGTCCCTGGATTCGAGGCACGCGAAGTGCGCAGGGGACCGGCGGATGGAGTACTCCCTGGACCGGGACGGAATGGCATGGGTCTCGCTGTACATGCGGGCGGACACGGCATGCGCGGTCTGGAACAGGATGTCCGCCATGGCCCGCGGCCTGCAGGGCCCGGATGAACCGCGGACGCTTGCCCAGCTCAGGGCGGATGTGGCTGCGGGGTTGCTGTTGGGCAATCCAGCCCAGGCAGTTGGCGCGGCGCCCTCCCTTAAAGCCGACGTGCTGGTCACCGTGCCGGTGTTTTCACTCCTCGGAACCGCGGACGAGCCCGCAGAGCTTGACGGTTACGGACCCATCCCGGCGTCGATGGCCCGAAGGCTCGTCACGGAAGGTGCCGGCTCGTTCTACCGGGTCCTCGTGGATCCCCGGGACGGGGCACCGCTGGAAATCAGCCGGACCAGCTACCGCCTCCCGGAATCACTGAAGCGGTGGTTGCGGATGCGCGATGGAAAATGCACTTTTCCCGGCTGCAGCAACGCCAGCCTGGATAATGAATCAGACCACCTCACAGCCTGGGAACATGGCGGAACTACCGGAATCAGCAACTTGGGTCAGCTGTGCCCCAAGCACCACAGGCTCAAGCACCGAACGGGCTGGAGCCCCGGACCAACCGCCAGGAACGAACCACCCGGCTGGATCTCGCCCACCGGGCGCCAATACAACGCCGAACAACCGGACCGGGAACCGCCACTGTGGCCGCCGGGCTTCCTGCCCGGAGAAGGAAGCCTCTTGGAAGCAGTATGCGTGGATTATCTGGCTGCGTCATAGCCGGGGTATTCATGCTCTCCGTCGGCGTGCTCCGTTGGTGTGCGCCCCGGCACAGCCAGGACCGCGTCCAACCACGGCGCCACGTGGAGCAATCATCCGTACCGGTCTTGGAAGTGAAGTAGACATCCGTGCCGGTCTTGGAAGCAGGCTGCCGGTCCTGTAGGGACCGGCCTGTTGTTCCCTTCCGTTTACCCACCATCAACCAAAGCGCTCCAAACCGTTCCAGCAGGCACAGCAAGCTGTTCGGGCACCCTTCCGCCCGTCACACCCCGGCCGGGCAGACATCCCCGACGCACCAGGAGTACTCCGTGTTCGTGAAAAGCACCCTCGCCACCGTCGCCATCCTCGCTTCCCTTGCCGGGACAGCCGTAGCCCCCGCCCAGGCGCAGACTCAAGCCCCGGCTGAGGCACCCAGGCCGGCTCCCGTCGTCGTCGGCCAGCCGCTTGCCGGGACACACGCCCACAATGATTACGAGCATGACCGGCCCCTGTTCGACGCCCTGGAGCACGGCTTCACCAGCGTCGAGGCGGACGTGTGGCTTGTGGACGGCGAACTGCGGGTGGCCCACGACCTCGCCGACGCCAAGCAGGGCGTCACGCTCGAGAGCCTCTACCTCGACCCGCTCCAGGACCTGGTCCGCAGCCAGCCCGGCCACAGCGTCTACCCCCAGTGGGACGGCAGCCTCCAACTCCTGATCGACATCAAGAGCGAAGGCGAGGCCACCTACGCCGCCGTCGAACAGGAACTGTCCGAGCACCGCGGCATCATGAGCCGCTACACCAACGGCAACGTCAAGACCGGCCCGGTGACCGCCGTCATCAGCGGCAACCGCCCACTGGCCACCATGCAGGCACAGACCCAGCGCTTCAGCTTCTACGACGGCCGCTCTACGGACCTCGCCTCAGGCCTCCCCGCCGCCCTGATGCCCCTGGTCAGCGACAACTGGACCAAGCTCTTCACCTGGCAGGGCGTGGGCCCCATGCCCGAATCCGAGCGGACCAAGCTGCGCGCCTTCGTTGCCACGGCCCACGCCAACGGCTACCGCGTCCGCTTCTGGGCCACCCCGGACCAGCCCGGCGCCGCCCGCGACGCCGTCTGGACCGAACTGGCCGACGCCGGCGTGGACCACATCAACACCGACGACCTCGCCGGCCTCCAGCAGTTCCTCACCGCCCGCGGCGCCTAGGCATTTAGCAGAAACAGGAGCAATCACATGCCCACAAAGACTTTGAAAATTACGACGGCGGCACTCACCCTGGCGCTTGGCCTCCTTGCGTCCCAGCCCGCATTCGCCGGAATACAGGCTGCGGACAGCAGCAGCGACAACAACCAGGCCTTCACCTTCGCCGCGATCGGCGACATCCCCTACGGCGCAACCGAGATCGCCAAGTTCCCGTCCCGCATCCAGGACCTCAACGCCGACAAGGACCTGAAGTTTGTAGCACACGTGGGCGACATCAAGAACGGCTCCTCCGTCTGCTCCGACGGGTACTTCTCCTACATCCGCTCCCAGTTCGACACCTTCACCCACCCGCTGGTCTACACGCCTGGCGACAACGAATGGGTGGACTGCCACCGCGCCAACAACGGCGCCTACAACCCGCTGGAACGCCTGGACAAACTGCGGGAGGTCTTCTTCAACCAGCCCGGCAAGACACTCGGCGCCACCATGCCGGTGAAGTCCCAGGCGAACCTGGGCCTGCCCGAGGACGTCCGCTTCACCAAGAACCGGGTGGCCTTCTCCGTCCTGAACGTCCAGGGCAGCAACAACTCCCTCCTGCCGTGGACGGGCCTGGGCAAGACAGAACCCACCCCGGAGCAGCTGGCGGAGGTGGAGCACCGGACGGACGCCGTCATCACCCAGATCCACCAGACCTTCGCCGACGCCAGGCGCAGCAATGAGCGCTCGGTGGTGCTCATGCAGCAGGCCGACATGTTCGACCCTTCCCTCCTGGCCGACGCCACCGCCAATCCCGAAACCGTCTCCGGCTTCCGCGGGATCGTGCAGGCGATCGTCGAGGAAACCAACCACTTCGACGCACCGGTCTACCTCATCAACGGTGACAGCCACGTCTTCGCGGAGAACCAGCCCCTCGCCGCGGGATCGCCGTGGCTGGGCATCTACGGCTCGGCCCCAGCGGACAACCTGCGGCGCATCACCGTGGACGGCGCCAACAACGCCGTGGACTATGTGCGCTTCACTGTGGCCGGCAACAGCGCCACGGGTGAGGACGTCCTGAGTTGGGAAAAGGTCGCCTTCAGCGGGTAGGCACCAACCGGAAGCGGACGACGTCGGGCGCCCACCCGCCGTCGTCCGCTTGGGAATTCCAAGGCTCTGGACACAGATAGCTGCCGGACTTATCGTGCTGGGGTGGCGGCTGCCTGACTGGCAGGAAGGCCAGTGCTGCCGGTCTGTCGCTGCGGCCGTCCGTCATAAGGAGGAAGCAGATGGAACACTTCGAAGAGGTTGAAGAGACCGTTGAAGTCGCCGTCCCAGTGGGTACCGCTTACAACCAGTGGACCCAGTTCGAATCCTTTCCGCGGTTCATGTCCGGAGTGGAATCGATAACCCAGCTGACGGACACCACCAACCACTGGGTTACCAAGGTGGGTGGCGTCAGGCGGGAGTTCGACACTGAAATTGTCGACCAGGAGCCCGATGACCGGATCGCCTGGCGCAGCGTCGACGGCAAGTCGCATGCCGGTATCGTCAGGTTCACGCCGCTGGACGCTACTCACACCAAGGTCAAAGTCCATTTCGAATGGGCCCCGGAAACCGTCACCGAAAAGGCAGGCGCGGCGCTGAAGATCGACAAGATGCAGGTCAAGGCGGACATGCGCAAGTTCAAGGACTTCGTTGAATCGCGCGGCACCGAAACCGGAGGCTGGCGTGGCGAAGTCAAGGACAGCGGCCCCACCGGCCAGTTGTAGACCTGGCAAACAGAAACGTACGACGGCGGGTGCCCACCCGGCGTCGTACGTTTCCTTGTTTTTGTGGTTGTGGTGCGGGTCAGGGCGAGAGTTCCTCGAGGACCCGGCCCTTGGTTTCGATGGCAAAGAAGATGGTGACCAGTCCACCGATGAGCGCGACTGCGGCGAAGACCGTGAAGACGTAGCTGACCCCGTAATTGTCCACGATCCAGCCGACCAGGATGGGCCCGATCGCGGAGCCTGCCCGAAGCCAGGCACTTCCGAATCCGGTGCCGATGGCGCGGAGACGCGTCGGGTAGAGCTCGGCCGAGTAGAGGTAGAGGGAAAACGAGATGGTCTGGAGGATGGCGTAGGCGATGCTGGCGAACACCACAACCTGCGTGGCGGAGACGGCGCCGAGGGCGGTGAGCACTACCAGCGGGACCGTAGCGGCGAGGAATGCCCATGAGTACCAGCGCTTGCGGCCCACGCGGTCGATGAGGAGCGCGCACAGGATGGACGCCACGACGCCTACTGCCGATGTCACCCAGCCGTAGGCAAGGCTGGCCTGAAGCGGGAGGTTGAAGGTCTGCTTATAGAGCGTTGGGAGCCAGGTGATAAGGCCGTTGTTGACCATGTAGACGCAGATCCAAAGCATCCAGATCATGAGCGTGCGTTTGCGGTAGATGCCTGAGAAGAGTTCGCGCCAGTCGGTCCGGGCGGTCGCTTTCGGGTCCACGGGGCGCACAACGGGCTCGGAAAGGGCGTGGCCTGCTTTTCGGGCTTCATTTTCCAGCATGGTGACAACCATGTCTGCCTTGTTGACGTGTCCCCGGGAGGCGAGCCAGCGGGGGGATTCGGGCATCAGCCAGCGCATGGGAATGGTGAGCAGGGCGGGGACGATGCCGACGATAAACATCGCCTTCCAGCCCACCACCGGGACAAGGAAGTACCCGGCGATGCCGGCGAACATGAGGCCCACGGGGAAGATGACCTCGTAGAGGAGGAAGAACCTGCCGCGCTTTTTCGCTCCAACGAATTCGTTGATGTAGGCGCTGGCCACCGGGACCTCACCACCGGTTCCAATGCCCTGGATGAAGCGGAAGACGATCATCGACGCGGCGCCCCACGCGAACAGGCAGGCGACGTCCATGGAGACGAAGAGCAGGATGGTGATGAGCAGGACGGGAAGTCTGCCGATCCTTTCGGCCAGCTGGCCAAAGAAGAGTGAGCCGAAGATCTGGCCGACGTATCCGGCTGACAGGATCATCCCGATCTCCCCGGCCGTCAGGTGCCATTCCGTGGACAGCTGCGGCATGGCGAAGGCGATGGCCAGGACGGTATAGGCGTCGAAGAACGTGGCGGACCCGATGATCACGCGGATCAGGGTCAGGCGCCGGGTGAGCGGGAGCCTTTCGAGACGGGCTACGAGCTCTGCATTTATCCGGGCGGCGTTGGGGCCGCCAGCCATGGTGGTGGTGTTGTTCGGCTCGCGCATTGCGAGTCCTCCTTCTCCAGCGCGGTGCTGGGGTCCTCATTGACCAAGAGTGGAGATGGCTAAAGCCTAGGGGAGGATGGCGGGAGTTGTCCCCGCCATCCTCAGGATCCGTGGATCAGACAGTGGCGGTGACCTTGCCGATGTTTGCGGCGGCGAAGGCTTCCGCAATTTCGGTCTCGGCGCCTTCCGGCAGGGGCAGGAGCGGGGTGCGCACTGTTGCGTGCTCGAGGATACCGCGGTTCACCAGGCCCCACTTCAAGGCGACGGTGCCCTCCATGTGGGAGCCGCGGTGGTAAACGTTCTTGGTCACTGGCAGCAGCCGCTCATGAATGGCGTGGGCACGATTGTAGTCCTGCGCCTTGCCGGCCTCGATCAGTTCGACGAGCAGTTCGGGGGCGATGTTGCCGTAGCCGACGAGCAGACCGTCGACATCGAACATTGTCGGGAGCAGGTACTCGTCATGGCAGGACAGCACCTGCAGCTCGGGGTACGCGGCGCGCAGTGCGGGAATCTCGGTGTACCACCGGCGCATGTTGCGGACACCGTTCTTCGTGGCAAAGACGCCCTCCTGGCCGGCGATCTCCAGCTGGGTGTCGAGGTCGTAGGTCGCCTTGGTGTTGTCGGGGTACTGGAAGAGGATCAGCGGCAGGCCGGACTCTTCGTAGATCTCCTGGTAGCGCGACTGCGGGGCACCCTTCTGGTATCCGAAGCGCAGCCACCCGTGCGAGGGGTAGACGAGACCAGCTGACGCGCCGGCCTCGACGGCCTTCCTGGCCTCGAGGGCCGCGGTCTTGTTGCCCTCCTTCGTGATGCCCGCCACGACCGGAATGCGGCCGTCGGTGGACGCCACGAACGCGCGGATGACGTCCAGCTGCTCCTCTTCGGTAAGGAACGTGCCTTCGCCGGCGTGGCCCAAGACGACGAGACTCTTCACGCCCTCAATCGATCCGAGCCACGAACCCAGACGCTGGATCGCAGCGAAGTCGACAGCGCCATCTTCGGTGAACGGGGTGACAGGTGCGGGGCTGAGTCCGCGGAGATCGAGTGTCATTACAGCTACCTTCTTCTCTTCTTTGATAGTTGGCAGTTCCGCTAGTATGGGAACGTTTGCAGGAACGTTTTCAAGTTTGCACGTGTCGCAGCTCACTGTCAAGGGAACGTTTGCAAGTTGGAGGAATAGAGTGTCTGTTACACCCTTGCTGAAGAGGAGAACCGCGATGGAACGGGCCTTACCCGGCGCGATCGTTACCCTGAAGGACGTCGCAGCTGCCAGTGGCGTCAGCATCTCCACGGCCAGCCGGGCCCTGGATGAACGCACCCCGTCCCGTTCAGCGGCCGCAATACACGTCCGGAAAATCGCTGAGGAGCTCGGCTATCGGCGGAATTCCTTCGCCTCAAGTCTTCGCCGCGGCGAGACCCGGACGTTGGGTGTCTTGGTTCCCCGCCTGAGCGACACCGTCATGGCCCTGATGTTTGAAGAGCTCGAGAAGGCGGCATCTGCCCGTGGCTACTTTGCCATGGTCGCTACCAGTGGGGATGACCCTGAGGATGAACGAAGCGCAGCCGAAACACTCCTGGACAGAAACGTCGACGGGTTGATTCTCGCCACGGCACGGCTCGATGACGAACTCCCCCGGCGGCTGCGTGAGCGCCGGGTAGCCCATGCGCTGGTGCTGCGCACCGACGGTATCAGCCCCTCCGCGCTCGGAGACGACGAGATCGGCGGCTACCTCGCCGTACGCCACCTCATCGACCTCGGTCACCGTGACATTGCTGTTGTTACCGGTCCCGCCTTCACATCAACCGGAACCGCACGCCTGGCAGGAGCCCGGAAAGCACTGAGCGAAGCAGGGATACAGCCGCGCGAAGAATGGCTGATCGCGGCCGGATACGGCATCGAGAACGGATATTCGGCAGGTGAAACCCTGCTTGGACACACTGCGGGAAACCGACCCACAGCCATATTCGCAGCCAATGACAACATTGCCATGGGGGTCATTGCCGCGGCGCACCATCACCGGATCGAGATAGGGAAAGACCTGGCCCTCGTGGGCTATAACGACATCCCCCTGGCTGCCAGGCTCTCCACGCCCCTGACGTCCGTGCGGGTACCCCTGGACCAGATCGCCGCCACCGCGATCGACCTCATTATGAATCCCGGAAAGGAACCGCGCATACGGAAATCCCTTCCAACGCTCATTCCCCGCGAATCCAGCGGCGCCCCCAAACACTTTCCGCGGTAAGGGGGCGTCTACGCCTGGAGCCTCAGCTCCATGAACACGCTGTTGGGGTCCAGGACGTAGTCGGCGAAGGGCGGGCACTCGGTGAAACCGTGCCGGGCGTAGAGACGCCGTGCGGGCGCGAAGTAATCCTCTGTTCCGGTCTCCAGGAAGACGTGCCCAAGGTTCCGGGCACGGGCGTCCTCAAGGATATGCCGAATCATGAGGGTGGCCACACCCCGTCCCCGCGCCGTTGCCGTGGTGCGCATCGACTTGATCTCGCCGTGCCTTGCGGCGCCGGCGGGGGAGGGCAAAAGTTTGAGGGCGCCGCACCCCAGCAGCGCGCCGTCCTCGCGTGCGGTCCAGAACGAGATGGACGGCGCGGACAGCGCGGAATGGTTCAGCGCGTGGACGCTTTCGGCGGGCGAGGTGGCGAACATGTCCGCCAGGTGCTCGCTCAGGAGCAGACGGACGTCATCACGCGCGGGGCTGTCCCGCTCAATCAAAATCATCGCTACAAATTTACCCGTTGCGCCCGGCCCCGCAGGTGTGCCAAGATTCCGCTGATTGTGACCAGGCCGCAGGAGGTGAGACCCATGAATGCTGTATCCGCAATGGGCGCTCCCCGCAGTCCACGATCGAGCGGCTGAACTAGTCGCCACCGGGAGCGCCGAATCAGGCAATTCGCGAAGGGCGACTCCCATGAACTCAACACCTTCTTTAACTCCGCACGGCACCTTTGCGGTGTCTTCCGGGCGCGCACTGGTCCTTGGCGGCGGCGGCTCAACAGGAAATGCATGGCTGATCGGCGTCCTCGCCGGGCTGGCGGATGCCGGTTTGGACGCGACCGGCGCCGAGCTGGTCATCGGCACCTCCGCCGGGTCAACAGCTGCAGCCCAGATCGCCGGCGCCCCTCCCGCCGAACTCTATGCGGCCGTCCTTGACGCTGCGCCGCAGCAACGAACGGCTCCGGCCGGAGCAGCTGCTGGGGTGAGTCCCGCCAGGCCGGTGTCCGACCACCTCGAGCGGACTGACCGGATCATCGCCTCAGCTGCAGATCCAGCCGACATGCGCCGCAGGATGGGCGCGCTGGCGCTGGACCTCGCTTCCGCGCATGACGCCACCGGGCGGTGGCGCGAAACCGTCGCCAGCCGGCTGCCAATCCGGGAGTGGCCGCAGCACAGGCTGCTCATTACGGCGGTCGATGCCCGCACCGGCGAACCGGCCGTCTTCGACCGCAACAGCGGCGTGGACCTGGTGGACGCCGTCGCCGCCAGCTGTGCCAGCGGGTTCGCCTACGGGATCGGGGACAGGCGCTATATCGACGGCGGCTACCGGCGCAACGAGAACGCCGACCTTGCCGCGGGGCACGGGCGCGTCCTGGTGCTTTCGCCCTTTGGCGGCAGGACCCGGATGCCGCTCGAATGGGGCATGCAGCTCACCGCGCAGATGGCGGAGCTGACTGCAGGTGGGAGCAGGGTGGAAACGGTCTTCCCGGACAGCGGTTCCGAGCACATGTTTGGCGCCAACGCCATGGATCTGTCACTTCGTCCTGCCGCGGCCCGGGCTGGGTTCAGCCACGGTGAAAAGCTGGCCCCGCAGCTCACTGAATTCTGGCGTTGAGTGGGTGGTTTTCCTGCGGCAATTTCGGAAATTTCGGCGCCATGCCCAAATCAGCAGAATCATCAATTTAATGTTTTTGTACTCCGCTCCGAAAATGACCAGACCCCGCCGCAGGGCAGGCGGAGGCGGCTGCGTGGGGCGATTTTGGGAGGGCTGGATAAATAAATAAAACGGCGTAGGGTGGCGGGTATCGCAAGCAAGGAAAGGCGTGATTCCGATGTCCGGAAAATCTCCCAGGGGCTCCGCTGCCAAAAAGGTCGGCAAGTCGATTCTTGAAAAACGGGCCGACAAAAAAGCGAAACATGAAAGCGGCATACTCAACATCGTGAAGCCGCGCAAGAACCAGCGCTGACAGGCGCGCGGGCGGCCGGAACTCCTAGCCCGGCCGCCCGCTGCTGACGGCCGGGATCAAAGCAGGAAGGACGACGGCGGGTGCCCACCCGCCGTCGTCCTTCCTGCCTGACTGCCAGTCCTCCGATGGTGACGCCGCGCCAGAAGGTGTTTTTGCCGCTCTCCCGCAGGTAGCCGGCGTTGACAGTGTCGCGCGGGAAGTAGTGGTGCCGGCGGCGGGCTTGTTTCCGGTGACGGCGCTATCGCGGGCTTTTGTCGATGACGCAGAACCGGTTCCCGTCCGGATCCTCCAGGACCACGAAGTCCGGGTCATCCGGGTACAGGTCCCAGTCCACCCGCTGGGCGCCCAGCGAGACCAACCGGTCAACCTCCGCAGCCTGGTCATCCGCGTAGAGGTCCAGGTGGATCCGCGGGTGGTCCTGGACGGGCGTTTCGCTGAGCTGGAGGGACAGTTCCGCGCCAGGGCCCGACGCCGGCACGAGGGTCACCCACGTGTCGTCGCCAGGTTCCCGCGGGACGTAGCCGATGGCGGCGTTCCAGAAGTTGGTGGCGGCGGCAACGTCGTTGACGCCGAGGACGATGGTTCCGATGGTCAACATCCGCCCAGCCTAAACCCGGTCCTTGGGGACCGGCCAGGTTCCTGCGCATGGGGGAGCGCCGGTGTCTGCGAAAGCTGCGCGCCCACGGTAATAGGCACGAAAGAGTAAATTCTGAAGATATGACAGAGATCCGCTGGCTGGAAGCATTTGTTGCGGTTGCCGAAGAACTGCATTTCGGCCGTGCCGCACAGCGCCTGCACACTTCGCAGTCGCCGCTGAGCCAGACCATCCGGAAGCTGGAGGCGGACCTGGGGACGCGTCTCTTTGAACGCAACACCAGAAGCGTAGCCCTCACACCGGCAGGGTATGCCCTGCTGCCGCGGGCGTACCGTGTGCTCCACGAAATGCGCCTTGCCCGGGAGGCGGCCCAGACCGAGGAGGCGGGCGTCCGTGGCAACATCAGGATTGGATTCTCAGGTGCCGTAAACCATCTCACTCTTCCGCCGCTCACCCGCGCCGTCCGGCGTCGCTATCCCGACATCAAGATGGACCTCACCAGCCGGGTCCGAACGGCTGATGGACTGGCCAGCGTCGCGAAGGGCGCTCTCGACCTTGCTTTCGTTGGCCTTCCCGAATCCCCGCCAGCGTCGGTGATGACCAGGCTGGTTGCCAGTGAGGAAGTCGGCGCGGTACTTCCTTTGGACCATCCGCTGGCCCAGGAACAGTCCATCCCATTGAAGTCACTGGCAACCGACGACTTCATTTCCCCGCCGCTGGATGGCTCATCGTCAATGACCGACGTGATGCTCGCGGCCTGCCAGGCGGCGGGATTCCGTCCCCGCATCGTCCAGGAGTTGTCAGACCCCTACATGGTGTTGACCTTCGTCGCCGCCGGTGTGGGGGTCACCCTGATGAGCAGCGGGATAGCGGGCATCATTCCCTCCGGAGCCACATACGTGGCCCTGGATGACCCGCCGCATTTCATGAACCATGCCATCGCGTGGTCGGCGGAGAACGATTCAGCCGTCCTGGCCGCTGTGCTCGGAGTTGTCGAGGAGATCTTTCCGGAGGTTCCCCGCTGACGGCACCTAACTCCACTTAGTGGAATAGCAGCATAGTGATAGATCATTTTAGTCGTGGACTAGCTAAGTGATGACAGCCACACTGGATGGAGCAGCCGCATCAAGCGGCGAACCACAAGAAAGGGAACTCCATGTCAGTGTCGACATCGGCTCCAGCACGCCCCAAAAACAACGCGAAAATCGCGGCCGTATCCGGCTTCGTGGGCAGCGCACTTGAGTACTACGACTTTTTCATCTTCGGCTCCGCGGCAGCGCTGATCTTCGGCAAGCTGTTCTTCGCGCCCGGTCCCTCCGCCATGCTGCTGTCCTTTGCAACGGTGGGCGTCGCCTACATCGCCCGCCCGCTCGGAGCAGTGGTCTGCGGGCACCTCGGCGACAAGTTCGGCCGCAAGCGGGTCCTGCTCCTGACCCTGCTGCTAATGGGTACCTCGACCTTCCTCATCGGCTGCCTGCCTACCTATAGCCAAATCGGGATGGCAGCGCCCATCCTCATCGTGGTTCTTCGCCTTGTGCAGGGACTTTCGGCGGGCGGCGAATCACCCGGATCAAGCTCACTGACCCTTGAGCACGCCCCTGACGGGAAGCGCGCCTTCTACACCAGCTGGACGATGAGCGGCATCATGTTCGGCATCGTGCTTTCCACCCTTGTCTTTATTCCGGTGGCATCCATGCCCGAAGACCAGCTGTTCTCCTGGGGCTGGCGC
The DNA here is from genome assembly GCF_007828995.1 of Arthrobacter sp. AG367. NCBI lineage: Bacteria > Bacillati > Actinomycetota > Actinomycetes > Micrococcales > Micrococcaceae > Arthrobacter > Arthrobacter sp. AG367. The sequence goes on from NZ_VIVE01000002.1 coordinate 394,337, forward strand.
ATCCCCTTCCTCGCCAGCGCAGTAGTCACAGTCATCGCCTTTATCCTCCGCCGCCTCCTCGAAGAGCCTGCCGTCTTCGAGGAAGTCAAAGAGCACGACGCAGTGGTCAAGGTACCGCTTGTTACGCTGTTCCGGCATCACTGGGCAACCGTCATCCGCGTCACGGCAATGTCGCTGTTCACCATCATCAACACCATCATCAACGTCTTCGCCCTCTCCTACGCCACCTCGGTGGTCGGCGTGGAAAAGGGACTCATGCTGACGGTGATCGCCGTCGCGAACCTTGCCGCCGTCGCCATGGGTCCGCTGGCAGGCATGCTGTCGGACCGGATCGGCCGCAAACCCGTCTTCGTCTCCGGGCTGCTGCTGCAGATCGGCATGATCTACGTGTTCTTCATGGCCCTCTCCGCCGCGAACGTCCCGCTGATCTTCCTCACCGGCATCCTGCTGATCGGTGTCGCCTACACGTCCACCAACTCCATCTACCCCGCCTACTTCCCGGAGCAGTTCCCGGTCAGGGTCCGGTACTCGGGCATGGCCATCAGCCTCATGTTCGGACTGCTCCTGGCCGGATTCGCCCCGGTCATTTCCGAGCTGCTGATCGGTGGGGACAAAGCCAACTGGGTGCCGGTCGCAACCTTCGCCGCGGTGGCCTGTGCCATCTCCGCGGTCGCTGCGCTGATGGCACCCGAGACCTTCAAGACTCCAACTGCCCAGCTGGGACTGAAGAAGTCTGACCTGGCGCGCCACCCGGCGTCGTCCGCCATTCCTGCGGCAGCCACCGCCAAGGTGCAGGCATGAGCCAGCTCGCGCTGCCTGGCCTGTGGTCATTCCAACCACGTGAAGCCGATACCGGCCACCGGTTTGTCGTCGGACTGCTCGGATCGGGGATCGGCGGCTCACTGACCCCGGCCCTACATGAAGCGGAAGCCGATAGCCTGGGCCTTTCCTACACGTACCGAGTCATCGATCTGGACGTCATCGGAGAACCCGCAGAGCGGTCCGCGGCACTGGTGCGGCGCGCAGCAGACCTCGGATTCGACGGCCTGAACATCACCCATCCGAGCAAACAACTGGTGCAGGACGGCCTCGACGAACTCTCACCCGAAGCCCGGATCCTCGGTGCCGTCAACACCGTCACTTTCCACAACGGAAGGGCGGTGGGCCACAACACGGACCACGTTGGCTTCATCGGCGGTCTCCGGGCCGGCCTTCCGACCGCAACGACCGGCTCGGTGGTTCAGATCGGTGCCGGGGGAGCCGGTGCGGCAGTGGCCTTCGGGCTGCTCAGCGCCGGAACCAGGAACCTGGTCATTGCTGATATTGAACCGGCAAGGGCCGAAGATCTCGCCGCCAGGCTCGCCCGGCACTTCCCGGGCAGCCAGCTGTCAGTGAGCGGGACGGATGCCATCGCCGGAAGCCTCCGGGAGGCCGACGGGCTGGTGAACTCCACGCCCATCGGCATGACAGGCCACCCCGGTACACCGGTGGATCCGGACCTCATCCACCCCGGCCTGTGGGTGGCGGACGTGGTCTACCGGCCGCTCGAAACCCAATTGATCAGGGCAGCGCGTGGCAAGGGCTGCGCTGTACTTGACGGCGGCCGCATGGTGGTTGGCCAGGCAGCCGCCGCCTTCGAACTCTTCACCGGGATTCCCGCAGACGCTGACCGCATGCTTGCCAACTTCCGACGGGCGGTTAGCCGATGACACGCCAGGCACCGGCCACCATCACCGGGTCCCGCTGCCTGGTGGTCGGGGCAGCCAGCGGCATCGGGCGTGCGACGGCGTCATGCCTTCGGGCGTCCGGGGCGGCGGTGGTCGGCGCCGACCTGCCCTCGGCCACCTGGCCCGGAGAAGCCGGGACCTCGTCACTGGCCATGGACGTCACCAACCCGAGGTCCGTTGCTGCGGCCGTGTCCGCCGCAACGGAGGACATGGGAGGGCTCGACGCGGTGGTGAACTGCGCCGGCATCCTGGGTCCCGTGTCCCCTGCGGCGGACATGTCCGTGGAAGACTTCGAACGCATCATCAGGATCAACCTGACCGGGGCGTTCATCGTCTCCCGGGCCGTCCTGCCGCGAATGGCAGAAGCAGGCTACGGCCGGCTGCTCCACATTTCCTCGACAGCCGGCAAGGAAGGCGTGGCCAACATGGCCGCCTACTCCGCCAGCAAAGCCGGGATCCTGGGCCTGGTCAAGTCCCTCGCCAAGGAGTTTGCGCTGTCAGGGGTCACCGTCAACGCCCTCGCCCCGGGCAATGTTGTAACCCCGCTCTTCGCCGAAGTTCCGCAGGAACAACAGGCAGCCCAGGCCGCCAAAATCCCGATGGGCAGGTTCGGCACGCCCGCCGAGGCGGCCTCGCTCATCCAATTCATCATTTCGCCGGCGGCCTCTTACACCACTGGCTTCGTTTTCGACCTGTCCGGCGGCCGCGCCACCTACTAGGCCGGAACCAGCCGGCCGCCCGGACCCACACACTTTCCCACCGCACCAGAAAGACGGCACCAGTCGATGAACACCGCACCACCTCCCACCGCCCGCCCTCTCCGGATTGGAATCGCAGGATGCGGCGCAATCTCCCGCAACCACCTGGAGGCCTTCCGCGCCCTTGACCACGTCACCATCGCCGGGGTCTGCGACATCGACCTGGACCGTGCGCGTGGCACTGCCGGGGCGTGGGGGATCCCGGCGGCAGTGAGCACCGTCCGGGAGCTCCTGGACCTGGGCCTGGATATCATCTCCGTCTGCACGCCGCACCCCACCCATGAGGATGTGGTGTTGCAGGCCGCTGCGGCAGGCGTCCATGTTCTTTGTGAAAAGCCCATCGCCATTGAGCTGGCATCGGCTGAGCGGATGGTGAAGGCCTGCGGGGATGCCGGGGTGAAGTTGGGCGTCCTCTTCCAACGCCGGTTCTGGCCTGCCGCGCAGCGCATCCGTGCAGCGATTGACGACGGCACGCTGGGCCGGCCCATCATGGGCCAATGCTCGGTGATGTTGTACCGCGAAGCGGAGTACTACTCCCGGGATGCCTGGCGCGGAACGTGGGCCAACGACGGCGGCGGCGTCCTGATGACCCAGGCCATCCATTACATCGACCTGCTGCAGTGGTTCATGGGAGATGTGGCAGAGGTCTACGGGAAGATCACCACCTACAAGCACGGCGGGCACATCGAAGTGGAGGACTCAGCGACGGCCGTCATTACCTTCACCTCCGGTGCCATGGCCACCCTTGAAGCGTCGACGGCGGTGTCCCCGAGCCTTGGCGTGCAGGTCAGGATCACGGGGGAGACCGGTGCCTCCGCGTCCCTCACCGAATTCCCGGAAGGCAGCGACGGGCGGGTGGACCTGTGGGCAGTATCCGGGACGGTCAGCACCGAGCCTGCCTACCCGGAAGGAATGCAGGCGAACGTTCCCCTGGAAAGGATCAATGGCCAACTCATCGCCCACCACACCTCCCAGGTCAAGGATTTTGTCCGGGCCGTCCGTGAAGGAGGCGAACCGGCCATCACAGGCCGGGACGCCACGAAGGCCCTGCGGATCCTGCTGGCGGTTTACGAATCGTCCCGTACCGGCAAACCCGTCCACTTCACCCAACTGCCGTCAGATACCCTGCCCCGTGTTCGGGTTGCAGGTTAAGGAACGTCATGGAATCCAACACACGCCACGCCGCCCGTCCGCTCACCCTGGGCCGCAACGGCCGCACCCCAAAAACTCTCCGTAACCGCCTCGCCTCCGCTCCCATGGAACGCAATTACGGAACCGCCGACGGCCGGATCACCGAGCAGTACATCGACTATCTGGTGACCCGCGCCAAAGCCGGGCTGGGGATGGTCACCACCGAGGCCACGTATGTCCGCGCCGACGGCAAGGGCCGCACCCACCAGCTGGGCCTGCACAGTGATGCCATGATCCCGGGTTTGCGCAGACTCACGGACGCCCTGCACGCGGAAGGTGCGCTGGCCGCCGTCGAACTCAACCATGGTGGGCGCACCGCCCAGGCCGCCGTGTCCGGTCTCCGGAACGTGGCGCCCTCACCGGTGGCGTGCGAGGTGGCCGGCGGCGAGGTTCCGCGTGAACTCACTGTGGAAGAGTGCCACGAACTGGCGGAAGCCTACGCCCACGCCGCCCGCAGGGCGGTCCAAGCAGGGTTCGACGTCATCAACATCCACGGCGCCCACGGCTACCTGATCCATCAGTTCATGTCGCCCATTTCCAACCACCGCACGGATGAATTCGCCGCCCCGGAACGTTTCATGAACCTGGTCATCGATGCAGTGCGGGCGGCTGTCCCGGACACCATTGTGGGCATGAGGGTGTCAGTTGTTGAAGGTCCAGCGGACGGCATCACCGCCGAGCAGCAGGTGGCCATCATCGCCAGGGCCCACCTGGAGCACCTGGACTTCCTGGACCTCTCCGCCGGCAGCTATGAAGCCGGCGAATGGATTGTGCAATCCGGCGAATGGAAGCCTGGAATCCTCGCTGACTACGCCAAGGCGTACCGACAGTTCAGCCTGCCCCTTGGGATGGCGGGGCGCCTGAACTCCCCGGCCATCATCGAAGAAGTACTCCGGGAGGAAACCTGCGATTTCGTCAGCCTTGCCCGCGCCATCCACGCCGACCCGGCTTTCGTCGGCGGCGTCCTCCAGGGCGGCCGCTACCGTCCCTGCATCGCCTGCAACGTCTGCATCGACAACCTGGGGCTCGGCCAGGTGACCTGCACCGTTAACCCGGCCGTGGGACGTTCCCGCGTTCCCGTTCCCACACCTGCCGTTCGCGAAGGATCCCGCGTTGTCGTGGTGGGTGCCGGCCCTGCGGGCCTTACGGCAGCCCGGGAACTTGCTGAAGCGGGAGCGCAGGTGACCGTCCTCGACGACGGCGCCCGCGCGGGCGGTCAGTTCGCCCTCGCCGAGCGGATGAAGTCCACGCCGGACTTCCACCGTTTTGCCGAATGGTCCGCGGAGGAGAATACACGGCTGGGCATCGATGTCCGGCTGGGGGTCCACGTGAATACCGGCCGCCTGGACGACCTTGTCCGCGGCATGGAAGCAGACGCCGTCGTGCTGGCAACGGGGGGTCTCCGACCCGCGGCAGGATTCACCGGGGCAGACTCCGCCAACGTTATGGATGTCCGCGAGTGGCTCGCCAAGCACCCGGAGGTTCTCGGCGCCAGTCCGTCAGACAGTGAAGTCCCTGATGCCGTGACCATCTGGGGAGCGGACTCCGTCGCCATGAGCGTCGCTGACACTTTGGCCCACAGGGGGACGGCTGTGCTCCTGGTGGGCCCGCAGGAGGCCATCGCGCCGGAATCCGGGCGGAGGGCCAAGATCCTGGCCGTGCCCCGGCTTGAGGCCAACCCACGGGTACGGATCCGGCTTGGCTCGACGATTGAAGAGTACGACGGCGGCCGGGTCCGGATCAGCGGTCCGGGCCTGGCTCCCGAGGGGGAGTGGCTGGACGCGCCGGGACCGCTCCTGGTTTCGCGCTCCGTGGTTCCGCTTGACGGGTCCGTCCCGGCGCAGATCCGGGACGGAGAGCTGGGCCGCCAGGCCACCGTGCCGGTGACGCTGGCCGGGACCGTGGCGGACCAGGCCCCGGCCATTGCCTCCAACGCCGTCAAGAGCGGCTATGACGCAGCGCAGAGGATCGCCGGGCTGCTGGCGTCCGGCGCCGCCGCAAACACCGAATTGAGCCTGAACGGAGCATCGTCATGACCGGAAATGCGCACAGGCCCATCGGCCTGGCCCAGCTGTCCCTGCTGAACACGGCCCCGCCTGAACTTGTGGGCGTGGCAGCCCGGGCGGGCTTTGATTTCGTCGGCGTCCGGGTCCGGCCCGTAACGCCGTCCGAACGGCGTTACGAGCTGCAGCCCGGTTCACCGATGCTGCGCGAAACGCTGGCCCGGATCCAGGACACGGGCGTCGGCGTACGGGACATCGAATTCCTGCTTCTTGACGGAAGCGACCAGCGCGACGCGTGGCTGCGGATGATGGAAGCCGGCCACGCACTCGGTGCCAGTTCCCTGACGGTGGCCGGCGGCGATCCGGACAGCACCCGCCTGACGGACACACTGGCGCGGATGACCGAGGACGGTCGAGGTTTCGGCATCACACCCACCCTGGAGGCGATCTCCTACCAGCCGGTCGCCTCCATCGCCCATGCAGCTGGCATCGCGCGACAGGCGGGCTGCGGGATCGTGGTGGATACCCTCCACTTCAACCGCTGCAGCGGTCCGGGCGCGGCCGCCCAGTGGAAGGAGCTGCGCGCCAACGCGGACCTCGTGCCGCTCCTGCAGCTGTGCGACGGGCCGGCAGCACAGCCGGTCAGCCGTGAGGCGCTGGTCTTAGAGTCGCGGTGTGAGCGCGGGATTCCCGGCGAGGGCGGGTTCGGCCTTGCGGAGGCGGTTGCCGCGGTGCCGTCCGGACTTCCGGTCAGTGCGGAGGTGCCCTCGGACCGGCGCGTGGCGGAATTCGGCGAGCTCGGCTGGGCACGCCGGCTCAAGGCAGGCGTTGACACTGTGCTGGCGCAGGCCGGCAGTAGGCAGTCGAACAGCTCTGTCCGCGCGGTGGCCGCGACATGAGCGCCACCACAAGCGAGATCACGACGGCGGAGCTTACGCCGGGTCTGCGCATTCCGCTCGTCGGCCTGGGAACATGGCCCTTGACTGGTGAGGGCGCCGCAGCGGCGGTGCAGCAGGCCATCGGCAACGGCTACCGGCATATCGATACGGCCGAGAACTACGGCAACGAAGAAGCGGTGGGGGAGGGGATCCGCCGCAGCGGTATCGGGCGCGGAGACCTTTTCCTCACCAGCAAATTCAACAGCCGGTGGCACAGCCGCAGCGGAGTGCGTGATGCCTTCGGCGAGGCTGTAAAGCGGCTCCGCGTCGACTACCTGGACTTGTTCCTGGTTCACTGGCCCAACCCAACCCAGGGGAGGTTCGTCGAAGCCTGCGAAGGACTGCAGGAACTTGTCAATGACGGCTCCATCAGGGCCTGGGGCGTCTCCAACTTCAAGCCGGCGCATCTACGGCTCGTTCAGGACGCAGGCCTTGCCGTCCCGCTGAACCAGGTCCAGGTGGACCCCGAGCACGGCCAGCCGGCGCAACTGGCCTGGCACCGTCGGCACGGGATAGTCACTGCCGCCTACAGCCCGTTGGGCCGCAACGGTAAGTTCCTCGGCCATCCTGCGGTGACCGGACCGGCGCGGCAGCTCGGCAAAACCCCCGCCCAAATTGTCCTGCGCTGGCATGTCCAGCACGGCCGGGTGGCGGTGCCGAAGTCCGCGGACGGCCAACGCCAGCGCGAGAACCTGGACGTTTTCGGCTTTGCCCTGGCACCGGAACAGCTTGAGGCCATCGACGCCCTGGAGACCGGCGCGCCGCCGCGCCTGGACTCCGATACCTTCTTCCATTAAGAAAGCACCGAAATGACTGCATCATCAACAACACCTTCATCTGCCCTGCCGACGATAGACTGCGACGTCCTGGTGGTCGGCTCCGGGGCCGGCGGCCTGTCCGCCGCCGTCACGGCTGCCTACCACGGCTTAAAGGTCATTGTGGTGGAAAAAGCCGAGGTCTGCGGCGGGGCCACATCATGGTCCGGTGGGTGGGCCTGGACGCCGGGAAATCCATTGGCCAAAGCCGACGGCGTCGCCGAGGACCGGGAACTGTTCCGTACGTACCTGCGCCACTGTCTCGGCCGGAACTATCAGGAGGAGCGGGTAGAGGCCTTTCTGGAAGCGGTCCCGCACATGGTTGGCTTCTTCCAGAACAAGACAAGCCTCCAGTTCGTGCCGGGAACCAAGATCAAGGACATCTACGGCAACACCCCGGGCGCGGGCGCCGGCCACCGCTCAGTGGGGCCCAAGCCAATGAACGCCCGCCGGATCAAGCCAGAGCTGCGCGCCAAGATGCGCCACCAGCTCTACGAAACCTCGTTCCTTGGAATGGGGATCATGGCGGGTCCTGACCTGACCAAGTTCCTCTCCGCCTCCCGTGGCAACATCAGGGGCATCGTCCATGCAGGTTGGCGGGTGGGCTTCCACCTCCTGGACCTCCTCACACACCGCCGGAACATGCAGCTTGTCAACGGCACGGCCCTCACCGGGCGCCTGCTGAAGTCGGCAGATGACCTGGGGGCGGAAATCCGCGTCTCCACCCCGGCCAAGCACCTGCTTACCGACGGTTCCGGCACGGTGACGGGCGCCGTCGTAAGTTCCCCGCAAGGTGAGCTGCAGATCAATGCCTCCCGCGGCGTCGTCCTGGCCGCAGGCGGCTTCCCCAATGACATCTCCCGGCGCAAGGCGCTGTTCCCCGGGAACCCCACGGGCCGGGAGCATTGGACACTGGCACCGAAGGAAACCACCGGGGACGGCATCACCATGGCCCAGGCCATTGGGGCACGCTTCGAGACCGATGTCGCGTCGCCCGCTGCATGGTGCCCGGTGTCGCTGGTCCCGTACCGGAACGGACGGACCGGTACGTTTCCGCACATCATGGACCGTGCCAAGCCGGGCAGCATCGGAGTCCGCCGGGATGGCAAGCGGTTCGTCAACGAGGCAAACGGCTACTACGACTACGTTGAAGGCCTGCTCAATGCGACCCCCGAGGGTGAGCCCGTAGAGGCGTGGCTAATCGCCGATGCCGCGTTCGTGCGGAAGTTCCCCCTGGGCATGGCGAAACCCCTGCCGGTGCCTCTCTTCCCGTACATACGGTCCGGCTACCTCAAGAAGGGCAACACCCTTGAGGAACTGGCGGCAGCATGCGGGATTGATCCACAAGGGCTCACGGCCACAGTGGCAGCCTTCAACGCCAATGCCCGCCTGGGCATCGACCCCGACTTCAACCGCGGAGAGACCGAGTTCAACAGGTACGGCGGCGACCCCGGAAACACCCCCAACCCTTCATTGCGTCCCCTGGAGAAGGGCCCCTTCTACGCAGTGAAAATTGTCCCCGGATCCTTCGGTACCTTTGCCGGACTCGCAGCCGATCACCACGCACGGGTCCTGGATACGCAGGGCCAGCCCATCAGCGGCCTTTACGTTGCGGGCAACGACCAGGCCTCAGTCATGGGTGGGCACTACCCGGCTGGCGGAATCAACCTGGGCCCCGCGCTGACCTTTGGGTACATTGCGGGGCGCCGCCTCGCGGACGCTACGGAGTATGAAGACGACAACACCCCCGAACCGGGAGTACAGGGGAGCCAAGTTCATCCAGGTTGAGAGACGTGCAAGCTGCGAGAGCCCGGCTCCCCTGCCGGAACCGGGCTTTCCCGTCCCGGGACTAAACGGCAGGCACCACGCTGCAATCCGCCCTTGAACCAGCGAGCTGCGGCGCCCACCCGTCACTTCCCTGCAGGTAGGTCCTGGCCGTGTACTTGGCCGCCTCAGCCGCGGGCAACTGCGGACGGTCGGGGGTAACCTGCGCGCCGGGGCCGTGGTTGTTGTACTCATGGAACCGCGCCTCGCGCCAGGAGAAGCCGCTCATGTCCGTCCACGGCGTGCCGGAGATGTGGGCGCCAAGCCAGGAGTCCCGCACCAGGACCTGGGCAACGGCTTTCGGGTCGCCGCTGGGATGCCACGGCCTGCCGAGATGGACGGTGTCCCTCGCCGCGTCCGACACCAGCCGGCACTGGTCGAAGAGGTAACCGTGCGGGATGGACAGGTCCTGGCTGCCCGCCGTCACGTAACCGTTGTTGGTGGTGGAACCCCGATCCAGGGATTTGATTTCGCAGCCTCTGAAGACGGCCGTTCCGCGGCCGAAGATGAAGTCCACGTCGCCTTCCACATAGCAGCCGTCAAAGTAGAAACGGGCCTGGACGCCTGCAGCCGGTGAGTTGACCAGCAGGGTGTCCTGGTTGCCCAACAGCCTGATGTTGGACAGCACCGACCGGTCCGCCGTGATGTGCAGCGCCACGGCCTGGCGGTCCTTCATCCCCGTGTTGGCTGCCTCGTCGAAATCGTTGCTGATGGTCAGGTTCCGGGCCACAAAGTCCGGCCCGTCGATCCGGACGGACGCGCTGCCGGAGGTGCCAAAGTTCCCGCTGCCACCCGGCTTGGGGGTGCCGGACGCGTTGTTGAAGACCAGCACCACATCCTCGGGACGTCCGCCCTGGCCGATGAAGGAGATCCGCGGCTTGTCAGCCGGAACCCGCACGGCTTCGCGGTAGGTGCCGGGCTGGATCCTGATGACGGCCCGCTGGAGGCTCCCCGCAGGCGCGGAATCCACGGCGGCCTGTACGGTAGCGAACGTCCTGCCGGGTCCGACGTCGAGCGTCATCGGGACGTCGATGGGCCGCTCGGCCGGCCAGTACATGTCGAGCAGGGGTTCCGTGACGGCATCGATGTTCTGGAAATAGCCCGGCGGGACGATCTCCTTGGACTGCAGTTCACGTGCCACGAGGCGGGCCACCGCCACCGCGCCGGCGGCCTGAAAATGCGTGTTGTCCTCCGAACCCTGAGGGTACTGCGGGTGCTCGCCGGGAGCCAGGAAAAAGAACTGCGACTTGGTTCCTTCCGGCCCCAGCTGCTGCCAGAGCTGCTTCGAGGACGCGGTGAGGTCCACCAAAGGAGTGCCGGACGCGGCGGCAAGCTCCCGGACAGCCTGCGGATACGCTCCGTGGGAGTCCTTCGCATTGCCGAACGAGTCGAAGCGGCGGCGTTCCACCGGGGTGACCAGAACAGGTTTTCCCCCGCGTGCCCTGGCCCCGTCGATGTACCTGCCCAGGTACTCCTTGAACGTGGTGTCCGGGAGCGTTCCGCGCGCTGGGTCCGCCACCTTTTCGTCATTGTGGCCGAAGGAGACCAGCAGGTAATCGCCCGCCTGCATCAAGGTCAGCACCTGGTCCAGCAGCCCGGCGTCGGCAAAGCTCTTCGAGGAGGCGCCGGACCATGCGTAATCAAAGACGGTTGCCTGCGACCCCAACAGGAGTGGCAGGGCCTGGCCCCAACCGGCGCGGGGGCGCTCGGACTGCTGGTAGGCCGACGACGTCGAGTCCCCGACCACGAAGATGACCGGCCTGTTGCGGGGTTTCGTGGGGTCGGGGCCAGCTTGGGCGAAGGCCGCCGCCATGCCCGTTCCAGGGAAGGCTGCGGCGCCGGCGGTGAGTGCCAGCGCTGTCAGGACGCTGCGGCGGCTGGGCAGGATGGCAGCCATCAGAGGTCGCCTCCGGCCGTGAAGACCGGGCCCGTGGAGTCCTTGAGCAGTGCCGGCACGGCCTGGGCCGGGTGGACCTGGGTGCGCAGGGCAGGTAGCCAGGACGTGTCCTCGGCCAGCTGGTCTGCGGGCGCCGCGGCGGCGTTGTACTCGGCGCGAATGTCGGTGATCTTGCCATTGACTGCATTGGCGGTGGTGGTAATGGCCGTTCCCTTGTAGCGGCCGATGATCTCTGCCGCATCAACGCCGGCTGGAAGCGTGAAGGCGTTCGCCTCCGCGTAGAGGTGTGAGCTGAACCCGGCGCCCAGGCTGTATTCGTAGGGGATGGCGCTGTCTTCGGTCACCTTAAAGTGGTTGTTGTACACGTCCACGTGGCCGAACCGGACGCGTGGCGCGCGCTGGCCCACATTTTCAAAGACGTTGTGGTGGATGGTGACCCGCAGTTTGCCGGGGTCCCCGCGCGTGGGCGAATCGGTGGAGCCGATCAGCAGCAGCTTGTCGTGGTCGGAGAACCGGTTGTAGGACATGGTTACCAGGTCCGATCCGTTGGTGACATCGACGGCGCCATCATGCACCTGGTAGGGGCGGCCGAAGTAGAGCGGCTGGGAGCTGTCGAGATTGGGGGCGTCCGTGAAAGCAGAGTGGTCGATCCAGACGTGCGTGGCCTTGTTGATGACTTGCAGCAGGTCGTATTCGCTGTTCCAGTTCCCCTCAGTGCCATCTGTGGGATCCCACGCGGGAAAGCAGTCGGCAGCGTCCCGCAGGGTGAGGTTACGGACGATGACATTGCTGGCTCCGTTGATGCGGAGGGCTGCGCCGGTGATGCTGCTGCCGGGAGTGGCACCGACGATGGTGGTGTTGCCTGGGATGTCCCACCGGATGGTCTTCGCCTGCTTTGCGGCGGCCAGGCGCCTCGCGTCCTCCTGCGGGCCCTCCGGCTTGCGGTCCCGGCCGTAGGTTGCCGGATCAAAATCCTCGAGGTACTGCGCCAGGCTGTAGTTCGTGCCGTCCGCGTAGCTTTCGCAGGTGAGTGGCGAACCATCCGCGGCAGTGTTGGCGTCGATGCTGCCGTGGACACGGACAATCTTGGGCTGGTTGCCGCCGGTGGCGAATGCAGCCAACAGTTCCGCCTTTGTGGAGACGTCGTAAACATTGGCGGCCTCTGCTGCCGAGCCGCCGGTGGTTCCAGTATCTTCGGATGCCCAGCCGTTTCCAGTGGGAAGAATCTGGCGCTCAAGCGGCGTCTGGGCGGTCTGGGCCGTGGGATCCGCCACTGGAACTGGGGAAGCTCCTGCCGGTCCGGCAACGAGGAGTGCTCCTGCAATGGCAATGGCTGCAGACATGGATAGGTGCGTACTGCTTTTTCGCATGTTCTCTCTTCCGTCATTGGAATGAACTGCGCCCAGGACCGGGGGCCACTATGCCGCCGACATTTGTGAGCGCTGACAAGGACCATATCCAGAAAACGGTTTCTCGGCAATAGTTCTACTCCGGCTAGACTCGCCTGCATGGGGGAAAACAACATGCCTGACGAGGGCCAACCGTCCAAACGCGGCAAGCTTCCAGCCGCCGTCGTGCCAGTGCTCGGTGCTGCGGCGGTGCTGCTTGGCTGCCTGATCGCGTACCTGAACCGCAACTTCACCGGCTGGTTTGCCTATGCGCCGCTGAGCAAGACGCCCTTCAGCGCCAACGGCGCGGCCTTCGTCACCCAGGGGACCCAGATAGGCCTGGCCATCATGGCCGCCGGGCTGCTGGTGCTCGCATTCTGGGCCGGCTACCGGTTGGGACGGCGGGCGAAGCCCGGACGCTAAGGCGTCGCCAGACCCGAGCCAGCGGAGCCGCCCAGCGGAACCCGCCTTGATACGTCGGAAAATTCCGACATATACTGTGGGTGTGCTTCCCGATGTCTTTGCCGCCGTAGCCAACCCGGCACGGCGCACCATCCTGGACGAGCTTCGGCAGGGACCGCGGACGGCCGGTGAGCTTACCGGCCTGCTGGACCTCAGCCGCCCCGCCGCGTCCGAACACCTGGCCGTGCTTCGCGAGGTGGGGCTGGTCCGCGAGGAGCGGCAGGGCCGGAACCGGGTGTACCACCTCCAGCCTGCCGCCCTCGCCGAGGTCGGCGGCTGGGTAAAGAACTTTGAGCACTACTGGAACCAGCGGCTGGACGCGCTGGCAGACCTTCTGGACGAGGAGAATCCGTCATGACCGAGAATGCCATCCGGCTGGAACGCCACTACCCCCACCCTGCCCCGGCGGTGTGGGCTGCACTGACCACACCGGAACTGCTGACGCGCTGGTGGGCGCCCGGCGATATTGCGCCCGTGGCGGGACATCGTTTCACCATGGACATGGACGCCTGGGGCCGGCAGCAGTGCGAGGTCCTGGCCGTGGAGGAGGGCAGCTCCATCAGCTTCCTCTTCTCCGAAGGCCAGCTGGACACCACCAGCACCTGGCGGCTCGAACCGGTCGACGGCGGTACCGTCCTCCACTTCGAACACGCGGGCTTCCAAGTCGATACCCCTATGGGCCGCCATGCCATAGAAGGCATGGGCAACGGCTGGCCGGGCCTGCTGGCCCGCATTGACGGGATCCTCGCCGAAGTCTCCTGACGCCTTGGGGGAGCGGACGACGGCGGGACGCGCCCGCCGTCGTCCGCTCCCTTCGGTGCCTTCCGCGGGTTTACCGCCCGAAGGAGAAGGGTAACGATGGAGTATGACTGATTCAGGAGCGGGCGGCGCCAACGACCCCTTTGACGGCAGCGACGGGATCGTGGCCGGAACCGAGCACCTTGAGACGCCTGAAAGCATCGTCGAGGATGTCCGCCACGACATCCAACTGGGCCACGTCCAGGACGATGTTACCCACGTCCTTGAGGAGCGGTTCGAGGAAGCAGGCATTGAGGCCCGCCCTGAGGAAGTGGATGACCTCGCCGAAGACATCGAGCGGGACGCATCAAGCTAAGCCCCTGGCGTCGACGCCAAGGAGCAGGTGCTTCACCGAGCAGGACGGGCCTGAAACGGCAGGTAACAACCTGGTCCAGTGCGCTGGCCGTGTTGGGCGCATGGCTTGAAGGAGTCATACCGGTGGTCCAGGTGGCCCGCCCCTCAACAGGGTGGTTGCGGCTTAGGGCCAATCGGCCCGGGTGAAGCGTATGGGGCTCCGCAGTGTGAGAAGGCAATCGGATGTCCACTCGGCGACATTGCCTTGTGAGTCCTGTGCATTGGGCGCTGCGACCTGCTGCACGTCCTGGTTTGCAGCGTCTTGAGGACCATCGGCGATGCTTTTCATTTATCCCCCTTGGCAAGCGTGTGTGCCCACCCTAGGCACCCCGGAATGCCAAAGGAAGAGGGTTAATCCACCAGCGGGATAAACTGCGCAAATCTTGAGTATCAGCGCGATTGTTCCCGCATCCGGCACCGCAGCTCACATCCCGGCATGCGAGAAAACAGTGCTGAAGAAGGCGGCCAGCGCGTCTGCTTTGGCCTGCGTTTCGGACTGTGATGCCGTGTTGCTGTTTGCCTCCATCGACAGCGTCCCCTTGCGCGCGCCGGCCCGGATATGCCATGCACCCGTCCCGTCGGAGAGCTGATAGGCCACGGCGTAACCCGAGTCGGCAGCCACCCCAAGGTTCAAGGGGGACACCGAGGTCCACGCCCGGCTGCCCCCACCGAACAGGCTTTCGTTAACGTTCGTGCAGCCCCGGAGGCGCTCCGCCCTGGAGTCAAACGGATAGGGTGGCCCCATGGTCGAGGGCATGCTGATGACGGTGAAATCGGTGTAGTCGTTCTTGCTGGCCCCCGTAATCTGTCCCTGCCCGTAGACGGACCCAAGCAGCGAGGCGGTGTAGGTCTCGTCGCTGATGGTGCAAGGGGAATCAGGCAGCTGGGATGAGGCGCCAGGGGTGAAGCCGGGAGGCGGCCCAAGTACCGTGGCCTGCGGCAGGCTGACCGGTTCCCCGTTCGGGCCGGTGATGCCCTTGAACAGGGCCACCAGCCGGTCCGGGGTCAGGGAGTTTGGCGGCGGCGCTGCCACTGATGAAGCGCCCTTCCCTGCCTGGTCAATGAGCTCCTTGGCAAGTCCTGCCATGGCCTCAAGGGCGGGCTTCGCATCAGACTCAGAGTTGAGACTGGCCACCCCAAGACTGAGGGTAATGGACAGTGTGCCATCCAGGACCCGAAGCCCCACGGTGCCTATATCCCCATGGCTCGTCGGCTTGGTGACCTGCATGAAGCCGTGCTGCTTTTCCCCGACTTGGGGAGCGGCAAGCAGTTGGAAGGCGGATGTGGAGGTCCGGCCGGCCTCGGTGTAGGCCAGGTCGAACTGGCGGCAGCGGGACACGAGATCATCCGCGTAACCGAAATCAGCCTTTGCAATGGTGTCCTTGTCCGCGCTCCGCAGGATGATCATGATGGTGGTGGTGGGGCCGGACTCACCACCGGCCGGCGGCATGCCGCCTTCCGCAAAACCGATGTCCTTGTCAGCCCAGCGGGCGAAGGGATCCTGCGGGACGAAGGCGACGCAATCCCCGGGTGTCGTTTCCATTTTCGTGGAGGGAAAGGACCCGCTGACGGCGCCGCTTCGAAGCGAAGCCGAATCATGGGCGGCGGGGAAGGGCAGGTTGCGGGTCTGGCCCACGCCGTTGATGATGGCCACAAGTTCAGCATCCGAGACAGGCTTTGACAGGGATGCCGTTGCGCCGGGGCTGCTGGGCGCCAGGGGGGTTTGCGGGGCAGGCCCGGAGGTGTTGGAAGGGCTGCTGCCCTGGGTGGTGCTACCGGAGGAACAGCCGGCCACGGCGAGCAGGACGGCCGCCATGCAACTGAACCACCCCCTGCCGTTCCTTCGTGGAGCAGCAACGCTGCGCTTCGCGGCTCCACGAGCTGCCATGGCCGGCCTCCTTTGCCAGCACCCACGCTAGGCCGCCACCCGGACGCCAGCTAGGGCCGTAGGACCCGGCCCGGCGCCGTGCCACCAGGGACGGCAGAACCCCCGGCGGCAACCAGCGGCGTGACTTCCAGCCGGGTTCCCGGCCCTGCCAGCACCAGGACATGCTGGGCTGCCACGCCCTCCAGGGCGGCAGCCACCTGCGGGACGATGTCCTCCACCCCGGCAGGAAGGACGGACGACGGCGGAAGTCCGGCGCCGCCGTCGTCAGCCCTCAGCCACGTGGTCACCTTGGCGCCGCCGGTGGCATCAGCGATGCCACGTGCCAACGCCTCCGGGTCCACGGTTCCCGGCGCGTAGCCGCTGATGAGCGTGACCCGCTCAATCACCCGTTTATGGATGGGTGCGGCGGCGGCAAGCAGGGCCCGGTCCTGCCGCCACAGCGCAAAGTGGTAACCCGCCACCAGCCCGGCCGCCACCAGGAGGCCCAGCGGGGCCCGGATCCGGTCCAAAAGGCTGCCGCCCGAAACGTCACCCAGCAGGAATTCGAAGAGCCGGTAGCCAATGACCAGCAGCGTAATGAGCGCCACCACCGCACTGACACCGAAAAACGCCACCAGGTAGACGCGCCGGCCGGGAGGGATATCGGCTGCCGTCCGCGGCTGGTGCCTCGGCTTCCACGCCTGCCACCAGACCGGGCCGCCGACGGCGAGGGAACTGATGCCGCCCAGGAGCAGGGTGCGCGTGGCACCACCGGCCAGTGGCGATACCGCAGCGGCCAGCAACGCGTTCACCACCACCCCGATGCCGGACGCGGCCGCGGCAAGCGCCACGGCCGACGTCACCAGGAGACTGGCGCGGCGGGTCCGGGGTGATCGGTGGACGGACGTGGTGCGGTGGTACCGCCACACCAGGGCGCCGATGACGGCGGCCGCAATGGCCGGGGCGAGCGGTTCGAGCAGGTCGTTCAGCGGGTCGCTCCGGTCAAACGCCAGCCGCAGGAGGACAAACAGGATGACACCCAGCCCGCCCAAAGCGGAGATCCCGGCGACGAAGATGCCGACAACGATGATGGTGACGTCCACCAGCCCCGTTTGGTAGCGCCGGCCACCCTCCCGGAACCAGTGCCACCACCACACCACTGCTCCGCCGGCGGCCCAAATGAGGGACCGGAGGACGTCGACCCACCACGGCTCAAAGGTGGCGGTGGCCGTGAAACCGCGGATGGCGACATCCAGCAGCGTACTGAGCGCGGCAATCGAGGCGCCGGCGGCCAGCAACAGGCCAAAGACGAAGCCGACGACGGCGCGCACGTCCTCAAGGTGCGATGAAGGTTTGCGGGGGTGCTTCCACATCCACCGGTGCCACCACCAGATAGCTGCCCACACAAGGGCGTTGGCCAACGGGGACTGCCACTGGCTTTCCTTCGCATCAACAAAAGATGAGGCGAGGTCCAGCAGCGATGTGGTGCCGATGATGAGCGAGACCGCGTACATACCGGTCAGGTAGAGGCCCCACCCGGGCGCAGTCCGCTCCGATTCGTCGTCGAGCCTCCGCCACACGAACCACCAGAGAAGCAGTGCCAGCGGTCCGCCGATCAGGGTGAAGGCCAGCGACAGGGCCAGCCCGGCCACGTCGCCCGCCGCCAGGACGTACGCCGTTCGGAACAGCCGTTCCAGCAGTCCGCTGAGGCCTGACGCCGTGATGACCACCAAGGCAAACAGCAGAACGTACAGGATCAGGCGGCGAAGTGTGGCCAGGCCGCTGGCGGGAGCGGGAGCCAATGGTGCTGCCGGCGCCGTCATTGCTTCACCGGCGTCACGGTGCAGGCCATCAGGGGGTACGGCGGCTGGTCGATCATCCATGTCCCGTTCACCTTGAGGAGCGAGAAGGCGTCCTCCATCTCATACTCTGAGGGGCCGAACGGTCCGCCCTGTGACGACCGCACGATCGAAACTTTGACGGTGGCTGAATCGGTGCGCTCCGTCGTCGAAATCAACACCACCCGGGCAGGGCGCGGTTCGCCCGGATAGGACCCACTGCACTTGCTCCGGGCACCCTCAGTGAGGAAGGACTGCGCGGTGGGGATGTCGCCGTCGATCACGGCTTTGCTGTACTGCTGGACCACTCCGGCGGGGCTCGCCTTATCCAGCGGTGCCGGCTCACCCCGGGTAAATACCACGGCCAGCGCAACCACCACCAGCACCACCACAACGCCCGCCAGCGCGAGCAGGATCCGGTCCGGTTTTCGCGCTGCGTCATCCATGGCGCAAGTATGCGGCAGGTCGGCGGCTTTCGCCCGTGTCTTAGGACCTGATTTTCCGCCGCCACTCGAATACTCAACGACGTTGCGCCTCACGCAACTTAATTGGGCATTGCTGGCCGATTGCGTTCGTCCTGCGACGGCGTTGCCACTCCGTGGAATGGGCTAAGAAACTTTGTAGGCGGCTATTGACTGTGGCACGCGTCACGGCCTATCTTGAAACAACCATGTTGCAACAGCTGCAACTCCTACTTTTACTGGTGGTTCCATGAGTAACGAATCAAACTCACCCGTCGCAGGAGTCATTGCCAATGACGTTGATGCTCCTTCCGCGGCAGGCCACGGCGCGGACAACCCGGTGGCCAGCAAGGACGTTCGACGCCGGGTGGTCACGGCGAGCTTCATCGGCAACTTCGTCGAGTGGTTCGACTACGCCGTGTACGGCTATCTCGCGGCCGTAATTTCCTCGGTATTCTTTCCCGAAGCCGACCGGCAGACCGCGCTGCTGGCAACCTTCGGCGTCTTTGCCATTTCCTTCTTCGTCCGGCCCCTGGGCGGCTTCTTCTGGGGCCACATCGGCGACAAGCTGGGCAGGCGCAAAGCCCTGTCGCTCTCCATCGTCATCATGTCCGTCTCCACCTTCTGCATCGCCCTCATTCCGGGATACTCAACCATCGGCATGCTGGCTCCGGTCCTGCTGCTCCTGGTCCGCGTGGTGCAGGGCTTCTCGGCAGCCGGCGAATACGCAGGCGCCTCAGCCTTCCTGGTGGAATACGCCCCGGCCAACCGCCGCGGACTCTACGCCGCGGTGGTCCCGGCCAGCACCGCAGCGGGCCTGCTCCTGGGTTCCCTGATCGCTGCGCTCCTCAGCTCTGTGCTCAGTACTGAACAGCTGCACGAGTGGGGCTGGCGGCTGCCGTTCCTCCTGGCGGCCCCCATGGGCCTGATCGGCCGCTACATCCGCACCAAGCTGGAGGACACACCCGCTTTCCGCGCCCTGGCCGACCAAGCCGAATCAGCGCCTAAGGCTCCTGCGCTGGACATGTTCCGGACCTACCGCAAGCAGCTGATCATTGCCTGCGGGGCAGTGCTGCTCAACGCCGTCGGCTTCTACGTCATCCTCAGCTACATGCCCACGTACCTTTCCGAGGAACTGGGCTTCGGGCCCACCGAATCCTTCCTGGCCACTACCATCGCCCTGGCCAGCTACATCGGATTCATCTTCCTGACCGGCATCGCGTCGGACCGGTTCGGCCGCAAGAAAATGCTGATCACCGCCTCCGTGCTGTTCATCCTCCTGACCGTCCCCGCCTTCATGCTCCTGGACACCGGCAACTTCCTGGTCATCGTGCTGGTCCAGATCCTGCTGGGCGGCATGCTCACCCTGAACGACGGCACCCTGCCCAGCTTCCTTGCCGAACTGTTCCCCACCAAGGTCCGGTACAGCGGATTCGCAGTCAGCTTCAACCTGTCCAATGCATTGTTCGGCGGCACCGCACCCTTCATGGCCACACTGCTGATCGGCCTGACGCAGAGCAAGCTGGCCCCCGGCTGGTACCTGGTGGCGGCCTCTGTCGTATCCCTGGTGGCCGTGCTGTTCGCCGCCGAAACGTCGCGGAAGCCCCTTAAACACCTCTGAGCGACCAGAGGCCCCTCAACCAACCCCTCGCACAAACAACACCAACTGCAGCGCAATCACCTGCCGCGGCATGCCCTGGCAGCAGCTGCATCCATTAGAAAGGCACACCCGTGACCATCACTGCCGACAACGCCTCATCCATCGCCGAGCTGGAGCGCCTCAAGGTCCTGCACAACGGCACCAAGGGCAAGCTCACGTTCTCCGACGCAGAGTTCGAGCGCCGCCTGGGCGGGCTCCGCCGGATCATGGCCGCCAAGGACCTGGACGCTGTCATCCTCACCAGCTACCACGGCATCAAGTACTACTCCGACTTCCTGTACACCACGTTCGGCCGCAACTACGCCCTGGTGGTCACCGCTGACGACTCCGTCACCGTCACGGCCAACATCGACGCCGGCATGCCCTGGCGCACCTCCTACGGCGAGAACATCGTCTACACCGACTGGCGCCGCGACAACTTCTACTTCGGCCTGCAGGAGGCACTGCGCCAGCGCGGCGTCAAGGCCTCCCGCCTGGGCGTCGAGGACGACTTCCTCCCCGGCCTGACCCGCGAGAAGATCGCCGCCGCCTTCCCCGGAGCGGAACTCCTGGACGTTTCGCAGGACACCATGCGCCAGCGCATGATCAAGTCCGCCGAGGAGATCGAGGTCATCAAGCACGGCGCCCGCATCGGCGACCTGGGCGGCGAAGCCATCCGCAACGCCATCCGCGAGGGCATCACCGAGTACGAGGTGGCCCTGATCGGCACCGAGGCCATGGTGCACGAAATCGCCCGCACGTTCCCGCACCGTGAGGTCCGCGACACCTGGGTGTGGTTCCAGTCCGGCATCAACACCGACGGCGCCCACAACTGGGCCACCACCCGGAAACTGCAGCAGGGCGACATCCTCTCGCTCAACTGCTTCCCGATGACCTCCGGCTACTACACCGCCCTGGAGCGCACCCTCTTCCTGGGCCAGCCGGACGAACGCTCCCTGGAACTGTGGAACATCAACGTGGAGGTACACCGCCGCGGCCTGGAACTCATCAAGCCCGGCGCCGTCTGCAAGGACATCGCCGCCGAGCTCAACGAGATCTACATCAGCCACGGCCTGCTGGCCAACCGTACCTTCGGCTACGGACACTCCTTCGGCGTCCTCAGCCACTACTACGGCCGCGAAGCCGGCCTGGAACTGCGCGAGGACATCGACACCGTCCTGGAACCCGGCATGGTGGTCTCCATGGAACCCATGATCACGGTAGCGGACGGCCTGCCGGGCGCCGGCGGCTACCGCGAGCACGACATCCTGGTCATCGGCGAGGACAACACGGTGGAGAACATCACCAAGTTCCCCTTCGGCCCGGAACACAACATCATCCAGGCATAACCATCACACTGGGAGGCGGCGCCACGGACACGTGGCGCCGCCTCTGCCGTCCATGAGGAAAGATGGTGTCCACCATGACTCCTGCAAAAACCTCCGACAGCAACGGCAACGGGACCGGCACCAACGGCGGGACGGACGCGAAAGGCGCCTCCGTCGTCGTCAATGCCATCGCCGTCCTGCGCACCTTCACAGCTGACGAACCACTGCTGGGCGTCACCGAAATCGCCAACCGCGTAGGCATGCACAAGAGCAGCGTCTCCCGGATCCTGGCCACCTTCGAGCAGGAAAACCTGGTGGAACGGGACCCCGAAACCAAGCGGTTCCGGCTGGGACTGGGACTCATCGCCGTCGCCGGGCCGCTGCTGGCCGAGATGGAGGAACGGCGCGTGGCGTATCCGGTCCTGCGGCAATTGACCGAGCAGACCGGGGAAACCAGTGCGCTGATGCTCTGGAACGGGGACGAGGCCATCTGCGTGGAGCAAATCGCCAGCCACCACCAGATCAAGCACACCACCCCTTTGGGGGCGCGCTACCGGGACGCCATGAGCGCCTCCGTCCAGGTATTCCTCTCCACCCTCCCGGCCGAGCGGGTACGGGAGCTGCTGCGCAGCGGAACCATCACCTTTCCAGGACTGGACGACGCCGGACTGGCAGCCTACGAAGCCAGGCTCCAGGATGTGGCGGAGCGGGGATGGGCGGGAAACTACGGCGAATCGTCCATGGACGAGGTTGGCGTCGCCGCCCCCGTCCGGGACCACCGCGGCGACATAGTGGCCGCCGTCCTCATCCCAGCCCCCCGCTTCCGGGTATCGAAGGAACAGTTCGAAAGCCTGGGGGAGGCCTGCGTGGCCGCCGCCGCCAAAGTCACCACCCGCCTGGGCGGGCGCCCCACAACCTGAAGCGGCGTGGCGGTGTTCTGCGTCTCTTTAGCTGGGGTGTTCGAGCGAGATGGTTTCCAGGTGCTCGGGGACGCGTGCTTTCCAGCCAAGTTGGCGCTTGATGCGGGCCCGGAGGGTGTCTGCGGCGTCCGATTCACCATGCGTGACGTAGGTCATGGCCGGCGCCTGGGAAGCGGTCTTCATCCATTGGATCAGCTCGTCGGAATCCGCATGGGCTGACAGTCCTTCCATTTGGATGACTTCTGCTCCGATTTCAACGTCCTGTCCGTAGATGCGGAGGTGTTTTTCACCCGCGGCGAGCGATGCTCCGCGCGTGCCTCCGGCCTGGTATCCGCTGAGGATGATGGCGTTGCGCCGGTCCGGCCCGTAGGCCGCGAGGTGGTGCAGGATCCTGCCGCCAGTGAGCATGCCGCTGGCGGAGATGATGATCATGGGTCCGCCGCGAAGGTTGAGCAGCTTGGATTCGTCAGCGCTTCGGACGGGCGTAGCCACTTTGTACATGCTTTCGAATTCGTGCTGTTTGAGCCTGTGTTCCTCCCGGTGGCGCTGGTACATACCGGAGGCGTCAATGGCCATCGGGCTGTTGAGGTAGATCGGGATGGAGGGGATGGCATTCCTGGCCAGAAGGCGTGAGAGGTGCAGCAGGACTGTTTCGGCCCGGCCGACGGCGAACGCAGCGATCATGATGACGCCGCGTCGTTTGGCCACCCGGCTGATGATCTCGCCCAGTTCGGTTTCAGGGTTCCCCGCGGGATGTGCCCTGTTGCCGTAGGTGGATTCGGTGACCAGTACGTCCACGGGCTCAAGGTCACGGGGCGGGTACATCAGTGGGTCGTGGGTGCGGCCCAGATCCCCGGTGAAATGGATCGTCCTGCCGCCGAGTTTGAGGTGCACCTGTGCGGCGCCCAGGATGTGGCCGGCGGGAAGGAATGTCGCGTCGATGCCCCCGGGCAGGGAAAACGGGGAGTCGAAGCCCTGGGTCCTGAAACTGTTGAGCGATCGGACGGCGTCTTCTGCAGTGTAGAGGGGCACTGGCGGATGATGTGTTGATGATGCTGTGCGGTCCGCATACCGGGCTTCCTCTTCCTGGAGGTAACCGCTGTCGGGAAGCAGCAGTGAACACAGTTCTGCCGTACCAGGGGTCGCATAGACAGGGCCGTTGAAACCGTCGCGGACCAGGGCAGGAACATACCCGGTGTGGTCCAGGTGGGCATGTGTGAGGACAACGGCGTCGATGTTCGCGGGGCTGACCTGGAACGCTACCCGGTTACGGTCGCGGAGGTGTTTATAGCCCTGGAACAGACCGCACTCGATCAGGACCCGGTGGCCGCGTGAACGGATCAGGTATCTGGAACCCGTCACAGTGTCGGTTGCACCGAGGAACTGCAACGTCGGGGGATGCTGGTCCCTTGGCTGGGGCACTGCCCGTTACCCGCGGGTGATGGGAAGTTTTTTCGGTTCGGTGGGTTGTGCCTGCTCGGGCAACGGGGTGCGGACTTCCAGGACCCCGTTGGTGTAGGTGGCTTTGATGTCTTCTTCCTTGACCCCGTCAGGGAGCGGGATGTTCCGGTTGAAGGACCCGTAGCGGAACTCTGACCGATAGCTGCCTTTGTCCTTGTGTTCTTCCTTTTCCTGGCGTTCAGCGCGGATCCGCAGGAACCCGTCATCCATTGTCACTTCAATGTCTTTGTCAGGATCGACGCCGGGCATCTCGGCACGCACCACAAGGGTCTTGTCGTCGACGAACTCTTCGACCCTGATCGGGGCAGGGCCGGCCGGTGACTCAAACATGCGCTCTATGGAGTCCAGCAACTCCGCCGGGGAGCGCAGGGCAGACGTGAAGGGGGAGGGCCACCGGGAGGCTGCGAAGGGGGACCATTTGAGCAGATCAGACATGACAAAAACTCTCCAGATTCGGTGCGGAGGACGCCCGGAAGGGGCCGGATCAATCCAGTAAATACCCGTGCAGCCGGGGCTGGCAGGGGCAAAAGACCCGCCCGCCCGGAGCCCTCACGCACAGCCCTGAAATTCATGGATACCTGAGGACTAAAGCCTCTGAAGGCAAGACGCGCCCGGCTCGAAGCTGGAACCATAGGGAGGCTTGCCCCACCCCGGCAGCCGAACTTCAACACAACTATTTCCCTCCCTGCGTACAAGGAAGCAAGCCATGTCTGCATCATCAGCACATCCGGGCGTAGGCGCACGTCACCACCGCACGGCCATCGAAATCACAGCCCTGGCGGCGGGAGCCGTTTTCGCCCTGGTGGGCGTTCTCGGTTTCATCCCTGGAGTCACCACGAACTATTCGGAACTGAGTTTCGCCGGCCCCGACTCCGGCGCGATGCTCCTGGGTGTCTTCCAGGTATCCATCCTGCACAACATTGTTCACCTCCTCTTTGGAGCAGCCGGCCTGCTCATGGGCAGGACCGCGTCCCAGTCGAAGTACTATCTCATCGGCGGCGGCGCCCTCTACCTGGTTATTTGGCTCTACGGACTCCTGATTGACCAGGCATCCTCGGCCAACTTCATCCCGGTGAACACCTCAGATAACTGGCTCCACGTGGTGCTGGGAGTCGTCATGCTCGCAGTGGGGATTGTGCTTGGCCGCGGAACCGGCCCGGCGAAAGCACCCTGATCCCTCTGACCCAGTACGGCTCGGGGCAGTGAAAGGAAAGACGAATGACCAGCACTGGTCCATTCCTGATTGTTGTCGGCTTTGACGGTTCCGAACCCTCCCAGGCAGCACTGGACTGGGCGATGGATGAGGCCCGCCAACGCAATGGCCAACTCCGCTTCGTCACCGCCTGGAACAAGCCGCCAATGGCGTGGTATCCGGCTGTCCTGGAAACGGCCGCAGGTGAAATTGCCGCCGAAGAGTCTCCGGAGCACATCGCCCGGACGCTCCAGGGTGAGGCGCTGAAGGCCGCCGCAGATGGCGGCGTGACCGCTTCGGGGCAACTCGTAGACACCCATTCACCTGCTTCGGCGATTCTTGACGCCGCCAAGGACGCGGATCTCATTGTCGTCGGCTCCCGGGGCCATGGGGGATTTCCAGGGCTGCACATGGGCTCCGTATCCACCCAGGTGGTCAACCACGCCCCCTGTGCTGTCCTGGTGGTCCAATCCAAGGCGTAATGCCCCTGGAGCCTGCTCAGCTGGGCCCTGTCAGCCGCTGCAGCTGGGCGCGTGGAGGGGACGCACACCAAAAGTTCAAGCGGAATGCGCTCTACCTCTGGTGGAGTGCCGGGGCCGGTCGTAGAGTGGAAGTGCCTGCAGGTAACCATCAGATGACGCCGGGTTGTTCAGGACATGAGAATGTCCGAGCCGTCTCTTAGCGAGATCGCGAAGGTACCTGCAGGTTCTGCGTTTAAACACTTTTCTCCGCTGGAAATTTGGCTCTTGCGTCCCCGCAAAACCAGGCGTAACACTGTTAATACGTTCTTCGAAAGAAGGGCGGGAACGGACAACAGGGAACCCTGGAACACACCGTGGATCTGATCCAGGTGGTCTGCCGGTGACGAGGCAGGAAGCACCAGGATTCCCGCAAGTTCGGGAGATGATGTTCGTCATAACGGAATCAAAACAGTCGAAGCCCCTTCAGCATTGCTGGTGGGGCTTCCCCTATGTACTGCCAGGTCAGGGCAGTCCGGCCATCCGGGCCGCCAGGTGCAGTGCCGCCAGCCGGCCCGTGCCGCGCGGATCACCGCCGCACAGCTCGAAAATGCGCTGCAACCTGTGGTGCATCGACTGGCGCTCCAGGTGCAGTTCCCGTGCAGACTGCGCTGTGTTGCAGCCTGAGTCCAGCCACACCTGCAGGGTCTCCAGCAGCTGGGACTGCCGCTGCGCATCATGCTCAAGGACCGCCCGCAGCTGCCGGTTGACGAACGCCTCCCGTGATGAGGCATCAAGGCAGGTCAGGGACAGGCTCTCCACGGCAGCGTCCTCCGCATCCACCACCACCAGGCCGCGGGCCGGATAGCGCCTGCGCGCCGACGCGTTCCTGCGCCGGATCTGGCGCACCTCCAGGGTGCGGCGGGCTTCGGCCAGGGACCAGGCGGCTTCCGCCACGCCGCCGGCCAGGGGACCGACGGCGATCACCGCATCATGGTCCCCTTCCAGCCCCTTCAGCGATTCCACAAGCTGCCGCCGTTCACCGACAGTGTCAGCGCAGGGCAGGCCGATCATCACCACCAGTTCGGCATCATCCAGATAGGCGGCGCACGGAATGCGCCGTGAGCTGAGGAAGCTTTCGACGGCGCCACGCAGCTCCTGCGGTGACGCGGCGTGGATTGCCGCCACCACGGAGGGGGAGTCCGTGGGGAAGCCGGCACCCGGAGCCAGCTGCTCAAGGCGCCACTCCGGAGCTGCGTTCAGGACTGCCCGCATCAGTTCGGCGCCAGCCAGGGCATGCAGTCCGGGAGGCGTGTGCTGCAGCAGCGCCAGGCCCAGGATGTCCACGGCGCGTTCCCCCGCCACCTGCGCCAGGGCCACGTCCGCGGCATCCGGAACCCGCACCTCCAGGCGGCCCATGAGGACACCCCGCACGGGAATGTCCACGGTGATCACCGTTCCGCCGGCCCTGCCGTGAAAGCCGCCGTGCCCGCCCGGCCCGGAGCCGCCGTCGTCCGCGGTATCGCCAGCTGCCGCCGCCCCGGCTTCCGCGCCAATGTCACCGTTCCAGCCCTCGGGCATGGCGCTGCCCATGGTGACTCCCCAGGGGGAGGTGAGCTTCACCGCGGAGCTGGTGATGCCGGCCAGTACGCCCAGGATCTTGTCGAGTGAAGCGCCGTGGGCCAGCTCCGCCGCCATGGCCCGGGTGGCAGCGTCAGCCTGCTGCAGGTGTCCCACGGACTCGCTCACAAGCAGGGAATTGATGGCCTGCATGACGCCCACGAACGGCACCACCTTGCGCAGCTCCACCACCGGAAGGCCATATTCCTCGGCCTTTTCGAGCATGTTGGCCGGGATCTCCGGCAGGGCGCCACCGGTCTCGATGGCGAGCGCCGCAATCCCGCGCTGGGCCAGTTCGCGCACGTAGTCCTCGCGCTTGGCAGGCGTGGCCGTGGCCAGGGTGATCCCGCCGCACAGCAGCAGTTCGCCGCCCCGGAGCAGGGGTGCAATGTCAAGCACTTCGCTGGAGTGGACCCAGCGGACCGGTTGCGCGTCGGCCGCCACACCCAGGGGGTGGACCACGGGATCGGCGGCGGCGAGGGCGGGGTGGGCGAGTATTTCGCCAAGAAACACTGACACGACAGTCCGTAACGTAGTAGGGGAATCTGTTCGACACATCGTATCTTGTTCCTTGTGATGGGGGCCACATAGCCTTTTGGTACTTATCCACCTCACGGAGGCCCCCATGCAAGAAAAGCTTTCACCAGCCACGCACGGCCAGCCCGGCCAGGCCACGCAGGACCACAACGCCGTGGACCACGAAGCCTGGCTCCAACCCATCCCCGAATCAGCACGCACACGCAAGGTTTCCGGCCAGTTCTGGATCTGGGCGGGCGCCAACCTGGCACCCATCAACTGGGTGCTGGGGGCACTCGGGATCCAGCTGGGACTCGGGTTGGCGGACACCGTCACCGTCCTGGTCCTGGGCAACCTGATCGGCATGCTGCTCTTTGGCTGCTTCGTCCTCCTGGGCCAGAAGACCGGCGCCACTGGCATGGTCCTGGCCCGCGCCGCATTCGGACGGCGCGGCAATTACCTCCCGGCCGCCATCCAGGCCCTCCTGGTCATCGGCTGGTGCGCGGTGAACACCTGGATCATCCTGGACCTGGTCATGGCGCTCTTCGGAACCCTTGGGTGGGTTGACCCGGAAGCCCCCAACTACGCCTGGAAGATCGGCGTCGCCACCTTCATCATGGCCCTGCAGGTAGCCATCGCCTGGTTCGGCTACAAGGCCATCGCGGCCTTCGAAAAATGGACCGTACCGCCCACCATCCTCATCCTGGCCGTCATGTCGGCCGTCGCCTGGTTCGGCATGGACATCGACTGGGGCTACGCCGGACCGGCCGGCGCCATCCTGGAAGGCTCGGAGCGGATCGCCGCCATGAGCGCCGTCATGACCGCCATCGGCATCGGCTGGGGCATCACCTGGTTCACCTACGCCGCGGACTACTCCCGGTTCGTCAGCACCAGCGTCCCCAAGAAGAAGGTCTACCTCGCCTCGGTCCTTGGCCAGTTCATCCCGGTGGTCTGGCTGGGTGTCCTGGGCGCCAGCCTGGCCACCAACTCCGGGGAGATCGACCCCGGCAAGCTGATCGTCCTCAACTTCGGCGCCATGGCGCTGCCGGTGCTGCTCATGGTGCTCCACGGCCCCATCGCCACCAACATCCTCAACATCTATACGTTCTCCGTCGCAACCCAGGCACTGGATATCTCCATCAGCCGCCGCAAGCTCAACCTGTTCGTCGGCGTCTTCTCGCTGGCCGCCGTCGTCTTCTTCATCTTCCAGGAGGACTTCGCCGCGGTACTCGACGCCTGGCTGATTGGCCTGGTGGCCTGGGTGGCCGCCTGGGGCGGCATCATGCTGGTGCACTACTTCTGGCTGGACAAGCGCTGGCCGGGCGAGCCGGAGCGCCTGTTCGACGCCGTGGGCACCAAGCGGCTGCCCGGCGTCAACTGGGCCGGTGTCATCTCCCTGGTGGCCGGGATTTTCGCAACGTGGCTCTTCATGTACGGCCTGATCCCCATCATGCAGGGCCCCATCGCGGTGGCGCTGGGCGGCTGGGACCTGTCCTGGCTGGCCGGTGGACTGACCAGCGCCGGGGTGTACGCCATCCTCGGGCCGCGGCAGCACATCCGCTACCTTGCCCTGCAGCCCCGCATCAAGGAGGCGGCGGACAGCGCCCCTGGAGCAGACGGCAAGGCAGCGGACAGCGCGCCCGCCCTTCCCGCCCTCTAAACGGCCCTGCCCTTCTTCCCCAGCACCTGGCGGGCGCACTGCGCCCGCCGAAAGGATTTCCCGTGAACCAGCCCGCCATCGCAGACCCGCTGCACCCCATCACCTGGCCCGACGGCGCCAAGGCCGCCGCATCCTTCACCTTCGACGTGGACGCAGAGTCCTGCACCATCGCCCACAACCCCACAAGCACCCGGCGCATGTCCCTGATGAGCCACCAGTCCTACGGTCCCAAAATCGCGGTGCCGCGGCTCCTGGCCATCCTGGCGCGCCAGGACATCCAGGCCACCTTCTTCATCCCGGGCTTCACCGCCGAGTCTTACCCGGACGTGGTGCGGCAGATCGTGGACGGCGGTCATGAAGTGGCGCACCACGGCTACCTGCACGAACCCATGCAGGGCATCGACGCCGCCACCGAGGCAAGCTACATCGACCGGGGCCTTGAGGCCCTGGCCACGGTGGCCGGAGTCCGGCCGGTGGGCTACCGGGCACCGTGGTGGGAGCTGAACTGGCACTCGCCGGGCCTGCTGGCCGACCGCGGCTTCCTCTACGATTCCAGCCTGCTCGACGGCGACGCCCCCTACCGCTTCGCCGTCGCCGCCGATGATCCCCGGGACATTGTGGAGATTCCGGTGGACTGGACCCTTGACGACTGGGAGCAGTACGCGTTCTATCCCGGCGTGACGGGCAGCGGGGTGATCGAGAGCCCGGCCAAGGTCCTGGAGATGTGGACCCTTGAAGCCGAGGCCCACCACTCCCAGGGCAGCTGTTTCGTGCTGACCAACCACCCGTTCATCTCCGGCCGGCCGTCCAAGGCGGTGGCGCTGGAGCAGCTGATCGAGCGGGTTAAGGCGATGGACGGCATGTGGGTAACCACCATGGAACAGATTGCCCGGCACACCAAGGAAACCGTGACGGAGGTCCACACCCACGCTCGGATCGACGTGCCGGTATTCCCGGGCGCGGGTGCACAGTTCCAGGCCGCCTTGGTGCGGCAGGGGGTGCTGGCCTAGCGTCCTGGGGTAGCGCCCGGGGCAAGCGTCCCGGGCGAGGAAAGCGGCCGACGGCGGGAGTTCCCGCCGCCGGCCGCTTTCGGTTGTTTACGACTGGTCAGCCGTGGTCATCAGGGACTGCATCTGGGCTGCGGCGCCGCTGCCCGGGGCGGGCGTGTAGACAACGATGTGCAGGTCCGGCCGGTCCGAAGGCGACACCTGGTGGTGTTCCAGCTGGAGGACTCCGACGGCGGGGTGGTGGAAGAGCCGCTCGCGGGATTCGAAGCCCAGGATGTCGTACAGGTCCCAGCCCTGGCGGAACTCGGGGCTTGCCTCCTTGAGCCGTTCCACCTGGTACTGGATGTCCGGATCACCCAGCCGCTGTCCGGTTTCGGCGCGGAATTCGGCAAGGAAACGCTTGCTGGTGGTGTCCCAGTCCGGGAGCAGGTCCCGGACGTAGGGGTCGGTGAACACCAGCCACAGCAGGTTCCGGTCCGCCGGGGGCACTGTGGCGATGTTGGGGTACAGCGCCGCATAGGCCTTGTTCCAGCCGGCTACGCCCCAGTCCGGGAACAGGGCAAAGGACGGATTGGGATCAAGTGCATCCAGCAGCCGCTGGATGTGGGGCGGAGCAGTATCGGCGGCGGGGCCGGAGGGCGCCGCGGACGCATACCCGCCCAGGGACAGGACATAGCCAAGGCCGGTGGTGGAAAGATGCAGCGCGCGGCTGACGGCCTCCAGGACCTGGCGGGAGGGGCTGATGTCCCTGCCCTGCTCCAGCCAGGTGTACCAGGTGACGCTGACACCGGAGAGGAAAGCCACCTCCTCGCGGCGCAATCCCCGGTCGCGCGAGCGGCCGATCGGCGGCAGGCCATAGTCGGCCCGCAGCGCCTGGTCGCGGCGGGCGCGCAGGAAGAGGCCAAGTTCCTTGCGCCGTCCGGGATCACTCACCCGGAAATACTATTACTCTGGTACTCCTACTACTAGTAGCAAGAGCGTCTTCCACCCCGCCCTATGAGCCCGCAGGATGGTAGGCATGCCTGCACTTCGCTCTAAAACAGTCACCCATGGCCGCAACATGGCCGGCGCCCGCGCACTGCTGCGCGCTTCCGGCGTCGCCAATTCGGACATCGGAAAGCCGATCATCGCCGTGGCCAACTCCTTCACCGAGTTCGTCCCCGGCCACACCCACCTCGCCCCCGTGGGCCGGATCGTCTCCGACGCGATCCTCGCCGCCGGTGCCGTGCCGCGCGAGTTCAACACCATCGCCGTGGACGACGGCATCGCCATGGGCCACAGCGGCATGCTCTACTCGCTGCCGTCCCGCGACCTGATCGCCGACTCCGTGGAGTACATGGTCAACGCACACTGCGCGGACGCCCTGGTATGCATCTCCAACTGCGACAAGATCACCCCCGGCATGCTCATGGCCGCGCTGCGCCTGAACATCCCCGTGGTCTTCGTCTCCGGCGGCCCCATGGAAGCAGGGCGCGTGACCCTGACCGACGGCTCCGTCCGCTCCCTGGACCTGGTGAACGCGATTGCCGATGCCGTGGACGAGTCCATCTCCGATGCCGACATCAATCTCATCGAAGAGAACGCCTGCCCCACCTGCGGCTCCTGCTCCGGCATGTTCACCGCCAACTCGATGAACTGCCTCACCGAGGCCATCGGCCTGTCCCTGCCGGGCAACGGGTCCGTGCTCGCCACCCATACCGCACGCAAGGCCCTGTACGAGAAGGCCGGCGCCACCGTCGTCGAACTCGTCAAGCGCTACTACGACGGCGACGACGATTCCGTGCTGCCGCGCTCCATCGCCACCGCGAAGGCCTTCGATAACGCCATGGCCCTGGACATCTCCATGGGCGGCTCCACCAACACCATCCTGCACCTGCTGGCCGCCGCCCAGGAAGCCGGCGTGGACTACGGCCTGGCCGAGATGGATGCCAAGTCCCGCCAGGTGCCCTGCCTGGCCAAGGTGGCTCCGAACGTGGCCAAGGACAAGACCTACTACATGGAGGACGTGCACCGCGCCGGCGGCATCCCCGCCCTGCTGGGCGAGCTGAACCGAGGCGGCCTCCTGCACAAGGACGTCCACTCCGTGCATTCCGATGACCTGGACGGCTGGCTGGATGACTGGGACATCCGGGGCGGCAAAGCCACCGAGGAAGCAAAGGCCCTGTGGCACGCCGCTCCCGGCGGTGTCCGCTCCTCCACCGCGTTCTCCCAGTCGAACGAGTGGACCTCCCTGGACACCGACGCCGCGGAAGGCTGCATCCGCTCGGTGGAGCACGCGTACTCCAAGGACGGCGGACTGGCCGTGCTCCGCGGCAATGTGGCCATCGACGGCGCCGTGGTGAAGACCGCCGGCGTGGACGAGTCCATCTGGACCTTCTCGGGCCCGGCCGTGGTGTGCGAATCCCAGGATGAAGCCGTGGAAAAAATCCTGAACAAGACCGTCAAGGAAGGCGACGTGGTGGTCATCCGTTACGAAGGCCCCCGCGGCGGCCCCGGCATGCAGGAAATGCTCTACCCGACGTCGTTCCTCAAGGGCCGCGGCCTGGGCAAGAAGTGCGCCCTCATCACTGATGGCCGTTTCTCCGGCGGCACGTCCGGCCTGTCGATCGGGCACATCTCGCCGGAGGCTGCCTCCGGCGGCGCCATCGCCCTGGTGGAGGACGGTGACATCATCAGCATCAACATCTCGCAGCGTTCCATGCAGCTTGAGGTCTCGGACGAGATCCTGGCCGAACGCCGCGAGAAGCTGGAGGTCAACGGCGGCTACAAGCCCAAGGACCGGGACCGCCAGGTCTCCGCTGCACTGCGCGCCTACGCCGCCATGGCCCTGTCCGCGGACAAGGGCGCAGTACGGGACGTGTCGCTGGTAGAGCGGTAAGGCGTCCACGGCGGGGAAGGGGAGAAGCAGGTCCTCCGGCCCTCCCCCGCCCGGGCCCGGCGCGCCACACTTGAAGGGTCATCGGCAGGCCCAAAGGAGGGTGTGGTGCGCAGGCTCATCACGGCGTTTTCGGCAGCGGCCCTGGCAATGCTGTTCCTGGCCGGCTGCTCACCGCAGCCGGGAAGTCCACAGCCCTCGCCATCCACGGCGGGCTCTGCCGCCACGTCAGCAACGGCCACCGGTACGGCTGCCGGGCCGACGCCGTCGAGCGTCCCTTCCACACCAACAGCCGCGCCCGGCACTTCTGCGGCCGGTTCTGCCGCGGCTGCCTGGACCACGTTCACGACGGCGGATGGCGCCATGGCGTTCGACTTACCTGCCGCCTGGAGCGTCAAGGATCCGGCAGGGGAGTTGGCGGAGGGCGGAGGGGCCTTTGCGGAGGTGCGGAACCAGGCCGGAAAGGTGATGGCCACGCTGCGGACCAACATGGCCACCGGCTCCACGTGTACCGAGAGGTACCCGTATGAAGTCCTGGACAGCGCGGACATCCCGGTACTGGTCCAGGGCGGAGTGGTGCCGCAGTTCGTGTTCGAGACCCGCGCAAACGCCGCGGCGCCGGGCATGTACCGCACCCCGGCGGCCGGCTACGGCATTACGTCCGGCCCTCCGCCGAGTGGTCCCGACGCCTGCCCCATCTTCCAGTTTTTCCGGTGGCCGCCCAACGCTGCCATGTTCGGCGCCTCCTACGACCCGGAAATCAACGCGACACCCGGCGACCAGTCACTGCCGTACCTTGAGCTGGCGCGGAAATACCGGGACACGGCCGAGTACGCGGACATCAAGAGAATGATCACCTCGCTGCGGCCGGTAAACCGCTGACCGGACGATACGTGGGCCTTGCCCCTTGTCAACGGGCCAAAGGTCCGGTCCTGCCGTCCTGCCGTGACGGTACCCTGTTGACATGGTGCAGGAATTTTCCGACTACCGGGCGGAAGGCATCCTGCTTGCTGGGGCAGGGCGGGCCATTCTGCTGCAGCTTGCCAATCCGGCCATTGGCCGGGGCGTGGCGGAACACAGCACGTTCACTGAGCGCCCCGTCAACAGGCTCAAAGGCACACTGACGTATGTCTACGCGGTCGTCTATGGAAACGACGCCCAGGTTAACGAGGTCCGCCGCAGGGTTAACCGGGCTCATGTTCCGGTGCACGGCACTGCGGACAAAACGTCCGCCGGGTACAACGCCTATGATCCGGAACTGCAGCTCTGGGTGGTGGCCACACTCTACGACACCGCTCTGACCATCATCGAGAAGATCTACGGCCCGCTGGACGATGCAGCTGCCGACGCCATGTACCTGGACTACGCGCGGATCGGCACCGCGCTGCAGCTTCCGCCGGGCATGTGGCCCAAGGACAGGGCGGAGTTCGGCCGCTACTGGGCCGAACACGTCTCCACCCTGCACGCGGAGGCCCCCGGGGTCCGCGTTGGACGCGGCCTGCTGTTTCCCAAGCACACAGCCCTGTGGTACCGGGCCATCATCCCCCCTGCCAGGTTCCTCACCGCCGGACTCCTTCCCCACCAGTTGCGGAAAGACTTCGGCCTCGGCTGGAGCGACCGGCACGAACGGCGCTTCAACCGCACCTTTCGCATCCTGGCCGTTGCCTACCCGCGGCTGCCGCGGGGCATCAGGTACTGGTTCAAGAACTACTGCCTGCGCGAACTCGACAGGGACCTGAAGAGAAACACCCGGCCAAGCCAGCGCCAGGGGATCAGTGCCTAGCCCCAGACGCGGTTCACCACCGGTGGAGCAGCGGATCGACGAACGGGCCAGGAGGTTCCTGGCAACTGCTCCGGCCGGCGGCGGCAAAACAAGACTCACTGAGTTCGTGGTCTTTGGCCTCAAGCAGGGCTGGGCCTGCATCTTCGGCGCGGCGCTCCTGGCAGTGCTCATGGCCGCCAGGATCTGGTATCCGGACACTGCCGGCCTGGCGCGCAACGACTTCCTGACGATCGCCGCCGTCGTCATCCAAATCCTGATGGTGGCGTTCAAGCTGGAAACCCTGCGGGAACTGCGGGTCATCGTCCTGTTCCATCTGGTGGGGACCGTCATGGAGCTGTTCAAGACCGACGTGGGTTCGTGGTCCTACGATGCCCAAGGCTTCCTGCGCATCGGGGCCGTGCCGCTCTTCAGCGGGTTCATGTATGCCGCCGTGGGCTCGTACATGGTGCGCGTCTACCGGCAGTTCGACCTGAAGTTCGCCGCCTACCCCCGGCGCTGGATCACCGCCGTCCTCGCCGCCGCGATCTACGCCAACTTCTTCACCCACCACTACATCTGGGACCTGCGCTGGGTGCTGCTCGCCGCCGTCGTGCTCATCTACGGCCGGTGCGTCATGCACTTCCGCGTGTTCCGCCGGGAGTTCCACATGCCGCTGCCGGTCTCTTTCCTGCTGGTGGCGCTGTTCATCTGGCTCGCCGAGAACATCGCCACCTGGTCCGGCGCCTGGCTCTACCCCAGCCAGGTGGACGGCTGGCACCCGGTGGGCCTTGAGAAACTCGTGGCTTGGTTCCTGCTAATGATCATCTCCGTGGTGCTGGTGGCCTGGGTGTACAAGCCGCAGCCCCCGGTGGCGGCCACGGGAGGGCGGCGGGAGGCCCCGTCGTCAGCTGTGCTGCGGTAAGGGGGGTCTGCCAAGACCCGTTTCAGCAGGGCCCTCGCTAGGGCTTCGGAAGCGCGCTTTGATGGAGGCTATGGCCTCCGAAACAACCGTCATCAACACCAGCGGGCAGCAGCGACCAGGCATCCCCGGGCACCAGCAGGCCCACTGGGGAGGCGTCTTCGCGATGTCGCTGTGCGTCTTCTCGCTGATCGCCTCCGAGTTCATGCCGGTCAGCCTGCTCACGCCGATGGCATCGGAACTGCAGGTTTCCGAGGGCATGGTGGGACAGGGCATCGCGGTCTCCGGCGTGCTGGCCGTCCTGACCAGCCTGTCCGTGTCCACTCTGGCCGGCGGCATAAACCGCAAGACCCTGCTGCTGGGCCTGACGGCGCTGATGGCCGCCTCCGCGGCGCTGGTGGCCACGGCCCCGGGGTACCTGCTCTTCATGATCGGCCGCGCCCTCATCGGCGTGGTGATCGGGGGGTTCTGGTCCATGTCGGCAGCCACCGCCATGCGGCTGGTGCCGGCCCACCAGGTGGCGCGGGCCTTGGCCATCTTCAACGGCGGCAACGCCCTCGCAACCGTGCTGGCTGCACCGCTGGGAAGCTACCTTGGCTCCGTCATCGGCTGGCGCGGGGCGTTCTTCTGCCTGGTGCCGGTGGCCGTGCTCGCGCTTCTCTGGCAGTGGATCAGCCTGCCGTCCATGAACGTCCAACGGCAGGCGCGTGTAGCGGGAAACATCTTCGGGATCTTCGCCGCGTTCAAGAGCCGGCCGATTGCCTGGGGCATGGCCGCCTGCGGCGCCTTCTTCATGGGGCAGTTCGTCCTGTTCACCTACGTCCGCCCGTTCCTGGAAACGGTGACCCGCGTCGATGCGGGCATGGTGTCCCTGGTGTTGCTGGTCATCGGTGCGGCGGGATTTGCAGGCACCCTGCTGATCGGCCGGTTTCTCGGCACCGGACTGTACCGGACGCTGGTCTTTATTCCGGCGCTCATGGCGGTCCTTGCCGCAGCGCTCGTTCCCTCCGGCGGGTGGATCGCCGCCGTCGTGGTTCTCCTGGGCCTGTGGGGCCTGATGTCCACGTCCGCGCCGGTGGGCTGGTGGAGCTGGATTGCGAAGGCGATGCCCCACAACGCGGAGGCGGGCGGCGGCCTGATGGTGGCCGTCATCCAAACATCAATCGCCATCGGATCCACGCTGGGCGGAGTGCTGTTCGACTGGGCCGGCTACCGCGTCACCTTCCTGGTGGCCGCAGCGGTCCTTGCGGCGGCGTCCGTCCTGGCCTTCGTGACGTCCCGGGCCACGCCTGCCGGCCCCGGGCAGACAGCATGACCAACGCACACCTTCCCATCTACCCGAACCACCAGGAGGAGAACATGAAGTACACCCAGAGCGGCGGCCAGACGACGGCCGGGCCCAAGGAATGGTTCACGGGTACGGTCCAGATCGACGGGATCCGGAATCCGGATGAACAGTCAGCCATTGGCTGCGCGCACGTCCGGTTCGCGCCCGGCGCCCGGACCGCCTGGCACCACCACCCCATGGGCCAGACCCTTTACGTGACGGACGGCATCGGCCTGGTGGCCCGCCGCGGCGGCGAGGTACAGGAAATCCGCCCCGGCGATGTGGTCTACATCGAACCCGGCGAGGAGCACTGGCACGGGGCCACCCCTGAGCGGTTCATGGCACACATCGCCATGCAGGAAGCCGACGGGAACGGACAGGTTGTCACCTGGCTCCGCCACGTGACCGATGAGGAGTACGGGGCGTAACTCACCGTTGCGCAGAAGGAGGGCGGACGACGCCGGGAGTTCCCGCCGTCGTCCGCCCTCCTTGTGTGTGGGGCAGGTCAGTCCTCGTACGTGTTCGCGATGTAGACATCGCAGGGGGCATTGTGCGCCACACTGTTGGCGACGCTGCCCAGGAGCCGGCCGATGCCGCGCATCCTGCGGTTGCCCACCACGATCAGCCGGGCATCCAGGCGGATGGCTTCCTTGATGAGGGAATCGGCCGGCTTGCCGCGGGCAGCGAAGTGGGTAATCTCCACTCCCGGCCGCGAGGCGCCGAGCGACTTTGCCACCATCTCCGAGCTGTCCGCGTTGGAGATGCGCACCTTGTCCGAGCCCACCCCGAAGGTTTCGGCGTTCTCCATTTCAAAGGCGGTCACCACATGAAGTGTCGCTCCCAGCGACTCCGCCAGCCCCAGCGCCACTTCCGCAGCCTTCCGTGCGGACGGGCTGGCGTCCACACCTACAACGATTACACCGCTCATGTCCTGCTCCTTCGTCCAGTCCTGGCCTTAATGTTCACTGCCAGTCTAGGGACTACCCCTCCCGGGCCCTCGTATCACACGGTCTGGGGCACCGTCTCATGGATCCCGGCAGTCAGAACGCGGATCCAATCGAGGCAAGGCCGGCGGCGGACGCCCCCGCGTACCGGTTGGCCGGCCGTGGCAGGCCGTAGTGCTCCCTCAGGGTCCGGCCCGTGTATTCGGTCCGGAACAGGCCGCGCTCCTGCAGGATGGGCACCACCTGGTCCACGAAGGTTTCCAGCCCGGACGGGAGCACCGGCGGCATGATGTTGAAGCCGTCCGCCGCTCCGCCGTCGAACCATTCCTGGATGGCGTCCGCCACCTGCACCGGGGTGCCGGTGAAGGTGCGGTGCCCGCGGCCGCCGCCCAGGCGGCCGATCAGCTGCCGCACGGTGAGCTGCTCCCGGCGCGCCAGCTGGACGATCAGGGTGTAGCGGCTCTTGGCGCCCTCGATCTCATCCTCGCTGGGCAGGTTGTCCGGCAGTTGCCGGTCCAGCGGCAGGTCCTCCGGGTCCACGCGCAGGGTCTTGGCCAGCTGGATCCGGGCGTATTCGGGTTTGATCAGCCGGTCCAGCTCGCGCTCCAGCTCCTGGGCTTCCTCCGCTGTGGCACCAATGACCGGCACGATGCCCGGCAGGATCTTGATGGCCTCCGGATCACGGCCGGCGGCCGCGGTGCGGGCCTTCAGGTCGCGGTAGAACTCCTGCGCATCGGCAAGGGTCTGGTGGGCGGTAAAGACGGCGTCCGCGTACCGGGCAGCGAGGTCCTTGCCGTCCTCGGACGAGCCCGCCTGGACGATCAGCGGGTGCCCCTGCGGTGAGCGGGGAACGTTCAGGGGACCGCGGACCTTGAAGTGCCTGCCCTCGTGGTCGATGGCCCGGATCTTGTCCGCGTCACCCCACACGCCTTCGGCCTTGTCGGCCAGCACGGCGTCGTCCTGCCAGCTGTCCCACAGCTTCTGCGCCACCTCGATGAACTCTGCGGCGCGCTCGTACCGGACAGCGTGGGCGGGCTGGTCGTCCACGCCGAAGTTGCGGGCGGCGTCCGGGCCGGCCGTGGTCACCACGTTCCACCCTGCCCGTCCGCCGCTGGCCCAGTCCACGGACGCGAAGCGGCGGGCCAGGTTGAAGGGCTCGTTGTAGGTGGTGGACGCGGTGGCGATCAGCCCGATCCGTTCGGTGGCGCCGGCGATCGCCGTCAGCAGCACCGTGGGCTCGAGCTTGCCGGCAGGACGGCGGCCCACCTCGCCGAACAGGACGGGGGAGTCGGCAAAGAAGATGGAGTCCAGCTTGCCGCGCTCGGCAGTCTGGGCGAGCAACTTGTAGTGCCCAATATCCGTGCTGGCCTGCGGATCGCTTTCCGGCAGCCGCCATGAGGCCTCGTGGTGGCCGGTGCTCATCAGGAACGCGTTCAGGTGGAGCCGGCGCCGGGGAGGGTTATTGGAAGTCATGGGTAGTCCTTCGGGTCTGGTGGTTCAGTGGGTGGCGCCGACGACGCCAAGATCGGTGAGGAGGCCGCGGCGGAGGGCTTCATGCCCGGCCGCATCGGCGGAGGAGCGGATCTCCGGCGTTACCGGGCGGACGGTGGCGATGCGGCCGTGGTCCAGGACCACGATCCGGTCTGCAAGCGCGATGGCCTCGTCCACGTCGTGCGTGACCAGCAGGACGGCTGGGCGGTGCGCGGCCACCAGGTCCTGGAGCAGCCCGTGCATCCTGATCCGGGTCAGCGCATCCAGGGCGCCGAACGGCTCGTCGGCCAGCAGCAGCTGGGGTTCGCGGACCAGTGAACGGGCCAGCGCCACGCGCTGCTGTTCGCCGCCGGACAGCTGGTGCGGCCATGCTTTTTCACGTCCGGCGAGCCCCACTTCGGCGAGGGCCTTGCGGGCGCGGGCTTCGGCGTCGTGCTCCCGGACGCCCAGGGTGACATTGCCCAGCACGCTGTCCCAGGGCAGGAGCCGCGAGTCCTGGAAAACCACGGAGACGCGGTCCGGGACGCTGATCACGCCGCTGCCCCGGACGTCGTGGTCCAGGCCGGCCAGGGCGCGCAGCAGGGTGCTTTTGCCGCAGCCGCTGGGTCCCAGCAGGGCCACGAACTCGCCGGGGGCGATGTCCAGGTCAACGCCGTTCAGGACTCCCTTCGGGCCGAATCCCCGGACCAGGTCCCGGACGGAAACGGCGGAACGTACGGGACGTGCGGGGCCGATGGCGGTCAGCCCGCCAGGGTGCGCTGCCATGAGAGGGCCTTTCGTTCGATGAAGCGGACAATGCCGTCGGAGAGGAGGCCAAGGATGCCGTAGACGGCCAAGCCCAGGACGATGATGTTGGTCTGGCCGTAGGTGCGGGCGAGCTCCATCATGTAGCCGATGCCGCTGGTGGCGTTGATCTGCTCCACCACCACCAGGGACACCCAGGCGCCGGTCACGGCGAAGCGCAGGCCCAGGAAGAACCCGGGCAGGGCACCGGGGAGGACCACCTTGCGGATGAAGCCGGCCCGGCTGAGCCCCACGGTCTGTGCGAGCTCCACGAAGCGCAGGTCGATGCCGCGCAGGCCCGCATGCGTCTGCAGGTACACCGGGACAAAGACGCCCAGGGTGATGGTGAGGACCTTCATGGTCTCGTCGATGCCGAACCACAGGATCAGCAGCGGGATCAGGGCCAGGCCGGGGATGGCGCGCTTGATCTGCACGGGCCCGTCGATGAGGGCCTCACCCACCCGGCTCAGCCCGGACAGGAGCGCCAGGACGGCGCCCACCAGGATGCCGAAGAAGAGCCCCAGGCCGGCGCGCTGGGCGGAAATGGCCAGGTTCTCCTGGAGCCGGCCATCCGCGATGAGCTCACCGGCGGTGGCCACCACGGTCCAGGGTTCGGACAGGATGCGCGGGTCCAGGAGCCCTGTTGCGGAAGAGACTGTCCACAGCAGCAGCAAGGCGGACGGGCCCACCCAGGCGAGCTGCCGGCGTCGTCCGGGCCCCAGCCGCTTCCCTGCGGGCCGCACATCCGGCCGCCCTGCCGGTGCCGGATCCTGGTGGGCTGCCACCACGGGCCGGTCCAGTACGGTGCTCATGCGGCACCTGCCTTTCCGGCGGGCGCAAATGCCGTGCCGGCGAGGGCTTCAAACCTGGTGTCGTACAGGTCGGCCGCCGTCAGCTGCGGCTTCTTCTGCTCGCGGGCCAGGAGGTCGATGGTTTCCTGGTGCCTGGCGATCGCTTCGGTCCAGGCGGTGGGCAGGTCGCGCTTGCCGGTGGCATCGATCAGGTATTGGCCGTCCTCGCGGGACAGCCCCTGGTCCTTGACGTAGTAGCCGTCAAGCCACTGCGCCGGGTGGTCTTCGATCCAGCGCTGCGCCTTGCCCCAGACCTTCACGTAGGCGGCCAGGGCGGCGGCCTTGGCCGGATCGGCCAGGACCTTGGCGGGGGAGTAGAGGAGGCTGGGATCATCGCGCAGCCCGTGGCGGATGGTGGTGGCGCCGTCGGCCTTGTACTTGGCCAGGTAGCGTTTGATCTGGACCCCGCCCAGGGGAGCTGCGTCCACCTGTTTGCTGGCCAGCGCCGTGGCGTAGGCGTCCCCGGTGCTGGGCAGCTCCACCAGCTTGACGTCCTCCTGCCTGAGCCCGGCCTTGTCCAGGATCCGCAGCACCAGCGCACCCTGCGCCTGGCCCGGGCTGTAGGCCACTTTCTTGCCGCGCAGGTCTTCCAGGCGGCTGATGCCCGCTCCCGGGGCGACGCCCAGCTCATAAATGGGATGGTTCACGGCATCCTGGCGGTAGCCCGCGGCGATGATGCGGACGTCGAGGCCGGTCCAGGTGGCGTGGATGGGCGGGATGTCCGCCACGGACCCCACGTCCAGGGCGTTCGCCCGGAACGCCTCGGTGGTCTGCGGGCCGCCGGAGATGTTGGCGAACTCCACCGTGAAGCCGTCCAGGTCCTTGATCAGGCCGGACAGTTCCAGCGCCACTTTGATGCTGGGATCGCCCACCTTGATGGTGGTCCCGGCGGGCACCGAGGCAGCCAGCGGTTCCAGGGCGCCCTGGCTGATGCGGGCGCCGCCTGCGGTGGCGGTCCCGCCGCAGGCGGACAGCAGGCCGACGGCGGGAATCGCCAGAAGTGCGCCCAGCGCACGGCGGCGGGTGAATGCCGGGGAGCCGGGGCTGGAGTGGGGCGGGGGTGCTGGGAAGGACATGGTGTTCCTTTCGGGGAAAGATTCCGGGTACGACGACGGCACCCGGGGTGTGTGCCCGGGTGGACGTGTGAGGTGGGTGGGGCCGTCGGCGCGGCGGCGTGCCCGCGCTTTGGGCTGGTGCTTACGGCCTGGCCGGTGCCGTGAAAACACTCAAGCACGGTCCGCAGGGCGTTGGCCAGCAGCACGCAATGGAGGCTAAACGCTGCGAAACGGCGCTACTTATGGCGCCATCCGGCCGACAAACGCGGACCAATGGGGACAAGCCAGGCAACGCGGAGCCACGAACCGCAACGGAGGTTAATGTGACTGGACGGCAAGGCGCGGGCGAAGGCCGGCGGCCGGTGAAGCCCTGTGGCCTAGGCGCGGACTTGGCCCTGGGCCATGTCCGCGATCTTTTCGGTGGCCGCCCAGGAGGCCAGGAGCTTGAGGGCCTCCTCGGAGGGGCTGCCGGGAGTGGCGGGATACACGGTGAGCGTGTGCCCGGGGTCCTCTTCCAGGCCCAGGACCTGGTAGTTCAGTTCCAGGAGGCCCACCACGGGGTGCTGGAAGAACTTGGTCCCCGCGTAGTGGCGGCGGACGTTGTGCGCTGCCCAGAGCGTGCGGAACTCGTCACTCCGCATGGACAGCTCACCGATGAGTTCGGCGATGCCCTTGTCATGCGGGTTGCGGCCCGCCTCGCGGCGGAGGATGGCCACA
Source organism: Arthrobacter sp. AG367 (assembly GCF_007828995.1). Lineage (NCBI taxonomy): Bacteria > Bacillati > Actinomycetota > Actinomycetes > Micrococcales > Micrococcaceae > Arthrobacter > Arthrobacter sp. AG367. Next base: position 437,183 of record NZ_VIVE01000002.1, read on the forward strand.
TTGGTGTTGGCGGCCCGGTCCCAGTCGGTGTAGAAGTTGTGGGCCCGGGGGTCAAGGAAGATGAACCGGGAGTGGTTGGCCGGCCGTGACGGGGCACGGTACATGTCCGAGTAGAGGGCGTAGCCCAGGGTGTTGGCGGCCACGATGTCCATCCGGTTGTTGCCGATGAACGCAGGTGCCCCGGTGATGGTGTCCAGGAGGTACTGCAGCTCGGGCCGCACTTTCGAGGGCGCGGAACCTCCGGCGCCCGCAGCCCTCTTCCGGCCCGACGTGTTGGCCGCCCGGGCCAGGTCGTAGAGGTGGTCGTGTTCCGCGCGGTCCAGTTCCAGGGCACCGGCAATGGCATCCAGGACACTGTCCGAAACGCCGCTGAGGTTCCCGCGTTCCAGCCGGGTGTAATAGTCCACGCTGACGCCCGCCAGCCGGGCCACCTCCTCGCGGCGCAGCCCCGGTACGCGCCGCCGGCCGCCGTACGGTTCGATGCCGGCCTGCTCAGGGGTGATGCGCCCACGGCGGGAGGACAGGAACTGTCGGACCTCGGCTCGGTTATCCATGGGGACCACGTTACGACCATCGGCATCGCCCTAAGGAGGTTCTGCCAGAACCAGTTACAGCAGGGCCCTCGCCAACATTCCCCGGGCCGGGTTTGATGGGATTGTCCGTTTTCAGCTTTCCACCCCTTGGAGGACCCAGCATGCGCGCAGCCATCATGCACGCCCCCGGAGACGTGCGCGTCGAGGACCGTGACAAACCCGCCATCAGGCAGCCCAGCGACGCGGTCATCAAACTCGTTGCCGCCTGTGTCTGCGGGTCCGACCTCTGGCCCTACCGGGGCGCAGACAAACTGGCCAAACCCATGCCGATGGGCCACGAATACGTGGGAATCGTCGAAGAAGTGGGCGCCGACGTGAAGAATGTCCGCCCCGGCCAGTTCGTGGTTGGCTCCTTCTTCGCCTCGGACAACACCTGTGAGATCTGCCGCTCCGGCTACCAAAGCGGCTGCGTCCACCGGCAGGGCGTGGGCGGTGCGCAGGCTGAGTACCTGCGCGTCCCGCTGGCGGACGGCACCCTGGTGGCCACGCCGGAGATGCCCGACGCCGGCATGGTTCCGTCGCTGCTTGCCGCCTCCGATGTCCTGGGCACGGGATGGTTTGCCGCCAAGGCGGCCGAAGCGGGACCAGGCAAAACCGTGGCGGTCGTGGGCGACGGCGCCGTGGGGCTTTTGGGGATCCTGGCCGCACAGCAGATGGGCGCCGAACGCATCATTGCCATGTCCCGCCACGCCGACCGGCAGGCCCTGGCCCGCGAATTCGGCGCCACCGACATCGTCGAGGAGCGCGGGGACGCAGGCGTGAAGAAGATCAAGGAACTCACGGGCGGGCTCGGCGCACACTCGGTCATCGAGGCCGTTGGCACGCAGGAATCCATGCTGCAGGCAATCCACGCCACCCGTGCCGGCGGCCATGTGGGCTTCGTCGGTGTCTCCCATGACGTGGCGCTGCCAGGCCGGGACCTGTTCTACTCGCACGTCCACCTGCACGGCGGTCCCGCTCCGGTCCGGCAGTACCTTCCCGAGCTGATCGACCTGATCCTCCGTGGCGACATCAACCCCGGAAAGGTGTTCGACCTCGAACTCCCCTTGGACCAGGCAGCAGAGGCGTACAAGGCCATGGACGAACGCCGCGCCATCAAGGTGCTCCTCCGGCCCTGACGTTTCACCGGCTTGGCCAGGCTGCGGAGGGTAGGACTGCCAAGACCAGGTACAACAGGGCCACGCTGGCCCCACCTTTTCCGGGGTTTGATCCGAACAACCCCGGTAGCATTTCAGTTATCCCCCAACAGATCACAGGAGAACCATGACTACCGTCAAGGCTTATGCATCCCCGTCCGCCACGGAGGACCTGGTGGCAACCACCATTGAGCGCCGCGAGGTGGGTCCCCACGACGTCATGATCGACATCAAGTTCGCCGGCATCTGCCACTCGGACATCCACACTGTCCGCGGCGACTGGGGCCCGCAGCAGTACCCGCTGGTTCCCGGCCACGAAATCGCGGGCATCGTTACCGAGGTGGGCTCCGCGGTGACCAAGCATGCCGTTGGCGACCGTGTTGGTGTTGGCTGCATGGTCAACTCCTGCAAGGAATGCGCCAACTGCCAGAAAGGCGAGGAACAGTACTGCCTCAAGGGCAACGTTGGCACGTACGGCGCCGTTGACCGCGACGGCACCATCACCCAGGGCGGCTACTCCACCCACGTTGTGGTGACCGAGGACTTCGTGGTGACCATCCCCGAGGGCATCGAACTCGATGTCGCCGCACCGCTGCTCTGCGCCGGCATCACCACCTACTCACCGCTGCGGCACTGGGGCGCCGGTCCCGGCAAGAAGGTCGCCGTCGTCGGCCTCGGCGGCCTGGGCCACATGGCCGTCAAGCTCGCCCACGCCATGGGCGCCGACGTGACTGTCCTGTCCCAGTCGCTGAAGAAGCAGGAAGACGGCCTGCGCCTGGGCGCTGACAGCTACTTCGCCACCAGCGATCCCGCCACGTTTGAGGTGCTCGCCGGCTCCTTCGACCTCATCATCAACACGGTCAGCGCTTCAATCGACATCAGCTCCTACCTCGGCCTGCTGAAGCTTGACGGCGCACTGGTCAACGTTGGTGCTCCTGCCGAGCCGCTTCCCGTCAATGCGTTCGCACTGATCGGCGGCCGCCGCTCCTTCGCCGGTTCCATGATCGGCGGCATCCGCGAGACCCAGGAGATGCTCAACTTCTGCGCCGAGCACGGCCTGGGCGCCGAGGTCGAGGTCATCCCGGCTGAGAAGATCAACGAAGCCTACGAGCGCGTCCTTGCCTCGGACGTCCGCTACCGCTTCGTGATCGACACCGCCACCCTCTAAAGCACCACCCCCGCGCGGCGGGCCGGCTCCGAAAGGGGCCGGCCCGCCGTCGTCCGTGGCAGAAGCAGCAGCCGTGGCAGAAGCATCAACCCGCTACGGGGCGAGGCTCTTGAGGATCGCCGCCGCGGGGCCGTCCACGGCATGCCGGTAGTTGATGCCGGCCCACAGGTTCAGCCAGTCCGGCTCGCCGGCGGCTGCAGCCGCTGCCCGCAGGGGAGTGGTCAGGTGGTGGATCTCCGGGTAGCCGTAGGGGGCATCGGGATCGTGGCGGCGCATGAATTCGTTGTAGAGGCCGCGGGCGTTGCGGCCCGAGAAGGCGCGGGTGACGGCGGTGGTGGTGAACCGCTCCGATGACGACAACGCGGCCCGGTGCGCCGCCTTGGTTCCCGCTTCATCCGCGCGGAGGAAGGCGGTTCCGGCCTGGACCGCCGCGGCACCCACGGCGAGGGCAGCCCGCGTGTCATCGGGCGTGGCAATCCCGCCGGCCGCGATGAGCGGCACCTCAAGGTCGGAGAGCTCTTCGAGGATGCCATGCAGGGGCACCTCGGGAGGCGGAACATCCGCCTTGAACGTCCCGCGGTGGCCGCCGGCTTCCGGGCCCTGGACGCACAGGGCGTCGGCGCCTGCTTCAAGCGCCTGAAGCGCTTCGCCGCGGTCCGTCACCGTGGCGACCACATACACACCCTGCTTTTGGAGGGCCTGGACCACCCCGGTAGCGGGAACGTCGAAGGTGAAGGACACAACGGCCGGCGCGAGCTCCAGCAGGACCTCGAGCTTTTTGTCCCAGTCGTCATCGTCATGCCGTGGCTCGCCCAGGCTGACACCGAAGCGCTCGGCGTCAGGGGCCAGGGACGCCGCGTACTTCTGAAGGGACGCCGGGCTGATGACCGACGGCTGGGGAACGAACAGGTTGACCCCGAACGCCCGGCTGGTGAGTGAGCGCACCGTCTCAATCTCGGAGCGCATCGCCGCGGCGGTCTTGTATCCGGCCGCGAGGAAGCCGAGGCCGCCGGAGGCAGTGGCAGCCGCCGCGAGCTGAGGTGTGGAGGGCCCGCCTGCCATCGGTGCCTGGATGATCGGCACTGCCAGGGACCCGAGGTTGAACCGGCCGGGCTTTTGCTGGGTATCCATGTTTCCTCCCCGTCCTGCTGCGCGTACCTCACGAATGCTACGCCGTTCCGCGGTCCCGCTCGACGGGGCAGCAAAAAGGCGCGGACGACGGCGGGTGGTTCCCCGGCGTCGTCCGCGCCCCCTGGTGGTGGGAGTGCCTAAAGGGCCAGTGCCGCCTCGTCGCCGCGCACACTCAGGGTGAAGGTGTTGGGCCCGCTGCACGTGACAGCGATGCGGCAGGTGGTGGTGTTGTGGCGCGACGACAGGTCGCTGACCGCGGAATCGAGGGTCTCGTGGAGTGAGGTACGGTCCCAGATCTTCAGGGTCACGGATTCGGCAGTATTAAACGTCATTGTTCAGACTTTCCTGTATCAAGCCGGCGCTGCGTCCGGTCAATTGGCCTGTCCGCGCTCAGAGGATCGGTGGCCGGTGCTCACCGGTGGGCCTCATTGCGTCACCAGGATGTCAAGGGCCGATGTGTCCGGCCCTGCCCTTCCATAGTGCCCATGACGAAAGTGCCTGCTCAACCAAAATGCCCTATTATTGCGAGTGATTCTCATCACTTGTGAGCGGGCGCACAGTCCACCCCGGCGTTACGGAAGCGCAGTGCTGCTCCACGCCGTTGCTCGTCGGCTTCGATCAGCTGGTCCGGCCCCCGGTCCATTCGGCATTCATCTTTTACCCCCACCCGGATCGGCATTAAGGCTGCCCCTCGCCACGATCTCCTGCGCAATCTCCTGGATCCGGCGGTTGCCGGATGCGGCAGCGGCCTGGAGGAGGTCCAGTGCGCCGTCCCGGCCGCCGCGGGCCTGGAGCATAACCAGCGCAATGGCCGCGTCAACCACCGCGCGCGACTTCAGTGCGGCCCGCAGGTCCTCGGAAAAGACCTCAGGGGCGTGGAGCCGCAGGGCGAGCCGAAGGATGCGGGACATCGACGCCGCCTGGTCCTCCACCAGCTTGACGGTCTCGGGGTCGAAGGCATGGACAGCATGCGCGTAGCAATTGAGGGCCGCTTGGGAAAGGGGCTCCGTGCGGATGGGTACCGCCAAAACCGAGCGCACACCCAGCTTTGCAACGGCATAGGTGTACGGTGCCCACCTCTGGTCAAGCTGCAGGTCGTCGATCAATACGCTGCGCTGCTCCCTGAGCGCGGCGAGGCATGGGCCTATGCCAAAGGCGTACTGGGTCTCGTCCAGCCGGCGGCCCTCTTCGCTGCTGTAGGCAAACGTGGACAGGGCGCCGTCGCGCTCCACGGTGACCGTACATGCCACCGGCGCCCCGTCGCCCCCCAGCTGCGACGCGGATATGGTCGCAAGGCCCAGGAGGAACTGCGAAAATTCCGGGGTGTTGAGCAATAAATCCTGATACTGGTCTGCGGTGGTGACTGCATCGTTGTTGGCCATAAGGCCTCAATCCCTAGTTGCGCCAGTGATCCTTTATTCGACACTACGCCTGTAAAGGGGATTCCGAACAGGGTTTGATGCCCGTCTCACTGATGCTGCTTCAGGGGCTTGGCGCGGCGGCGCCTGGTTCGCTGCCGCCGTCGTCATCCCCTTCCGCATCCCCACCCGCATCCTCTTCCGCGGCCTCCGGCCTGGATGTGAAGTCATTGGAGTAGGGCGCACGCGGCCGCGGCCGCTCGTCAATCAACTCGTTCGCCGCAAGCGCCAGCAGGTCGCGCTGGATCGGCGGCAGCGAGAGAAGGCCCTGCAGGTAGGCCTCCACCTCATATTCGCCTGCGTCTCCGGACATGCCAAAGTACTTCAACCACAGCTCCGACACGGAGATATCCGCTGCCCTGAGGGCTGCACGGAGCCGGCGCCTTTGTTCCGGTTCGTGTGGATCGAAACCCATCCGCGCTGCCTAAATCCCGGACGCCGGCGTCCCGGCCAGAATGGATTCGCTGATGTTCAGCAGGGTGGTGCGCTCGTTCCGCGCCTGGTTCATCAGCTGTTGCAGCGCCGCCTTGTGCGTCGTGCCCAGGCGTTCCATCACCACACCGCAGGCGCGGTTGATGACATCCCTGCTGTGGAGCGAAGTCTGCAGCCCTTCCGTCATTTTGCGCGGAGCTTCGCTTCCTTGGACGTGCGACAGAAGGGTCGCGGCCGGCCCGGCGAACAGTTGAATCAGCCGCACGCTGGTCTCGTCGTAGCCGGACGGTGTGGCGGCATACAGTTTGAGGGCGCCGATCGCTTCCTTGCCGGCCATCAACGGTGCACTCACCACTGACCGGATGGGCAGTTCCCCGCACCGAGTCCCGCCATAGCGGCCACCGCATGTCGTCGTGGAGGTCCTGGACCAGGACGGGAATCTCTGCCGCCCAGGCTGTCAGGCAGGGACCTTCGCCATGGCGGTACTGTTCGGCGTCAGCCTGCTCCACCACCCCGTCGGTGTAGCCGCTGCTGGTCCGCCGGCCCCGGGAGTCAAGCAGGGACACGCCAGCACCGATGGTGCCCGGGACTGACTCCTTGGCGGCCCGCGCCAGGAGGCTGACCGCGGTGCCCACCTTTTCCTCTGTCAGCAACAATCCCTGAATCCGAGCAATCACAATGCTGAGCTCGTCAATGGGCAGGTGCTGGGGCATCTCTCCAGCATATGTTAACCACTTGGCGTCTCCACGCGCCGCTTGGCTGCAACAGTAGGATTGCAGCATGTCGACATCAGCAGATAACGAGTCGGTCCGTCAGCTGCAGGAAATCCTGGTGGGCGCGGAGGGCATTGTGGATTTCCTGTCCGGGCTGTCGGGCATGGCTGCCGCAGCGGTCTCCGAAGCTGCGAACGACACGATCGAGTGTGCTGTCACCCTCAAAGTCCGGCGGCGTCCTGCCACTGCAGCCGGCAGCAGCGACCGTGCGCTGGAGCTCGACCACATAGAGCAGCTGTTGGGCGACGGGCCTTGCGTCCGTGCCCTCCGGGAGATGACTCCGATCATGATTGACGACGTCGCAAAAGACCCGAGATGGCCGGACTTCAACAAGAAGCTGGCCGAACACAGCGTGCGCAGCAGCCTTGGCGTGCCGTTGGTGATAACCGGTGATGCAAGGGCGGCGTTGAACTTTTTCGCCGCCAAACCCCACGCGTTCACCGCTGATGTATACGATAAGGCAGTTGGTTTCGCTGGTGCCGCCCACAACACCATGCAGCTCTCCGTGCGCATCAACACGAGCGAAAACCGGGCCGACGACCTGGAAGCCGCCCTTGAGAGCAGGACCGCCATCAATCTGGCCTGCGGCGTGATCATGGCGCAGAACCGATGCTCGCAGGAAGAGGCGATGGAGATCCTCACCAAGGTCTCAAGCAACCGCAACCGTAAGCTCCGGGATGTTGCCAAGGAACTGATTGAGCAGTTGTCCGGCACCAGCGTCCGCACGCACTTCGACTCGTAGCCGGCAGGTTGCCAACCTGATCCCGGCCCGGTCAGTATGCAGATCTTACGGATACGACGGCGGTCCCTCCGCTTCGGTGAACGTCCCAACAGTGGCCGCTGCCGATGACGTCGTAGTCCCCGTCGCCCAAGGCCGCTAAAACCACGGCTGTTTGCTCGTCAATGGCCACCGTCCTTTCCACCAGGCCAGCTGCCACGGCGCCCACGGCACGGCTCAAGGTCCCGGCCTGGGCGGCATGGACATCCACGGAAAACCCGGCCAGCCCCAGACCCTCGCGGATATCCACTGAGTCCAGGCCCTCCGAGCACTCTTCGCCGCAAACTTCCACTCCGTTGACCATGTATCCGCCAACCAACGCCCGCCGGGGTGCCACCATGGCGCCGGCGGAAAACCCCAGATAGGGTGCGCCGTCGGCAACCAGGCGCCGTATCGTTGCGGCCGCGGGGTGCAGGGCCTCCCAATAGGCCGGTGTGAGACCGCCGCCCACCACCACCGCATCGACTTTCGCGAAAGCGCCGGGGTCGGCAGGCTTGCCGTCTGGAAGCGGTACGGCAGCAATTTCGCACTCGATCCTGGCCTGGAGGGGTTCGGCGCAGGCGGCCACGAGTTCCTGCAGGTTGCCGCCGCGTTGGTGCACGGCTACGGCGATGCGGGGAGTCCGGCGGCCGGCATGTTCCCGGACGTCGAGTGCGAACCGGTCGAAGACCTCCTGGAATGCCAGCGGATCCGGGCCCGCCCCGGCGAGGAAGATGCTCATGGCCTTCAAGATACCGGCACGGCCGGGGTGCCCACGGCAGGACCATTGACGCACGTCCAACTGAGGGCTAATCTACAACCAAATGGTTGTAGATACGCTGACTGAGACTGAACTGGACCGCCTCTTCCAGGCGTTCGCCGATTCCACCAGGCGGGACATCGTCCGCCGGGTGACTGTCGGCGAGTACTCCGTTTCCGGCCTGGCAGCGCTTTATGCCATGAGTTTTGCGGCCGTCCAGAAGCATGTGGCGGTGTTGGCGCGGGCATCCCTGGTCGCCAAGGAAAAACGCGGAAGGGAGCAGATCGTGCGGGGCAATCATGAAGGACTGCGGAAAGCCCGGCAGCTGCTCGACGAATATGAACAAATCTGGCGGCAGCGCGCCGCCAGGATGGCAGACATTCTCGCTGAAGGTTAGGAAGGCTTTGCCATGGCAGTCATCACTATGGACAAGAACCCGGAGGCGCTGACCCTCACCCTGGTCGCAGAGTTCGACGCCGGCGTCGATCGTGTGTGGCAGCTGTGGGAGGACCCCCGCCAGCTGGAGCGCTGGTGGGGCCCACCCACCTGGCCGGCCACATTCCACAAACTGGAATTCGTCCCCGGCGGCCGTGCCAACTACTACATGACTGGCCCGGAGGGGGAGAAGGCCCACGGCTGGTGGGAATTCACAGCGATTGATGCCCCGCGGACGCTGCAGTTCGACGACGGGTTCGCGGACGACGACGGCAATCCCACCGGCGACCTGGGCGTCACCCACGCCACGGTCACGTTGGAGCCGCTGGGGGAGCGTACCCGCATGACCATCCAGTCGTCCTTTGAATCCGAGGAGCAGTTGGAGCAGATGGTGGCCATGGGCATGGAGGAGGGCCTGAAGGGAGCCGTGGGCCAGATCGACGGCATCCTCGCCGAGCACGCCAACGCCTGACTGCACGGCTGCCACGACGAACTCCCGCCACAGCATCTGGTGGGCGGACGACGGCGGGACGTCCCGCCGTCGTCCGCCCACCTTTGCCGTTGAACAAGGAAGCCGCCCGTTGAAATACTGGAAGGTGGTTCAGGCCGAGGGAAGGCGGTGGCAGCAATGAGCGGCGGGACAGGGGATTTCCGGAAGCGCCTGGAGAGGGCAGTGGAGCTCCGTTCATACCGCGGCGCCGGCATCAGTGCCGAGGAGGAAGCCGCGCTGGACGCCCTCGACGAGAGGGAGCGTGAGAAGCGGAGGAAAGTCAGTGATGCCGCCCGCGCCGAGTACCTGGTCCGGGACGCCATGGCACAGGGCAAGTTCGACAACCTCAAGTACGCGGGCAAACCGATCCCCGGCCTGGGGGACTCGTACGATCCCGACTGGTGGGTCAAGGGGCTGATCCAGCGGGAACATATCAGCGGCCTGGGCCCGGCTGCCATCCTGCTCCGCGCCGAGGACGCTGAGCTCGAAGCCAAGCTGGATACCCAGTACACCGAGCAGCAGGTCCGGGACCTCCTTCAGGATTTCAACCGGCGCGTGATCGATGCCCGCCGCCAGCTGCAGGGCGGGCCGCCGGTGGTCACCAAGACCCGTGACGTGGAGGAGGAAGTGGAGCGCTGGCGCAGCCGGCGTGCGGCGCGGAGTGTGGAAGTTCCTGTCGAACCGGAGCCCCAGCGTTCGTGGTGGAAGCGGTTGTGGAAGGGGACGGGCCAGGAATAAGGGTTCCACTGCTCATGGAGCCGGCTGGCAGATGGGGGGACAGTTATCGGCGGTCAGCTGGTTTTCCACATAGGGCTCTGGGTGGCTGTCGCTGTCGGACCCTGAGGTCTGCCGCTCCGCTGAAGCCAGGGCCTACGGCTTCGGGGTGGGGCTGGGACCAATCATCGAAGCGGGAGGCGGCGCGAACGGGGTTGCGGGATAAAGCGGCGCCACCTTGAGCATGTAGTTGGCCCACTGTGGACCGGCGATCATGTATCCGTCCAGCCGGGGGTAGAAGGTGCCGTTGATGGTCACGTTTTGTCCTGGCCGCTTTTGGCCTTCCAGGGCATCCCCGAAGAAGGAAGCGGTGACCATGCCGGTGGTGTATCCCACCACCCAGGTGGAACCGTTGTTGTTCGAGGTCCCGGTCTTGGCTGCGGTGGGGACCTTGTCATGGACCTTCGGGTTGATCCAGACACCGGAGCCCCTCTTCAGGACATCCTGCAGTACCGAGTTGACGCCGCGGGCTACGTCCGGTTTGACGGCATCGTGGCAGTCCGGGGCCTGGGCAGGCAGCTTCGCCCCGGCTGCATCCGTGACATCAACCAGTCCAATGGGTGCGCAGAAGCGGCCGTCCGTGGCGAAAGTGGCAAAGGCATTGGCAAGGGTAAGGGGGGCAACGCCGGTTCCGCCCAGCAGGTTGCCCAGCTGGTGCATGTTGACCGGGGTGCTGTCGAGGCCACTGTGCAGCCCGACGGCATCCACCATCTTCTGGATGCCGCAGAAGTCCAGCTGCGCTGCCGCGGCGAAGGTGGCGGTATTGATCGAGTTGTACAGGCCGTAGTTGACGGGCATCGGCCGGTAGAAGCCGTCCTCGGCATTCTGCAGGTCGTCGGCAGCACCAAGGGCGGGGTTTGCCTGCGCGGTGCTGTAGGCTCCCAGCACCTTTCCGCAGCTGTCCTTCCACGGGAACCCCAGGGGATAGACGCGGCGTGAGGCGTCCACTTCGGCGGTGATCGACTTTCCCTCGTTCAGCCACTCCGCAAAGGTGAAGGGCTTCATGGTGGACCCGGGCTGGAAACCTCCGGCGCCGTTCAGGTCGTTGCCCTGGGCGTCCTTGGCATCCACGTTGAAGTTGAGGTTGGTGTCGAACTTGCCGGGTTGCGGAAGGAACACCGTGTTTTGGGCCATCGCCAGGATCTTGCCGCTGCCGGGCTGGATGGTTACCAGCGAAGCTGCCCACCGGTCAGGATTTGCGCCTGCGGTGCCGTCAACCTGGGCCTGTGCGGCAGACTGAAGCCTGCTGTCCAGGGTGGTGACGATAGTGAGCCCACCCCGGTACAGCCTTCGTTCCCGTTCAGGTTCCGTCGGGCCGTAGGCGGGATTGTTGAGGATCAGGTGCGAGATGTAATCGCAGAAGTACGGCGCGATGGCCGCATTGGCGCAACCCTGCTGCTGGGGCGTGATCTTCAATTCAATCGGAGCGGCCACGGCCTCGTCATGCTGGGCCTGGGTGATCTTGCGCAGGCGCAGCATCTCGGACAGGACCTGGTTGCGGCGCACAATCGACTTGTCCGGGTTGGTGGCCGGGTTGTACAGGGTTGGGCTGTTGACCAGCCCGGCCAGCAAGGCTGCCTGGGGAAGGGTGAGGTCTTTCGCGCTGGTGCTGAAGAAGTAGCGTGCCGCGGCTTCAATTCCGTAGGCGTTGCTGCTGAAGAACACGATGTTGAGGTAACCCTCAAGGATCTGGTCCTTGGTGTACTTCTTCTCCAGCGTGATGGCGAGCTTCATTTCCCGCAGTTTGTCGCCAAGGGTCTTCTGCCCGTTCAGCACCACCGCGTCCGGCCTGTCCTGTGAGAGCTGTGCCTCGTTCAGGACGTTGGTGACGTACTGCTGGGTGATGGTCGAGGCGCCCTGCTCGCCGCCCTTGGTCAGGTTGGACACCATCGCCCGCAGGATCCCCTGCGGATCAACACCCGCATGGTCGTAGAACCTGCTGTCCTCGATGGCGACAATGCCGGTCTTGATGAAGGGCGACATCTGGTCCAGCGGTACCCGCACACGGTTCTCCGCGTAAAACGTGGCGATCGGTTGCCCATCGGCGGTCAGGACCTTCGTAGCCTGCGACGGCGGCTGCACCGTCAATTCCGCCGGCAGGCTTTCGAAGAAGCCAATGGAGGAACTGACGCCCATCCCGGCGGCTGCCACAGCCGGAACCACCAGGCTGGCTGCCAGCACGCCGCACATGACGCTCGCTGCAAGGAACCCCAGGATCCGTCCCAGGGCCGCGCCAAAACCGCCCCTGCGCTTCCGCTTCTTCACCATTCCTCAGCCCTCGTCCTGTGAGGTGGGAACAGGATACGCCCCTGCCAAGGGCCGAAACAGTGGCGGAAGGTCAGGATTTGGTCACACCGAACCATTGACCAAGCGATAGTTACCGACATATCGTTAGCTATCGCTGAATAAAACAGCGAGCTTCTGAAAACGAAAGGACCATGCCACCATGAAAGGCATATTTGATGACAGGAATCCCGGCCCGGAATTCGGCAAGGGCCGCTTCGAACGGGGGAGGGGCCACAGGGGACCGCACGGGCACCGGGGTCCGGGCTTTGGTCCCGGTTTCGGACCTGGTTTTGGACCTGGTTTCGGACCCGGATTCGGGCCGGGCTTTGGCCCGGGTTTCGGGCGGGGCGGCCGGCGGGCCAGCCGGGGCGATGTCCGTGCAGCCATCCTCTCGCTCCTTGCGGAGGCACCATCCAATGGTTACGGACTGATCAAGACCATCGCCGCAAAGACCGGCGGAATGTGGCGGCCAAGCCCGGGATCCATTTACCCCACGCTCCAGCAGTTGGTGGACGAGGGCCTGATCGAGGCGCTCAGTGAAGGCCGCGGGACCGAGTTCGCACTCACGGACGCAGGCAGGGCCTATGTGGCAGAGCATGCCGAGGAGATGGAGAACGCCTGGAACGCCGAACCGGACAGCGCCGACAGGGACTTCCACCAAAGCATCGGCAAGCTCCTGGGCGCCATCCATCAGTTCCGCACCGGCGTGACCCAGGAACAGCGAGCTGCTGCGATCGAGAAGATGGACGAAACCCGCCGGGCGCTTTACAAAATCCTTGCGGACTAGATCCTTAGGCCGCGGCTGCGGAAGCTACGCGAAGGAGTCTTCCCGGGCGTGCCGCTCCGCGGGAGCAGCAGCGGTTGGGATGTGCGCAGCTGCCTGGCGCAGGGGGTTGAAGCCTGCTCCGATCTCGCCGAACGCGTAGGCGGTCTCGGCGTGCTCGGACAGGTCCACGCCGGCGGTCTCGGCCTCGTGGCTGACGCGGAAGCCCACCGCCTTGTTGATGACCCGCGCAATGACCGCCGTGCCAAGTCCGGACAGCAGCAGGGTGATGACGACGGCGGCTGTCTGGGCGATGAGCTGCTGGACACCGCCGCCGTAGAAGAGGCCGCCGCCCTGGCCGTTCACGGGGAGGGCGATGAATCCCAGGGACAGGGTGCCAATGAGGCCCGCCCCCAGGTGGACGCCCACCACGTCCAGGGAGTCATCAAGGCCGAACCGGTACTTGAGGTCCACGAATACGCAGCATGCCGCTCCCGCCACCAAGCCCAGGCCGATTGCTGCCACCGGGCTGACGTTGGCGCAGGAAGGGGTGATGGCCACAAGGCCGGCCACAACGCCGGAGGCGGCGCCCAGAGAGGTGGGGTGCCCGTGGCGGATCTTTTCGGTGATGAGCCAGGTGAGCATGGCCGCGGCGGGGGCCACCAGCGTGTTGATCCAGATGAGGCCGGCCTGTTCAGCGCTGGTTGCGGCGCCGCCATTGAAGCCAAACCAGCCGAACCACAGGATGGCCGCGCCCAGCATGATGAAGGGCAGGTTGTGGGGGCGGTGATTGGGGTCCTTAGCGAAGCCGTGGCGCTGGCCCACGATGATGGCCAGCACCAGCGCGGCAGTTCCTGAACTGATTTCCACCACGGCGCCACCGGCGAAATCGATGACCTGGCCGAAGATTGCGGAGACGGCCCCGCCTGCACTCATCAGCCCGCCACCCCAGATCATGTAGGCGAGAGGGCAGTAGATCAGGGTGATCCACACGGGAACGAACAGTGCCCATGCGCTGAACTTCGCGCGGTCGGCGATGGCGCCGCTGATCAGGGCCACGGTGATGATGGCGAAGGTGGCGCTGTAACCGGCCTTGAGGAGGTCCGGCGAGCCCATCAGGTTCTGCAGGCCGAAACTCGTGAAGGGATTGCCGAAGAGCCCCAGGATGCCGTCTCCGGTAGTCATGGAGTAACCCCAGAGAACCCACACCACGCCCACGATCCCGGCGGAGATGAAGCTCATCATGATCATGTTCAGCGCGGCCTTGGCGCGGGTCATGCCGCCGTAGAAGAGGCCGAGCCCAGGGGTCATCAGCAGTACCATGGCGGCCGAAATCATCAGCCAGACGTGTTGGGCAGTGATTTCCACCGGTGGGTCCCTTCGCAACGTGATCTTGGTCCGGGGCCCGTTTTGGCCCCAAGCATTTCCCCCGGGATCCATTTTTGGCGTCGCGTGTTTCAGTCAATGCCGCTTAAAGTTGCAGGCACGTTACACAAATCGCTCCCGCGTGAAGTTCACGTATCCGGTATGTTTCGGGAATGTAAACGGCTTCTCTGGCCGGAGCCACCCACGCTGGCACCTTCCCAAAACTTCCCCGCCGGCACGGGCGACGCAGCGCACCTAAGGTGAGAAACGCCGTCGTACCCTGCTTGGCCTTCTGTTTCAGAGCTATGAACGGCAGCTCACAGGGTCAGAACCTGCGCGCGTTGGCCAGGACCGGCAGGTTGGCCCGTACGTCGGCCACCGTGGCGGGGTCAATATCGACGACGGCGAGTTCGGGTTTTCCGCCAAGGGTCACCAGCGGTTTGCCGAGTGGGGTCACAACCGCGCTGTGGCCGATTCCCGTGGGTGCTGTTCCGGCGGGACCAGCGCCGACAGTTTCGGGATCCCCTTGGCCGCAGGCAATCACGAACGCGGTGCTGTCCAGCGCCCGTGCGCGAATCAGCAGGTCCCACTGCTCGGCCTTGCCCTCCCCGGCGCCCCAGGAAGCGCACACGATGTTCACCTGCGCCCCCGCGTTCGCGTTTGCCGTGAATAGGCCGGGAAAGCGCACGTCGTAGCAGGTGGCAAGGCCGAAGACGGTCCCGTCGAGTTCGAACGTAACCGGCCCTTCCCCTGCGTCCACTGTCTTGGACTCCGTGAACCCAAAGGCATCGAAGAGGTGGATCTTGTCGTAGGAAGCATCCACACCGGGTCCGGTGACCAGCAGCGTGTTGCGGACGCGGCCGTCCTTCCCCGGCGTGAACATGCCGGCCACAATCGTGATCTCCAGCTCCCGGGCCATCCTGCGGACCTCGCTGGCCCACGGGCCGTCGAGGGGCTCGGCAATGTCCCTGAGGGAGTGCCCGAACGCGCGCATCGTCGCTTCGGGAAAGACAACCAACTGCGCGTCCGCATTACTGGCCTGCGCGGCGTAGTCCCACATCAGTTCAAGGTTGGCGGCGGTGTCTGCACCGCTGATGATCTGCGCTACTGCAATACGCATTACTGCCGGTAGCCCTCAACCTCGCTGATGGGGCGGGCCTCGGCGTCGTTCGGGTTCTCCCCGGAATCCTTCTTGGCCCGGCGCTGGCGCAGCAGGTCCCAGCACTGGTCCAGGCTTTCTTCCACGTACTTCAACCGCGCCGGGTCCGGGGCCTGCCCGCTGCCCGATCCCTCGCGCAGCGAGTGCTCCTCCTCCACCAGGGCCTGGATGTGCGTCAAAATGTCCTGATCATTCATGGCTTCCCCTAACTCCGGACCGGTCACCTTCAGCGTACGGATCAGGTGCTGAAGCCACCAGTCCCCGCGCGGTACCATCAACTTCATGCCCACTGCGCTCGATATGGCAGGTCCCATCCTGGAAGTGCTCACCTGGTTGTGCCTGCCCGCCGGGCTGGGACTGCTTTTCTACACCGGCTTCCTCCGCCGCTTCGTGCACCCCTGGGACGTGGCCGAGGCCGTGGTGTACTCCGATTCCACCGGCGTGGGGTTCCGCTGGTTCGACCGGAAGCACCAGGTCCACAACGCCCCCATGTCTCCCTACGACATCAGGGACATGGCGGCGGGAGACACCCTCCCCATCTACTACCACCCCAAGCGCCCAACGCAGTGGCAGACCACCGCGCCGGAGGAAGCCGGCAGGACAGCCTCGGTCCTGGGCCGCTGCCTGACGGCGATCGGCTCGGTAGCGCTCCTGGCCGGCTTCGTCCTGCCGATGTTCTAGGAACCGGCTGTGTTCCAAGGGCCGGCTGTGTTCTACGGACTGATCAGGACCACAACAATGCCAAGTCCGCCAAGGACCACTCCGGCGAGAGCGGTCCAGAGCACGGCAGGCAGGTCCGCTTCGATGCTTTCGCCTGCCAGGCCATGGGACCTGGCCCGGTACCGGCGGCGCTGCGTGAGGTAGATGGCAAGGGCGGCGCCGCCGGAAATCGCCGGCAGCATCAGGATGGGTAACCCGTAGACGGGTAGCCAGCGCAGGAAGAAGGCGCTCGCCGTCACCAACGCCAGCATGGTGCGGCCCCATGCCAGGGCGGTCCGCTCGGGCTGGAGGCCGGGATCGCCGTGGGGGCTGGGAGCATGGGCTGCCACAGGCTCAGCGCCAGAGGATAAAGACCAGGACGACGGCGGCAGCCAACGCACCTGCCCCGGCTAACAGGGGCACAAAAAACGGCAGGGGCAGCGGGGCCCTGGTGCGCATGCTCCGCTCCACCCGAAGCCACCGCACCGCGGCACCACCGCTGAGCATCATGCCCAGCAGCAGCAGGAGGACGGCAAGGCCTTTGCGGACAGGCTCAACAAAAAGTCCGGACGTGAACGCCTCAATGGCAATGCCGCCTGCCAGCAGCGCCAGCGACGTGCGGATCCAGGCGAGGAAGGTGCGCTCGTTGGCAAGCGTGAAGCGGGGGTCCGGTTCCTCGCCGCCGGGGAGCAGCCGTTCGGCCATTTTTCCGCGCGGGGGCGGGCCGGGCGGCTGCTCACTGTTGGTCACCGGGCCAGTTTAGCCGCCGCTCCGCGGGGCAAACATGATCACGGCAACACCCAGCAGGCAAACCAGGGAGCCTGTGATATCCCACCTGTCGGGGCGGAAGCCGTCAAAGACCATGCCCCATGCCAGGGAACCTGCCACAAACACCCCGCCATAGGCCGCCAGGATCCGGCCGAAGTGCGCGTCCGGCTGCAGGGTGGCCACGAAGCCGTAGGCGCCGAGCGCGGCCACGCCAAGTCCGGCCCACCACCAGTCCCTGCCTTCGCGGACGGACTGCCACACCAGCCAGGCGCCGCCGATCTCCGCTGCCGCGGCCAGCACGAACAACACAATGGCCTTGAAAATACTGACGGTTTCCTCCGGTATGCCCACGGAGCCATCTTTCCAGCCGGGAATGCCACCGGTATCCGGACAGTTGGGCAAGGTATGCAGCGCATAGGATTCCTTTCATTCGGCCACTGGGGCCCCGGCCAGGGCTCGCGCACCAGGACGGCGGCGGACGCCCTGCTCCAGGGGATCGAACTGGCGGTTGCCGCTGAAGAACTCGGCGTGGACGGGGCATTCTTCCGGGTCCACCACTTCGCCAGGCAGCAGGCATCACCTTTCCCGCTCCTGTCAGCCATCGCAGCCCGCACCAGCCGGATCGAAATTGGCACCGGCGTCATCGACATGCGCTACGAAAATCCCCTGTACATGGCGGAGGAGGCTGCAGCGGCAGACCTGATCAGCGGTGGCAGGCTGCAGTTGGGCATCAGCCGCGGGTCACCCGAGCCGGCCCGGGAAGGCGCGTCGGCATTCGGCTACCGGCCGCAGCCGGGGGAGACCGACGCCGACATGGCCCGGCGCCACACCGCCGTCTTCCGCAAGGCCATCACGGGTGCCGGCATGGCTGAGGCGGACCCCAGGTACGCCGGCGGCGCCACCGGCCTCCTCCCCGTCCAGCCCCAGTCCCCGGGCCTCGCGGAACGGATCTGGTGGGGCGCCGGCAGCAGGAAGACCGCCGTCTGGGCCGCGGAACTGGGCATGAACCTGATGAGCTCCACACTGCTCACCGAGGACACCGGTGTCCCCTTCCATGAACTCCAGGCCGAACAGATCCAGCTGTTCAGGGACGCGTGGGCGGCAGCAGGACATACCCATGCCCCGCGTGTTTCGGTCAGCCGCAGCGTCCTTCCCATCGTGGATGAGGAGGACAACTACTACTTCGCCGGCAGCGCCCTTCGTGACGGCCGCGACCAGGTGGGCGTTATCGACGGACTGACTGCCAGGTTCGGCAAGAGCTACGTGGGCGCGCCGGACCTCCTGGCGGAACAACTCGCAGCCGATGCGGCAGTGCAGGCAGCGGACACCCTGCTGCTGACCGTTCCCAACCAATTGGGCGTGGACTTCAACGCCAAGCTGCTGGGAAACATCGCCGGGCACGTCGCCCCGGCCCTGGGCTGGAGCCGCCAATAAGGTGCGGAAACCAGGTGCGGGAACAATTTGTGAGACCGAACCGTTACTCTTATATTGCGGCGTGGGGGCTTCGCGCCCTTAACTAGTGTGTGACTGCGGAACGGTCATATGACGGAGAGAGAGATATATGGCTCGCACCGCTCTAGGCTTAACCGTATGATCCGGCTACGTCAGCTGGCCCAGGCGGCCTCAGTGCTTACCACCCCTTTGGCGCCGGAAGACATTCTGGCACTTTTCAACCCTGTCTACTCAGCCAGGCAACTGCGCGGCGTGGTCACCCGCGTGGTCCAGGAGACGGCCCAGTCGGCCACCATCTTCTTCCGCCCCGGCCGCGGCTGGAAGGCGCACCTTGCCGGTCAGTGGGCCCGCATCGGCGTCGAACTGGACGGCGTCCGGCACTGGCGCTCCTATTCGCTCAGCGCTCCGGCAGGCAAGGATCCTGCCATCACCGTCACGGACGTCGGCGCCGTGTCCGGCACGCTGGTGCGCACCACCAAGCCCGGCGATGTCCTGTTCCTGGCTCCGCCGCAGGGCGACTTCGTGCTTCCGGAGCACCCCCGGCCCCTGCTGATGGTTACGGCGGGCAGTGGCATCACCCCGGTGATGTCCATGATCCGTACCCTTGTGCCGCGGCGTCCGGATGCCGACGTCGTGCTGGTCCACTCCGCACGCACTCCGGGCGACAGCCTGTTCCGTGAAGAGCTGGCCGAACTCGCGGACCAGTTCCCCAACTTCCGCCTGGCCCACTGGTACACCGGTGAACAGGGGCGGATGGACTTCTCCAGCACCAAGGAGCTGGACGAAATCTGCCCCGACTGGAAGGACCGGGCTGCCTACGCCTGCGGTCCGGACAGCTTCCTGGACGACGCCGAGGCCCTCTGGAAGCGCGCTGCGCTGACCACCCGGTCGCCGGGGACCGACGTCGCCGTTGCCGGAGACGCCGGCAACCTCATGATCGAGCGCTTCAACACCACCTTCAACGCCGGTGTAGGGCACGACGGCGGCTTGGTCACCTTCGAAGCCTCGGACCGGGAGGTGGAGGCCGACGGCGACACCCCCATCCTGGACATCGGCGAGGACGCCGGGGTGCTGATGCCCAGCGGCTGCCGGATGGGCATCTGCCACAGCTGCCTCACACCGCTCCTGGCCGGCCAGGTCCGCGACCTGCGGACCGGGGAAATCCATGGCGAACCAGGCCAACTTATCCAAACGTGTGTCTCGGCAGCCGCCGGGCCCGTCAACCTCGAACTCTGAGGAGCAGTACCGTATGACTGTCATCTCACCCACAAAGACCACGGCCGCCGGAGGAGCCAGCGCCGGCACCTCACGGACGCGCCCGGGCAAACTCGCCGAATCCGGCAGCCCCACCGTCCGCCCGCCGGCTGCCGCGCACCTCAGCGACGAGCAGGTAGCTGAACTCGGCCGCGAACTGGACGCCATCCGGGACGAGGTCCTGGCCAAGCGCGGGGCCGAGGATGCTGCCTACATCCGCCGGATGATCAAGATCCAGCGCGGCCTGGAGATTTCCGGCCGCGCCGCCCTCCTGGTCAGCAAGAACAAAGCCGCCTGGGTTACCGGCACCACCCTGCTGAGCCTGGCCAAGATCCTGGAAAACATGGAGCTGGGCCACAACATCCTGCACGGCCAGTGGGACTGGATGCGGGACCCGGACATCCACTCCACCACCTGGGAATGGGACTTCGTCACGCCCTCGCGGTCCTGGCAGCACACCCACAATGACCTGCACCACCGCTGGACCAACGTGGTGGGCAAGGACAACGACGTCGGATACAACCTTCTGCGCATGGACGAGAACCAGCCGTGGAAGCCCATCAACCTGGCCAACCCGCTGTTCAATGCCATCCTGGCGCCGGTTTTCGAGTGGGGCATCGCCATCTACGACCTCGAGCTGACCGAGTACAAGGAAGGCACCAAGTCCAAGGAAGCCCTGCTCAAGGACCTCAAGGCGCTGGGCAGGAAAGTCGTTACCCAGTTCACCAAGGACTACGCGGCCACTCCTGCCGTCGCCATGCTGACCGGATCCGGCAAGCAGGCGCTGTTCGGCACGATCACTGCCAACGCCGTCCGCAATGTGTGGGCCCACGCGGTTATCTTCTGCGGCCACTTCCCGGAAGGAACCGACACCTTCACCGAAGAGATGGTTGACGGCGAAACCCGCGGTGACTGGTACGTGCGGCAGATGATCGGCTCGGCGAACATCTCGGGCTCCAAGTTCATGCACCTCATGACCGGCAACCTCTCGCACCAGATCGAGCACCACCTTTTCCCCGACCTGCCCTCCAACCGGTACGCCGAGGTGGCGCCCAAGGTCCGCGAGATCTGCCAGCGCTATGGCCTGAAGTACACCACCGGCCCGCTGCTGAAGCAGGTGGGTTCGTCCTGGGCCAAGGTCTTCAAGCTGGCCCTGCCCGGCAAGGCTGCGCGGGCCTAGAAGCCTCAAAGCAAAGCCCGGGAAGTGACCCGGCCGGCGCTGCCCGGCCGGGTCACTTCTGCGTTGGCGGCCTTTAGTGCCGGGTGCCTGGAACCAGGAGCACGTGGTCCAGCTTGGGCAGTGCATGACGCAGTCGGTGTTCGGCGCTTTCAAGGACCGCTTCCGCCCGGGACAATGCCATGTCCGCCAGGTCAATCCGTGCCGAGCCCTGCAACCGGTGCCCGGACCACCGCAGCTGCAGGTGCCGGACTGCCAGGACGCCCGGCGTCGCCGCCAGCGCGGCTTCGGCACGCGACACCAGGTCCGGCTCGATGCCATCCATGAGCCGGCGCCCAATGCTGCGGACCGTTCCCCACAGCAGGACCATGATGGCAGCGGAGATGATCAGCCCGACGATCGGATCAGCCAGCGGGAAACCCAGCATGACCCCCACCGCTCCGATGACCACCGCGAGCGAAGTGAAGCCATCCGTCCTGGCATGCACACCGTCCGCCACGAGCGCCGCGGAACCGATCCTCCGGCCAACCCGGATGCGGTAGATTGCCACGGCCTCATTCCCGGCGAAGCCGATCAGGCCGGCGGCGATGACCCAGCCGAGGTTTTGCAGCGGCTGGGGATGGATCAGCCGGTCCACGGACTGCCAGCCGGCCACCACTGCGGAGAGGGCCACCACGGCCACGATGAACAGTCCGGCCAGGTCCTCAGCCCTGCCGTAGCCATACGTGTAGCGGCGGGTGGCGGCCCTGCGTCCCAGGATGAAGGCCACCCACAGGGGCACCGCGGTCAGGGCGTCCGAGAAGTTGTGGATGGTGTCCGCGAGCAGGGCCACCGAACTGCTGAACAGGACCACCAGGAACTGCAGCGCCGTCGTGGCCAGCAGGACGAACATGCTGATCTTCAGCGCCCTGATGCCCTCGGTGCTGGCCTCCATGGCATCGTCAATGGAATCAGCGGCGTCATGTGTGTGCGGAACGAAGAGCTCGAACAGCCAGCCCTTGAAGCCGGTGTGGTGATGATGCCCGTGGTCGTGGTCGTGGTCGTGGTCGTGGTCGTGGTCGCCGTGGTCCGTCCCGTGCGGGTGGCCGTGGCCGTGCGTTGACCCGCGGTGCGGGCCGGTCACGACGCGTTCCCCTGTCCGGTGTGGACGAAGCCCTGGTCGTGGGGGACCTGCTTGTGGGGAGCGCGGTGGTGGGCAGGTTCGCCGCCGAGTGCATGCTCGGCCTGGAAGATGGCGTCCGCCACCAACTGCCGCGCGTGTTCATTTTCCAGCCGGTAGAGCACCCGGGTCCCGTCCTGCCGCGTGGAAACCATTCTTGCCAGCCGCATCTTGGCCAGGTGCTGGGACACGGCGGCGGGGGACTTGCCCACCACGTCCGCCAGGGCACCCACCGCCATCTCGCCGTCACGGAGGGCCAAAATGATCCGCACCCTGGTGGCGTCCGCCAGCATGGCAAAGACCTCCACGGCCAATTCCACGTACTGGCTGTCCGCCTTCAGTGAGCAAGCATTACTATCTGCATTCATGCGCATATAGTGTCACACTACTTCACAGCAGCGCATCCAGGCCGCCGCGGGCACCGAACGGCGCGACGAATCGAGGCTGCTGGAGCGGGGGCCGCCCCCTAGAGTAGGAGGTGCAGGGCCCGGCGCTCCGCCGGACCGCTCCGATCAGATCAGTCTCGAAAGGAACTTGCCTCCATGGCTTTCATTACCGTAGGTACCGAGAACAGCACTGACATCGAGCTCTACTACGAGGACCACGGCTCCGGCCAGCCCGTCGTGCTGATCCATGGCTACCCGCTGGACGGATCATCCTGGGAAAAGCAGACCGCCGCCCTCCTGGATGCCGGGTACCGTGTCATCACCTATGACCGCCGAGGCTTCGGAAAATCCAGCAAGCCCACCGAGGGCTACGACTACGACACCTTCGCAGCGGACCTCAACACCCTGCTCAACACCCTGGACCTGAACAACGTGGTGCTGGTGGGCTTCTCCATGGGCACGGGAGAGGTGGGCCGCTACCTCGGTACGTACGGCTCGGCCCGCGTGGCCCGCGCGGCGTTCCTCGGGTCCCTGGAGCCCTTCCTGCTCAAGACCGATGACAACCCCGACGGCGTACCGCAGGACGTGTTCGACGGCCTCAAGGAAGCGGTCACCGCCGACCGCTACGCCTTCTTCACCGAATTCTTCAAGAACTTCTACAACTCCGACACCTTCCTGGGCACCCAGCGGCTCAGCCAGGAAGCCGTCAACGCCAGCTGGAACCTGGCTGCCGGCGCCGGAGCGCATGCTTCTGTCGCAGCGCAGCCCACCTGGCTTACGGATTTCCGCCAGGACATCCCCAAGATCGATGTTCCGGCGCTGATCCTGCACGGCACCGCTGACAACATCCTGCCCATCGATTCCACCGGCCGGCTGTTCGCCAAGGCCCTGCCGAGTGCCGAGTACGTGGAGATCGAGGGTGCACCGCACGGCCTGCTCTGGACGCACGCCGCGGAGGTCAACGAAGCGCTGCTGGCCTTCCTTTCGCAGTAGGGGGTCAAACGGACAAACGGCGACGACGGTATGCCGCCGTCGCCGTTTGCTCACCACCGCGGTCCGCTGAGGTGTCATGCCTCATGTCCAGGAGGCGAACTTAGCAGGCGGGTTTGCCCGTTATGTGCGGCTCCTGGGAAACCGGCGGCGGTGTCACCAGTTGTACGGCGAGATCCCGGAGCTCCTGCGGACGGAAAGGCTTGGTGAGGTACCCCGCGGCCCCCGATGCCATGCCGGCCAGCACATCGTCCTGCTCGGAACGGGCCGTGAGGAACAGCAGGGGCGCGCTGGTAAGGGCGCGGATGGCGCGGGCCACCACGTACCCGTCCATATCCGGCAGCCCAACGTCCAGGGTCACCAGGGCGATGGCGGGATCAGCCGCGGCGGCAATGGCCTCGGCCCCCGTGCCCACCATCCTGACCTCAAAGCCCGCGCGCGACAGGACCACTTCGATCAGTCCGCGGATATCGTCGTCATCCTCCACGACAAGGCAAACACGCTGCTGTTCCATCAAGCCCCCCGGCGAAAAGTTGGCACCAGTCTACCTGCGGGAACGCTGCCGGCATGACCGAAGCAAAAGATGGCCGCTAGCCGTCGTAATGCGTGCGCGCCGGGCCCTGGCCCAGGGCGTTGACGACCGCCGCGGCCACATCATGCAACTTGGTGTTCCGGGTGCTGGAAGCGGTCTTCAGGATCTCGAAGGCTTCCTGCTGGCTGCACCGGTTCTGGGCCATGATGATGCCGACAGCCATGTCAATGACCGTGCGGGACTCAAGGGTGGCCCGAAGGTTCGCGGCCGTTTCGCTGTAGTGCGCGAACCGCACCGCAAGGCGGAGCGCCAGCGAGGTCTGGCTGACGAAATCCTCGGCAAACTTCAGCACGCGGCCCTCGAACCGGTGCGGGCGGCGGGAGTACAGCAGCAGCGATGCCTTGGTTTCCCCCTCAAGCCGGAACGGAACCGCCGCCACGGAGCGGATCCCCTCGGCAGTCGCGGCGGCGGCGTACTCAGGCCAGCGGCCATCCGCGGTGAGGTCCGGAGCGTGCACGATCTCCTGGGCCGTGGAAGCCGTGAGGCCCGGGGTGTCGCTGTACCTGTGTTCAAGCCGTCCGATGGACTTTGCATCCGGGCTGCTGCTGGCGACCGTGGCGGCCTTGCGTTGCCGGAGGAGGGTGATGGCGCACAGCATTTCGTCGCCGGGCTCGGAGAGATTGCGTGCGGAGACCTGTGCCAGTTCATTAAGGAAGTCCTCAACGTCGGAGCTGTTGAGGACAAGTTCATGCAGGTGCTCAGTGATGGATGTATCGGTTTTTGCTGTTGACTCGCTGGCCACGATTTTCTGGTGCCATTCGCTCAGGTCAAAACGAGCCGGCAACACGCCAACGCCCCGCAACTGGGCGGGGAGCCGGTGATGGTCGCTGGATCGACGAACTTTCCAACGGCCTGCTGCTAAACCGATAACCAAAAGTATATACATCCCCGTGCCGCCCAAAGCGTCATATATGGCTGCCCCGGAGCGGGCAAAAGGCTGGCGCGGGGCCGGGCATACCGGCACAATGAAGCAGGCGCCGGTGCTGCTGCGGGCTGGCCGCGGGACCAAGGGCTGCTCAGCGGCGGAGGGACAGGAACATGACCAGGCTGCTCATCATTGGACCACCAGGGTCCGGCAAGGGAACCCAGGCCGAACACCTCGCGCGGCACTTCCGGGTCCCTGCCGTTTCCACCGGGGATATTTTCCGGAGCAACGTCAGCCAACAGACCGACCTGGGGAACCAGGCCGCCCGGTACCTGGATGACGGCCATTTCGTACCGGACCACCTCACCAACGCGCTGGTCAAGAACCGTCTCCTCGAAAGCGACGCGATGCACGGGTTCCTGCTGGACGGCTATCCGCGGACAGCTCAACAGGTACTGGAGCTCGACCGCATGCTTGAGGCACAGGGGCATGCGCTGGACGCCGTGATCGAACTGCAGGCGCCCGACGAGGAACTGGAGCAGCGGATGCACCGCCGCGCCCTGGAGCAGGGGCGCACGGATGACACCATCGACGTCTTCAGGCGCCGGCTGGACCTCTACCACCGCCAGACGCATGAAGTAGTCTCGGTGTACGCGGGCCGGGGCATTCTTGTGTCCGTCAACGGCAGCGGGGACCCGGGCGGGATCACTGCACTGGCAATCGCCGCCGTCGAAAAGTTCCTTGCAGCCCCGCAACCCCCGTCCTGACCGAAAACACCGCACGGTGAACGCACTCGAGCAAAAGGAAACAGTGATGAGAATTGCCGTTACAGGCGGAAGCGGAAAACTGGGGCGGCACGTGGTGCGCCGGCTGACAGGCGACGGCCACCAGGTCCTCACCCTGGACCGTGCGGGTGCCCGCAGCCCGGAACTGCTGGTGGTCGACCTGCGCAACTACGGCCAGGTGGTGGACGCGCTGCTGGGCGTAGATGACCGGCATGACGGGTTCGACGCCGTGGTGCACCTGGGTGCCATTCCCGCCCCGGGCATCCTTCCGGACGCAGCCACCTTCGAAAACAACATGCTGTCCACCTACAACGTCTTCCAGGCGGCGCGGCGCGCCGGCATCAAGAAGGTGGTGTACGCCTCCAGCGAGACGGTCCTGGGGCTGCCGTTCGACATCGACCCGCCCTACATCCCGGTGGATGAGGAGTACCCGCCGCGGCCGGAAAGCACCTACTCGCTGGTGAAGACGCTGGAGGAGCAGATGGCTGTGGAGATGACGCGGTGGGACCCCGAACTGAGCATCACCGGCCTGCGGTTCTCCAACGTCATGGACGAGGCCGACTACGCCAAATTCCCCTCCTTCGACGCCGACGCGACGCTGCGGAAGTGGAACCTGTGGGGCTATATCGACGGCAGGGACGGCGCGCAGGCCGTGGTACGTGCGCTGGAGAACGCCAAACCAGGGTTCGAAGCCTTCATCATCGCCAACGCTGACACGGTGATGAGCCGGTCAAGCGCCAGCCTGGCGGAAGAGGTCTTTCCCGGCGTCAAGGTCACCAAGGACCTGGGAGAGCACGAAACGATGCTGTCCATCGACAAGGCGCGGCGCCTGCTCGGTTTCGAACCCGAGCACAGTTGGCGTAACCACGTGGCGGCCGGCTCCAACACGGTGGAAAGCCAGCGATAACCACCGGTCCGCAGGAATCGCCGAGGGTTCGCGAAGGATCATCCAAGGAGCCGGAAGCCGTGTGCTTCCGGCTCCTATCCTTTTGGTATCCCCCCTTGCCCCGCCACCACAAGGACCCCAAAATTCGTACCCGATTCTTCGTGCTGCCGGCCCTCACGGCGCTGCTCTCCGCCGTCGGCCTTTCCACCGTGTCCCTGCCGGCGGCTGCTGCTCCTGCCCCCGCCGCCGCAACCGGCCGTTACATCGTGCAGTACGCCGCCACTGCCGACCTCGCAGCCGAGGTGTCCGGGCTGCGCGGCCAGGGCCTCGCCGTCGGCCGTACCTTCGAGCATGCAGTCCGCGGCGCCGTCGTCACGGCCAACCCCGCGCAGGCGGCAGCCCTTGCCAGGTCCGGGAAGGTGCTGTCCGTGGAGCCCGACGCCCCCGTCAAGGTTTCCGGGACCGAGCAGCCCGCCCCCTGGGGCCTGGACCGCGCAGACCAGCGGACCCTTCCGCTCTCCGGTTCGTACTCGTGGACCGCGGCGGGCGCCGGGGTGACCGCCTACGTGGTGGACACCGGCATCCTGGCATCGCACACCGACTTCGGTGGCCGGGTCGCGGCAGGCTGGACAGCGGTGGCGGACGGCAACGGCACCACCGACTGCAACGGCCACGGCACCCACGTGGCCGGAACCGTGGCCGGAGCCACGTATGGCGTCGCCAAGAGCGCCACGCTGGTGCCCGTGAGGGTGCTCGACTGCAGCGGGTCCGGCTACAACTCGGACGTGGTGGCCGGCCTGGACTGGATCGCCGCCAACCATGCGGCCGGAACCCCCGCCGTGGCAAACCTCAGCCTGGGCGGAGCGGCCAGCAGCACCGTGGACGCCGCCATCCAGGCAGTTCTTGGCGACGGCGTCACCACAGTGGTTGCCGCAGGAAACTCCGCCGTGGATGCCTGCACCGCTTCGCCCGCCCGCGTCCCCGGGGCTGTCACGGTGGCAGCCAGCGACTCCGCCGACAAGCAGGCCTCGTTCTCCAACTTCGGGTCCTGCGTGGACCTGTATGCGCCCGGCGTCGGCATCACCTCCGACTACTACACCTCCACCACCGCCACCGCATCCATGTCCGGAACCTCCATGGCCGCGCCGCACACCGCCGGAGCAGCCGCCGTCCTGCTGTCGCAGAACCCTGCCCTGGCACCGGCCGACGTAGCAGCGGCGCTAATAGCCAATGCCACGTCCGGCGTCATCGCCGGCGCCTCCGCGGGAACCCCGAACCGCCTGCTGTACACCGGCGCAACGGCACCTGCACCTGCGCCTGCCCCTGCACCCGCTGTCACGTCTGTTTCACCGGCCGCCAAGGCCACCGCCGTGGCAGCTGGAACGAACGTCACGGCCACCTTCAGCACCGCTGTTCAGGGCGTGAGCGCCGGGACGTTCGTGCTCAGGAATGCAGCCGGCAACAGCATCGCGGCCACCGTCACGTACAACGCCACCACCCTGGCCGCCACCCTTGACCCGGCAGCAAGCCTTGCCCCCGATGCCAGCTACACCGCAACCCTGACAGGAGGAGCCTCGGCCATCCGCGATGCCGCAGGCACCCCGCTGGCGTCCACCAGCTGGACGTTCACAACTGGCCCCGCGCCCACCGTCACCAGCTACTCGCCGGGCAGCAACGCCCTCCTGGTCCGCAGGAGCAGCAGCATCAGCGCCACCTTCAGCGAGGCGGTCCAGGGCGTTAACACCACCACGTTCACCCTGAAGAACCCGGCCACCGGCGCCGTGGTGGCAGCAACGGCCTACCGCAACGGCACCACCAACCAGTGGATCCTTGACCCCCAGGAGACCCTCGCCGCCAAGACGCGGTACACCGTGACCCTCACGGGCGGGACCAGCGGCATCCGGGACCTGGCCGGCAACCCCCTCGCCAGCCGGAGCTGGCAGTTCACCACCGGCTCTTTCTAGCCGCCTGATGGAGTGAATGGGCCGTGGCCGGGATAATCTTCACCCTAGGCATTCATCACGGCACGCATCTTCCGCGGCGTAGGGACGGGCAGCACATTGGCACAGAAATCAGCAGGTTCCGCAGTCTCTGAACGGAAAGCGGGAAGGTGGCACGCCTTCCACGAGAAGTTCGTGGTGGAGGAACGCTACGTGGACCCTGCCGACCGGCGGGGCCTGTACCGCGCGTCGATCATCCTGGCCGTCGTGGGGCTGGCACTCTTCATTGCCACCCTGGTCAGCGTGGTGCAGGCCGACGGCCTTTCCGTTGCCGACACTCCCGTGCATGACTGGCTGCTGACCACCCGTTCAGCGGCCGTCACTGCCATCATGATCTTCCTGGCGGTGATCTTCGGCCCCATCGCGCTGCCCATCATCGTGCTGGTGGTGATCCTTGTCTGGGGATTCGCAGCCAAGCACGCCTGGCGCCCCATCCTGCTCGCCTCCGCGATGCTGACCGGAGTGATCATCTCGCAGATCATCCTCCACATCGTCCAGCGCTCCCGGCCCCCCGTGGACCAGATGCTGTTCGGCGCGGACCAGACCTTCTCGTTCCCGTCCGGGCACGTCCTGGGGGCCTGCGACTTCCTGCTGGTGGGCGCCTACCTGATTTTCTCCCGGCGCCGGAACCCGCGTGCCGCGGTGTTCGGCTTCCTCGGGGCCGGGATCGGCATCATCCTCGCTATCGCCAGCCGGTTGTACCTTGGCTACCACTGGCCCACGGATGCGTTGGCGTCGTTCGCGCTCTCGCTGCTCATCCTCTCCGGGGTCATCGCGCTTGACACGTGGCGGACGGCCAGGATTCCGGGGGAACCGATCACCGGAGAGCTGTCAAGGGCCGAATCCACCGGAGAGTAGGAACTTACCGGGAGCAGTCCGGGAACCGGATCCCGCTTCCTGGGCACTTCCCGGCCCCCTCTTATTGCGGCCGCGATTTTGCCCGCTTGAGTGCCCGGTGCAGCTTCACGTTGGCTGCCTCCAGCTCCAGTACCTTCGCAACGCCCGCCAGGTTCAACCCCTCCTGCAGGAGTTCGCCGATCCGCAGCAGTACGGCAATATCGTCGTCGCTGTACTGCCGCGTGCCGCCCGCCGTCCGCGAGGGCGTCAACAGTCCCTTGGTTTCGTACAGCCTGATGTTCTGCTGTCCGGTTCCCGTGAGCTCCGCCGCCACCGAGATGGCGTACAGGGCCCGTGAACCGGGGGAGCGGCCAGCCCGACCTGCTTCAGGATCCGCCATTCTTTCTCCCAAAAATCGCTTCCGCTGGTACCTTGCTTCAGTTTTGCACGAGTGCTATAAAAAATCTATATCCACCACCATAGATTAAAGGAGGTGGTGGGTAGCTGCAGATCCAGCACCTGGAAGCTAAAGGAGTGGGAAATGATGTTGATGCGTACGGACCCGTTCCGTGAGCTGGACCGGCTCACGCAGCAGGTCTTTGGAACCTCCGCCCGCCCGGCAGCCATGCCCATGGACGCGTGGCAGGAAGACGGGGAATTCGTGGTGGCGTTCGACCTTCCCGGTGTGAACGTGGATTCCCTGGACCTGAACGTTGAGCGGAACGTCCTGACCGTCCGGGCGGAGCGCAAGGACCCCACGCAGCCCAACGTGGAGCTCGTGGCCTCTGAGCGTCCCCGGGGCGTGTTCAGCCGCCAGTTGATCCTGGGTGACACCCTGGACACTGGGCACATCAAGGCCAGCTATGACCAGGGTGTCCTGACCCTGCGGATTCCGGTTGCCGAGCAGGCCAAGCCGCGCAAGATCGAGATCCAGACCCAGCAGGGCGAGAAGCACCAGATCGGCAGCTAGGACCATGCTTTCGTGCCGGCGCCCCTGACCCTCCGGGCGGGGCGCCGGCGAAACAGGAGGCAGGATGACTGATCTCCCCGACTACTACGCCATCCTGGGCGTAGGCCGGGACGCCGGCCGCCAGGAAATCTCGCATGCCTACCGCGCCCTCATGCGCACCCACCATCCGGATATGGACGGCGGGCGGGCTTACGAAGGCATGGAGACCATGGGGGATACGACGGCGGAGAAGGGCAACACTGCACAGGGGGAGGAACTTCTCCGGATCATGCAGGCGTTTAACGTGCTGCGTGACCCCGGGCGCCGCGCCGACTACGACAGGAAGCTGGCGGCAGCTGCGCCCACCATCATTCCGGTCCGGAAAGTCCGCAGCCGTGGCGGGCAGTCCGGACCTCCCATCCGCGTCACCCCGGTGCGGTGGGAAAGCGGGCCCTGGTCCTGATCCAGGCCCTGGGCCATTGATCCAAGGAGGCGGAAAACTGCATGGGCGACTGGCGGCGCTACGATTCACACCTCATTCCTGCATTCTTCGAACGCTTTGAGCAGCGGTGGGGCGAGGGAACCGCGCCCTTCCTGGACCCGGAGGCGCACGAACAGCCTCTGCCGCGGGCACAGTGGATCAACCCCACCACGGGTGCCGCGCTGGCGGTGGTTCCGGTATGGACCGCCGATGAGAGGCAGCAGCGTTCCTTCGGCGTGTTCTACCTCCCGCCGGGCGGGGACATCTGGGTCCTGCGGCCCGGGTACACCGGCTACCTGGAGCCGTCCGACGACGACACGGAACACCTGGTGACGCTCCGGAATGATGCCTTCCGCAAGGCAGTGGCGCACGCCAAGGAGTTCCTGTTCGGCACCCAGTAGTTGCCGGCGCAGGGAGCGGAGTTGCTGCTCGTCAGCCGACCTCCGCTGTGACATTCTGGGACGTACCCTAACTACCGTGACCAAAGGCTGGACCCCAATGCACATCACCGCCAAGGACCTCGCAGCGCTCATCCCCCCGGGGTTCACGCTTGGCGTCGCAACCGCAGCATTCCAGATCGAAGGGGCGCTGGACGAGGATGGACGGGGACCGGCGGGCTGGGACAGGTTCGCTGCCCGGCCCGGTGCCATCGTTGAGGACCACAGCCCGGTGGTGGCCACGGACCACTACCACCGGATGCCGCAGGACGTGGCCCTCCTGAAGCAGCTCGGCGTTGACTCCTACCGGTTCTCCTTCTCCTGGCCGCGCATCCAGCCGGGCGGCACCGGCCCGGCCAACCGCGCAGGCATGGCGTTCTATGACCGGCTCCTGGACGAGCTCCTGGCCAACGGAATCTCGCCCATGGCCACCATCTACCATTGGGATACGCCCCTGGAACTGGATGAGGCCGGCGGCTGGATGAACCGGGACACCGCCTACCGGCTGGGGGAGTACGCGGCGCTCGTGGCCGATGCCTTCGGTGACAGGGTGGCCCGGTGGGTCACCATCAACGAGCCGGCAACGGTGAGCGCCAACGGCTACTCCCTGGGGCTGCACTCCCCAGGCAAGGAGCTGGCCCTGGGTGCCTTCCCCACGGTCCACCACCAGCTGCTGGGCCACGGGCTCGCCGTCCAGGCCCTTCGCGCGGCGCGGGTGCCCGGCGAAATCGGCATGACCAACGTCTACTCACCCATGGTGCCCAACTCCATCAACCCGCTGGACAAGATCAGCGCGGGACTTATGGACCTGGGGCAGAACCGGCTCTACGCGGACCCTGTCCTGACGGGCAAGTACCCGGACCTCATCCGCGCGGCCAAGTTCTTCAGCTCCTTCGAACATCCCGAAGAGGACATGGAGATCATTTCCCAGCCCCTCGATTTCTACGGGCTCAACTACTACATGCCCACCAAGGTGGCCGTTGGGCCGGGCAACGGCGCCGTGCCGGCCAGCATGGCCGAGGCCATGGGCAGCGACCTCAGCGCGGCCGGAAACGGCGCTACGCCCTTCCACGTGGAGACGTGGCCGGAAGCGGACGTCACCGCATACGGCTGGCCGGTCAAGCCGGAGTACATGGCCGTGGCCCTGAAGGAGATGGCCGAGCGGTACCCCAACCTGCCGCCCGTGATCATCACCGAGGGCGGAGCCAGCTTCGAGGACATCATTGTCCGGGACAAGTCCACCAACACCAGGTTCATCCCGGACGAGCGGCGGCTGAAGTACATTTCAGACCACCTTGAAACCGCGCTCCGGGCCACGGCGCCCGGTGGGGTGGCCGAATCCGTGGACCTGCGCGGCTACTACGTGTGGTCCTTCCTGGACAACTTCGAGTGGTCCGCCGGCTACAACCAGCCGTTCGGCCTCCTGCACGTGGACTTCGAAACGCTCGACCGCACACCCAAGGCGTCCTACTTCTGGTTCCAGGAGCTCATCGAGGAACGCGACCTGGCTGCCGCGGCCGGGGCGGCCATCGCGCAGGCAGCGGTTCCGGAGCTGTTGGACAGTGAATTGCCCGACGACGGCGCACCCCTGGGTGCCAACGCGCAGTAAGGCTGCGCAGCCGGGAGCCGTTCAGCCCCGGAGCAGGTCCAGCATGGCCAGCTGCTTGGCGATGCCGGCGCCGTCGGGCGAGTAGATCCACGGCACGCGGGAGGTGGTGTGGTCGCCGTCCTCGGAGTGGCCGCCGGCGAACACGGATTCGCTGACGGACAGCTGCCGGATGGCGATTGCTGCAACCTTGTCCGGGTTTTCGGCGGCAAAGGCGGAGTAGATGGCCTCGTCATGCTGTCCGTTGTCGCCGATCAGGAGCCACCGCATGTCCGGGAATTCCTGGGCCAGCCGCTCCAGGTTGCGGTGCTTGTGGTCCTGGCCGCTGCGGAACCAGCGGTCCTGGGTGAGTCCCCAGTCCGTGAGCAGCAGCGCGCCCTTGGGGTACATGTTGCGGGTCAGGAACCGTGCCAGGGTGGGGGCCGCGTTCCAGGGGCCGGTGGACAGGTAAATGACCGGGGCTTCAGGGTGCTCGATGGTCAGCCGGTCCAGCAGCACGGCCATCCCCGGAGTGGCCATGCGCGCCCGTTCGCTGAGCACGAAGGTGTTCCACAGGGCCAGGAAGGGCCGGGGCAGGGCGGTCACCATGACGGTGTCGTCGATGTCCGAGACGATGCCGAACTGCACGCCCGGAGCGATCACCTGGATCAGTGCCTCCGCCGGCTCGGTTCCCTCGGCCCGCAGCACGGCAGTGTGCCAGCCGGGGGACAGCTGCACGTCCACCTCGGTGTCGATCAGCCCGCCCCGGTCCGCCGTGACGTGGGTGACCACATCACCGATGGTGATTTCGACGTCGGAAAACTGCAACGGCACCCCCGTGAACGCCCGCCAGCCGCGGATGTTCTGGTTGCCGTTCCTGGCCGCGTGCTCGGCCTTGCTTCCGGGCGGCGGCTTCTGTGTCAGCAGTACCCTGCCCAGGACGCGCACCCGGGTGGTGGAGCCATAACCCTGGTACGCGATGGTCTGCGGCACGAACTTCCACCGCTTGGCGAGCTGGATCCGGACGTCGTTGACCGCGTCCGACAACCGGTGTGCCAGCCGGAAGAACTGGCTTCCGGACAGGGCGGTGCGGCCCTTCGTGTTCCGCCGGGGTGGGCGTGCCGTGTCCTGGTCGGGGTTCTGCGGGGCCGAGTCCATGCCACCACTCTGCCACAGGGCGGCAGCGGGCATCAGCCGTTGCCGAGGATCGCGCGCAGGGTCCGGGCGTTCCACACGGCGTTCCCGCCGCCGTCGTTGTTGAAGTACGCGTAGACATCGATGCCCGCGCCGTCCCACTCACGGATCCGGTCGGCCCACCAGTGGAGGTCGGCGTCCGAGTAGGAGCCGCCGTAGAGGTGCTGGTGGTCGGGTCCGTGCAGCCGGACATATGCGAAGGGGGCGGTGGTCCGCAGGATGCAGGGCAGGTTGGCGCCGCTCATGATGCAGTAGGCGGCCTGGTGCCGCTCCAGCAGGGCAAACACCTCAGGGCAGTCCCAGCTGGGGTGCCTGAACTCCACGGCAACCCTGATCCACGGCGGAACCGCAGCGAGGAAGTAGTCCATCCTGGCGTCGTCGCGCTCCAATTGGGGCGGCAGCTGGACCAGGAGCACGGCACGTTTGTCCCCCAGTTCGTGCCAGCAGCGGGCAATCCGCTCCACCCAGACTTCCGGTGAATACAGTTTCCGCGCGTGCGTGAGTCCCCTGGGAGCTTTGACGGACATGGCGAACCCGGTCGGCAGGCGCCTGTTCCATCCGGCGAAGGTGGTATCCCTGGGCCAGCGGTAGAAGCTGGCGTTCAGTTCCACCGTGCTGAATTCGGCGACGTAGCACTGGAGCCGGTCCCGCACGGGCAGCCCGGGCGGGTACAGGACGTTCTCCCAGTGGTCGTAGCTCCAGCCGGAGGTGCCGATGTGGATTCCCATTTGCCTCAGGCTACACCGGGCTTCCCCTTCCGTTCGGGCCCGGGTGTGGCAGGGTAATGTCATGGCGCGAATCGAAGATTATGCGGTTGTTGGCGACCTTCAAACCGGAGCCCTGGTCAGCAGGGAAGGCTCGATCGACTGGCTCTGCCTCCCGAGGTTCGATTCCCCTGCCTGCTTCAATTCGCTGTTGGACACGCCGGACTCGGGGCGCTGGCTGCTGGCTCCGGAAAGAGGGGGCGAATGCACCCGCCGGAGCTACCGCGAGGGCACCCTCATCCTGGATACGGAGTGGGAGACGCCGGACGGAACCGTGCGCATCACCGATTTCATGCCGCCGCGTGATTCCGTCGCTGACATCGTCCGGATTGTGGAAGGCATCAGCGGCAGCGTCAGGATGCACGGCGAACTGGTCCTGAGGTTCGACTACGGGCACATCATTCCGTGGGTGCGCAAGGACAAGCGCGGGCTGCACGCGATCGCCGGTCCGGATGCCGTCTACCTGGTCACTCCGGCACCCCTGCATGGCGAGAACATGCACACCGTCAGCGACTTCACCGTGAACGCAGGCGAAAAGGTACCTTTCGTGCTGACCTGGGCGCCCAGCCATGTGGGACGCCCGGTATCCGTGGACGCGGAAGTAGTCCTTGACAGCACCTTTGCATTCTGGCGGGGCTGGTCCTCGCAATGCACCGTCAAGGGCAAGTACCGGGAGGCCGTGGTCCGTTCCCTGATAACGCTCAAGGCGCTGACGTATGGCCCAACCGGCGGGATCGTCGCGGCCGTCACAACGTCGCTGCCGGAGCAGCCGGGCGGCCAGCGTAACTGGGACTACCGCTACTGCTGGCTGCGGGACGCCGCCATGACGCTGCAGGCGCTGCTGGCGGCCGGCTACACCGCGGAGGCCGCGGCCTGGCGGGACTGGCTGCTCCGGGCCGTGGCCGGCGACCCCGCCGACCTGCAGATCATGTACGGGATCCATGGCGAGCGGCGGCTGCCGGAAATGGAGTTGCCGTGGCTGAAGGGTTACGAGAACTCGGTACCGGTGCGGATCGGGAATGCGGCGGCTGAGCAGTTCCAGCTGGATGTATGGGGTGAGGTCCTTGACTGCCTGGCGCTGACCCGGAACTCGCTGCTGACGCATACGGACGAGGCCTGGGACGTGCAGATTGCGCTGATGGAGCACCTTGAAACCATCTGGGACCAGCCGGACAACGGGCTCTGGGAGATGCGTGGGCCGCGCCGGCATTTCACCCACTCCAAGGTCATGGCGTGGGTGGCTGCGGACCGGATGGTGAAGGGTGTGCGCGAGTCCGGCCTGCCGGGCCCCGTGGAGCGCTGGGAGCTGCTGCGGGACCAGATCCGCAAGGACATCATGGCCAACGGCTTCGACGCGGAGCGCAATACGTTTGTCCAGTCCTACGGCCGTCCGGAGCTGGACGCCAGCCTGCTGTTGATTCCCAGGGTGGGGTTCCTGCCGCCCGATGATCCCAAGGTGGTGGGAACCATCGAAGCAATCCAGCGGGAGCTGACCCAGGACGGGTTTGTGCTGCGGTACCGGCCGGAGCAGAGCGACGACGGCCTGCCGGGCGACGAGGGCGTCTTCCTGGCGTGCTCGTTCTGGCTGGTGGAGGCGCTTCTGGGGGCGGGCCGCCATGAGGAATCCCGCGAACTCTTTGAGCGGCTGCTGGAACTGCGCAACGACGTCGGGCTGCTAAGCGAGGAATGGGCGGTGAAAGCCAAGCGTCAGCTGGGCAACACGCCGCAGGCGTTCAGCCATTTTGCCCTTGTGACTAGCGCCCTGGAGCTGCATCAGGATACGGTTCGGCGCAGTGACAGCCCCATTCCGCCTGAAGGGGTGGATTCGCGCTGAGGCGGCGCGGACCGGGGCTGGAACTTCTCCTTCGCAGGATAGATAAGTATACTTACTAATACCTCATGGAGTGCTCCCAAGCACAGCGCCGTGATTGATGGAGGAGTGATAGTTATGGCCGGATATTTTGAGCTCGTTGATGCCCCCGACGGCGGGTACCGGATCAGGATGATGGACGGAAGCGGGAACCTGATGGCCATCTCGGTAACCTTTCCCACCAAGAGGGCTGCTGTGGCGGGCGTCGCGATGGCCCGGGAAATTGCCGGCACCGGCCTGATCCGGGACAAGAGCCTGGACGGCGCCGGATCGGTCATCCGCGACCGCGTGCGGCCCGTCAACTCCCCCAAGGAGGAGGCGGCCCGGCGGAAGAAAGCGCCGGAGGCACGACGGGCAGCGGTGAGCTGATGCCGGATTCCACTCCACCCCCCGGCGGCCCGCGCCGGGGGGTCCTCTTTGACGTTGACGGGACGCTGATCGACTCGTCCTACATCCACACCGTCGCCTGGTGGGGGGCGTTCCGCCAGTACGGCCACGACGTGCCCATGGCGGCCATTCACCAACTCGTTGGCATGGGCGGCGCCCGGCTGGTGGACAATCTCCTGCCATCCGGCCGCGACCGCGGCGAGGATGAGGACATCATGGCCAGCCACGGCGCGCTGTATGCCTCGCACTGGCCCTCCCTCCGCGCCCTCGACGGGGCCAAGGAACTGTTAGGCCGGTGCCATGCAGGCGGGCTGGCCGTGGCCCTGGCATCCTCGGCGAGGGACCGCGACCTCCAGGTGATGCGGTCCGTCCTCGACGCCGACCCCTTCATCGATGCCGCCACCAGCGCGAATGATGCGGAGGAAAGCAAGCCTGCGCCGGACATCCTGGAGGCGGCCCTGGCGGCCACCGGCCTCGATGCCGCAAACGTTGTCTACGTCGGGGACGCGGTATGGGACATGAAGGCGGCGGCGGCGCTGGGGATCCCTTCCATCGGCGTGACCTGCGGTGGAATCCACGCCGGCCAGCTGCGTGACGCCGGCGCGGTGGAGGTCTACCAGGGACCGCGCGACCTGCTGGAAAACCTGGGCTCAAGTGCCATTGGCCGGCTGCTCGCGCTCCAGCCGAACGCCTGACAGCACCCCGCTTGACGGCACCCACGCCTGGCGGCGGTCATAACGGCTGGCCGCCGGGCACCGAATCCTCGTTGCCGGCGATGGCGGGCTTCGTCCACGACACCACCACCTTCACCGAGCCGTCGTCATTCCGCTCGATGTCAGTGGCCACCTCTGCTGCGGGCGCGCCCATTTCCGCGATCCGCGCGCGGTAGGTGCTGACCAGCTCAGCCAGGCTTTCTTCCGTCCATTCACCCGGACGCATGCGGGTGGAGATCTCGACTGGTTCCGGCTGGTACAGCGACATGGCATTCCTCTTTCCCGTTGTCTTTTGCCTGCCCTTCCTACGCTAGGAGCAGTCGACGGCGGTCACAAGGTTTTCATCAGCATGCTTACTTTTTTCCCCTAAAACAGATAGCGTCGAAGAAAGGGTGCCTGCAGGCGCCCTTCGCACGCCCCCGGAGAGAGCCCGGCGGCAGGACAGAGTGAAAGGGAGACTGTGAAAGCACTGACGTGGCAAGGAAAACGGTCGGTAAGCGTTGAAGAAGTACCCGATCCCGTCATCCAGGAACCGACGGATGCGATCGTCCGGATCACCTCCACAGCCATCTGCGGCTCGGACCTGCACCTCTACGAAGTCCTGGGGCCATACATGCACAAGGGCGACGTCATCGGCCACGAGCCGATGGGCATCGTGGAAGAAGTGGGAAGCGGCGTCACCAACCTCCGCAAGGGCGACCGCGTGGTGATTCCCTTCAACATCTCCTGCGGTTCCTGCTTCATGTGCAGCCAGGGCCTGCAGTCGCAGTGCGAAACCACACAGGTGAAGGAGAAGGGTTCCGGCGCGGCACTGTTCGGTTTCTCCGAGCTGTATGGATCCGTACCCGGCGGGCAGGCGGAATTCCTTCGCGTCCCGCACGCGGATTATGGCCCCATCAAGGTGGGCAGCGAGCTACCGGATGAACGCTACCTGTTCCTTTCCGATATCCTGCCCACGGCGTGGCAGGGCGTGGAGTACGCCAATGTCCAGCCCGGTGGCACCTTGACGGTTTTCGGGCTGGGGCCCGTAGGCCAGTTCGCCACCCGGATCGGGATCCACCGCGGTTACCGGGTCATTGGTGTGGACCCGGTCCCGGAGCGGCGTGAAATGGCCGCCCGCCACGGCGTGGAAACTCTTGACTACAGCAAAGGCGTCGCCGACGAACTGCGGGAGATAACAGACGGCAGGGGCCCGAACGGCATCGTGGACGCCGTCGGTATGGAGGCGCACGGTTCCCCGGTGGCCGGCTTCGCCCACCAGGCCCTTGGCCTCCTGCCGGACAAGCTCGCACAGAAAGCGATGGAGACTGCCGGCGTGGACAAGCTGGCCGTGCTGCATACCGCAACCGACGCGGTCCGCCGCGGCGGCACCCTGTCGCTGAGCGGCGTCTACGGCGGCGAAGCCAGCCCCATGCCACTGATGACCATGTTCGACAAGCAGCTCCAGCTGCGCATGGGCCAGTGCAATGTCCGCAACTGGACGGACCAGCTCATCCCGCTGGTGGAGGACGACGCCGATCCGCTGGGCGTCATGGACCTGGTCACCCACCGCTCCGGCCTGGAGGGTGCGCCCGCCCTGTACGAAAAGTTCCAGAAGAAGGAAGACGGCTGCATCAAGGTGGTCCTCAACCCCGGCGCCTGATGCCCGGGTGTCTGTACACACAAGCAGGGGCGGCTACGGAAATCCGTAACCGCCCCTGCTCCTGTCCGGACAGGCCGCAAAACTCCTAGGTGAGCTTCACCTGGCGGTTCATGTCCTTGTAGAGCAGGTAGCGGAACTCACCCGGGCCGCCGGCGTAGCAGGCCTGCGGGCAGAAGGCACGCAGCCACATGAAGTCGCCGGCCTCCACCTCCACCCAGTCGTTGTTCAGCAGGTACATGGCCTTGCCCTCCAGGACGTACAGGCCGTGCTCCATGACATGGGTTTCCGGGAACGGGATCACGCCGCCCGGCTGGAAGGTCACGATGTTGACCTGCATGTCATGGGCGAGGTCGCTGGAGTCCGTGAAGCGGGTGGTCTTCCAGACGTCGTTGGTGTCCGGCATGGACGTGGGCGCCACGTCCTTTTCGTTGGTGACGAAGGACTTGGCCTCATAGCCTTCCAGGCGCTCGTAGGCCTTGCGGATCCAGTGGAAGGACACGATGTCGTCGGAGATGTTCTCCAGCCCCCACTGCGCGCCGGCCGCCAGGTAGGCGTAGCCGCCCTCCTCCAGCTGGTGCAGCTCGCCGTCGAGGGTCAGGTTGACCGTGCCCTTGGTGACGAAGACGACGCCCTCAACGCCTTCCTCGAACTCCGCCTTCGGCGCCCCGCCGCCGGGAGCGATTTCGACGATCAGCTGCGAGAACGTGGTGGCGAAACCGGAGATGGGGCGGGCAATGATCCAGGAGCGGGTCTTCGAGAAGCCGGGCAGGTTGGACGTGACGATGTCCGTCAGCACGCCCTTGGGGATGACCGTGTAAGCCTCGGTGACGATGGCGCGCTCGGTGGTGAGGTGGGTCTGCGGCGGCAGGCCGCCTTGCGGGTAGTAGTACTTGCCCATGAACGAAGGTCCTTTTCTTAGGAGTTTGACGTGGTGGCGAGCCGCGGGTGCGCCAGCGCGGTGAGCTGCGGAATCCCGACGCCGGCAAGCGCCTGGACTTCATCCGCACCGACTGCGCCGCACTGGACGCCGCGGAGCACGAAGGCGGCCAGGGCCCGGGCTGTGGCGGGCTCGTCCATGACGCCGCCTTCGGTCCGCTCCACATAGTTCCGCAGGCGGGCGGCGGCGGCCGGCAGGCCCTCGCGGTAGAACGCATAGGTGGCGGCAAACCGGCTGGGCAGCTGGGCCGGATGCAGGTCCCAGCCCTGGTAGTAGCCGCGTTCCAGCGACCGGCGGACCAGGCGCCCGTGCAGCTGCCAGGCGTTCTCCACGTTGTCGCCCACCGGGATGATGTTGGTGGACCCGTCGGAGAGCCTGATGCCGGTGCCGGCGACGGCCAGCTGCATGACCTCCTTGGCGAAGTCGGCCACCGGGTGCTCCATGGACTGGTACTCGGCAGAGATCTGCAGCGACGCCGAGTAGTCGTAGGTGCCGTAGTGCAGCCCGCTGATCCGGCCCGGCACGGCATGCGGCAGCTGCGCCACCGGGGAGGTGCCGTCGGGGCCGAGGATCAGCTGTGGCGTCTCCACCTGGACCTCGAAACGGAGCCGTCCGGCGGGCAGCGAGTGGACTTCCTCCAGCCGCGACACCGCGTAGTCCATTGCCTGGACCTGGGCCACGGTGGTGACCTTGGGCAGGGTCAGGACCAGGCCCTCCGGCAGTTCGCCGGCGGCGGCGAGGCCGGAGACAAACAAGTCCAGGGTGCGCAGCCCCCGCGCACGGGTGG
This sequence comes from Arthrobacter sp. AG367, assembly GCF_007828995.1. Lineage (NCBI taxonomy): Bacteria > Bacillati > Actinomycetota > Actinomycetes > Micrococcales > Micrococcaceae > Arthrobacter > Arthrobacter sp. AG367. Next base: position 478,219 of record NZ_VIVE01000002.1, read on the forward strand.
CCGCCTCGAAGCACTTGAAGCGGATGCCGATGAACGGCGGAGCGGACCCGGCCGAGACGGCGGCGGCCACCGCGGACGCCGCGGCAACCGCGGCGGCGTCCTCGGCGTCGTCGCCCCGGTCCCCGAAGCCGTCCTCAAAATCGAGGCGCAGGTCCTCGATAGGTTCGCTGGTGAGCTTCGCTTCCACGCGCCCGGCGACTGCTTCGGCGAGGCTGCCTTCCTGGCCCAGGAGCCGGCCCAGTGTTTCCAGGCCGCCGTGGGCGTTGGCCACAGCCAGCGCCTGGGCGCCCCAGTCCGCAGCGAACGACGGCGTGAACCGGTCCGCGGGCACGTAGACCGTATGCACGGGCTGGCGGGAGCCGTCGTCGCCCGGGTAGTTGCGCTCCAGCAGCCGGTCGGTGGCGGCCAGCTGCCCGTCGATGTGCGCGAGGTCCCCTGCGGACAGCGAGGGCCTGGATGCTGCGGCCATGCCTCAGCCCACCAGTTCGTAGGCCGGCGTGGTGAGGAAGTCCGTGTAGTCGTCGGAGAGGCAGATGTCCGCGATCAGTTCGCTGGCCGGCTGGTAGTAGCGGCGGAACGCTTCATCGCCGAACTCCGTGCGGAGCCGTTCCGTCTCCTCGGCCAGGATCCGCTCCACCAGTTCCCTGGTCACGGTGTTGCCGGTGTCGGCCAGGACGGACTTGTTGCGGATCTGCTGCCATACCTGTGAGCGGGAGATTTCCGCGGTGGCGGCGTCCTCCATCAGGTTGTGGATGGCCACGGCACCGTTTCCGGACAGCCAGACGGCCGTGTAGGCGACAGCCACGTAGAGGTTCAGGCGCAGGCCGGCCTCTGTGACCTGGCCGTCGGCGGAGGAAACATCCAGCAGCTGTTCCGCGGTGACCGAGACGTCCGGGCGCTGCTTGTCCACCTGGTTGGGCTTGTCGCCCAGCACCGAGTCGAAGACTTCGCGGCAGGTGGGGACCAGGTCCGGGTGGGCAACCCAGGAGCCGTCGAAGCCGTCGTTTGCCTCGCGGGTCTTGTCCGCCCGCACCTTTTCGAAGGCAGCCTCGGTGACTTCCGGGTGGCGCCGGTTGGGGATCACCGCGGCCATGCCGCCCATGGCGAAGGCGCCGCGCTTGTGGCAGGTCTTGACCAGGAGCTCGGTGTAGGCACGCATGAACGGCGCGGTCATCACCACGGAGGCGCGGTCCGGGAGGACGAATTCCTCGCCGGCGTCCCGGAAGTACTTGATGATGCTGAACAGGTAGTCCCAGCGGCCGGCGTTCAGGCCGGAAGCGTGGTCCCGCAGTTCGTACAGGATCTCGTCCATCTCGAAGGCGGCCGGGATGGTCTCGATCAGCACGGTGGCGCGGATGGTGCCCTGGTGCAGTCCCAGGAAGTCCTGCGCGAAGACGAACACGTCGTTCCACAGCCGGGCTTCAAGGTGGCTCTCCATCTTGGGCAGGTAGTAGTACGGCCCCTGGCCGTTGAGCACCAGCTGCTTGGCGATGTGGAAGAAGTGCAGGCCGAAGTCCACCAGCGCACCCACGGCCGGCTCGCCGTTGACCAGCAGGTGCTTCTCCTGCATGTGCCAGCCGCGGGGGCGGGCCACCACCACGGCGAGCGGCGCGTCGGTGCGGAGGCGGTACTCCTTGCCTTCCTCCGAGGTGTAGCTGAGGGTGCCTTGGGCGGCGTCCCGGAGGTTCAGGATGGCGTCGATGACGTTGGCCCAGGTGGGTGTGCTGGCGTCCTCGAGGTCCGCCAGCCACACCTTGGCTCCGGAGTTCAGGGCGTTGATGGCCATCTTCGCCGGCGAGGCGGGCCCGGTCATCTCAACCCGGCGGTCCTGCAGGGCTGCCGGTGCGGGCGCAACCTTCCAGTCGCCGTCGCGCACGTCCTTGGTTTCCGGCAGGAAATCCAGCTTGCCGGTTTCTGCCACCCGCTGCCGCTTGACGGCGCGGGCCGCCAGCAGCTCGTTGCGGGTGCCGGCGAACCTGTTGTGAAGTTCCTCCACGAAGGCCAGTGCCTTGGGCGTGAGGATCTCCTCTGCGCGTGCGATGGGCCGGGGATCTGTGACGGTGATGGCCATTTCTGGTCCTTTCCTTTGGCTGGACGTCGGGCGGTCAGGCGGAAGCCAGTGCTGCTGCTGGTTCCAAGGCGGAATCGGCCGGTTCAGCCGTTGCAACGTGTGCGGACCGGGCGGCCGCGGCCACCGCTGCGGCAACGTCGGCAGCCACATGGGGATCGAAGACGCTGGGGATAATGTAGCTGGCATTCAGCTCATCGTCAGCCACGCGGTTGGCAATGGCCTCCGCGGCGGCCACCAGCATGTCCGGTGTGATGTCCGAGGCTCCGGCGTCCAGCAGGCCGCGGAAGAAGCCGGGGAATGCCAGCACGTTGTTGATCTGGTTGGGGAAGTCGCTGCGCCCGGTGGCCACCACGGCGGCGTGCCGGGACGCGATGACGGGATCGATCTCGGGCGTGGGGTTGGCCATGGCGAACACGATGGCGTTCTCCGCCATGGCTGCCACCTGCTCCTCGCCGATCACGTGCGGTGCACTGACGCCGATGAAGACGTCCGCGCCCACGAGGGCCTGGTGCAGGCTACCGGCAAAGCCTTCCCCGTTGGTGTTCGCGGCGATCCAGCTGCGGTGCTCATCCCCGTAGGTCTCGCCGGAGTGGATGGCACCGGAGCGGCCGGCGGCGATGATGTGCCGCGCACCCTGGGCTTTGAGGAGCTGGATGATGGCGGAGCCGGCGGCGCCGACGCCGGAGACCACGATCTTGACGTCCTCCAGCTTCTTGTCCACTACGCGCAGGGCGTTGACCAGGGCTGCGAGCGTGACGATGGCGGTGCCGTGCTGGTCATCGTGGAACACGGGGATGTCCAGCTCCTCGCGGAGCCGGTTCTCGATCTCGAAGCAGCGCGGGGCGGCGATGTCCTCAAGGTTGATGCCGCCGTAGACGGGGGCCATGGCCTTGGCGATCATGATGATTTCTTCGGTGTCCTGGGTGTCCAGGCAGACCGGCCACGCGTCCACGTTGGCGAACTGCTTGAACAGGGCAGCCTTGCCCTCCATTACGGGGAGGGCTGCGGCGGGGCCGATGTTGCCCAGGCCCAGGACGGCCGAACCGTCGGTGAGGACGGCGATGGTGTTGCGCTTGACCGTCAGGTTGCGGGCTGCCGCGGGATCCTCGGCAATGGCCAGGCAAACGCGGGCGACGCCGGGCGTGTAGGCGCGGGAGAGGTCGTCCCGGTTGCGCAGGGCTACCTTCGGGACGACCTCGAGCTTGCCGCCCAGGTGCATCAGGAACGTGCGGTCCGAGACGTGCTGGACCGTGACGCCGTCGAGCGCGTCCAGGGCGTCCTTGACGCGGGCGGCGTGGGCGTCGTCGGTGGTGTTGCAGGTGACGTCCACCACCAGGGTCTCGTGGTGGGATTCGCTGACGTCCAGGGCGGTGATTGCTGCGCCTGCGGCTCCCACGGCTGCGGCGAGTTCGCTGGTGGCGCTGAAGCTTGACGGTGCTTCCACGCGCAGGGTGATCGAATTTCCGGGGCTGGGGTTCGCCATTGAATGTCCTCCTGTTGGGCCTTGGGCCGGCTGCTGCTCGGATCCGAATGTTTTCGTATTATGGATATTATTATCTACTTTATGGAAACACAACCCCTCCGATTGCGACCGGAGGCCAACGTCGCCGTGGAAACCCGCGTGCTGTATCTTGGGTGTTCTAAGCAACTCTTTTCACGATGCGGATAAGAGTTGTCGGATTCCGAGCCGTAGGAGACAACGGAATGGCAGAAAAAGCCTTTGGTGGGGTGCAGTCGGTGGAGCGCGTTTTCGAACTGCTGGAACTCATCACCGATGCCGGCGGCGACGTCACGCTCAGCGAGCTGTCGTCCTCCACGGACCTGCCGCTGCCCACCATCCACCGCCTGCTGAGGACGCTGGTGTCGCTGGGCTACATCCGCCAGCTGCCCAACCGGCGCTACGCCCTTGGTCCCCGGCTCATCAGGCTGGGGGAGGGTGCCAACAAACAGCTGGGTGCCCTGGCCCAGCCGCAGCTGAAGATCCTGGTGGACCGGCTGGGGGAGACCTCCAACATGGCTGTGCTGGACTCGGACATGGTGATCTACGTGGCCCAGGTGCCGTCGCTGCATTCCATGCGCATGTTCACCGAAGTGGGCCGGCGCGCCCATACCCATGCCACCGGCGTGGGCAAGGCCATCCTGGCCCAACTCGACGACGACACGGTCCGCGGCATCGTGGCCAGGGCCGGGATGCCCACCCCTACCGCCAAGAGCATCGGAGACGTGGACGAACTCCTGGCGGACCTTAAGCTCATCCGCGAGCGGGGATACTCCATTGACGAGGAAGAGCAGGAACTGGGTGTCCGCTGCTTCGCCATGGCAGTGCCCAACGCGCCCACCCCCACGGCGATTTCCGTATCCGGTCCCGTATCCCGGGTGGACGAGGACTTCGCCGACAAGGCCGTGCCGGTCCTCCGCGAAGCGGCCGAGGCCATCTCCCGCGAGCTCAACCGCACCTGACGCACCTGCCCTGCGCGGGCGGTGCCAACCACGCGCGACGGCGGCCCCTCCTTTCCGGAGCGGGCCGCCGTCGTCGTTTGCGTGGAAGGTCAGTGCTCTGTTGCCTTGCCGGCTGACTGGATGGGGACTTCCTTACCGTCGCAGTCGATGAGCTTGCCGTTCTCGAAGCGGTCGCCTTCGGCCAGGCACCGGAGGTCCTCCGAGCGCACCAGCCGCTCCGTGCCGGCCACGAAAACGGACTGGTTGTCCGAATTTCCGGCCCGGAGGTGGTTGAACAGCAGGTTCAGCAGGATGGCCATCACGGCGGCCGAGCTGATGCCGGAGTGGAAGATGGTGCCGAACCAGGACGGGAACTGGTCGTAGAAGGCCGGGGCGGCGATGGGGATCATGCCGAAGCCGATGGAGGCGGCCACCACGATCAGGTTCATGTTGTTCTTGTAGTCCACCTTGGACAATGTCCGGATGCCGCTGGCCGCAACTGTGCCGAAGAGCACGACGCCGGCACCGCCCAGGACGGGGGTGGGCACCGCGGCCACCACCCGGCCAAGGACCGGCAGCAGGCCAAGGACCACCAGGATCACGCCGCCGGCGCTGACCACGAACCGGCTCTTGACGCCGGTGATGGCCACCAAGCCTACGTTCTGCGCGAAGGCGCTCTGGGTGAAGGAGTTGAACAGCGGGGAGACGGCGCTGGACAGCATGTCCGCCCGCAGGCCGTTGCCGATCCGCTTGGAGTCCACCTTGGTTCCAACGATCTCGCCCACGGCAATGATGTCTGCGGAGGTCTCGGTGAGGGTGACCAGGATGACGATCAGCATGGAGATGATGGCGGCGAGTTCAAACGTGGGCGGTCCGAACGCGAAGGGGGTGGGGAAGGCGACGATCCCGCCCTGGCCCACCTTGGAGAAGTCGGCCATGCCGAACGCGACGGCGATCAGCGTGCCCAGGACCATCGCCAGCAGGATGGACAGCCGGGAGATGGCGGCGCTGCCCACCTTGCTCAGCAGCAGGACGATGCCCATGGTGGCTGCCGCCAGGCCGATGTTCGCAACGCTGCCGTAGTTGGGCGCCTTGTTGTTGCCGCCCATGGCCCAGTTTGCGGCAACCGGCATCAGCGTCAGGCCGATGGTGGTGATCACCGTGCCGGTGACCACCGGCGGGAAGAACCGGATGATCTTCGAGAACAGGGGGGTGATCAGCAGGCCGATCAGGGAGGCCGCGATGACCGAACCGAAGACGGCCTGGATGCCCCCGCCGCCGTGGACGATAGCCACCATCGTGGAGACCCCTGCGAAGGAGACGCCCTGGACCAGCGGCAGCTGCGAACCGAAGAAGGGGACGCCGACCGTCTGCAGGATGGTGGCCAGGCCGCCAACGAAAAGGCAGGCCGCAATGAGCAGGCCAATGTCCTGGGAGTTCATGCCTGCGGCCGCGCCGATGATCAGGGGCGGGGCAATGATGCCGCCGTACATTGTGAGGACGTGCTGGAAGCCGTAGGCAAACATGCTTCCGATCGGGAGGCGCTGGTCCTCGGGGCGGGCGGGCCGTGCGCCTTTTTCGGCGGCTGCAGTGGCCAGTTTCTTCTTGGTGTTCATGGCAGACTTTCTTGGTTCATGGCAGACGTCATCGTCTGGCTAACGTTGTCTGGCTAACAGGTGAAGCTGTGGGGTGGCCTCGACGGGCCCAGCCGCCAATGGTGGTTGGGCCCGTCGAAACCTGTTGCCGTGCTTTAGCAGAAGCCGGCGATACCCGACCAGGCGGCCGGGGCCGCCGCAGCGTCCTCGCGCTGGACGGTGGCCTCGATCAGGCCGTACGGGCGGTCGGCCGCGTAGAAGACCTCATTGGGGTTGTCCAGGCCGAATGGGGAAAGGTCCACCAGGAAGTGGTGCTTGTTGGGCATGGAGAACTTGATCTCGTCGATTTCGCTGTGCGCCTCCAGGACCTTGGCGCCCATGTCGAACAGGGTCTGCTGCAGTGCATGGGAGTACTTTTCCGTGAAGCCTTCGAGCAGGAGGCCCTTGACGTCGTCGTAGCTCTTGTTGAAGTCCAGCGCGCTGAAATCGGTGCCGGTCTTGAAGCGCCAGCGGGCCGAAACGTCCGTTGCAAGGATGCGGTCGGTGGTCTCGGGAAGCGTGGTGTAGCGGTCCCGGGGGTAGCCGACAAAGCCGGACTGGGTGGACTTGAGGACGGTGAGGTCCTTCAGCCCGGAAATCAGGTGGCTGGTGGCCCCGTCACGGACCAGGACGGCGGTCCGGACTTCCTGGCCGTTGCGGACGAACGAGTGGTCGTGTTCGCTGCCGTGGGCCTGGATCCGGTTCCATGCGTAGGACTCGGCTTCCCAGCGGCCCCCGGTGACCCAGTCGAAGCTGGACGTGAAGTGCTCGCCGAGGCGCAGCAGGAACGCTTCCGGCGAGCCGATGCCCTCACGGGCGAAAGCGTAGATGGTGTTTTTCTGGGTGTCCGTGGCCACCACGTGGGCGTTGTCGCCCTCAAGGTGGGCCGCGGCAAAGTCGCCCCGCAGCTGCGAGGTGACGTTCAGGTCCTCGATCTCGTGGCGGTTGGTGTCGCGGGTGATCTTGACGACGCGCACTTCTGCCTTGCCGTACTGGTTTTCGCCGAGGATGATCTTGCTGCTCATGGTCTTTTCCCAACTTCCGGTAAGTGGAACCTAGGTTCCATCACTGAAATTAAGCGCGCATTTCATGCGCGTTTCCGATGGAGCCGACCCAACAAAAAAGAGCCGGCATCCGTTGATGCCAGCTCATTACGACCCTGCCTGCTGCTCCCAGGTTACGTGACGTGCGCCACGAGTTGCCTAACAGCGTACCTCCGCAAACCGGTGGTGTACATCACAAGGCCAAAAATCATTTTATGACTGCCGTATGCCCAGCCGGCCCCGGAGCACCATTGACGGAACCGTTGACGTCAAGCTGCTCCACTACCTACACTTTTCATATAGCAATAAATAAATTCCGAGATACGGAAACGCTATAGGAACAGGAGGAGCAGATGAACCCCCAGGAACAGAACCAGGTTGTGGAATTCCCGGCGCCGGGCCAGGAGTTGTACCTGCCCTTCGGAGCCAGTGATCCCGACTTCTACATTCCGGCCGACCACGAGCGGCGGTCCGGAGGCTTTTCACGCTGGCTCCGCGCCCTTCCGGTGTTCGGGCGCCGCTGACCCCGGCCGCCGCTGACCCCTGGCCGGGCGTCAGGAGCCGGGGCCTCCGGGCCACTGCTTGCCCGCCCAGGGGTCGTAGTCCGCGACGAGTTCCTCCTGGGGCGGGCGGTCCGCCTCGGGTACATGCTGCAGGTTTACCCGCACCCGGTACCAGAGCGAGCTGGATCCACGCATCCCGTCCACAAGGACATCGGCGGGCTGAAGGGCCGCCACGACTCCGGCGTGCCGGGACCTCCATTCATCGAGCGCGGCGAGCGCCTCGGGCTTGGTCCTGGTCCGGGCCACTTCGATGAGCGGCATCACCGACTGCCGGCGTCCGGATCCGTTGCCGCCGCGCGGTGCCTTCTCTGCGGGACCCAGTTTTTCGGCAAGGGCCAGGAGGCCATCGAGCCTGCCCACCGCGCCGTCAATACCCGCATGCGGATCGCCGATCTCGGCGAACCGCTCCAGGACGGTGGGCACCGTGAACTGTTCCGGCCTGGCGGTGCGCACCTCTTCCCAGGTAAGCGGCGCCGAGACCCGGGCATCGGGCAGCGGCCTGACTGAATAGGCGGAGGCCACGGTGCGGTCCTTGGCGTTCTGGTTGAAGTCCACGAACACGCTCTCGCCGCGCTCCTCCTTCCACCACCGTGCCGTGGCGAGTCCGGGAGCGCGGTTTTCCACCTCCCGGGCCAGGGTTTCCGCAGCGAGCCGGACATCGCGGTAGGACCACTCCGGGGCAATGCGCACCAGGATGTGCAGCCCCCGCGAACCGCTGGTCTTCGGCCACCCCTCCATGCCCACGTCCGCCAGGACCTCCTGCGCCACGTAGGCCACGTCCACGATCTGCGGCCAGTCCACTCCCGGCATGGGGTCCAGGTCCACGCGGAGTTCGTCCGGGTGTTCCAGGTCCTCTGCCCGGACCGGGTGCGGGTTCAGGTCAAGGCAGCCGAGGTTGATCACCCAGGCCAGGCCGGCCGCATCGCGGATCACTGCCTCCTCCGCCGAGGTCCCGGACGCGTAATGCAGCGTGGTGGTGTCAATAAAGGGCGGGTGGTTTTCCGGGACGCGCTTCTGGAAGAACGGCTCCGCGTCGATCCCCTTGGGAAACCGCTTGAGCACCATCGGCCGCCCTCCCGCACCCCGCAGCGCTCCGTCCGCCACAGCCAGGTAATAGCGCACGAGGTCAAGCTTGGTCAGCCCCGGCTGGGGGAATACCACCTTGTCCGGGCTGGAGATCCGGACCTCAACACCCTCGATATCCAGGACTTCGGCCGGCGTCTTTGACGGAGTCATGCCGCCACGGTAGCAGCGGCCAGTATCCCTGTCAGCCGTTTATCAGGCGTCGTGCCGCGGCGGAGTGCTCCGCGATGAGCCCCGCCACGTCCAATCCCGGAACCTGGCCGTCCACCACACGCCACTGGCCGCCGACCATCACCCGGTCCGCCCGGTCCGCGGCGCACAGGAGGAGGGCGGCCACGGGATCGTGGCTGCCGGAGAAACGCAGGTCGTCGAGCCGGAAGAGTGCCAGGTCCGCCTGCATCCCGGGTGCCAGCTGGCCCAGTCCGGTTCTGCCCAGGACCGCGGCGGATCCGCGGGTGGCCCAGCCCAGGGCCCGTTCCACCGGTACGTCGGCCCCGTACCGCAGCCGCTGGAGGTAGAGGGCCTGCCGCGCTTCCAGGATCATGTTGGAGGCGTCATTGGATGCCGAACCGTCAACGCCCAGCCCCACCGGAACTCCGGCGTCTTCCAGTTCCAGGACCCGGGCGGTGCCTGACGCCAGACGCATATTGGAGGTGGGGCAATGCGCCACCGCGGTCCCCGCGGCACCCAGCCGGGCGATCTCCGCGTCGCTGAAATGGATGCCGTGGCCCAGCCAGGTGCGGTCCGTCAACCAGCCGACGCTGTCCAGGTAGTCCACCGTCCGCAGCCCGAACATCTCCCGGCAGAAGTCCTCCTCGTCGAGGGTTTCTGCCAGGTGGGTGTGCAGCCGGACGTCCAGCCGCCCGGCGAGGGCCGCGCTTTCGGCCATGATCTCCTTGGTTACCGAGAACGGGGAGCACGGCGCCAGCGCAATCTGGATCACCGCGTCATCGCCGCGCTCGTGGTACCGGCCCACCAGGCGCTCGCTGTCCGCCAGCACCACTTCCGGGGCCTGCACGGTGGACTGCGGCGGCAGGCCGCCGTCGTCCGTTCCCAGCGTCATGGACCCGCGGGTGAGGGTGGCCCGCATGCCCAGCCGGCGCACCGCCTCCACTTCAATGTCAATGGCGTCCTCAAGGCCCGCGGGAAAAAGGTAGTGGTGGTCGGCAGCGGTGGTGCAGCCCGAGAGCAGCAGTTCGGCAAGGGCCACCGTGGTGGCCAGTTCCAGGTCTTTCGGCGTCAGCCGGGCCCACACCGGATAAAGGTTCTGCAGCCACGGGAACAGCGGGGCGTTGGCCACCGGACCCCAGGCCCGGGTGAGGGTTTGGTAGAAGTGGTGGTGCGTGTTGACCAGGCCCGGCAGCAGGACGTGGCTGCCGGCGTCGAACGTTTCGGTGCAGGGCGCGGCCGGCTTCTGCCCCGCTGCCAGGACTTCTTCAATCACTCCGCCGTTGACCACCACGCCACCCGAGGCGTCAAGAGTGTTGGCGGTGAAGGCGGCCAGGGGGCTCCGGATCCACAGGCGGGAGGCGGGCGCTGGATGGGGCTGGGGCATGGGATGTCCTGTTCTGGGCGCAGTGGCAGTTGTTCCAGCTCAGTGAGGCCCTGTCTGCTGATCCAGGTGCCCGCCACCTGCAGGCAGGACGGGTGGGATCAGACTAGGAAAACGCCTCCACCTGCGTCAATGGACGTGATTGTCACTGCGTGGCGGCATCCGCCGTGAAGGCGTCGAAACATGGATTTCACATTGCGAAATTAAATTTCCAGAAAACTATGGCGCAGCCCACAAAGCGGTGCTAATCTCGATTCTGCCAAAGGCGGGCGCCCCTCCTCGGGGAAGCTATCTACCAGGCGCAACTTAACCTTCACAGCACATGCTGAAGCCTGGTAACCGTTCGCACCTGGTTCTACTGGTACTGCACGGCATCAGGCTTCCCGGCAAAAGGAAGTCGCATCATGAGTACCACCGTCACGGCCGAACAATTTCTGGCCCGCTCCATCCGGCTGGCAACGGCCAACGTCCTTAACAGCGGAGGCCCGTTCGGCGCCATGATCGTCACGGCGGACGGCCAAACGTTCGACGGCGTCAACCGTGTCACAGCGGACAACGATCCCACCGCCCACGCCGAAGTCACCGCCATCCGCACCGCCTGCCGCGAACTGGGCACCTTCGACCTCAGCGGCGCAGTCCTGTACACCAGCTGCGAGCCATGCCCCATGTGCCTGGCGTCCGCACTTTGGGCCCGGGTGGGCCGCGTGGTCTACGCCGCGGACCGCCACGACGCCGCCTCCGTCGGCTTTGACGACGCCGTCTTCTACGAATACTTCGAAAACCAGGACAGGGACTCCCTGATGCCGGTATCCAAACTGGAGCTGGGCGATCCCCAGGCCCCGGCACCACTGGAGCCGTTCAACACCTGGAACACGCTCGAATCCAGGATCGACTACTAGGCGGCTGGGATGACCATCCTGGACCATTCCCACGAGGAGCATCCGGCTCCAACCACCAGCACCTCCCGGCGGGCGCCGCGCACTTCGGCACAGGGACCGCACGTCCCGCTGCCGCCGGCCCCGGAATCCTTCCTGGACCGCTTCTTCCAGGTCACCCGGCGCGGCTCAACCCTTGCCCGCGAATTCCGCGGGGGCCTGGTCACCTTCTTCACAATGGCGTACATCGTCATCCTGAACCCCCTCATCCTCGGCGGGTTCAGCGCGGACAACGCCCCCACCGACGTCGCCGGGGGCTGGCTATCCGCAGCCCAGGTGGGTGCCGTCACCGGCCTCACCGCCGGCGTCATGACCATCCTCTTTGGCCTCATCGCCAACCTGCCCTTCGGACTTGCCGCCGGCCTGGGCATCAACTCCTTCCTGGCCGTCTCGGTGATCCAGGAAGTCACCTGGCCCGAGGCCATGGGCCTGGTGGTGATCAACGGCATCCTGATCGTCCTCTTCGGCGTCACCGGCGCCCGGACCGCCATCTTCCGGGCAGTGCCCAAGGAACTGAAGGCCGCCATCACCGTGGGCATCGGCCTGTTCATCGCCTTCATCGGCTTCGTGGACTCTGGCTTCGTCCGGCCCACGGCAGGCGGTCCGCCGGTCCAACTGGGCGACGGCGGCTCCATCACCTCGGTACCCACGCTCGTCTTCGTCATCGGCCTCCTTGCCATGGGCATCCTCGTGGCACGCAAGGTCCAGGGCGGCCTGCTCATCGGCATCGTCGGCACCACCGTGCTGGCCGCCGTCGTGGAAGCCGTCCTGAAGCTTGGCCCGGCCAGCGCCACCAACCCCGGCGGCTGGCACCTGAACACCCCCGTCCTGTCCGGCCGGCTGGTCTCGGCACCGGACCTCGGTTTGGTGGGGCAGTTCGACCTGTTCGGCTCGTTCGCCCGGATCGGCGGCCTGGCCGCCACCATGCTGGTGTTCACGCTGGTGTTCACCAACTTCTTCGACGCCATGGGAACCATGACCGGCCTGGCCAGGAGCGCCGGCGTCGCCCACAAGGACGGCACGTTCCCGCGGCTGAAGGCGGCCTTCATCGTGGAAGGCTTCGGCGCCGTGGCGGGCGGGGCAACCTCCGGTTCCTCCAACACCGTGTACATCGACTCCGCCGCCGGCATCGGCGAAGGGGCACGGACCGGCCTGGCCTCAGTGGTCACCGGCGTGCTGTTCCTCGGCTCGATGTTCCTCACCCCGCTCACCAGCGTGGTGCCGCTCGAGGTCGCGGCCGCCGCCCTGGTGGTGGTGGGGGCGATGATGATGGCGCAGATCCGGGAGATCAAGTTCACCAAGTTCACCGTGGCCCTGCCGGCATTCCTGACCATCGTCACCATGCCGCTGACCTACTCGATCGCCAACGGCATCGGTGTTGGCTTCGTGAGCTGGGCCGTCATCGGGGCTGCGTCAGGCAAGGCGAAGAAAATCCATCCGCTGATGTGGGTGGTGAGCATCGGGTTCCTGGTGTACTTCGCCCGCGGTCCGATCAACCACCTGCTCGGCGGCTGAGCTTGCCCCAGCCACACCGGGGGCCGGGCCAACCCTTGGCCCGGCCCCTGCCAGGACCGACAATGGACACCACCGCCGCGCGGAAGAAGGAGTGCCGCCATGCTTGACCTGATCCCTTCGCTGGGCCCGTGGCTGCACCGGCTTGCAGACGGGCAGTTCGCCGTTGCCACCATCGTGGCGGCGTCGGGTTCCGTGCCCCGGCCGGTGGGAACATCCATGCTGGTCACCGAATCCGGCGAGGTGCTGGGCAGCCTCTCCGGCGGCTGCGTGGAAGGCGCCGTGGTGGTGCTCGCCCAGGAGGCAATGGACGACGGCGGCCCGCGCCTTGAGTCCTACGGGTTCAGTGCCGCCGACGCCTTCGCCGCGGGGCTCACCTGCGGGGGACGGCTGGACATCCACATCCAGCCGGTGCCCGCCGCGGTTCCGGGCGAACCCGCCCATCCGCTGCGCACTGCCCTGCTGCAACTCGCCGAACCCGGCCCGGACCAATCCATGGCCCTGGTACGGCTGCTGGGCAGCCCGGGAGGCGCCGCCGTCGTACTGCACCATCCCGCCACGGCCGGCGTGGCCGCATCCCCGGAGCTGTCCTTCCTCCAGGGGGAGACGGCACTGCAGGTGGAGGCCATCCTGCGCCTCGGTGGCACCGGCCTGGTCAGTATTCCCGGGGCAGGGGACTGTCTGCCAGACCGGACAGGGCAGCCTATGGACGGGTCCGCCGTCCTCGTGGAGTCGCGGCTGGCCCCGCCGCGGATGCTGGTGTTCGGCGCCAACGACTTCGGCGCGGCACTGGTACCGGCTGCGAAGCTGCTGGGCTACCACGTGACCCTGGTTGATGCCCGGCCCGCCTTCGCCAGGCAGCCCCGTTTTGCCGCCGCCGACCAGGTAGTGGCCGAGTGGCCGCACCGGTACCTGGCGGCGGAAGCGGCTGCGGGCAGGACGGACCACCGCACCGTGGCCGCCGTCCTGACCCATGATCCGAAGTTCGACATCCCGTTGCTGGAAGCCGCGCTGGCCCTGGACCTCGCCTACGTTGGCGCCATGGGCTCCCGCCGGAGCCACCTCCAGCGGGTGGGCGAACTCCTCAGCGCGGGTGTCCCGCCGGAGCGGATCGCCCAGCTGCACTCACCCATCGGGCTGGATCTTGGTGCCGCCACCCCCGCCGAAGTGGCGGTGTCCATCACCGCGGAAATCATCGCAGCCCGCAACCGCGCCGCCAGTTGCCTGCCGCTGCGTGAAACCTCCGGCACCATCCACCCCCACCCCGCGCCCACGCCGGCGCCTACAGACTCTGACAAGCAGGAGATCGCATGGACATGAACACCATTGAGGCGGTGGTCCGCACCACCGACCCCGCGGAATGGCGCGACGGCGACGCCTGGCTTGCCGGCGGGACGGTCCTTTTCTCCTACGGCAGCTACGCCTTCGGGCCCCAGCCGCTCAAACGGCTCCTGGACCTCGGCGCCGCAGGCTGGACGCCGATCACCGTCACCGACGACGGGATCGAGCTTGCCGCCACCTGCACCATCGCCGGGCTGTACAGCCTTCCCGGGCTTCCGGATGTGTCGGACCGCGGCTGGCGGGCGCTGGACCTGGTCCGGGCATGCTGTGACTCCTTCGTGGCTTCCTTCAAGGTGTGGAACATGTCCACCGTGGGCGGCAACCTCTGCACCTCGCTGCCCGCCGGGCCCGTCATTTCGCTTTGCGCCGGACTGGACGGCACAGCCACCCTCATCGCACCGGATGGCGGCAGCCGCACCCTTCCGGTGGCGGACTTCATCACCGGCGACGCGAAAAACGCCCTGGCACCCGGTGAGCTGCTTCGCAGCGTCCACCTCCCGGCGTCGGCCCTTTCCGCCCGCGTGGCGTTCCGCCGCCTGTCCCTGAGCAACCTGGGCCGGTCCGGCGTGCTGCTCATTGGAAGGCTCGACGGCGGCACCTCCCTGGTGCTGACCGTCACCGCCGCCACCAAGCGGCCCGTGCAGCTGCGCTTCGACGCGCTGCCGGACGCGGACCGGCTGGCGGCCGGACTCGATGACCATATTCCGGCGGAGCTCTACCACGACGACATCCACGGGCTGCCCGCCTGGCGCCGCGACATGACGTACCGGCTGGCCGAGGAAATCCGGGCCGAGCTGGCAGCGCCACAGGGAACGCCGGGACTGGCTGTGTCCGGGGACTTCTGGCCGCCCCGGACCGGCGGGATGCCGGGCTCCGGGCCCACAACTCTTTCGAAAGGGGCCTGAGCATGGCCATCGAGATTAACGGAATTTCCGCGGACGCGGCACCCCGTCCCGGGCAGTGCCTGCGCACGTTCCTGCGGGAGCAGGGAAACCTGGGGGTAAAGAAAGGCTGTGACGGCGGCGACTGCGGTGCCTGCACGGTGCACGTGGACGGCACCCCGGTCCACAGCTGCATCTACCCGGCTGTCCGGGCGGAGGGCCATGCCGTCACCACTATCGAGGGGCTCGCGGATGCCGGCGCCCACGACGGGCAGCTCCACCCGGTGCAGCAGCAGTTCCTGGAGCGCCAGGGCTTCCAGTGCGGCTTCTGCACGGCCGGCATGGTGATGACGGCCGCCACCTTCACAGATGAACAGAAGGAGAACCTGCCCCGGAACCTCAAAGGCAACCTCTGCCGGTGCACCGGCTACCGTGCCATCGCGGATGCCGTCTGCGGGGACGCCGGGCACCCGGATCCCCAGGGGCCGGGCTCCGGCATCGCAGGGGACGGGCAGCCGGTTCCGGAGCCGGGCCGGCTGGGCGATGACGTCCCGGCGCCGGCCAGCCGCGCGGTGGTCACGGGCGCTGCCCGGTACACCCTGGACGTGCCGCCGGAGCAGCTGAGGGAACAGCTGCAGGGGCTGCTGCACCTGAAGGTCCTGCGTTCGCCGCACGCCCACGCGCGGGTGGTGTCCATCGACAAGTCCGCGGCACTAAGGGTTCCAGGCGTGGTGGCTGTCTTCACCTCCGAAGACGCCCCGGAGCAGCTGTTCTCCACCGCCCAACATGAGCTGTACACGGACGACCCCGACGACACGCGGGTGCTCGATGACGTGGCGCGGTTCATCGGGCAGCGGGTTGCCGCCGTCGTGGCTGAATCGGTGGGCGCCGCGGAAGCCGGCGTCCGTGCCCTCCAGGTGGACTACGAGGAACTCCCGGCAGTCCTCTCACCGCAGGAAGCACTTCTGCCCGGCGCCCCGCTGGTCCACGGTGGCAAGGATGCTGCAGGCTCCCGGATCGCCCGGCCTGATCGGAACGTGGTGGCGGAGCTCCACTCGGAGCTGGGCAGCGTGGCCGACGGTTTCGCTGCCGCCGACTTCATCCACGAAAAGACCTACCAAACCCAGCGGGTCCAGCACGTGGCACTGGAAACCCATGCAGCCATCGCCTCGGTGGACGCTGAAGGACGGCTGCAGGTGCGCACCTCCAGCCAGGTCCCCTTCCTGGTCCGCCGCACCCTGTGCCGGATCTTCGGCCTGGAAGAGGACAAGGTGCATGTGGTGGCCGGCCGCGTGGGCGGCGGGTTCGGCGGCAAGCAGGAAGTGCTCACCGAGGACCTCGTGGCGCTCGCGGCCCTCCAGCTCGGCCGGCCCGTCCAGCTGGAACTGACCCGCACCGAACAGTTCACCGCCACCACCACCCGGCACCCCTTCACCATCAAGCTGAAGGCCGGAGCCAGCAAGGACGGGAAGCTGACGGCCCTGGAGCTGGACGTGGTGACCAACACCGGCGCCTACGGAAACCACGGCCCCGGCGTCATGTTCCACGGCTGCGGCGAATCGCTGGCGGTCTACAACTGCGCCAACAAGAAGGTGGACGCGCATTCTGTGTACACCAACACCGTGCCGTCCGGAGCTTTCCGCGGGTACGGGCTGAGCCAGATGATCTTCGCCGTCGAGTCCGCCATGGATGAGCTCGCCGCCGGGATCGGCATGGACCCGTTCGAGTTCCGCCGCCGGAACATGGTCCGGGAAGGGGACCACATGCTGTCCACCCAGCCGGACCCGGAAGAGGACGTCCATTACGGCAGCTACGGGCTGGACCAATGCCTGGACCTGGTCAGGGACGCGCTGGACCGCGGCCGCGAACGCTACCGGCAGGCCCGCCTTGAGGACCTGGGGCCTGACTGGATGGTGGGCGAAGGCACGGCCCTGTCCATGATCGACACCGTGCCGCCGCGCGGCCACTTTGCCCATTCAAGGCTCCGGCTCCTGCCGGACGGAACGTACCAGGCCGACGTCGGGACCGCCGAGTTCGGGAACGGCACCACCACGGTGCACGCCCAGCTTGCCGCTACCGCCCTCTCCACGGAAGCGTCCAGGGTGGCGGTGCGGCAATCGGACACGGACCTGGTGGAGCACGATACCGGCGCCTTCGGCTCGGCCGGCACCGTAGTGGCCGGCAAGGCCACCCTCGCCGCAGCAGAGGAACTGGCCGTCCGGATCCGTGCATTCGCCGCCGGCATCCGGCAGACCCAGGCGTCCGCCTGCGTCCTTGAGGACGACGTCCTGGTGGTCGACGGGACTCCCGTGGCACTGTCTGAACTGGCCCAGGCCGCGGAGAGTGCCGGCGTCGAACTCGCCGCCGAGGGGCGCTGGGGCGGGACTCCGCGCTCCGTCGCATTCAATGTGCACGGCTTCCGGGTGGCGGTGAACCGCGGCACCGGCGAGCTGAAGATCCTGCAAAGCGTGCAGGCGGCCGACGCCGGCGTGGTGGTCAACCCGCGGCAGTGCCGCGGCCAGATCGAAGGTGGGATCGCCCAGGCCCTTGGCGCCACGCTCTACGAGGAGGTGGTGGTGGACGACGCCGGGAAGGTCACCACGGACATCCTGCGGCAGTACCACATCCCTACTTTTGCGGACGTGCCGCGCAGCGAGGTGTACTTCGCGGACACCAACGACAAGATGGGGCCGCTGGGGGCCAAGTCGATGAGCGAAAGCCCCTTCAACCCGGTGGCGCCGGCGCTGGCCAACGCCATCCGCAACGCCACGGGCGTGCGCTTCGCGTCGCTGCCAATTGCCCGGGACCGCATCTACCTGGGGCTGAAGGAGGCGGGGCTGGTGCCCAAGCTCGAGCACGCCCAATCATAACCCCGGGGCCGTGCCCGCACCGTGCGTGCGGAAGGCCCAAAAGGTGCTCGCAGCGGGGCAACCTGACTGCGGGTTGCATCGTTGCATATAGTCAGGGGATGGAACAGCGGATTTTAGGCAAGACCGGACGGAACGTCTCCATCGTGGGGCTCGGCACCTGGCAGCTCGGCGCGGACTGGGGCAACGTGGACCCGGCACAGGCGCAGGCCATCCTCGCCGCCTCCGTGGAGGCCGGGGTCACCCTCTTCGACACCGCAGACGTGTATGGCGACGGCAAGAGTGAGCAGGCTATCGGGAAGTTCCTGGCGGACAACCCGGGCCTCGGCGTCACGGTGGCCACCAAGATGGGCCGCCGGATGGAACAGCGGCCGGAAAACTACACGCTGGCCAATTTCCGCCAATGGGTGGACCGCTCAAGGAAAAACCTGGGCACGGACACCCTGGACCTGGTCCAGCTGCACTGCCCGCCCACCCCGGTCTACAGCAACAACGAGGTCTACGACGCCCTGGACACCCTTGTGGGCGAAGGCGCCATCCGTAACTACGGCGTCAGCGTGGAGCGGACGGACGAGGCCCTCGAAGCCATCCGCCACGAGGGAACTGCCTCGGTGCAGATCATCCTGAACGCCTTCCGGCTCAAGCCGCTGGACGAGGTGCTTCCGGCCGCCAAAGCGGCCGGGGTGGGCATCATCGCCCGCGTGCCGCTGGCGTCCGGCCTGCTGTCCGGGAAGTACTCGAAAGAGACCACCTTCGCGGAGAACGACCACCGGAACTACAACCGCAAGGGCGAGGCGTTCGACGTTGGCGAGACTTTCTCCGGCGTGGACTACGAACTGGGCCTGAAGGCCGTGGCGGAGTTCGAACAGCTGGTGCCGGAGGGCGCCACCACCGCGCAGGCGGCCATTGCGTGGATTGCCGCGCAGGACGGCGTCACCTCGGTGATCCCCGGCGCGCGCAACGTGGATCAGGCCAGGGCCAACGCCGCCGCGGCCACGGTCAGCATCAGCGAAGAGTTCGACGCCGGCGTCCGCTGGATCTACGACCACTACTTCCGTGAGGCCATCCACCCCCGCTGGTAGGCAGCTCCAACGGCAGCACCTGTGGGCGGCAGGGAGTTGAACGATGACCAAGACGTCGGACTACCGGGCGGTCCTGGAAGCGCTGCCGTCGGCGCAATGGGAGGCGTACCTCCGCGCCGAGTCAGGATTGCCGGGGCCGCGCGGCAACCTTGAACTGGTTGCGGCGTTCGCCGACGTGGCGGATCCCGGCCTGATCCGACGGCTCGTTGACAGTCCGGACGAGTACCTTGCCATGTGCGCTGCTGTCGGCCTCGGCCGCCTGCTTGCCGCGGGTGACCAGCGCGCCGCGGAAACACTAAGGGTCTTGGCGGAGGACGGGCGCTGGCGGGTTCGTGAAGGTGTTGCCATGGCCCTGCAGCGGCTGGGAGACGCGGACATGCGGGCACTGTGGGCATTGGCCAGGGAATGGGTGGACGGGAAGCCCCTGGTCCAACGTGCCCTTGCAGCCGGGGTCTGCGAACCACGGCTGCTCCGCGTACCGGAAGATGCAGCCAAGGCAGTGGAAACCCTCGACCGGATCACGGCGTCGGTCGAAGGAACCGGCCCGGAATCGCGGAAGCTGGATCAATTCCGCGTGCTGCGCCAGGGGCTCGGCTATTGCTGGAGCGTTGCCGCGGCCGCTTCCCCTGCCCTGGGCTTCGCGCGGCTGGAGCGGTGGGCAGCCAGCCAGGACAAGGATGTCCGCTGGATCGTGCGCGAAAACCTTCGGAAAGCCCGGCTGTCCCGCGCGGACGCACCGGCAGCGGAACGCGTTGCGGCGGTCCTGGACCACTCCGGCGGATGACAGCGCCAGCAATTCAAGCCTTCGTTGAGCGGCTGGCCGCCGTCGAGGCCGGGCCGGCCTGCAACAACTTCTTCAACCGTTCCGTCCCGGCGAATGAGCTGCGCCGGCGCAACCTTGAGATCTACCTGCAGGAAATGCTGGACCGGCGGCCCAGGGTACTGCTGGTGGGTGAGGCCCCGGGCTTTAGGGGCATGCGGATCACGGGCGTGCCCTTCACCAACAGGACCATCATCGAAGGTCCCGTCAACAGGTTTGGACTCTTCGGCCCCGGCAAAGGCTATGTGCTGCCGCCGGACGCCGCGGGAATAGCCGCCGAACCTACTGCAACGGTGCTGTGGCAAGTCCTCGAAGAAGTGGACATCGTACCGCTGCTCTGGAGTGCTTTCCCCTGGCACCCCCACCAGCCCGGCAAGCCCTTGTCCAACCGCACACCAAAACCCTCGGAAACCAAGCTCGGAACATCCTTCTGGCAGGAGCTCGCGGAGATCTTCGGGATCAGCTCCATCGTGGCAGTGGGAAATGTGGCCCAGCACAGCCTGCAGCGCAGCGGCCTGGCTGCCCCTAAGATCCGGCATCCTGCCCATGGCGGCCGGTCCGGCTTCAAGCGGGGACTCGAGGAGTTGCTTGAGGGAAGGCTGCAGGATTGACCTGACTCTTCACGGCCAGAATGTCGGACCCCCTTGCCATGATGGGTTTATGGGGAAAGCGGCGGTGGTGAGGGCGTTCGAGGAGATCCGTGCTGCCCTTGCTGTGCTTCAGGCTGAGGTGGATGGGGAGGGTCTGGAGGCGTTCGCGGATGCTGATGCGGTTTCTGATCCGCTGGCCGGTTTGGCGGATGGGTGCCTGGACATCCTCGCCGGGGCCCGGGAGGTCGAGGCGCGGGTTGCGGGGGTGAAGGCGAAGGCTGCGGTGGGGTACGCGGAGGCTGCGCATGCTGTGGCGGGGCCGGACGTGCCGGTGGTGGCGCAGGAGATGGCGGTCGCGGCGGAGATCGGGTGCGTGCTGGCCCTGGGTCCGCGGGCGGCGGCGTCGTTCCTGGCCACGTCCCACGCCCTGACCAGCAGCTTGCCGCGGACTTTGGAGGCGTTGCAGTCCGGGACCCTGTCGTGGCAGCACGCGATAGTGCTGGCCGACGAAACGGCGAGCCTTGATGCGGCGGGGGCGGCGGCGTTGGAGGCGCATTTCCTGGACCCTGAAGCACAGGATGCCGCCCGGGGCTGCCCGGTTGGGGAGCTGCCGGCGCACCGGTTCCGGGTCAAGGCCCGGACCTGGCGGGAACGCCACCACGCCGAATCGATGGAGAAGCGGCACGCCAGGGGTGTGGCGGAGCGGCGGGTGGAGTTCCGGCCGGACCGGGACGGGATGGCGTGGCTGGGCGCGTACCTGCCCGCGGACCAGGCCATGTCCGGGTGGAACCGGCTCACCGCTGCCGCACGGGGCCTGCAGGGGCCGGGCGAGGACAGGACCATGCCCCAGCTGCGCGCTGACAGTTTCACCGCAGCGATCCTCGGCAGCGGCAACACCCGGGGCGGCAGCACCAGTCTCACCAGTGCCAGTGCCACTGCCGGCGCCTTGGCTGCTGCGCGGCCGGGCGCCGGTGCCGGTGGCACTGACGGCGCCGGGCCGGGACGCTTGCCATCGGTCCGCGCCGAGGTCCTGGTTACGGTTCCGGTGTTCGCGCTGATGGGCCTGACCGATGAACCGGCGATGCTGGACGGGTATGGTCCGGTGCCGGCGTCGATGGCGCGGCGACTGGTCGCGGACGGGGCGGCCTCGTTTTACCGGGTGTTGGTGGACCCGCGGGACGGGGCGCCGTTGGAGATCGGCCGGAAGAGTTACCGGATTCCCAAGGCGATGCGGGCCTGGCTGCGGATGCGGGACGGGAAATGCCCGTTCCCGGGCTGCAGCAACACCTCCCTGGACACGGAGGCCGACCATCTCCTCGCCTGGCACCACGGCGGCACCACCGGCATCAGCAACCTGGGACAGCCCTGCCCGAAACACCACAGGCTCCGGCACACCACCGCCTGGAAACCCACCCCGGCCAGCACGAACGAACCACCCGGCTGGACCTCACCCACCGGCCGCCACTACACAAGCGAACACCAGGACTGGGAACCACCAAAGTGGCCACCCGGGTTCCTGCCCGGCGAACGAAGCCTCCTCGAAGAGGCACTGCTTAAACACCTCGGCGTCTAAGCCGAAGCTGCTGCACTGCCGCGTCTTCAGTCCGGTCCGCCCGCACAAGTTGCGGCACGTCCGCCCGGGCCCCTGCCCGTCCGCACATGTTCCGGCAGGTCCACGCCCCGCCGCCCTCTGCACCTGCACCTCCTGACGCCCTACCCGCCCCCAGCAAAGGCTCCTCAAGAAGGGCCGGCACGGACGCCGCCGCGCGGCACCAAACCCCGCCATCCGCCGTCGGACTTTCCCCGCCACCGCGCGTCCGGTTAGATTCATCAGCAAGATGACAAATTCACAGACTCCGATCCACGCAACCGCTTACTGGACCACCGCCAAGGAACACGGCGAGCTCAGAGCCGAAGAAGTGCCCGCGCCGGGGACGGGCGAAGCTTTGGTGCGTGCCCTGTACTCCGGCATCAGCAAGGGCACCGAAATGGTGGTCCACGCCGGAGCCGTGCCGCCACGTGTCGCGGAAGAGATGCGTGCCCCACGCCAGGAGGGAACGTTCCCAGGGCCGGTGAAATTCGGCTACCTCTCGGTGGGAGTCGTGGAGGAAGGTCCTGAGGAGTGGAAGGGCCGGCGCGTCTTTTGCCTGAATCCGCATCAGGACCTCTATGTGGTGCCGGTGACCTCTCTAACCAGGGTTCCCGACAGCGTTCCATCCCGGCGGGCGGTCCTCACCGGCACGGTGGAAACCGCGGTCAACGCCCTGTGGGAAGCCGGGCCTCGGCTGGGCGACCGGATTGCCGTTGTCGGAGCCGGCCTGGTGGGCGGCATGGTGGCTACGCTGCTGCGCACCTTCCCGTTGCAGCGCCTGCAGTTGGTGGACCTCGATCCGGGCAGGAAAAAGCTCGCGGACACCCTGGGCGTGGACTTCGCACACCCCGATGACGCCCTGGCGGACTGCGACATCGTGTTCCACTGCTCGGCCTCGCAGGAAGGCCTGGAGCGCAGCCTGCAGCTCGCCGGCGATGAAGGCGAAATCATCGAAATGTCCTGGTATGCCAACCGTGAGGTCACTGTGCCGCTCGGAGAGGACTTCCACGCCAGGCGGCTGTCCATCAGGGCGAGCCAGGTGGGCATGGTGGCGCGTTCCCGGCGCCACAGGCGCACCAATGCGGACCGCCTGGACCTGGCCGTGTCGCTGCTCAAGGACCCCGTCTTCGACGCGTTCCTGACGGGATCGTCCCGGTTCGAGGACCTGCCGAGCGTGGTCCAGAGCCTGGCGGACGGCAGCCTGGAAGCCCTGTGCCACGTCGTCGAATATCCTGCCGGCAGTCCCGCGCCCAGCCCAGCCACCCACAACCCCAAAGACTTGAGGTAACAATGTTCAGCCTGACCATCCGCCGCCACTTCATGATTGCCCACAGCCTTCCCCGTGAGGCTTTCGGCCCCGCCCAGGGCCTGCACGGTGCAACCTTCGTCGCCGAGGTGGCCTTCCGCCGTCGCGCCCTGAATGCCGACGCGATCGTCCTGGACATCGGCGCCGCCGGGACCATCATCGAGGAGGTGCTCGCCGGCCTGAACTACCGCAACCTGGACGAGCACCCGGACTTCGAGGGCAAGCTCAGCACCACGGAAGCCCTCGCCGAGTACATCGCCCGGAAGGTGGCTGCAGAGATCAAGGACAACGACGACGGCCGTGAACTCGCAGGACTGGAGGTCACCCTGCGCGAGAATCCTGACGCCTGGGCCACCTTTTCCCTGGACCTCACCGCGTAGCCATGCGTCCCATCCGGCTGCTGGTTCCCGGCAATATCCGCCACAGCTCAGGCGGCAACGTCTACAACGCGCGCCTGGTTGCGGGCCTGCAGGAACGGGGCGCGGAGGTGGAGGTGGTTGCCGTGGAGGGCAACTGGCCGGACGCCGGCGCCAAGGAACGACGCCGGCTGGGCACCCTCCTCGGAGCATGGGAACCTGAGGCACACCACGGGGACGCGGTGGCCATCGTGGACGGCCTGGTGGCGGTAGGTGCCCCGGATGAACTCGAATACGCCGCGAAGGCGGGCGGGGAAACATGGGTCCTGGTGCATATGCCCGTTGAGGAAAGCTCCGGGGCTGCGGCCCTGGAACGCGAAGCGAGAGCCCTCCGTGCGGCAACCGGCGTGATCTGCACCAGCACGTCGTCTGCATCCCTCCTCCTGGAAAGGGGGCTTTCCCGGGTCACCGTTGTCCTTCCCGGCGTCAACCCCGCACCCCTGGCCCAGGGATCCAGGCCGCCGCACGTGGCGGTCATCGCCGCGCTGCTGCCAAACAAGGACCAGCTGCTGTCCGTGCATGCCCTGGCCCGGATCCAGGACCTTGAATGGACTGCGTCGTTCGTGGGCTCCGAGCAGGCGGACCCGGACTACGCACGGGAGGTCCGGGCTGCCATTACTGCCCACGGGCTCCAGCGGCGGGTGCAGCTCACCGGCGAGCTCATTGGCGAAGCCCTGGAGGCCGAATGGGCGCGGACGGACCTGACCCTGCTGGTGTCGCGGCTGGAGGCTTTCGGTATGGCCGTCACCGAATCCCTGGCCCACGGCATTCCTGTTCTGGTCCGTGCCGGGACCGGGGCGGTGGAGGCGCTTGGCATGGGCGGGCTGGGAACGGCCGACGGCGAACCCCGCCTTCCGGGGGCAGTGCTTACCCTTCCAGACGGCGGACAGGAGAGTCCCGGCCGCCTGGCCAATGCACTGCGGGGTTGGCTGGTGGATGGAAAGACCCGGGAAAAATGGCGTTCAGCTGCGCTCGATGCGCGGACCAGGCTGCCGGGATGGAGCGAACCAGCGCAGGACGTGCTGGCCCTCCTGGAGGGACCCGGCGGACACGGGGAGCGGCAGGGCTAGAGGCTGCTCCGGTGGGCGGCGAAAAATTCGCGCAGCAGTAAAGCGCACTCTTCCCCGCGGACCCCGGGATACACCTCAACCCAGTGGTTCAGCCGGCGCTCGCGGAGGATATCGAATACCGATCCCGCAGCGCCGGCCTTCTCATCCCAGGCCCCGAACACAACCCGGGGAATCCTCGCCAGGACGATTGCGCCCGCACACATGGCGCAGGGTTCCAGGGTGACCACCAGCGTGCAGTCGGACAAGCGCCACCCGTCGCCCTGGCCGCCGCCGAGCCGTGCCCGTTCCTGCAGCCGTCCGGCCGCCTCCCTGATGGCCACCACCTCGGCGTGGGCTGTGGGGTCGCCCAGCTCCTCCCGCTGGTTGCGTCCCGAACCCAGAACGTCGCCGTCGGGCCCTATCACTACGGCGCCGATGGGCACGTCCTCCGTGTCGAGCGCACGGCGGGCCTCCGCCAGGGCAAGGCCCATCCAGGCCTCGTGTTTCTTTTCGGGCAAGGGCATGGCTCAATGATAGTTTCGGGGTTAGTCAGGTTACTTGCCGATGCCGGGAGGCACCATGGACACTCTTCGGGACCGATTGGGTATTTGGTTCAAACCCTATGCGGCGTTGATCCTCACCATCCTTGTGGGCGGTGTGGTCATCGTGTCCCTGGCGCTGCTTGGGGCAGAGGTCTACGACGATGTGGTGGACTCCGCTGGCCTGGCCAACCTGGACAAGCCTGCCCTTGCCTTTGCCGAAGGCCTCCGCAGCCCCGGCCTTGACTCCTTTGTCACCGGTTTCACCAACATCGGCGGCGGCATCGGGATGCCCATCCTGGCCAGCATCCTCACCGCGTGGTTGACCTTCCTGAGCCGGAACTGGCGTCCGCTGGTCCTGATCGGCGGTGCAGCGGCAGCGTCCGTCACCGCCACCACGTTCGGCAAGAAGCTGGTGGGCCGTACCCGGCCCGACCATGCGGACGCCGTCCCCCCTTACGAGGATTCGCCATCCTTCCCCAGCGGGCACACCCTGAACACCACCGTGGTGATCAGTCTGGTGATCTACCTCATCTGCCTTCAGTTCCACACCATGCGGGTCCGGGTTACCGCCATCACCGCCGGCTCGATCTTCATCATCGCCATGGGCCTGAGCCGGGTCTTCCTGGGCCACCACTGGCTCACGGACGTTATGGCCGGCTGGATCCTGGGCCTGGCCTGGGTGGCAATCGTTATCCTGGCCCACCGGCTGTTCCACCTGGTCCGAAGGCGCGAGCACGCAGGGGCAGCGCCGTCGTTCGACCGTCCCATCGTCCGGGACGTGGTGGCCGAGGAACTGCACGACGGCGAACACTCCGGACGCGGGAAGGGCAGCGCCGAGTGATAGTTTTGGGGGATGCGCACTCTCGTTGTTGACCACCCCCTGGTCGCCCACAAGCTCACTGTCCTGAGGGACAAGAACACGCCGTCGCCGGTCTTCCGCCAGCTGACGGAAGAGCTGGTGACCCTGCTGGCCTACGAAGCCACTCGGGAGGTCCGCACCGAGCCCGTCACCATCGAGACGCCCGTCAGCACCACCGTCGGCACCGCCTTCACCAAGCCCACCCCGCTGGTGGTTCCCATCCTGCGCGCCGGCCTGGGAATGCTGGAAGGCATGACCAAGCTGGTTCCCACCGCTGAAGTGGGTTTCCTGGGCATGGCCCGGGACGAGGAGACACTGGACATCATCACCTACGCGGAGCGCCTGCCGGAGGACCTCACCGGCCGCCAGGTTTTCGTCCTGGACCCCATGCTGGCCACGGGCGGAACCCTGCGCGAAGCCATCAAGTTCCTGTTCAAGCGCGGCGCTTCCGACGTCACCTGCATCTGCCTGCTGGCCGCCCCCGAGGGCCTGGCGCGGCTGGAGGAGGAACTGTCAGGGGCCAACGTGCACATCGTCCTGGCCTCCATCGACGAGAAGCTCAACGAGAAGTCCTACATTGTCCCCGGGCTGGGCGACGCCGGCGACCGCCTCTACGGCATCGCCGGGTAGCACTTCGGCCCTGTTTGAACGGGCTCTTTCCCAACGGGTGTCCCGCCGCTAGCCTGTGCAGATGGACTGGAAACTCGAGCTTGTCTTTGTCCCCGTATCCGACGTTGACCGTGCCAAGGACTTCTACGTCAACAAAGTGGGCTTTAACGCCGACTACGACGAGCGGCCGTCGGACTCCATCCGCTTTGTGCAGTTGACGCCGCCGGGCTCGGCCTGCTCCATCTGCATCGGCGAAGGACTCGTCGACGCCCCGCCCGGCACGGGCTCCAACCTGCAGATGGTGGTCGACGACATCAATGCGGCGCATGACCAGCTCAAGAGCAACGGCGTGGATGTCAGCGATGTGGACGTCCAGGACTGGGGCCACTTCGTGTACTTCGCCGATCCGGACGGAAACAAGTGGGCTGTCCAGTACATCCCGTGGCGGAACGCCGGGCAGGGCGCTGGCGGGAACACCGGACAGGACGCCGGACCGGGCGCTGGTTAACCAAAGCGGCGGGCCGCATCATGATGATGCGGCCCGCCGCTTTGGTGCAGTTCCCCCGGCATCGCTGCCGCCGGGGGGAGGAGTGCCTAGTACCAGTTGTGGGCCAGGTGGAAGTTCAGGGCACCACAGGGCGACTGGTAGCTCTTCTTGATGTAGTCCAGGCCCCAATTGATCTGCGTGCGGTAGTTGGTGAGGTAGTCCGCGCCGGCGCTTGCCATCTTCTCAGCGGGCAGGGACTGGACGATGCCGTATGCCCCGCTGCTGGAATTGGTGGCCGTGGTGGTCCAGTCGGACTCCTTGGTCCACAGCGTCTGCAGGCACTGCATCTGGTCCGGTCCCCAGCCAAACGCCCCCAGCTGGCTGGCGGCGTACGCTTGGGCGCCTGCAGGATCGTTAACCGCGACGGCGCGAGCCGGCTCAGGTGCGGGGGCGGGCTCAGGCGCCGGGGCCGGGGCAGGCGCTGCGGGTGCTGCCGGTGCCGCTGCGGGGGCCGGTTCCGCTGCCTGCGGTGCCACGCTGATGGCAGCGGGCGCGGGGCTTGCTGCCGGGTTGGAGCGGATCTCGCTCTTCTCGATGCTCATTTGAGCGTCGGACGCTGACGTGGAAGGGTTGGACGCGGTGGATGACACCGGAGTCATGCTGCTGGTGGCCTGTCCTGCCGCGCCTACCCCCACCAGCACCGCGCACGATGCTGCAAGGACGGCGGCGCGCTGGCCCAGGGTGGTCTTCTTGGCCTGCTGCGCGGCCCTGTGTTTAGCCTTGGCCTGCAGCAGGCGTGCTTCTGCCGTGTTTTTGGACATGATTGATCGCCTCTCACACCTGCGGAGTTAGCTGTCGGGTTCGGATGAGGGCATCCGGCCGTACGGAAAGATCACGTACTGGCTTAACCCCAAGGGCATTCAATGCCCGGGACGGTGGGTCCCCCGCCTCTGCCGTAGCTCAATCGGAATCCGGGGAAGCGGCAGAGCTTGGCGTCGACCCGGGATATGCGGCCCGAACGGGGGCCGCACCCAATCGACGCTACAGGAAGTGCACGCGAAAGTCACATTTAGGTAACGGAAGTCACGATCCTCAGCGCGTTGATTTGCCGGATTCCCCGTTCGTAACCTCGGTCCCATTGGGGTATGGCCGCCCCATTTCATGAGCGCAGCGCGCCGACCGTTACAGTTCCCGTTACCCAGCCAACAGGTAGACGGTGGTGCCGCCAATGCTCTGCGCCGTGAAGTTGTTCGCCACCCACTGGGCGATCTGGGCGGCAGCGTCCGAACCGGTACTGGCCCGGATGGTTCCGCCTGTGATGAAGTAGTGGATCTTTCCCTGGGACACCAGATCCTGGAACTCCGCCAAGGTAGGGGCGGGATCTGTGCCGTTGAACCCACCCACCGCCATGACCGGCAGTTCCGTTGCCAACTGGTAACCGGCAGCGTTGTTCGAACCCACCACTGCCGCTGCCCAGGTGTAGCCTGAGGCGCCATTCCTGAGTGCTGCCACGAGTTCCGCGGACGGCGTTGGGGCGCCCAAGAGGCCTCCCAAGGCTCCGCCTCCGCGACCACTTGCAGCAGCGGTTCCGCCGGGAAGTGTTCCTCCGGGCGCGCCCTGCTGGCGGGCCGTGTTTCCCTGGGTTGCTGGCTGCCTGGTGCTGCCTGTCCCGGTCCCGCCAAGGCCGGTCCGGCCAGGGCCCGTCCCGCCAGGGCCGAAGCCCGACGACGGCCCGGCACTGACTATCGCCCCGCTGTGCGTTGTCGACGCCGTGGAAAGGGAGTACGCCAGCGGCCCGGTGAGCGACGCCGCAATGGCGAGCGCCGCCGTCGTCCGCTGCACGGCACGCCAGCGCAGGAACCTGCCGAACGCCACGCCCGCTGCGGCCGCCAGGCCTCCGGAAAGGACCAGCCAACGCAGCCCCGCGCCGTAGGCGGACGTGGTGCCAAGCAGCTGGAAGGCCATCAGGGCGGCCGCGGCCACCGCTGCGGCCAGCAGGAGTGCGGCGGGTGGCTGCTGCCGGTGCTGCCACAGGAGGACCGTGCCCAGCCCCGCAAGCCCGGCGATCCCCGGCGCCAGCGCCACGGCGTAGTAAGGGTGGATGATGCCCGCCATGAAGCTGAAGACCAGGCCCGTCACCAGCACCCACAAGCCCCAGATGATGACGGCGGTGCGGACCGCATCCGTCCGCGGTGCCCGCCGGCCCAACCACAGCAGGCCCGCCGCAAGGATCAGGGCGGACGGCAGCAGCCACGCGATCTGGCCGCCGAACTCGCTGTTGAACATCCGGAGCAGCCCGGGATCTCCCCAGCCGTTGCCGCCGCCCACACTGCCGGTCTCGTCGCCCGTCAGCCGGCCCAGCCCGTTGTAACCCAGCGTGAGCTCCAGGATGGAGTTGTTTTGCGATCCGCCGATGTAGGGACGCAGGCCGGCCGGCGTCAGCTCCACCGCCAGGAGCCACCACCCGGCGGAGGCCACCATGGCCGCTCCCGCCGCGGCCAGCCGGAGCAGGCGCCGCGGGAGCCTGTGCGGGCCTGCCAGCGCGTAGGCGATGGCGAATCCCGGAACCACCAGCAGGACCTGCAGCTGCTTGGCCAGGAAGCCGAAGCCCAGGAACACTCCGGCCAGCAGGAGCCAGCGCAACCGGTCCTCCTGGACTGCACGGAGGACCGCGTAGGCGGCTGCCGTCATGAGCAGCACCAGCAGGGCGTCCGGGTTGTTGAAGCGGAACATCAGCGTGGCAACGGGGGTGAGGGCCAGGACGGCTGCGGCGATCAGTCCTGCGCGGTGCGCCAGCCGTGGATCGGCCGTGGCAGGCGCCGCGGCCCGCCGTACGGCCAGGTAGAGCAGCCAGGCGGTGCCGACGCCCATCAGCGCCTGGGGGACCAGGATGCTCCAGGAACTGAGGCCGAAGATCCGGACGGACAACCCCATGACCCACAACGACGCCGGCGGCTTGTCCACCGTGATGGCGTTGGCGGCGTCGGAGGAGCCGAAAAACCAGGCCGCCCAGTCCTGCGATCCGGCCTGGGCCGCGGCGGAATAGAACGCGTTGGCCCAGCCGGATGCTCCAAGGTTCCACAAGTACAGCACGGCGGTCCCGGCCAGCACCGCTGCCAGTTCCAGCCGCCGCCGGAGCGCCCGCGGGTCCGGCCGGAAGCGGGCCGGGACAGGATGATGCGCGGCGGCAGGAGCACCGGCAGGGTGTCCGGTGTGGACCGACGCAGTGTGGACGGACACTGGGTAGTGGCTGGCCATTGAGTCCTACTTGGTGAGTTGGTACACGGTGGAGTTGCCTACGGTCTGGGCCTGGAAGTTGGCCTGGACCCAGGCGGCCACCTCTGAATTGCCGCGGCCACCCATGCCGCCGCCTCCCATGCCACCGCCTTGGATGAAGTAGCCGATCTCGCCCTTGGCCACCATGTCCTGGAACTGGGCGAGCGTGGGGTAGGGGTCCCCGCCGTTCCAACCGCCCAGGGCAATGACGTTGGTGTTCGTGGCGAGTTCCAGGCTGGCTGCCTGGCTGGCGCCGGAGACGATCGCGGACCACTTCGTGGTGGTGGCCTTCAGGAGTGCCGCCACCGCCGCATCTGCGGATCCTTCGCCCGGGCCCCCGGCGCCGCCGGCGCCCCCGGTACCGCCGGGGCCGGCTGCGCCGTCGATGCCGCCGAAGGGATCGAGTCCACCCGCGCCGTTGGCAGCGTCAGTGGCGGCCTCCCTGCCGTCAGCCCGTGCGCCGCCGAATCCAGCGGCACGGTTGCCGAAGCCACCCGCGGACGAACCCGCCGGGCCCGACGTCGGAATGGAACCGGAGTGGGCGGAAGCAGCGGTGGCGAGGGTCCACCCCGCTGTCCCAAGACCGCCGGCCAGGAGGGATACGACGACGACGGCGGCCGCACCGGCCCGGCGGAACCGTCCGGAGGCGCCCAGTTTCGAGGTGCCCGGTTTTGAGGTGCCCAGTGCATCGAGGCGGAGGAGGATTGCGGCGGCGGCGAGGACGCCGAGCACGATGATGGCGACCCGCAGCCAGGGGAGCCACGACGTGTCGCGGCCCAGCAGGACTGCCGACCACACAGAGGTGCCGAGGACGGTCACGGCGAGGACGATCCGGGCCGGCCAGTAGCTGCGGCCACGCCAGAGCTCCACTGCGCCTATGCCCACCAGCGCTGCGATCGCCGGCGCCAGTGCCACTGAGTAGTAGGGATGGACAATGCCGCTCATGAAGCTGAAGACACCTCCGGTGACCACGAGCCAGCCGCCCCACAGGATCAGGGCCGCGCGGCCCGGGGAGGTGCGTACTTCCCGGCGCGTGAACCAGAGGCCTGCCACCAGCAGGACCAGGGCGGCGGGCAGAAGCCACGAGACCTCACCGCCAAAGCTGGTGCCGAACATCCGCAGCAGCCCGGCCGCCCCGCCGAATCCGGCGTTGCCGCCGCCGAAGCCGCCTCCGGGACCGCCGGCAGCAGCACCCCCGGCCCCGCCGGGCATGCCCTCGCCGGAACCGGTGAGACGGGCCAGTCCGTTGTAGCCGAACGTCAGTTCAAGGAAGCTGTTGGTGCTGGACCCTGCCATGTACGGCCGCTCGGAGGCCGGTGTCAGCTGGAACAGGGCGATGTAGCTGCCGGCAACCACGACGATTCCGCCCAGCGCGCCAAGCAGGTGCACCAGCCGGCGCCCCATCGGCGTGGGTGCGGCCCACAGATAGGCCAGTCCCAGCGCGGGAACAATCAGGAAGCCCTGCAGCATCTTGGTCAGGAATGCCAGGCCAACCACGGCGCCGGCGGCCACCAGCCACTTCCAACCCGCCCTCTCAATGGCGCGGGTGGTGAAGTAGGCAGCAAGCACCAGGCACAGGGTGAGCATGGCGTCCGGGTTGTTGAACTTGAACATGAGCGCAGCCACCGGCGTCAGCGCCAGGGCAGCGCCGGCCAGCAGGCCTGCGGCAGGTCCCGAGACGCGTTTGACGGCCAAGTAGAGGAACCCGACGGCGGCCACCCCCATGAGTGCTTCCGGCACCAGCATGCTCAGTGGTGAAAAACCGAAGATGCGCCCTGCGAGGGCGGGGATCCAGAGTGCTGCCGGCGGCTTGTCCACCGTGATGGCGTTCCCTGCGTCCAGCGAGCCGAAAAGGAACGCCGTCCAGTCCTTGGTGCCGGCCTGGATGGCGGCTGCATAGAAGGAGTTTCCGTAGCCGGTTGCTGCCAGGTTCCACAGATACAGGACCGCCGTGGCTGCCAGGAGCCCCACGGCGGAAGGCCTCACCCAGCGGGGCTGCGCACCGAAGGCGTAGCGGGTCCAGCGGGGTGCGGTATCGGCCGCCCCGGGGGAGGAGGCAGCGTGGCCGGATGGCGACGGCTGCCGGCCGGCGGGTGAGCCGGCGTCCGCCGGCGAAATGGTGGAGGTCATGATGCTGCCGTTTCTGTCGAAGTGGGGGCGTCTTTGGTGGTCCGGTTGCCGTGGTTGCCGCGGAACACCCAGAGCCGGAACAGCAGGAACCGGACCGCCGTGGCTGCCAGGTTCGCCGCCACAACGGTGAGGACTTCCACCCACCGGTCAGGCGTCGTCGTCCGGTGTACAAAGGCGAGTGCTCCGGAGGTGAGCAGCAGGCCGATGCCGAACACGATCAGCCCTTCGAAGTGGTGCCGGACCGGGTTGCCGCCCTGGATGCCGAACGTGAAGCGCCTGTTGGCGCCAGTGTTGGCCACGGCGGTGATCAGCAGTGCAAGGAAGTTGGCCAACTGCGGGTCCATGAATCCCCGGCAGAACACGAAGATCAGGAGGTACGCCAGGGTTGAGGCGGCGCCAATCGCGGCGAACCGGACCAGCTGGCCGAAAAGGCTGCTGCCGCGTGTCTGCTCACCGGACCGCGAGGACGCCGGGATCGGACCCCGTGCCAGGGCTGCGCGCAGTTCCGGGACCGGGATGCGACCGTAGACCAAGTCGCGGGTGAGCCGGGCCATTCCCCTCACGTCGGCCAGTGCTGTGCGTACCACGTCCACGCTGGAATCGGGATCGTCGATCCAGTCAACGGGGACCTCATGGACACGCAGGCCGCAGCGTTCGGCGAGGACCAAAAGCTCGGTGTCGAAGAACCAGG
Source organism: Arthrobacter sp. AG367 (assembly GCF_007828995.1). Taxonomy (NCBI): domain Bacteria; kingdom Bacillati; phylum Actinomycetota; class Actinomycetes; order Micrococcales; family Micrococcaceae; genus Arthrobacter; species Arthrobacter sp. AG367. The sequence continues at coordinate 511,588 of NZ_VIVE01000002.1, forward strand.
AGTTGTCCACGGTGTAGGGCAGGATCTGCTGGGCGACGTCGGCGCGGATGGCTTTGAACCCGCACTGCGCGTCGCTGAACCGCGCGCCCATGAACGAGTGCAGCATCATGTTGTAGCTGCGTGAGATGAACTCCCGCTTGGGCCCGCGGACGACGCGGGAGTTGCGGGTCAGCCGGGTGCCGATGGCGAGGTCCGAATGCCCGGAAATCAGGGGCGCCAGCAGCGGCGGCAGGGCGGCGAGGTCGGTGGAAAGGTCCACGTCCATGTAGGCCAGCACCGGTGACGGGGAGGCCAGCCACACTTTGCGCAGGGCGTTGCCGCGGCCCTTCTCATCCAGGTGGACCGCCACGAGCTCAGGGAACTCCCGGGCCAGCCGCTCGGCGATCTTCAGGGTTCCATCCGTGCTGGCGTTGTCCGCCACGGTGATCCGGAAGCTGTGTGGAAAGGTATCCAGCAGGTGCCCGTGGAGCCGGCGAAGGCATTCCTCAAGGTCACGTTCCTCGTTGAAAACGGGAATGGTCACGTCAAGGACGGGGACGGTGGTACGGGTGTCCACGGGTGCGCGCCGCGCGGCATGTCCGCGGGAAGGAAGGCCCGCCGGGGCCACCGCGGCGTCCGGCAGGGTTCCTGAAGTGGAGTCGGTGAGCGTCATGGATCAACAGTGGCGCCGCCGGATTTGAGGGCTTTAGGCGCAACCTGTGATGTGCCTGTGTAACTGGCGCTGTGCAACCGGCGCTGTGCAACTGGCGCGGGCTTGGCCTTCAGTGGCCACCGCCCTCTGCGTGTGTGGCGGTCAGGCGGCGGCGGGTCCGGGCACGGGAAGGCGGACCGCAAACTCGGTCCTGCCTGGCCGGGACACCAGTTCCACCGTGCCTCCGTGGGCCATGACGATGGATTCGACGATGGACAGGCCCAGGCCCGACGAGCCTTCTGAGCCTGAGCGGGCGGCGTCGGCCCGGGTGAAGCGCGAAAAGATGTTGCCCTGGAATTCGGCGGGGATGCCGGGCCCGTCGTCGGTAACCGTCACCACCACGCTCCCATCGGCCGAGCGCATCAACCCGGTGGTTACGGTGGTGCCGGCCGGTGTGTGCTTCCGGGCGTTGGACAGCAGGTTGGCCAGCACCTGGTGCAGCTGGGTGGCATCCCCGCGGACCGTGACGGGCTCATCGGGCAGCGTCAGCTGCCACGTGTGGTCCGGGGCCATGATCTTTTCATCGCTGACGGTTTCCACCACCAGCTGGGTAAGGTCCACATCGGTGGTTTCGGTTGCCTTGCCCTCATCAAGCCTGGCCAGCAGGAGCAGGTCCTCCACCAGCGCGGTCATGCGCTCGGACTGGCTTTGGACGCGGCCCAGTGACTTCCGGCCGTCCTCGGTAAAGGTCTCGGTCATGCGCATCAGCTCGGTGTACCCGCGGATGGCGGTCAGGGGCGTCCTGAGCTCATGGGAAGCGTCCGCAACGAACTGGCGCACCTTCATCTCGCTGCGCTGCCGGGCCTCCAGGGCGCTGGAGACGTTGTCCAGCATCAGGTTCAGGGCATGGCCCACGCTGCCCACCTCGGTGGTGGGATGCGCTGCGGACGGCGGTACGCGCACGGCAAGCGCCACCTCGCCGGCGTCGAGGGGCAGTTTGGAGACCTTGGTGGCGACGTCGGACAGCTGTTCCAGCGGACGCATGGTCCGGCGGATCAAGGCAGTGCCCGCAAGCCCGATCACGACCAGGCCGCCCAGTGACACCAGCACCATCGTGAGCACCAGCGAGGCCTCGGTGCTTTGTTTCGTTGCCAGCGGCAGGCCGGTGATCACCACGTCGCCGTAAGGGGTGGCCGTGGCCATCAGCCGGTAATCGCCGTTGGACAGCTTGCGGTCCACGGGAAGGCCATTGCGGGGCAACGCCTGCAGGGTGGCCACATCGGCGGAAGTCAGCGCCGTGCGGGTGGCATCGGAAGACAGGAAGCCCGCCTCCCGGCTGACCTGGCCGCCCACCACCCGTGCGTTGAGCGTCCCCACACTCTGGCCCCGGGCATCGAGGGGGTCCGGTCGGCCGGACGGGTTGCCCTCCGGCGGCCGTCCGCGGGAGGCCAGCATCAGCTGCGAGTCCAGCTGGTTGGTCAGGACCACATCCATGGAGGCGTAGCTGACCACGCCGATGGCGCTGGAGATGGCCACCAGGAGCGCCATGGAGAGCAGGATCAGGCGGGTGCGGAGGTGCCAGGTGGACGGGTTGAACCAGGACCGGCCGGTGGGCCGGGGGACACCGGAAAGGGACACGCGTTTCCTTTGGCTAGTCTGCGGGCTTGATGACGTAGCCTGCTCCGCGCACGGTGTGGATCATCGGCGGATGGTTGGCTTCGATCTTCTTGCGCAGGTAGGAAATGTACAGTTCCACGATGTTCGCCTGGCCGCCGAAGTCGTAATCCCAGACGTGGTCCAGGATCTGGGCCTTGCTGACCACGCGCTTGGGGTTTTCCATCAGGTACCTGAGGAGCTCGAACTGTGTTGCCGTCAGCTGGATCCCTTCCCCGGCACGGGTGACTTCACGGGTGTCCACATTGAGCACCAGGTCGCCGACCACCAGTTCGGCAGTGTCCATGGCGGCCACGCCGGAACGCTGCACCAGCCGGTGCAGGCGCAGCAGGACTTCCTCCATGCTGAAGGGCTTGGTGACGTAGTCGTCCCCGCCGGCGGCCAGTCCCACAATGCGGTCCTGGACGTCGTCTTTGGCCGTCAGGAAGAGCGCAGGCACCTCCGGCGCAAAGGCGCGGATCCTGCCCAGCAGCTCCACGCCGTCGAACCCCGGCAGCATGACGTCCAGCACCAGGACATCCGGGTGGAAGTCCTTGGCGAGCTTGACGGCAGTGGGACCGTCCGCTGCCACGGCCACAGACCAGCCCGCCATGCGCAGGCCCATGCTCATGAGCTCGGACAGGCTCGGCTCGTCATCCACCACCAGGGCGCGGATCGGCGACCCGTCCGGGTGGGTGAGCTGGGGAAGGTTGTTGGTCATGGAGTGCGGGGATGCCATGGGACAACTCTCCGATCTGTCGGTTTGCCGACGCTTTGCCGTTGCTGTGCTCCAGCTGTGAGGTCCAGCCTAGCCACCTGAACCCACCGCAAGCTCTGCCTTGGGGATGCGGCCCCGAAGGTCACAGGCAGGCTTGGCCTGCCGCACAGCCGCCGCACAGCATGGCGGCAGACCCTGTTGGAACAACAGCATCACCACCATCAGTTTCAACTTCTTGGAGAAAGCCATGGATCAGCAAGATGACCGCGCCGTCCCCGGGGCATCGGGGCAACCCGGCGCCTCAGGACACGCGCCCCAGCCGGCTCCAGTCTGGGGCGGGGCAGCCGACGGCACCGACCGGGACGGGGCAGCCACAGGATGGGGTGTCCCCGCAGGCAGTACCAGCGGCCGCGGGGAGCCGGCCCGGTCACCCCAGGGGCAGCCTGTGCAGGGTTGGGGTTCATCCGCTTCCGCTGCGCCTTCCGCAGGCTGGGGAACGACGGCGGCACCTGGCCAGGCGCCAAACGCCGGCGGTGGGTGGGGCGTGCCGCAGCCGTACGCCTCCGGCACGTCTTCCCGTTCCGGGAAAGGAAACTGGACCGCGAAGAAGGGCCTGTTGGTAGGCGGCGTGGCGGTGGTTGTGGGCGCCGCGGCCGGTGCCGGCGCCTACGCTGCCGGAAACGGTGCCACTGCGGCGTCCGCGAACAACGGCCAGGGCACAGGTGCCGCGGGCCAGTTGGGCCCGGGAGGACAAAGCGGCATGACCGGACAGGGCGGCATGATGGGCCCCGGCGGCATGGGCATGGACGGCGGCCCCGGTGGCCTGGGGATGGGAGCGGCCGGCCTGAACGCTGCCGTCCACTCCGAATACGTGGTCCTCCAGGATTCGACCTACGTGACCATGGCGGGCCAGACAGGCACGGTCACGGAGGTTTCCGCGACCTCCCTGACCGTCAAGAGCGGGGACGGCTTCTCCCGTACCTATGCGGTCGGTTCCGGCGTGCAGGTCACGCAGGGAATGCGGCAGCGGGGCAGTGCATCCACCAGCAGCTCGCTCAGCATGTCCAACGTGACCACAGGAGCGGGCGTCCGGGTGACGGCCGTGAAGGATTCGGACACCTACACCGCCCAGACCATCCAGCTGGCAACATCCGGCACGGCAACCACTCCGGGCTCCGGAGCAAGCAGTAACTGACACGCAAAGACGAACGGGGCGAACCATATGGGGCCGGGCACTCGACGGTCCCGCGGCAAAAAAATTCTGGAGGAGAGGCAATGTCGGCTGGACAGGAGAGGGGCCTGTCCAGCCGATTCTATGTCAAACGGTTGAATTTCAGAGAGATTCGGTCAAATCTGATTCGAGCGAATAATGTTCTGCAAACGGGTAGATAGAAGGCCGTTCACCGGATAAGCATCAAAAATAAATCCCTCTTCCGAAATAGTGATCTACCGCACAATTCTGCGTTTCGTCTCACAATGCGGACGATTTGGTCCATTGTTACTTGCAAGTTGGCATTGTTACGCTGCACACTTCCAATGTGAACAAGAACTCAACAGCACCTGCAGCCGCAGAATATTGGCCCAGCACATCCGCTGCTGCCGACATGCGCTGTTGTCGAATGCACGCCTGACCTTCCCACCCAACGAAGTTCTTAGGCATTCGCCCCCAAGCCCAGCGTCGGGCGCCCATCCCCGGTTCCTGTGACGGGGAAGCCAGCATTCGAGCCGCGAAAACGGCCATTTCACATTGAGGTAAGCATTTCATGTCAGTTGCATCCGGATACGTCCACATCTCAGTCCGTAACGCCGCCAAGGCAGGCCAGCCCTCCGGCCTTCGTCCCGGTTTCGGCCTGCGCCCGGCACTCGCTCCCTCCACTCCCGGAAGCAGCTTCCCCGGCCAGGGTTTCGCCCCGCAGGGATACAACCCCAACTCATACGGGCAGCTCCGCGCCGTACATCCCGCAGACTCCGCGCCGGTGACCGCTCCCACCCCCGTCGTTCCCGGCGCCAACGAGGTCCGCCCTGTCGCCAACGAGAACGTCGCCCGCGGTTTCGTCCTCTACATGGGCATCGACGAGGAGACCGCGGCAGCAGCCGGAACCTCCATCGCCAAGCTCGCACAGGAAATCCGCGCATACGCCCAGTCGCTGGTCTCCGGCGCCGAAAGCTACGCCGCCGTCGCAGTAGCCCCGGCCGGCACCCCCGGTTCCGCTCTCGACGTCGTCCGTTCCACCTTCGGCGACCCCACCGTGAACTCCCGCCAGCGCTCGGAAACCCCGCGCCCTGCCCAGCCGCAGGAACCCCGCCCCTCCGGCGTGCTCATCGACCTCGCCCGCCGCGAAGTCCACCTCGACGGCGAATCCCTGAACCTGACGTTCAAGGAGTTCGAACTCCTCAACTACCTCGTCGAAAACGGAACCCGCACCGTGGGCCGTGACGAACTGCTCGAAGGTCTCTGGCGCAACGCCGAAGAGGTTCCCAACGAGCGCACCATCGACGTCCACATCCGCCGCCTCCGCTCCAAACTGGGCCGCCTCGCCAACACCGTCCGCACCGTCCGCGGCCAGGGCTACCGGTTCTACGAGCACCCGGAAGTTGTTGTCTGGGCCGCTCCGGAGTACTCGATCTAGTTCCTCTGTACGGGAGGCGCCCGCCCTCTGGGGATCCTCGTGTCACTGTGGGCATGCTTTTGCTGGGGCTAGGCTTGGGCCATGAGTTCGCACCATGTCCGACGCCTTGTGATCATGCGCCACGCCAAGGCCGACTGGCCCGGCGGGGTGGCCGACCATGAGCGGCCGCTCGAGGAGCGCGGGCACCGGGAGGCGCCGCTGGCCGGCCGCTGGCTGCTCAAGCACAACATCGTCCCGGACTTCATCCTGTGCTCCAGCGCGCTCCGCACGCGGCAGACCTGCACCTGGGTCTGCTCCGAACTCGGCGACAAAGCGCCGACGCCCAAGCTGGAAGACGGCCTGTATGCGGCCTCGGCCCTCCGCATGCTCACCGTGGTCAACCACGTGCCGGACACCGTGACCACCCTGATGGTGATCGCGCACCTGCCCGGCGTGCAGGACCTGGCCATGCACCTCGCCTCCCGCGACTCCGACCACGACGCCTACATGGACGCCGCCACCCGCTTTCCCACCAATGCGCTTACCGTCCTGGAGACGGAGAAGACGTGGGCGGAACTCGATGGGCAGGATGCCCGGATCACCCGCTTCAAGGTGCCCCGGGCCCACTAGCCCCAGCCTCACCAGCTACCGGGCCCACTGGCTACCAGCCTCACCGGCTCCTGGCCCATCCGCCGCGATGCCGCGCAGCAGCGCCGCGACGTGCCTGATGCCCGGACTGGCCGTCATGGTCCTGCGATAGACCAACCCCACCTGCCGCGCCTGGACCGGATTGACCACTGGAATTGCGACGACGTCCGGAGGCAGCGCCGGGCGTCCCAGCCGGGGCACCAGTGCAACCGCCACGCCCTGCTCCACGAAAGCGATGTGCGTGGCAAAATCAGGATCGTAAACCCTGATGTCCGGAACCCGGCCCAGGTCGGCGAAGATCCGCAGGAGCGCTTCATTGCAGATCGCGCCGGCCGGCGTACTGATCCAGCGCTCGTCGACAAGCTGGGCAGGGTCAACTTCCGCCCTAAGTGCGAGTGGATGCCCGCGGTGGACCAGGACATCGGCCACGTCCTCGCACAGCCACTCCAGCGCCAGGTGCTCAGGGATCACCAGCGGGACGGAGTTCCAGTTGTGCACCAGGCCCAGGTCGGCTTCGCCGTTGGCTACCCTGGCTACGGCCTCGCGCGGGTCCTCCGCCAGGACGGAAATGTCGAGCGCCGCCCCCGACTGCCCAACCTGGGCCAGCAGAGGCCCCACCAGTCCGCGGCAGGCAGTGGAAAAGGAAGCGATGCGGAGGCTGCCGCTGGGCTTTGCCGGGTCTGCCAGCAGCGTGGACTCCAACTCCTCCAGCTCTGCCAAGATGCGCCGCCCGTAAGCCGCCAGGGCCAGCCCCCGCTCGGTGAGCAGAACCCCGCGGCCGCGGCGTTCCAGGACAGCGAAGCCGCCCTCTTTCTCCAACTTCTTCACCTGCTGGGACACGGCGGACGGGCTGAATCCCATGGCTTCCGCCGCCGCAATAACCGTCCCGTGCTGCTCGATTGCCGCAAGGGCGCGCAGCGACCCGATGTCGATCATGAAGAAAACGTACACGATTCAGTGCTGAATTACGCGCTGGTGCTTCATTGATACCTCTGCCAGAGTGGGAGCGTGAGCCTGCGCGAATCCCTCCTTGCCGTCCTTGTAGCCCTGCTGTGGGGCCTGAATTTCGTGGCCATCGACATCGGGCTCCACGCCGGCGGCCGGAATTTTCCCCCGTTGCTGTTCGTCGCGCTGCGTTTCGTCCTGGTGGTTGTCCCCTGGATCTTCTTCGTCAGGAAGCCGGACGTGGGCTGGAAGGCCATTATCGGCGTCGGACTTTTCATGAGCGCCGGCCAGTTCGGCCTTCTGTACCTTGCCATGGCGCTTGGCATGCCGGCCGGTCTTGCCTCGCTGGTGCTTCAGGCACAGGTGCTCCTGACCGTCCTGCTCGCCGCCGGGTTCCTGCATGAGCGGCCCAGCGCACGCCAGCTGGCGGGTGTCGGGCTGGGGGTAGCAGGACTCGCCCTGGTGGCCGTGGGACGAAGCGCCGTGGCACCGCTCCTGCCGCTGGTCATCGTCCTGGCGGCGGCACTGTCCTGGGCAGCCGGAAACGTCATTGCCCGGAAGGCCAGGGCTGCCTCCGGCCTGGGGCTGGTGGTCTGGTCTGGAGCTGTGGTGCCACTGCCGCTGGGGGCGTTGTCGCTGGTGGTTGACGGGCCGGGCGCCGTGTGGGACTCGCTGTCCAATCTCCAGGGGCCAACCATGCTCAGCGCCCTCTACACCGCTGTTTTCGCCTCACTGGTGGGCTACGGAATCTGGAACCGGCTCCTGGCCAGCCACCCGTCGTCGGCTGTTGTTCCGTTCACCTTGCTGGTCCCCGTGGTGGGCATGAGTGCTGCATGGCTGGTGCTCGGTGAGGTGCCGTCGCCAACGGAGCTGGCGGGCGGGCTGCTCCTCCTGGGCGGGGTGGCGACGGCGGTGCTCACCGGTGCAGGCAGGCGGCGTCAGCGTCGGGAAGCGGAGCCGCTCCCGGACCTGGGTGCCGGCCTGGCTGAGGGGGAGGCGGACGACGACGGGCGCCTAGCTGCCGTCGAAGAGCCGCCGGACGGTCTACGGGTGACGGAGGCCCGCTGAGGGGCGGAGGCCTGGTTGCCGGAGCGCGCGGAGGGGAGCGTTGCCTGGGGACTTCCGCGCCTGGCGGAGGAAGGCCTGCGGGCCGGGATTGTCTGGCCCCTTCCCGGCCATAATGCACCCAGGAAGAGGATCCCGAAGGTTCCGGCAAGGGCGCAGGCGGCACCCACGAAGTAGTTGTCGGGGTCGTCCGTGGGGAGTGGGGTGCCCAGGAATGAGGACTGGCCGCTGAACGCCAGCTCCCACGTGCTGACGAACGCCAGGGAGAAGCCGAGTGCCAGGGCGGTCCCGGCGCCCGCGGCCAGCAGGGCAAACCGCCGCCGCCTGACCAGGATCTCGGCAAGCGCGCCGAGGTAGGCCAGCCCCAGGACGCCCAGGAAAGCCAGGAAGACCGGTTCGGCCAGTGTCATCGCCGTGAGTACCAGCAGCCCCGCAGCGACGACGCCACAGATGACCGCGAACTTTCCGCTCTTCCCCGTATGGCGCATGTGCTCCATCATCCCCGAGGAGCCGGCTCCTTGAGGACGTAGCCGCGCATGATGGCCATGATTGCTGCAACACTTTGGTCACGGGTGCGCTCGGGGTTGTAGGTCTGCCGGTCCAGGCCCACCACGAAGCAGGCCCCAAAGATGGCCGTCTCCAGGCTGCCCCGGGACACCGATTCGTCCACGGGATAGGCCTTGGCCACCCTCTCCACGGCCTGGCCAATGACCTCCAGGAGCTCGCGGCGCAGGACCGAGAAGGTGCCCTGCCATTCGCTGGGGATCCGCCAGTTCTCGCTGACCCACAGGCGGGCGAAGGAAGGGTACTCGGCCATGAAATCCATGGCCTGGCCGATCATCGCTTCCATGGCCAGCAAGGGGTCCCGGCCGGTGCCTTCGCTGTCCGCGGCCTCGAGCAGCTGCGCCTTGAGGATGTCCACACCGTGCCGCAGAAGCTGCGCGATCAGCTCCGATTTGCTGCCGAAGTTGTAGTAGACGGTGCCCTTGGAGACCCCGGCCGCCGCTGCAATCTCATCCACCGTGACACTGGCCGCGCCGCGCTCGCCGATCAGCTCCATGGAGGCATCGAACAGTTTCTGGCGGGTGGCGTTGGTGCGGGCGGGCCGGAGCCCTTTGCCCGCGGCCGTGGGTTCGGTGCTCATACCGCGATCTCCGGTTTCAGTGTCTTGAGCGTCCAGTATTTGTTCTTGCGTACTGCGAGGGTGGACATGGCCGCCCCCAGCAGGGTGTAGCCCAGCAGGCCCGCCAGCGTGGGGGCAATCATGGACAGGTCACCGCCGTAAATCAGGTGCCGCATCCCGGTCACCACGTAACCCATGGGCAGGACCTGGTGCACCACGTGCAGCGGCTGCGGGGTGGTCTGCCACGGGAACGTGCCGCCGGATGACACCAGCTGCAGGACCAGCAGGATGAGCACCACCAGCTTGCCCGGCGAACCCAGCAGCGCCACCACACCCTGGATGAGCGCGCTGAACGCCATGGCAGCGGCGAGCATGAACAGCCACATCAGGACCGGGTGCGCCGGGTCCAGGCCCAGGGCTACGTCCACCACCAGGGTCAGCAGCGACGCCTGCACCACCGAGACCAGCAGGAAGGGAAGCCAGCCGCCCAACGCGACCTTCCACGACGGCGCGTTGGAGGCCAGTGCCCGCTGGGTGATGGGGCGCATGGCCTGGACCAGCATGAAGATCCCGATCCACAGGGCGAGCGTGAGGAAGAACGGCGCCAGCCCCGCACCGTACGATCCGGCCTTGGCCTGCGAGACGTTGCTGACCGCCACAGGGTCGGCCATGACCTGGGACAGGTTGCTCTTCTGGGCATCGTCCGGGTTGGGGACCTGGCCGGCGCCCTTCCCGATCTCGTCGGCGAGAGTACCGGACCCCGTCGCGGCCTGGGCCGCTCCGTCGGACACCTGCGCCGCCCCCGCATCCACCTTCCGTGCTCCGTCCGCAAGGCCGGCGGCACCGTCGACGGCGGACTGCTCACCGGCTGCCAGCGCGGCAGCGCCCGTGTGCAGCTGGTCAGCCCCTGCCGAGGCCTGCGCGATCGCGTCCCTGAGGGCCGGCATCCCGGCTGCCAGCTGGGCTGCGCCGACACTGACCGCCTCGGAACCGCTGGCCAGCTGCTGGACCTGGGCCGCATCCGTCTGGATCCTGCTTTTGGCCGCTGCCACGGGGCTGGATGCCGCGGCGGCGTCGAAATCCGCCAGCACCTTGTCCGCCTGCTCCTGCGTCAGGACGCCCGAGGCGACGAGCCTGCTGTTGGACTCCACCACCCGGGAGCGCAGTCCCTGGTCCGCTGCCTCCAGCTGCGCCGCCACATCCTGGACCTTGGCGTTCAACTGGGCGTTCCCGGCAGCCACCTGGGCGGCGCCGGACGCGAGGGTCTGGGTATCGGTTGGCAGGGTGGCCGTCTTGTCCTTCAGGACTGACAGTCCGCTGCTGAGCTGCCCCGCGCCGTCGGTCAGCTGGTTGGCGCCGTCCCGCAGCTTCAGCTGGCCGGCGTACAACTGGTCCGCCCCGCTGCTCAGGGCCGAGGTCCCCTCGTGGAGGGTGACCGTTCCGTCCCTGAGCGTGGCCACGCCGTCTGCCAGCCGGGTGGCACCGTCCGCGGCCTGGACCATCTTGGAGTGGATGGTGCCGAACCCGGTGAGCAGCTGGTTGGCGGTCTCCTCACCCACCTCCTTGGCGACACTGGAGTGCACGGCAGTGGTCAGCTTGTCCACGATCGTGCTCAGGAGGTAGTTGTTGGCGTCGTTCGTGGTCACGTTCAACATGGCCTGGCTGGCCGAGTCGAAGCTGCCGGGCGATACCAGGTTGGCCGAAAAGTCCTTGGGGATCTTCAGTGCGAAGGCGTACTGCCCGCTGCTCACACCCGCGTCGGCCTCCGTGGAGCTGGCCACCGGCACCCAGTGGAAGACATTGCCTTCCACCAGGCTGTCCGCCACTTTTGTTCCGGCCTCAAGCCGGCTGCCGTCCGCCGTGGTTGCGCCCGCATCCTCCACCACCAGGGCTGCGTCCAGGTTGTTGAGGTGGCCGTACGGATCCCAGTTCGCGTAGAGGTACACCGCGCCGTAGAGGAGGGGGACCATGGTCAGCGCCAGAATGGTCAGCTTGGGGAGCAGGCCGCCGGTCATGCGCTTGAGTTCGGAGCGGGCCAGCCGCAGGACAGTCACTTGGCAACCTCTGTTTCGAGTGGGGTTTCCTGGTTTTCCGGGTCCGGCCCGGCTTCCGCGGCAGGGGCCGGCTCCGGGGCGGCGTTGCCGATGGCGGCGACGGGCCCGTCCCATGAGCCGGGGACGGCGCTGACGGCCGCAACGACGGCAAGCGGCCGCCCGCCGTCGTACGCCAGCTGCTGCAGGCGCGGCAGCCAGGTGAGCTCATCTGCACTGTGGCGGTCCGGGGAATCCACCACCAGCAGGTCCGTGCGGGGGTTGGCCAGGGCCAGCGCCGTGAGGAGTTCGAGCCGCCGGCGGGGTTCAAGCTGTTCCGTCCAGAGGCCCGCGATGTCCTCGAACCGGTTGACCTTGAGCCACGGGCCGCTGAGCAATGCCCCACGGTAGCGCCGGGGTATCAGGGCCAGGTCCTCGGTCACCAGGTCGCGGACGCTGAGGTGTTCTTCAGGTTCATTGACGCCGGGGGAGTCCACCAGGGCCGCTGCCAGGCGGAGCTGCTTGGTCCGGGGACTGTTGTCCCAGCCGGCCTGGCCGCCCGAAGCCTTCATCCTCCCGCTGAGCAGGAGGGACAAAGCGGTGCGCTGGTCCTGGCGGTCACCGGTAACGAGCAGCAGTTCGCCGCGGCCCAAGGCCAGCGAGGTTGGCGGAAGCAGCGGGTCCCGGCGTCCTTTGGCATGGAGCTGGAGTGCTGAGAGCAAGGCTTGCCTTTCGCAGGAATGGTCTGCATCAAGGCTAACCGAACTGACTGGTCAGTTCAAATAAGTGTCACAGGCCGTACTTCTCCAGCAGCCGGAGCCACACCTCACTGATGGTGGGGTAGGAGGGGACGGCATGCCACAGGCGGTCCAGCGGCACCTCGCCCACCACGGCGATCGTGGCCGCGTGCAGCAGTTCCGCCACGTCCGGGCCGGCGAACGTTGCGCCAAGGAGGACCCGTCGGTCTTCATCAACCACCAGTTGGGCCCAGCCTTGGTAGTTCTCCGAATGGAGCGACGATCCGGCCACCTGGATGGGCAGCTCCACCGAGGACGCGTTGTACCCGTCCTTCCTGGCCGCCTGCAGGGTGCGTCCCACGCTGGCCAGCTCGGGGTCCGTGAAGACGACGCTGGGCACGGCGTGCTGGTTGGCCGTCTGGGCGAAGCGGGTCCACTCGCCGGGCGTGCCCTTGAGTTCGCCCCTGGCCCGTGCAGCAATGGCGTCAGCGGTGGCCCGCGCCTCGTACTTGCCCTGGTGGGTGAAAAGGTTATGGCCGGCGGCGTCTCCCACCGCGTACAGCCAGGGTTCGTCACCGGGGGTTCCCTGGACCAGGCCGGAGGTGTCCGTGGTGAGCGAAAGGTGCCCGGAGCCGTCCGGCTCGAACCCGACGCTCTCCAGGCCCAGGCCTTCGAGGGCCGGATGCCGGCCCGTTGAGACCAGGACCTTCTCGGCCGTGACGTCGGTTCCGTCGCCCAGGCTGACGGTGAGGGTGCCGTCGCCGTTCTCGCTGATGCGCTTGGTGGCGGTGTTCAAGCGGAGTTCGACGCCGTCCGCGCGCAGTCCCGCCGCAACCAGTGCCGCGGCCTCCTCCGGAAAGTTGCCCAGCAGCCCGCTGCGCGCCACCAGGGTCACGCTGGAGCCCAGGCGGGCGAAGGCCTGGGCCAGTTCGGCGCCGGCCACGCCGCCGCCCAATACTGCCAGGCGCTCCGGAACCTCGGCCGCCGATGTGGCTTCACGGGTTCCCCAGACCTGTACATCCTGCAGACCGTCGATGGGCGGGGTGTTGGGGGTGGAGCCGGTGGCGAGTACTACGGCATGCCGCGCCCGCAGCAGGTGGCGGGTACCGTCCAGGCCTGCCACCTCCACCGCCCTGGAGGCGGTCAGCCATGCATGGCCGCGCACCAGGTCGATGCCGGTGTCCTCCACCCATGAGACCTGGCTGTCGTCCTGCCAGTTGGAGGTGAAATAGTTTCGGCGTTCCAGGACGGCCGCGGCATCGAGGGTACGGGTGACTGCTTCCTTGGCGCCCGGCGTCGTCTGTGCTCCGTGCAGCGCGGTGCCGGGCCGCAGGAGTGCCTTCGATGGCATGCAGGCCCAGTAGGAGCATTCGCCGCCCACCAGTTCCGCTTCCACGAGCACGGCGGTGAGCCCGCCCTCCACAACGCGGCCGGCCACGTTTTCCCCCACGGCGCCTGCGCCGATAACAACAACATCAAATTCGCGCTCAGCGGCGTCGGGCATCATGTGCAAAGCCTAGCCGGGGATCACGGGCCCGGCTGCACAAAAAAGGTCCGCACCGGCGAGCCGGTGCGGACCTTGTTGGTGCGCCCAAAGGGATTCGAACCCCTGACCTTCTGTTCCGTAGACAGACGCTCTATCCAGCTGAGCTATGGGCGCATTCCGTGTCCCGGGAGAAGAACCGCTCTCCCCGAACCTCGAATTACTTTACGCGAGCAGGGCCCGTAGTGCCAAATCGAACCGACTGTAATCTCCGCAACTAGACCGGTATAGGTGACCTTTGTCACTTAATCGGCGCTTTTGCGGGAATAATTCCTTGATTTTCCGCGGAATTCACTTTTGGTGACCGGAGATGTCAGTCAAGCTCCCCAAAAACTCCACTGGTCCGGACCATAGCATTTAGCTCACACCGATGAACCCGAGGAAGGGAACTGCAATGGGCGATCTGGCGCAGAAGCCGCTGCTTGAGAAAGCACCCACCACACATGCTGGCCTGCTGGCATGGGTCGAAGAGGTTGCTGAGCTTACGCAGCCGGACCGCATTTACTGGGTTGACGGGTCCGAAGAGGAAAACACCCGCCTTACCGACGAGCTTGTTGCTGCCGGCACCCTGACCAGGCTCAACCAGGACCTCTTCCCGAACTCCTTCGCTGCGTTCTCCGATCCCGCTGACGTCGCCCGCGTCGAGGAACAGACCTTCATCTGCTCGGAAAACCGGCGTGACGCCGGCTTCACCAATAACTGGATGGAACCGCGGGAGATGAAGGAGAAGCTGCGCGGGCTGTTCGCCGGTTCCATGCGCGGCCGCACCATGTACGTCATCCCGTTCGTCATGGGCCACCTCGACGCAGAGGACCCCAAGTTCGGCGTGGAAATCACCGACAGCGCCTACGTTGTCGCTTCCATGCGCATCATGGCGAACATCGGCACCGAGGTCCTGGACAGGATTACGGCCACCAACGCCTTCTTCGTTCCGGCCCTGCACTCCCTCGGCGCACCGCTGGCCCCCGGCCAGGACGACGTGCCGTGGCCCTGCAACCCGGACAAATGGATTGTCCACTTCCCCGAAGAGCGCTCCATCTGGTCCTTTGGCTCCGGCTACGGCGGCAACGCCCTCCTTGGGAAGAAGTGCTACGCCCTGCGCATCGCCTCGGTCATGGCGCGTGACGAGGGCTGGCTGGCCGAGCACATGCTCATCCTCAAGCTCACCTCGCCGGAGAAGAAGTCGTACTACATGTCCGCGGCCTTCCCCTCGGCCTGCGGCAAGACCAACCTTGCCCTGCTCGACCCCACCATTGAAGGCTGGGAAGTCGAAACCCTTGGCGACGACATCACCTGGATGCGGATCGGCAAGGAAGGCGAGCTGCGCGCCACCAACCCGGAGGCCGGCCTCTTCGGCGTAGCCCCCGGCACCGGCTGGGGCACCAACCCGAACGCCATGCGCGCCATTGCCAAGGGCCACAGCATCTTCACCAACGTGGCATTGACCGACGACGGCGGCGTCTGGTGGGAGGGCATGACGGACGAGGTTCCGGCGCACCTGACCGACTGGCAGGGCAACTCCTGGACCCCAGATTCGGGCCGTCCCGCCGCCCACCCGAACTCCCGGTTCTGCACCCCCATCTCGCAGGTGGACATGCTTGCCGAGGAATACTACAGCCCGGAAGGCGTGGAGCTCTCGGCCATCCTGTTCGGCGGCCGCCGCAAGACCACCGTTCCCCTGGTCACCGAGGCACGCAGCTGGACCAACGGCATCTTCATGGGGTCCACCCTTTCCTCCGAAACCACGGCCGCAGCCGCCGGACAGGTCGGCGTGCTCCGCCGCGACCCGATGGCCATGCTGCCCTTCATCGGTTACGACGCCGGCGACTACCTGAAGCACTGGATCAGCGTCTCCGGGAAGGCCAACCCCGAACGCCTGCCGCACATCTTCCTGGTGAACTGGTTCCGCCGCACCGCCGACGGTGGATTTGCCTGGCCCGGCTTCGGCGACAACGCCCGCGTACTGAAGTGGGCCATCGAGCGGATCGAAGGGACGGCGGACGCCGTCGAAACACCCATCGGCTTCGTGCCCGCCGGCCATTCACTTGACCTCACCGGCCTTGACCTGACCCACGCCCACGTGGAGGACGCTGTCCGCGTGGACCGCGGGGAATGGGACGCCGAGCTGGCCTCCATCGAGGAGTGGTACGCCAAGTTCGGGGATTCACTCCCGGATGCCCTGCGTGCCGAGCTCGCTTCCCTCAAGGAACGCATGGCCAAGCACTAGTCACTGCTGAAGCCAGGACGGCGGCCCCGCACCTTTTTCGAAAAGGTGCGGGGCCGCCGTCGTTGGATGGCTGTTTCAGCTGGCGAGCCAGATGTCCGGGCCGAAGACCTCGTAGTGGATCTTGGTGGCCGGGATGCCGGCGTTGATGGCCTCGTTGCGGATGTTCTTCATGAACGGCAGGGGGCCGCAGAGGTAGAGGGAGGCGTCCGCCGGAAGGTCCACTTCGCGCAGGGACATGAACCCTTCCCGGGCGCCCTCCACCGGCTTCTCCAGCCACAGCTGGAGTTCCGCGCCGTCCAGGCGCTCGACGTCGTCCGTCATCTGGCTGCGCAGGGCCCAGCTGTCCAGGGTGCTTTCGGCATGCAGCACCAGGACCTGCCGGTCGGAGCCTGATTCGGCGAGGGAGCGGAGGATGGAGGCGGTGGGCGTGCAGCCGATGCCGGCGGAGGCGAGGACCACGGGGCCGTCGCCCTCCTTGAGCGTGATCTCGCCGTAGGGGTTGGAGATCTCGACGACGTCGCCCACCTGGACGGTGTGGTGCAGGACGGGGGAGACCTCGCCGCCGTCGTCCAGCTTGGTGGTGAAGATGCGGCTGGTGCCTGCATCGCCGGAGAGGGAGTACTGGCGGACCTGGCGCAGCCCGTCCGGGAGGGCCACCTTGACGCTGATGTACTGGCCGGGCAGGGCGGGGGTGACGGGGGTGTCGTCGGCCGGCTCCAGGGTGAAGGTCATGGACCCGGTTCCTGCCGGTGCCTTGGCTGCCACCCGCCAGGGCGTCCACATTTTGTCGTTGGCCTGCGCGGCGTAGAGGCCCTTTTCGAGCTTGATCAGGGCGTCCGCCATCAGCCAGTACACCTCGGTCCAGGCTTCGGCGATTTCAGGAGTGATCACCTCGGCCAGGTCCTCGGCGATGGCGGCGAACAGGTGCTCGTAGACCACCTGGTACTGCGGCTCCGTGATGCCCAGGGAGGCGTGCCGGTGCGCGATGCGCGAAAGGACAGTTTCCGGCAGGGTGCCCGGGTTGTTCACCAGATGGGTGGCGAAGGCGGCGATGCTCCCGGCGAGGGCCTGCTGCTGGTTGCCGGAGCGCTGGTTGGAGCGGCTGAACAGGCCATCCATCAGTTCGGGGTGCGCCGCGAACAGGCGGGCGTAGAAGTTGGGGGTGATGGATCCGATCCGGGAACCGACCAGCGGCAGGGTGGCCTCAATGACGGGGCGGGACTTGTCCGAGAGCATCTGAACTCCTGAGGTAGTGGCCGGGGCCTTCGTCCGGCCGGAGGAAAACTCATATTTGAAATACGAGTATTTCTGCCTCAGTTCTACACCTTGTAGAAGTTTGAAATCAAACCGGGAGCCTGCGCTCGGATAGTCGGTTCAAAGCCCTGGGCGGAGGCCGATCATCTGGAAGACCGGAGCCATTTGCCGGGCCTGGGGGAGTTCCGCGATCACCACGGAGTCCAACTCCGCATAGAAGGCTTCGCGGGCGCGGGCCAGTGCGCCGCGCAGTTTGCACTCGTTAATGAGCGGGCAGTTGCCGCCAGGCGCAACACAATCGGCAGGATCGGTGCGGGTATCAAGCTGCCGCAGGATCTGGCCCACGGAGGCGATCCGGCCCGCATGGCTGAGCCGGGAACCGCCGGACCGGCCCCGGACAACCTCAATCAGGCCCATGCTCCGCAGTTTGGCCATGGCCTTGCTGACATGGTTGTAGGGTGTGCCCACCGCGTCCGCGATGCTCTGGGTGGTGAGCAGCGTGCCGTCCGGAACGGCTGCGAGCACCATGAGTGCTCGCAGGCTGACGTCAGCGAAGGCATTGATCTTCATGGCTGCGGGTCCGGTCTAGTCCACCCAGATCGCAGGCTCGCTGGCGTCCGCGCCCAGTTCACCGAACTCCCAGGACTGTGTGGTTGCGTTGGCGGAGTATGGCAGCACGGCCGCAAACAGGGATCCGTCGCGGTGTTCGGCGGCCACATGGATGGCGTCCGAATCCTCCTCCACCAGCAGGATGTCGCAGACCACCGCGGCGGCGCGGAAATCGTCCCGGTTCTGGCGGAGGAGGGCCTGAAGGTCGTGGATCATGGCATCCGCGTCGAAATCCCCGTCCGCGCCGTCGGCGGCATCAGCAGGCGAGACGGCCACCAGCCGCACCTCGCCGTCGTTCTGGACTGTCAGCGCGAAAGGCAGGAAACCGCCGTTGCGCTGGAGCTGCTCCTGGGCCGCGCTGACGCCCGTGCCCAGGAGGTTCTCCAGGTCAGTTGCCGTGGCCTCGGAGACGGAATCGCGCCAGCTTTCCTGCCCGCCGGTTCCGCCTGCTGCCTGCCCCGTGTGGTCAGCCATCCGCTGTTAGGCCCGCACCAGGGACAGGACGCGGTCGCGGATGCGTTCCATGGTGGCCCGGTCCGTTGCCTCGGCATTGAGCCGCAGGAACGGTTCGGTGTTGGAGGGGCGGAGGTTGAACCAGTAGCTGCCGTCGTTGGCCGTGAACGTGCTGCCATCCATGTTGTCCACGGTGAGGTCCTCGTCCGCGAAGGCCTGGCGCACCCGCTCCACCGCTGCGGGCTTGTCCTCCACCTCGGAGTTGATCTCGCCGGAGCTGACATACGGCTCGTATTCGCGGGCCAGCTCGGAGAGCGGGCCGTCCTGCTCGCCCAGGGCTGCCAGGACGTGCATGGCGGCCAGCATGCCGGTGTCAGCGTTCCAGAAGTCGCGGAAGTAGAAGTGGGCGGAGTGCTCGCCGCCGAATACTGCGCCTTCCTTTGCCATGACTGCCTTGATGAAGGAGTGGCCCACGCGCGTGCGGACGGCGCGGCCGCCGTCGTGCTCCACCAGTTCGGCGACGGCGCGGGAGGTCAGCAGGTTGTGGATGATGGCGGGCTTTTCCTCGCCCTGGGCCTTGGCGCGGGCGATCTCGCGGCGGGCCACCATGCCGGTGATGGCCGACGGCGAGACGGGCTCGCCCTTCTCGTCGATGACAAAGCAGCGGTCGGCGTCGCCGTCGAAGGCCAGGCCGATGTCCGCGCCGTGTTCGATGACAGCTGCCTGCAGGTCGCGGAGGTTTTCCGGCTCCAGGGGGTTGGCCGGGTGGTTGGGGAAGGAACCGTCCAGTTCGAAATACAGGGGAACGATATCGAAAGGCAGCTTGGGCAGCAGCGCGTCACCCAGGACGGCCGGGGTGGTCAGGCCGGCCATGCCGTTGCCTGCATCCACCACCACCTTCAGGGGGCGGGACGCGGAAAGGTCAACGAGCTTGCGGAGGTACTCGGAGTAGTCCTTGAGCACGTCGCGGACACTGATGAGGCCGCGCGTGCCGCCTGCGGGGATGGACCCGGAGTTGAGGTACTGCTCCGCGAGGGCCTGGATCTCCTTGAGGCCGGTTTCGGAGGAGATGGGGACGGCGCCCGCCTTGGCCATCTTGATGCCGTTGTATTCGGCGGGGTTGTGGCTGGCGGTGAAGGTGGCCCCGGCGCGGTTGAGGAACCCGCAGGCAAAGTACAGCTCATCGGTGGAGATCAGGTCCAGGAGCTCCACATTGGCGCCGCGGGCTGCCGCTCCGTTGGCGAAGGCCTTGGTGAACTCGGGGGAGGAGGGGCGCATGTCCCCGCCCACCACGATGGTCTGGCCTTCGAGCTGCAGGACATCCACGAACGCGGCCCCCACGGCTTCGACGATTTCGGCGGTGATCGACTCGCCTACAATCCCACGGACGTCGTAGGCCTTGAAGGATGCCGAAAGGTCAAATGTCGTTGTCTGTTCGCTAGTCACGGGCTTTATCTTACGTGGGCAGCGCTTCCGGCCAATGTGGATTGGGGAGCTCTTTCGTAACAGGTCCGCTTTGCGGCCGGCTTTCCACATAGCAGCCCGCGGCTGTGCAGGGTGTCGGAGGGTGCTGGGATACTGAACCAATGGCCGATAACCAGTACACGTCCACAGTTTCCGCTACCGCCGTTGCAGACATGGCAGCTCCCGGCGCACCGGGCACCGCCACCCATGCCGAAGCGCTTGAGGTCCTGCGGGGCCTGGTGGGGCACCCGGACGCGGTCTTCCATGACGGGCAGTTTGAGGCCATTGAGGCACTGGTCGACGGCGGGCGGCGGGCTTTGGTCGTGCAGCGCACCGGCTGGGGCAAGTCGGCTGTGTACTTCGTGGCCTCCCTGCTGCTGCGGCGCCGGGGCGCCGGGCCCACGCTGATCGTCTCGCCGCTGCTTGCCCTGATGCGGGACCAGGTGGCCGCCGCCGCCCGGGCCGGGGTGCGTGCCGTTGCCATCAACTCCGCCAACCAGCTGGAGTGGGACGCCGTGCGTGGCCAATTGGCCGCCGATGAGGTGGACGTCCTCCTCGTCTCGCCGGAGCGGCTGACCAATCCCGCGTTCCGCGAAACCCAGCTGCCCGAACTGCTCCGCCGGACCGGCCTGCTGGTCATCGATGAAGCCCACTGTATTTCCGACTGGGGCCACGACTTCCGCCCCGACTACCGCCGGATCGCGGACCTCATCATGCGGCTGCCGGATTCCGTCCCGGTCCTGGCCACCACCGCCACGGCCAACTCACGCGTGGTGCACGATATCGAAGAGCAGCTCGGTGAGGGAGTCCTGACCATCCGCGGCTCCCTGGGCCGTGACTCGCTGCGGCTTGGTGTCCTGTCGCTCCGTGACTCCAAGGAACGGCTGGGCTGGCTGCTGACCCACCTGGCCGATCTTCCGGGCAGCGGGATTATTTACACCCTTACCGTTTCCGCGGCCGAGGACACCGCCCGCCTGTTGTCAGAAGCGGGGCACAACGTACTCGCCTACACCGGACGGACCGATCCCGCAGACCGTGAACGGGCCGAGCAGTTACTGAAGGACAACCAGGTCAAGGCGCTGGTGGCCACGTCTGCCCTGGGGATGGGCTTCGACAAGCCCGATCTTGGCTTCGTCGTCCACCTCGGTGCGCCGTCCTCGCCCGTCGCCTACTACCAGCAGGTGGGGCGTGCCGGACGTGGTGCCGCCAACGCGGACGTCCTGCTGCTCCCGGGCGCGGAGGACCGTGAGATCTGGCAGTACTTCGCCACCGCGTCCATGCCGTCCGAGGAGAAGGCCGGAGCCGTGCTGACGGCCTTGGCTGAAGCCGGAACCGCCCTGTCAACCGTGGCGCTGGAGGCCAGGGTGGACCTTCGCCGCACGCCGCTTGAGCTGTTGCTGAAGGTGTTGTCGGTGGACGGGGCGGTGGAACGGGTCGGCGGAGGATGGCGGTCCACCGGCCAGCCCTGGGTTTATGACGCGGAACGCTACGGCCGCATTGCCGAGGCACGGGTGGACGAGCAGGACTCCATGGTGATCTACCAGGACACCGCAGGATGCAGGATGGAGTACATCACCTCGGTCCTGGATGACGAGACGGCCCGTCCCTGCGGGCGGTGCGACAACTGCGCCGGCCGGTGGTTCCCGGCAGACGTGGCAGCCGATGCCACGGCGGCGGCCGGCCAGACCCTGAGCCGGGCCGGCGGCGTCCTTGAACCGCGTCTTCAGTGGCCCAGCGGGATGGACCGGCTGGGAGTACCGGTGAAAGGAAAGCTCAAGCCGGCAGAGGGCCTTTCGGAGGGACGTGTCCTGGCCCGGCTGACCGATCTGGGGTGGGGCGGTGCCTTGCGGGAGCTGTTTGCCGCCGGCGCGGAGGACCGGCCGGTGGATCCCGGCATGCTCCAGGCCTGCGTGCAGGTCCTGCGCGAATGGGGAACCGGCGATGCCCGGAGCCCGGGCTGGAGCGGCGCGGGCAGGCCGGCCGCCATCGTGGGTATGCCGTCCCGCAGCAAACCGCAGCTGGTGGGCTCGCTGGCCAGGGGGATTTCCGAGATCGGGCGCATTCCCTACCTTGGTGATCTGCAGCCGGCGCACGGCGGTCCCACCGGCGGACGCGGCGGAAACAGCGCTTACCGGCTGGCGGGCGTGTGGGACAGGCTGGTGGTGGGCCCGGAGCTCGAAGCCGCCCTGCAGTCCGTCCAGGGCCAGACGGTCATGCTGATTGATGATCTCGCCGACAGCCGGTGGACCCTTACCGTCGCGGGGCGCGCCCTTCGGCAGGCCGGGGCGGGAGCGGTGCTTCCCCTGGTTTTGGCCCAGGCCGGCTGACGGCTGCCCCCGCATGGCGGGGGAGCAGGATGCTGTCCGCGGTGCTGGCCAGCATCAGGACGGCCATTGCCACAAAAGCGCCGCGGAAGGGCCCGGCGGGGTCCTGCGGTCCGAGGGCCAGCCCGTCAAAGGTCCGGATAAGCAGGGCTGCCACCGCGATACCCGAGCCGGTGGCCAGCTGTACCAGGGTGGCCGACACCGTGTTGGCGGAGGTCAGCTGTGCCGGCGGAATGTCGGCGTACTGCACGGAGGCATAAGCCGAGAAACCGATGGAGCGGAAGGCCCCGCTGCACACCAGCAGCACAAACATCAACGCCTCAGGGGTCTGCGGTGTCAGCAGGGCACAGAGGGCGAAGGTGACGGCGGAGGCCACTGATGCGAACACCAGCATTGCCTTGAAACCGAACTTCCGGATCAGCGGGGTGGTGGCCGGTTTGATCCCGATATTCCCAATGAACACGGCCGCCACCAGCGCCCCGGCATGCAGGGGAGACCAGCCGAACCCGGTCTGGAACATCAGGGGCAGCAGGAACGGCACTGAACTGATGGTGACCCGGTATATGAACCCGCCGGTGGCCATAGCCCGGAAGGTCCGGGTGCGGAAGACCTGCAGGTTGAACAGCGGATGGGGAGTCCTGCGCATCCAGAACACGGCCCCGGCCAGGGCGGCAACCCCGGCGGCGGCACTGATCCCGGCCCAGGGCAGTTCAGGATGGCTGCTGGCCAGTTCCAGACCGGCCACGAGTGCGCCCACCCCCACCGTGGTCAGTGCCATTCCGGGCCAGTCCAGCCGCCGGTGCGGATCTCCCGGAGCCGGGGGGACCAGGCGCAGGGCGGCAGCAAATGCGGCGGCACCAAGGGGAATGTTCACCAGGAAGATCCAGTGCCAGGAAAGATACGTGGTGAGCGCGCCGCCTACCAGCGGCGCGAGGACGGGTGCCAGGAGCCCGGGCCACACCAGGAAGGCGGTGGCACGCAGTAATTCGGATTTCGGCGTTCCGCGCAGGACCACCAGGGTTCCCACCGGCACCATCATGGCCCCGCCAACGCCCTGGGCGATGCGGCTCAGCGTCAGCGTGGCAAGGTCCTGGCTGAGGGCGCAGGCCAGGGAAGCGAGCGTGAAGATGGCGATGGCCGCGCAGAAGATCCGCCTGGCGCCGAACCGCTCCGCCAGCCAGCCGCTGATGGGAATGCCGACGGCTACCGTCAGCAGGTACGCGGTCATGGTGATGTTGACGTCGGCGGCGGGGATGGCGAAGTCCGACGAAATGCTGGGAATGGCCGTGGTCAGGACCGTGCCGTCCAGGAATTCCATGAAGAACGTTGCCGCCACCAGAAGCGCCAGGCGTGGATTCCATGCCGCCCGGCCCACATCCGGTTGGTTTGAGTTGCTGCGTGCCGCCATGCGCTAATCCTGCCACTGCGGCAAAGCCTGCGCGCCCAGCGTCCGGCTACCGGACAGCGTTTTCCGCGGACCGGGCCCACGCCCGGCGTTTTCCGCGGACCGCGCCCACGCCCGGCGTATCAGAAGCTTGTTCGCGTTTCCGAACCTTCAAGGCGCTGATTCGCGAACGGGCTTAGGACTGGCCAAGGGCACCCTGAAACGCAAAAGGCCCCGGTCCAGGACCGGGGCCAAACGCGGAGACGGGGGGATTTGAACCCCCGGTCGAGTTTAACCCCGACCCTTCATTAGCAGTGAAGTCCATTCGGCCGCTCTGGCACGTCTCCAATTGCTATTCCTAGCCCACCAAGGATACGCAGATCCGGCCATGCAGTGCAAAACGGTCCCCGCCACGGCCGCGGGCCGCGGCCCCGGCGCCCTATGGCAATCGTTGCCCGGGGCGGACGATGCGGATTTCCGGGAGGCCGGAACCGGCCCTCCGGACAGCCAGCCAGGGGCCCACGCCGGTCAGCCTGCCAGCGCCTTCCACAGGAAGTGCTGGCTGCGGGCCTGCAGCGCGGCAGCCTGCCGGTTGTCCGAGGCGCCAGCATGGCCACCCTCCAGGGCTTCGTGGAACCAGACGTTGGGGATGCCCATGGCCAGCATCCGGGCTGCCATCTTCCGCGCCTGCACGGGGCCAACCCGGTCATCGGAGGTTGCCGTCCAGATAAAGGTCTCCGGGTACTCCACCGCGTCCTTGAGCAGGTGGTAGGGCGAGAAGGTCCTGATGTACTCCCACTGTTCGGGAACGTCCGGGTCACCGTACTCGGCGATCCACGAATGCCCGGCGGAGAGCTTGGTGTAGCGGCGCATGTCCAGCAGGGGCACCCCGCAGGAGACGGCCCTGAACAGTTCGGGGTACCTGGTGAGCATGTTGCCCACCAGGAGGCCGCCGTTGGAGCCGCCCACGCAGCCCAGGCGGCGGGGCGAGGTGACGCCGCGGGAGATGAGGTCCCGTGCCACGGCCGCGAAGTCCTCGTAGGCCCGGTGCCGGTTTTCCTTCAGTGCCGCCCGGTGCCAGGCGGGCCCGTACTCCCCGCCGCCCCGGATATTCGCCACCACGTACACTCCGCCGCGGGAGTGGGGCGCCTTCCCGCCGTCGCCGCCGGACAGCGTGGTCCGCCGCTCCAGCCATGCCCGGCCCACCGTGCCGCTGTAGGCCGGCGTCCGCGAAACCTCAAACCCGCCGTAGCCGGACAGCTGGGTGGGGTTCTGCCCGTCCAAAGCCAGCCCCCGCGGAGCAATCTGGAAATACGGAACCCGGGTGCCGTCGTCGGACACTGCGAAGTGCTGCTCCACTTCATAGTCAGTGTCGGCAAAGAACGACGGCGAGGCCTTGATTGCCGCATGCCGGCCCCCCACGCCGGACGTCCCGGCGCTGTGGTGCTCCAGGGTGCCGCGCATGAGCGTGGTGGGGGTGGTGAAACCGGTGGCGACGAGCCAGAAGTCGTCGCCGGCGCCGCCGTCGGCTGGTCCGTCGTCCTCGTCGTCCACGGCGTAGGCATTCACGTCATGCAGCGGTGGGCAGGCGTCAAGGAGGGTGGCCGCCCAGCCGCAGTCCGTGGTGCCGGCGGGCCTGGATGGATCCAGGACCCGGATTTCCGAGGAAACGTCCCTGAGCAGGTTCAGCAGCAGGAAGCTGCGGGTCCAGCTCCAGGACTGCAGCGATGTGTGGTCATCGGGGGTGAACAGCACGGTGAGCTGCCGGCTCCCGGCGAGGTAGTCCTCGAAGTTTGCGGCGAGCAGGGCGCCGGAGGGGTAGGTGGTTCCGTCGAGGACCCAGTCCTGTTGCGGGCGGAAGAGCAGCCATTCCCGGTGCGCGCTGACGTTGACGTCGGTGGGCACATCGATCGGCGTCCAGTCACCGTCCCGGAGCACAAAGTTGGTCCGGTTGAAGAAGTCGATGTAGTCAACAGCGAAGGTGCGCTCAAATCCGGGTGTGGAATCGTGCGCCGCGACGGCCATCATGTGGTCCTCCGGCACGTCGAAAAGGCGCGGGGCAGCGGCCAGGGAACCGCCGCGTTTGAGGGTCACCGCTGTGCGGGCGTAGGACGACGCGGTCTTGGGCAGGCCTTCCGCGGTGGAGGAAACCAGGAGTGTGTCGGCATCCAGCCACGACACGTTGCCCTTCGCCGTCGGCAGGTCGAACCCGCCCCGGGCGGGGTCAACGAAGCCGCGCGCCTCGACGTCGAACTCGCGGTAGCGGTTCGCGTCGCCGCCGTCGGGGGACAGGGCCAGCAGCGCCAGCCGGTAGGGGGCTCCGGCCGCGGGGCGCAGGAACGTGGCGCCGTGGAACACCCACTCTTCGCCTTCGGTCCGGGACAGCTCGTCCACGTCCAGCAGGACGTCCCAATCGGGGGAATCGGTGAGGTAGCTCTCCCAGGTGGTCCGCCGCCACAGGCCCTTGGGGTTCTGGCTGTCCTTCCAGAAGTTGTAGTACCACTCGCCCCGCTTGCCCACCATGGCAATCCGGTCCGTGGAGTCCAGGACCTCCAGGATGCTGGTCTCCAGTTCGGCGTACCCGGCGTCCTCCAGCAGGTCCTCGGTCCGGGAGTTCTGCTCCCTGACCCAGGCCAGCTGTTCCTCGCCGTAGATGTCCTCCAGCCACACATTCTCGTCGACGGGCACGGGCGCAGTTCCCTGGGATGCGGTGCCGGAGGTGTCCTGGCCGGGGCCGGGAGCGGAGGCTTGATCAGCTGCTGTGGTGGTCATGCGCCCCATCCAAACAACATCCCCCGAGGCTGGCAAGTCAAGCGTCCGGCACATCCTCCGCTTCCAGCCCGTACGCTGGATGCCGTGGAATTATCGCAGAGCAACCGGGCCGTCATCATCGGCGGCGGCCCCCGTGGCACCAGCGTGCTCGAGCGGCTGCTCGCCCACGCCGCCGCGGCCGGAGGCCCTGCACAGCTGCACATCGACGTGGTTGACCCCTACCCGGCGGGCCCGGGGCACGTGTGGCAGCCCGGCCAGTCACGGCTGTTCCTCATGAATACGCAATCCTTCTACCCCACGCTGGTTCCCCAGGAACCGTCGCTGCCGGCGCCCGTGGCCGGCACCACGTTCGACCAGTGGCGTGCCCGGCAGCAGCGGCATCCGTTGCCGGCCCTCACCGGTGAGGAGCGGGCGGAACTGGCGGTGCTGGGGTCCAATGACTTCCCCAGCCGCGCCCTGTACGGCCGCTACCTGAAGTGCATGCTGGAGGAGCTGCTGGCCAAAGCTCCCGACGGCGTCACGGTCGAATTCCACGAAACGTCGGCTGTGTCCGTGCGTCCGGTGGGGGACGGAATGTTCGACGTCGGCCTGGCCACCGGGGCTGCCCTCCGCGCCAACGCAGTGGTGCTCGCCCTGGGGCACATCCCGTCGCGGCTGAATCCGGAACAGCGCGGCCTGCACGCCGCGGCCGAGCAGCTGGGCCTGCAGTACTTTCCCCCTGCCGTGCCCGCAGACGTGGACTGGACACGGATTCCCGCGGGGAAACCCGTGCTGGTCCGCGGGATGGGCCTGAACTTCTTCGACACGATGGGGCAACTCACCGAAGGCCGCGGCGGAAAGTTCGTCTCCACGGGAAGCCGCCTGGAGTACGAACCGTCCGGCCAGGAACCCCTGATCATCGCGGCGTCCCGGCGCGGAACCCCCTACCGTGCAAAAGCAGCCCTCAACGGCTATTACGCCACCTCCATCACGCTCCGCTACCTCACCGAAGCCGCCCTGGAGCGGCTGGCCAAGGCCGGAATCCGGCCCTCGTTCGACCACGACCTGTGGCCCCTGCTGCACCGCGATGCCCTCTGGGCGTACTACGCAACCCTGGTGCGCTCGCAGCCAGGGGCTGTCCCCGATGCGGCGGCTTTCCTGGCAGCGCTGGAGGAAGCCCTGCAGCCGCACGCCCACAGCGCCGCCAACTGGGAAGACGCCGTGGAAAGCGTCCTGGCCGTCCACGTTGGTCCGCGGCACCGGCTGGACCTACCGGGCCTCGCGGCCCCCTTGGCGGGGCGCTCCTTCGCGTCCCGGCGTGAGCACGATGCCGCCGTGGTGGAGTTCCTGCTGGACGATGCACGCCGGTCCGCGCTCGGCGAGGACGACCCCGTCAAGATGGCCATCGGCGCCCTGCACCACGGGCGGGCCCTCCTCAAAACGGCGGTGGCCGACGGCGGCATCACCGATGAATCATGGGTCGCCGGGCTGCGCGGCTGGTTTGAATCCTTCGTGGAAGGCCTTGCCAGCGGGCCGCCGGCGCTGCGCGCCGAACAGCTCGCCGCACTGGCCAGGGCAGGGGTGGTCAGCTTCGTTGGACCCGACCCCAAGTTCGGCGTGGACCGGCAGTCCGCGATGTTCACGGCTTCCTCGCCGTGGGTTGCCGGTCCGCCGGTCCTGGCACGGACCATGGTGGAGGCCCTTGCGCCGGGCAACAGGGTGTCGGCCAATGATTCGCCGGTCCTGGAGCAGATGCTGTCCGATGGGCTGGTGCGTCCACGGCTCATGATGACGGCAGAAGGTGCCCCCGTCGAGTCCACGGGCCTGGACGTGGAGCCCCACCCGTACCGCCCACTTGCCTCCAACGGGTCCGTGACGGAAAACCTGTACGTGCTGGGCCTCCAGTTGTCCTCCACCCAGTGGGGCACGGCCATCGCGGCCGAAGCCCTCCAGCCGGGCAGCCCCGCCTACCGCAGCGGCCAGCGCACCCTCAGGGATGCAGATGAGATCGCGGCAGCCATCCTGCGACGCTGACCCGAACGCCCTGTCACGCTTGACCGGTAAGGCAGCAGCGCCCAAAACACAAAACCCCTGGCGGCCGGTGCCGGCTGCCAGGGGTTTCCAGTGCGGAAGGTAAGAGATTCGAACTCTTGGTACGGGGTTACCGCACACTGGTTTTCAAGACCAGCTCCTTCGGCCGCTCGGACAACCTTCCTCAGCTAGTAGTGTTTCATAGGCACTTGCCTGCAACAAAACAGGAGCGGGAAGGTGCCCGGTGCACACTTGTTGCAGCCAGGATTTGAGTCAGGAACGGGAGAGGTCCATGAAAGCCGTCTACATATCGGAACCGGGCGGCCCGGAAGTGCTGGAAGTCCGGGACGTGGATGCGCCGGTGCCTGGCCAGGGCGAAGTGCTCATTGACGTGGTGGCTGCGGGCCTGAACCGGGCCGATGTCCAGCAGCGCCGGGGTTTCTACCCGCCGCCTCCCGGTGCCTCCGGGATCCCCGGGCTGGAAGTTTCGGGCCGGATCGCAGGCTTTGGCCCCGGCGTCAGCAAGCCATTTTCTTTGGGGGACAAGGTGGTGGCCCTGCTGGCCGGCGGCGGCTATGCCCAGCAGGTGGCGGTTCCGGCCGAGCAGGTATTGCGGGTGCCGGACGGGGTGGACCTGGTCACAGCGGCCTCGCTGCCGGAAGTGGCCGCAACGGTCTATTCGAACCTGATCATGACGGCGCAGCTGCAGCCGGGGGAGACCGTCCTCATCCACGGCGCCACCGGCGGGATCGGCACCATGGCCATCCAGCTTGCCAAGGCCTTTGGCGCCAAGGTGGCCACGACTGCCGGCACTGACGAGAAGGTGGGCACCGCCAAGGCGTTCCTTGGTGCTGACATCGCCATCAACTACGCCGAGGAGGACTTCCCGGAGAGCCTGCGGCGGCAGAACGATGGCTACGGGGCGGACGTCATCCTGGACGTGGTGGGGGCCAAGTACCTCAAGCAGAACGTGGAGGCCCTGGCCGACTACGGGCGCCTGGTGGTGATCGGCCTGCAAGGCGGCACCAAGGGGGAGCTGGACCTGGGCCTGTTGCTGAAGAAGCGGGCAGCCGTGGTGGCCACCGCCCTGCGGCCCCGGCCGGTAGCGGAAAAGGGTGCCATCATGACTGCGGTGCGGGACGCCGTGTGGCCGCTGGTGGCTGACGGCCGGATCCGTCCGCTGGTCGCCAAGACCTTCCCGCTGGACCAGGTTGCGGCAGCCCACCGCTATTTCGACAGCGGCGACCACGTGGGCAAGGTCCTCCTGGTCATGTAGGAACCCTCGGTTGCATACCCGGTATTGCGCCGGGGCGTCAGTCGGGGCTAGGCTGCCTATACGCGGTATGCACGGGTCTTGGGGGCTCGTGCATACCGGTTGGAACCAGCCCGGGGGAGCACAATGTCCATTCGCCACAGCCTCCTTGCCCTGTTGCAGGACCAGCCGCGCTACGGCTACCAGCTGCGGGTCGAGTTCGAGAACCGCACCGGGGCCACGTGGCCGCTGAACATCGGGCAGGTGTACACCACGCTTGACCGGCTGGAGCGCGATGCCTTGGTGGCTAAGGAGGGCGACGACGGCGAAGGGCACGTGGTGTACAGCATCACCCCTGCCGGCAAGGACGAGGTGCGGAACTGGTTTGCCGCCCCCGTGGAGCGGAACAGCCCACCACGCAACGAGCTCGCCATCAAGCTTGCGCTCGCCGTTACCCTGCCCGGGGTCGATGTCCAGGCCATCATCCAGGCCCAGCGCGTGGCGTCCATCCGCGCCCTGCAGGACTACACCAGGGCGCGCCGCGATACGGCGGCAAACCAGCGGGCCACGGATACTGCCTGGCTGTTGGTGCTCGATTCACTGATCTTCCAGACCGAAGCGGAAGTCCGCTGGCTGGACCTTTGCGAGGCCAGGATGGTCCAGCAGGCGCAGGCCACGGCGGCAAGTGGAGCCCGGAAAGCCTCCAACGGGGCCACGGAAGACACCCCGCTCAACGCGGACATCCGCCGGTGAGCGTGCAGGGGCCGCAGCAGGTCGTTGAACTCGCCAGGGTGGGAAGGACTTTCGGGCACGGCGCGACGGCGGTCGCCGCCCTCCGCGACGTTGACCTCACCATTTCAGCAGGGGAGTTCGTCGCGGTCATGGGCCCGTCGGGCTCCGGCAAGTCCTCCCTGCTGGCCATTGCCGGCGGACTGGACCGGCCGACGTCGGGCGCTGTCTACGTTGAGTCCACGCCGCTGGCCGGGCTGGGCCTGAACGAACTGGCCCGGCTGCGCCGCCGGGCCGTGGGGTACGTCTTCCAGGACTTCAACCTGGTTCCCACGCTGACCGCCGCGGAGAACGTGGCGCTGCCGCTGGAACTGGACGGAACTTCCACCAGGAAAGCGCACCGGCAGTCCGCCGATGCGCTGCGGCAAGTGGGGATTCCCGAACTGGCGGACCGGTTCATGGACCAGATGTCCGGCGGCCAGCAGCAGCGCGTCGCGATCGCCAGGGCCATCGTGGGCCAGCGGCGGCTGATCCTGGCCGATGAACCTACAGGTGCATTGGATTCGACAACGGGCCAAGGGGTCATGGAGGTCCTGCGGGCCCGTGCCGACGCCGGAGCGGCCGTCATGCTCGTCACCCACGAAGCCAGGCACGCCGCCTGGGCGGACCGCGTGGTTTTCCTTCGGGACGGGCGGATCATCGACCAGGCCGCCGCCATGCACGATCCCACCATGCTGCTCACCCAGGCCGGTCTCTGATGCCGGTGGACCTTGCTCCGGCGCCCACAAGCCGCCGGAGCAGCCTTCGGGTTGCCCTGCGGCTGGCGCGCCGGGACATCACCCGCCACAAGGGGCGGTCCCTCCTCATCATCCTGCTCATCATGCTGCCCGTGGCCGGGATGACGGGTGCCGCCACCCTCTACCAGAGCTCACAGCGGACGCCGGGTGAAATCGTCACCTACGAACTGGGAAACACCCAGGCCAGGTTCAGCGTCCTGCCCGTTCCCAGCGCGGACTCCCTCCAGGACCCGCTCAATGACGGTGTGGTCGCCTCCAGCACCGGCCGGTTCGATCCTGAATTCCGGCGGACCGACCCGCTTGACGCCATTCCCGCGGGCTACGATGTGCTGCCGCAACGCCTGCTCCAGCTGACCACCGGCGTGGGGGAAGCACTTGTTTCGCTGCAGGGCCGCGAAGTGGATGCCCTCAATCCGGCCTTCACCGGAAAGTTCAGCCTCCTGGCGGGCCGGCCCCCGCGCGACGGCACGGAGGTGCTGGCGTCGCCCGGGCTGATGACGCGCTTCCACCTCACTTTCGGACAGGAATTTACGACGTCGGCAGGCACCTTCGTGCCGGTGGGCACCATTCGCGATGCCGGCCTCCCGGACGGCACCAGCTTCCTGTACCTGCAGGCAGGACAGGTACCCTCTGACCTTGCCAAGGGACCGCAGACCCGCCAGTCCGTGTCCTACTACCTGGTGGGTCCGGAGCCGGTCACCTGGCCGCAGGTCATGGAAGCCAACAGTAAAGGCGTGGGCGTGCTGTCCCGCAGCGTGGTGCTGGACCCGCCGTCCCGGGAGGAACGGACCGTTGCCGGTTCCGTGCCCCGGGATGATTCCACGGAAGCGGTGGCCGTCTACGCCGGGTTCGGCCTGATCGGCGCCCTGGCGCTGCTGGAGGTGGGCCTGCTGGCCGGTGCTGCCTTCGCCGTGGGCGCCAGGCAGCAGGTGCGTGAGCTGGCACTGCTGGCATCCTCGGGTGCGGAAGGCCCCGCCATCCGCGCTGTTGTCACCGCGGGTGGACTCTGGCTGGGCGGCGTTGCCGTTGCCGCCGGAGCCGCGGTGGGGCTGGGAGCCGCTGCCGTCGTCGTCCACGTGGTCCGGTTGCACGGCTCGGCACGGCTGGCAGGGCTGCATCCGGATTTCCTGCTGACACTCGCCGCCATGGCCATGGGGCTGGCATCCTGCACCATCGCGGCGATGGTACCTGCCCGCCAGGTTTCCCGTCAGGCGGTGCTGGGTGCCCTCAAAGCCGGCCGGGCACCCTCCGCGAAGCCGCGGCGGGCACCCCTGGCCGGCGCCGGGGTGCTGGTACTCGCTGCCGGGCTGTTGGCGGCGGGCTGGCTGTTGGGACGGTCCACCAACGATCCGGACCGGCTGGCGGAGCAACTGCCGCTGGTGGTCACGGTGCTCATCCTCGGCGCCGTGCTGGCGGTTGTTGCCCTGGTGCTGCTGACCGGCTGGCTGGTCCTCCGCCTGACCTCCCGCATCCAGTGGATGCCGCTGTCACTCCGGATGGCGGCCCGTGATTCGGCCCGGAACCGCGGGCGCAGCGTTCCCGCGGTGGCCGCGGTACTCGCCGCCGCCACCCTGGCAAGCGCCGCCCTGGTGCTCTCCGCCAGCCAGCAGGCAGGGATGCGGGAATCACATTACTGGGGCGCCCTGGAAAACCAGGCGTACCTGCCGCTGGTGGTGGACCCGCCGGCGTCGGCCGATGGCAGCAGGAAGCCGGCCGTCCGGGTGGATGTCCCTAAGCTCTCCTCTGCGGTGGCAGATGCCCTGGGCACCGTCGAATCGACGCACGTGATCACGGCGCCGGAGAGCCTGCGCAACTGCCCCGAGGGCCCGGCTGATCCCGGACTGCCGGCGCGCACGGATACGTCAAACTGCCTGCTGTTTTCGCTTGCCAGGCCGCAGGCAAATGAATGCCCGAGGACTCCCAAGGGAAGGGTGTTGGACCCGGGCGACTGGCGGTGCCGCGGTTCCATGGTCAGCGAACAACCGTCCGGCCGGGCCATCCTGGTGGGCGGCGGCGAGGAGATCCGGGCGGCGCTGGGCCGCAGCGCCACCGCCGAGGCAACGGCGGTGCTGGACGCCGGCGGGATGGTGGTGACGAACCCGGTGTTCGTCAGTGATGGAAGGGTACTGCTCGAGGGAAAGGACGTACGGACCCAAGAGCCGGCATCCTCGGGGCCGGGCACCGTCCCCTCAACCGTCAGGAGCGACTCCCTTGCCGCGGCAGTGCTTGAACCGGCTGTCGCGGTGCCCTACTACGGCGTTGTCTCGCCGGAAACCGCCGAACGCCTGGACCTCCGCGCGGCCCCGGCCGGACTGCTCGTGCAGCTCTCTGCCTACCCCTCCGAGGCTGAGGCAGATGCGGCCTCCGCTGCGGCCGCCGCCGTCTACGGGCAGCCGGGCATGACTTTCCAGGCGGAACCGGGCGTTTCGCAGGTAAGCCAGTGGATCACCTGGTCCATCGTGGCCGCGGCTGCGCTGATCACCTTCAGCGCGGCGGGCATTACGACAGGACTCTCCATGGCTGATGCCCGGAAGGACCATGCGGTCCTCGCCGGCGTCGGGGCCTCGCCAAGGCTGCGCAAGGCCCTTGCCGGGTCGCAGGGACTGTTCACCAGCGGCGTTGGAGCCGTTCTGGGGACGCTGGCAGGAACGGTGCCAGCGGTCCTGCTGGTCCTTTCCACGGACATGCGGACAGCCCTCGAGGTTCCCTGGCTGCACCTGTCCGCGCTGCTGGTGGCAGTGCCCTTGACGGCGGCAGCGCTCGCCTGGGCCTTCACCCGGTCCGGGCTGCCCCTGTCCAGGCGCAGCCTGGCGGAGGGGCATTAGGTCAAAGTATTGGGTCTTTTTGATCACCGGGATCAGGCCTACCGTAGGTGCACGAGCCGCCCGCCCGGGCGGTGGAACTTACGGAGGAACTTCATGACGACCCATGTTGCCGACTGCAGTGTCACCCGTTGTTCATTCAACGACCATGAAGGCTGCACGGCCCATGCCATCACCGTGGGGGGAAGCCAGGACCACGCATCCTGTGCCACGTTCATCGAGACCGGCATCCACGGCGGCCTGCCCAAGGTCCTCGCCGACGTGGGAGCCTGCCAGCGGGCCGAGTGCGTCCACAACGACCACCTGATGTGCAACGCCCCGGAGGTGCACGTCGGGCCGGGAGCCGACAACGCCGACTGCCTCACCTACGCCCACGCCTGACCGTCCCTGCCGCCATGCGAAGGGCGAAGGCTCCCGTCCGGAATCCGGACGGGAGCCTTCGCTTTTGCCGCAGCCCGCCGTCGTACGTCCGTCACCGCTCATTCAGCGCCGGACTGCCGCCGCTCGCCGCACAGGCCGGCGCCGCGCCGCCGTCGGACCCTTTTGGCAGGATCGGCGTTGGTAGGGTGCCCAGTAGCAAACGAGGGAAAACTCTCAAGGAGGAGACATGGCCGGAATGCCTGACCAGCGGAACAACGGATCCCGGGCGGAGGGCGGGTTGGCGACTGACCCGAATCTTCCCCCGCCCGCTGTGGACGAGGCACGGCTCGACGCCGAAGACCGGAGGTGGACGCCAGGCAAGATCGCGCTCTGGGCAGCAATCGCCCTCCTCGGCGGGGTGGCCTGGTTCATGCTGGCGATCGTCCGCGGGGAAACCGTCAACGCCATCTGGTTCGTCTTTGCCTCCGTCTGCACCTACCTCATCGGGTACCGCTTCTACTCGAAGGTGATCGAGCGCTACATCACCAAGCCTGACGACCGGCGCGCCACCCCTGCCGAATACAAGGCAGACGGCAAGGACTACGTCCGCACCGACCGCAACGTCCTGTTCGGCCACCACTTCGCCGCCATTGCCGGCGCCGGCCCGCTGGTGGGGCCGGTCATCGCGGCGCAGATGGGCTACCTGCCCGGCACCATCTGGATCATCCTCGGCGTCGTCCTTGCCGGGGCCGTCCAGGACTACCTGGTCATGTTCTTCTCCATGCGCCGCGGCGGCCGGTCGCTGGGCCAGATGGCCCGCGAGGAACTTGGCGTCATCGGCGGCACGGCCGCCCTCATCGCCACCCTGCTCATCATGGTGATCATCGTGGCCATCCTGGCGCTCGTCGTCGTTAATGCCCTGGGCGAAAGCCCGTGGGGCGTGTTCTCGGTGGGCATGACCATCCCCATCGCCCTGTTCATGGGTGTCTACCTCCGTTACCTGCGCCCCGGCAAGGTCATGGAGGTCTCGATCATCGGCTTCGTCCTCCTGATGGCGGCCATCATCGGCGGCGGCCTGGTGGCGCAGACCCAATGGGGCGCCACCGTGTTCCACCTGGACAAGGTCACCATCGCCTGGGGCCTGATCGTTTACGGCTTCATTGCTGCGATCCTGCCCGTATGGCTGCTCCTGGCTCCGCGCGACTACCTCTCCACCTTCATGAAGATCGGCGTGATCGTGATGCTCGCGCTGGCCATCATCGTGGTCCGGCCCGAAATCACCGTCCCGGCCTTCAGCGAATTCGCCGGCCGCGAGAACGGGCCCGTGTTCTCCGGCGCACTGTTCCCCTTCCTGTTCGTGACCATCGCCTGTGGTGCGCTGTCCGGTTTCCACGCCCTGATCTCGTCCGGCACCACCCCCAAACTGGTGGAGAAGGAACGGCAGACCCGGTACATCGGCTACGGCGGCATGCTGATGGAATCCTTCGTGGCCATCATGGCGCTGGTGGCAGCCATCTCGATCGACCGCGGCCTCTACTTCGCCATGAATGCCCCCACGGCGCTGACGGGCGGCACCGTGGAAACGGCAGCCACCTGGGTCAACGGCCTGGGCCTGAGCGGCGTCAACATCACCCCCGGCCTGCTCAGCGAAACCGCCGCCAACGTTGGGGAGCAGAGCATCGTCTCCCGCACCGGCGGCGCACCCACGCTGGCCGTGGGGCTGGCGCACATCATGCAGCAGTTCATCGGCGGGACGGCCATGATGGCGTTCTGGTACCACTTCGCCATCATGTTCGAGGCGCTCTTCATCCTCACCGCCGTGGATGCCGGCACCCGCGTTGCACGTTTCATGCTGCAGGACTCGATCGGCAACTTCGTCCCCAAGTTCAAGGAAGCCTCCTGGCGGCCCGGGGCCTGGCTCTGCACGGCCATCATGGTGGCTGCCTGGGGTGCCGTGCTGCTGATGGGCGTGACCGATCCGCTGGGCGGCATCAACACCCTGTTCCCGCTGTTCGGCATCGCCAACCAGCTCCTGGCCGCCATCGCGCTGGCTGTATGCCTGGCCATCGTCGCCAAGCGCGGCACCTTCAAGTACCTGTGGATCGTTGCCCTGCCGCTGGCCTTCGCCGCCGTGGTCACCATCACCGCCAGCTACCTGAAGATCTTCTCGCCCGTCCCTGCCGTGGGGTACTTCGCGAACAACGCCGCCTTCAGCAAGGCGCTGGCGGACGGCAAGACCGAGTTCGGTACCGCCAAGACCGTGGCCGCCATGGAAGCTGTGGTCCGCAACACGGCCATCCAGGGCTGGCTGTCCGTGATCTTCGTGGTGCTGAGCATCATCGTGATTGCCACGGCGGTGCTGGCCACGGTCAAGGCATTCCGTGACAGGGCGGCCGGCACTGCCACCACGGACAACGAGGACCCGGCGGTTCCCTCGCGCGTCTTCGCCCCCGCCGGACTGGTGCCGACGACGGCCGAACGTGAGTTGGCAGCCGAGTGGGACAGGGTGCCCGCAGACGCACGGCTTGAACGGGCCAGGCACTGATGGGCGCCGGTGTGGCTTTGGTGGCCAATGGCTTCCGCGGGTTCGCCCGCTACCTGGGCGGCGTCATGGGCGCGGACGCCTACACCAAGTACCTCGAGCACCACAGGGCAGCCGGGCACCAGGAGGAGCCCCTCAGCGAACGCGAGTTTTGGCGGGACCGTACGGACCGCCAGGACAACAACCCGCAGGGCAGGTGCTGCTGATTGGGCCTGCTGATTGAGCCGGCAGCGGACAAGCCCGCCACAGGCGTTCACGGGTGGACTCCGGGCGGATGGGCCGTGAGAGTATGAACGCATGAGCGATCCCAACGACACTCAGGCAGCTGAGGACCTCCCGGTAGAAGGCACTCCCGTTGACGACACCCAGGACCCCGTGCAGATTCCGTCCGCCGCGGACGGCAAGCCCAGGGGCAGCAGCCTGCAGGATCTGGTGGACGAGCCTGCCAAGGTGATGCGGATCGGCACCATGATCCGCCAGCTTCTCGAAGAGGTGAAGTCCGCGCCGCTTGACGACGCTGCTCGGGGCCGGCTGGCCGCCATCCACGCCCGCTCCATCAAGGAGCTGGAGGACGGGCTTGCGCCGGAGCTGGTGGCAGAACTGGACAGGATCAACCTGCCCTTCTCGGACGACGCCACGCCCTCCGACGCCGAGCTCCGGATCGCCCAGGCGCAGCTGGTGGGTTGGCTTGAGGGCTTGTTCCACGGGATCCAGACCGCCATCGCGGCGCAGAACGCCGCCCGCGAACACGCCGCCGCGCAGCTGCAGCTGCGTCAGCTGCCGCCAGGCACCATGATTGCGCCCGGCGTCGTCATCGGCGAAAACGGCGAGCCGCAGCGCGCCCCGGCCGGAGCACGGCCGGGGGCGCAGGCACGGCCCAACCAGCGTGACGAACCGGACCACGGTCCCGGGCAGTACCTGTAGGCTCCGCTTGGGCTTTTTCAGCGCCGCACGGCAGGGGCGCAAGGATGATGTTGAACTGGGCAAGGGGTTGTGGCGCCGCGCGCACGACCGCTTCCAGCGGGGACTTGACCGCTTCCACCAGGTGCTCGAAGGGGTGGAGGACGACCAGCTGTACGGGGAACTGGTGGATATCGCCAACGAACTGGCCGGCCTCCTGCAGCGTGTCCGGACGGTATGCATGGAAGCGCAGCGGCGTGCGCCCAGTGACGGCCTGGACATACCGGCCGGCCTTGCAGACGTCCACAGGTCCCTCTCCAAGGCGGGCAATTCGCTGGCCACCACGGCTGAGGCGGCGGCAATGCTGCGGCTCGCCGTGGGGCCGGTACCGGTTGGTGCGGTGTCGGTCCGGCGCCGGGCTGAGGCGGTGTTCCAGCAGGTGAACGACGCCGAGAGGCAGCTTCGCGGGGAGTAGCTGGACCGGTGCCGCGCAAATATTCCCGGTTTGGGACGTAAATATCGCGGTTACGCGTGTGGCTGACATTGAACCAAACGGGAGCCTGAAGCGGGGGACGTTTGGCAGGATGAAGAAATGACTTCTTCACCTACCTTGACTTTCAACGACGGAAACACGATCCCCCAGCTCGGCTATGGTGTGTGGCAGGTTGAGGACGGCGTGGCTGAAAAGGTTGTCCGCCAGGCCTTCGAAGCCGGCTTCCGGCACATCGACACGGCGAAGATCTACGGCAACGAGGCAGGCGTTGGCCGTGCAATCGCCGGCTCCGGCCTGTCACCGGAACAGATCTTCATCACCACCAAGCTGTGGAACGCGGACCAGGGGTACGAATCCACCCTCGCCGCCTTCGAGGAATCCATGGACCGGCTTGGCCTCGAAACGCTGGACCTCTACCTGATCCACTGGATGCAGCCCAAGCAGGACAAGTACGTGGACACGTGGAAGGCGCTGATCGAACTCCAGAAGCGCGGCCGGGTCAAGTCCATCGGTGTCTCCAACTTCACCGCCGAGGGCCTGCAGCGCCTGATCGATGAAACCGGAGTGGTTCCGGCCATCCACCAGATCGAACTGCACCCCTACTTCAGCCAGCGTGAACTGCGGGAATTTGGAGCAGAAAAAGGCATCCTGACCCAGGCATGGTCCCCGTTGGGCCAGGGCGGGGAACTGCTGCAGGACCCTGTTGTTGCGTCGATCGCTGCCAAGCACCAGGCGACTCCCGCCCAGGTGGTCATTGCGTGGCACCTGGCCATCGGCAACGTGGTCATCCCCAAGTCCGTGACTGAGTCCCGCATCAAGGAGAACTTCGCGGCACTCGAGGTTTCCCTGGACGCCGGGGACGTTGAAGCCATCAACAACCTGGACCGCACCGCCGGCGGCGAGGGCCGCATCGGACCCGATCCCGCGGTCTCCGACTTCGCGTAACCCGCGACCGGCGGTGCCGGCCCAACCGGCCGGGGACCTCCGCCGAACCAACGTCAGCCCGTGCTGCCGGCAACCGCCAGGCAGCGCGGGCTGACGGCTTTAATGCGAGGCTGGCGCCCGTAACCGGCGTGGCTGTCCTGCCTGGTTTGCACCCTGGTTGGCGGAGCTGGGCCGCGGCTGGCCTGGGCCGTGGACCGCGGGGGTTTTTGGCTGAACCGGTCAGGCGGCGATTCGGACGTGCTCCACGGTGACGGCGTCCACCACGGCCCAGCTGTCTTCGCCGTGGCAGTGCCGGGAGGCGAAGCGCTCGGCCTCTTCGAGGGTGTCAAAATACTCGGAGCGGGCCCGGCCGCAGTCGGCGTCGAAGTACGTTACGTGAAATTCCTGTACGGCTTGGTTTTCCATAAATCCAGTGTGCAACCGGGGTCTGACATTCACCGGAAGCAGCGCCGCGTGTTGTTGGGATTTGCCAACCCGGCTGAAGCCAGGCCGCGCACCTGGCGGGCTAAAGGGCCCGTGGATCCGGGACTGCGGCGCCGGTGGCCCGCACCTTCAGCACGAGTGCGGCCACGGACAGCATTGCCAGCCCGCTCCATGTGAGGGTTCCGCTCCATATCTCGGGCGGGAAGCTGAGCGCCCGGTCGTGAAGCGCCACAGTAGCGAAATAGGGGGCCCAGAAGACGACAGGTGAGAGGCCTGCCGCGGTCAGGAGCCGCGCGGGACTGTCCGGGACCGGCCGCGCCGCCGCCCACACCACTCCTACCAGGAGTGAACCGGCCAGGGCAGCCGGCAACAGCCAGGCATCCCGCAGGGCCACCATGATCTGCAGGGCTGCGGAGGGGACCAGCACCATCGCCGCCGGCACCAGGGCCGGCAGCCGCCACCGCAGCGACAGCAACAGGATGGGAACGAAGAGCACGAACGTCGAGACCAGGAATGTCGCCAAGGAGACCATGATGCTCGACGACGTTGGACCCGTCACCGCCGGCTGGGTCCCGGCGGGGCCGGAGTACGTCTGGATGAGGCCATGGCGGGAGAAGACCGCAAACTCCTGCAGGATGAAAGCTGCAACCATGCCGGCGAGCATCGCGCTCACGAACGCCGGCACCAGCCGGGCCCACGGCCGGGCAGGTGAGTGCCACGCTGCCGAGAAAGGTGCACCAAGAATGAGGAAGCCGCCGGTAGCCAGACCCAGGTGGGACGGGCTGAACAGGGCGCTGATGTTCTGCTCAATGCCGAACACCGAATGCCAGGCGAAGTCGCCCAGCCCGGAAGCAAGGAAGAGGAGTACGCCGGCGGAGGCTGCCCCATAGCCGGCAGGGACTGCTTCCCGCCACCTCGTCCCCGGGGCGTGCCGGCGCCAGGTCAAGGCGCCGATCCAGAGGGCGCAGGCGGCGAAGCCTGAGTAGAGGATCGCGTGCCACGGTGTGAAGAACGTCTCCAGGCCGCGGAGGTTGTTGTGCGCCCAGCCGTCAACGTAGGTCCCCGTGAGGAGCCAGACGCCGGCCGCGAGGGTGACGGCGTCTTCCACGGCCGTGGTGGGACGGTGAACCGATACCGGCGGGATCGCAAAGGCGTGTGCTGCTGCGGCGTCCATAGCTCCACAGTAGGTCCCGCCGATGCCCGGGGCGAGAGGGCATGCCAAGTAGTTGGCGCCCCTCAGGTGCTGGCCAGGCGGAGTACGCGTTCCTGTGCCAGCATGGCCGTGCGGCTGGCTTTGTCGGCCGCCCGGACCGCCTGTTTCGCTTCTGCGGTGGTGGCGGCGAGCCGCTTCCGGGAACGGTCCAGGCTTTCCTCGGCGGCCTTGAGCCGGTTTCGAAGCTCAGCCGTTTCCTGCTGCAGTAACGCGATTTCCGCACGTGTCTGCTCCTCCCGGTCCTGCAGCTCGCCCGCGAGCCGGGAGGCCTCCTCTTCAGCGGCCTGGGCCTCGGCCAGCGCGGCCCTGGCCCTTTCCAGCGCCGGCGGCGAGGCCGGCCGGGGAGTCTGCCGCACTGCCTCAAGCCGGGGCTTGGCGGGCTTTGGCTGGGTGTAGTGCTCCGCCGTCGTGCGTGTCTTTGCCGCTGTTGCCTTTGGCCCCGCTGCCTGCGCCTCCGTTTTCGTCTTTGGAGCCGGGGGAGCACTTGCGCGGGCGGTGGCCGGCGCGGCCGGGAGCAGCCCGGGGAGGGCCACCGCCCCGTCCAGGTCGACGTCGTTGATGCCGTCGGCTGACAGGACTTTCAGCAGCCGGCCGCTGCCCACCGCAGCCGCCGCACGCTCGTCTGCCGTCAGTGCCCGCAGGGTCTCCTCAACGTCGGCGGCCATCGCGTCGCTGATGGAGCGGCCCTGCTCCTGGGCCACAGACCGGGCAGCGTCGACGGCGTCAGCCAGCATGGTGCGGCGCTCCCGGCCCAGTTCGCGCAGGGCGGGCGCATCCAGCGAGTTCTGCGCTGCCCGCATGCGCTCGCCAAGTCCGCGAAGCGCGGCCAGCACGTCCGGCCGGTGCCGTGCCAGCATGTTGAGCGCCCACGCGGCGAC
Organism: Arthrobacter sp. AG367; assembly: GCF_007828995.1. Taxonomy (NCBI): domain Bacteria; kingdom Bacillati; phylum Actinomycetota; class Actinomycetes; order Micrococcales; family Micrococcaceae; genus Arthrobacter; species Arthrobacter sp. AG367. The sequence goes on from NZ_VIVE01000002.1 coordinate 553,141, forward strand.
GGATGGTTTCGGCAGGGCGCGGACCGCTGCCCCCAGTTCCTTGTCCTGCCGCCCGGCGTCCTTCGCAGCGGCGGTCCTGGCCGCTATGAAGTCGTCCAGCGTCCCGCCGTACAGCCTGTCCGCAATGTCCGCCAGGGCTTCGTCTTCCATGCCGCCATCTTAGGTGCCGTGCTCCCGCCGGCGTCCGGTCCCGGCGGGCGCCGGACGCCGGCCGCCCTGCCAGTGGCCTCGGCACTCTGTTACTCATCGGCCCGGAGGGGTAAGTTGCACGAATGGACGATTCATACCAGGTCATCGTGGTTGGCGGCGGATTCGCCGGAAAGACGGCGGCTGAGGAGTTGGGCCGCAAGGGCGTCCGGGTGCTGTTGCTCGATGCCAACAATTACCAGCAGTTCCAGCCGCTCCTGTACCAGGTGGCTGCATCCCAGATTGGCGTCTCGGCGGTCACCCGGCCGCTCAGGTCGGAGTTCCGCAAGGTCAACAATGTCCGCGTCCTCACCGCGGAGGTGACGTCTATCGATGCGGCCAACCGCACCGTCACCACCGCAGACGGCTCCAGCTACCGGGCCAGGATCCTGGTCATCGCCACCGGGGCCGTACCGAACTTCTTCAACACCCCGGGCGCCGAAGAGCACGCCTACCCGCTGTACTCGGTGGCGGACGCAACGCGCCTGAGCGCCGCGATCACTGCTGTTTTGGACGAAGCTGACCGCGAGCCCGGGGCGGAAGCCGACGTGGTCGTGGTGGGCGGGGGTCCCACTGGTGTGGAAACTGCAGGCGCCTTGGCGGAGAACGTCAAATACATCGTGCCCAAATACTTCTCGCCGGGGCTGGCTGCCCGGTGCCATGTCCACCTGGTGGATATGGTTCCGAACGTCCTTGCCGCGTTCTCCGAAAAGTCGCAGGCGTATGCGCGGGACCGCCTGACCAAGCTGGGCGTACAGCTGCACATGGGCCAGCCTGTTGGTGAGGTCCGCCCGGACGGCGTGACCCTCAAGGACGGCACCGTTATTCCCGGCCGGGTGGTGGTGTGGGCCGGTGGCCTCCAGGCCGGCCGGATCATTACCGGGTCCGGCCTGAAACAGGGCAAGGGCGGCAGGGTGGACGTGCAGGCCGATCTGACAGTCCCTGATTTTGACGGCGTGTACGTGCTGGGGGACTCCGCCAACATCACCGATGCCACTGGAAACAAACTGCCGCAGCTCGGGTCGGTTGCGCAGCAATCAGGCAAGTGGGCGGCCCGCAATATCTATGCAGACCTTACCGGCGGTGTGCGCCAGCCTTTCCGGTACTGGGACAAGGGGTATATGGCCATGGTGGGACGCGGCGCAGCGGTCGCGGAGCTGGGGCGCCGCCGCCTGCAACTGCAGGGCCCACTGGCGTTCGTGTCCTGGCTGGCGGTCCACCTGGCCCTGCTGCCCGGATTCCAGCAGAAAGTCAGGGCGCTGTTCTCCTGGGCCAACGGCTACGTCACCCACAGCCCGGCCCAGGTGGTGGTGGGCAGGCCGGATTAGTTCCCGGCGAAACCCGGAAGGTGGCGCCCGCCATCGCGCATCGACGGGGTCCTGCGTTCGCTAACGTATGGATCAGCACCTACCCGGCCGGCGGAGCTCCGGAGGCATGCTCAGGGCAGATGGGTGAAGGAGATTCCTGCTGCCAGCAGCTTGTCCACCGCCTGCTTCACGCCTTCCGCCGTTCCGCCGTTGGGGTGGTTTCCATGGCAGATGACCACATCTCCGGCCCGGGCCTTTCCCACTTCTTTGGCGACGACGGCGGCGGGATAGGTGGCGCCGCCGTCGCCATTGATGCTGAAGCCTGCCGGCTTCACGCCCAAGGTATTCAGGATGTCCACGGCGATGTCATCCATGTACGCGGTGCCCGGGCGGAAGTACCGGGGACGCTTACCGGTGATGCCGGCCAGGACGCCGTCGTTGGGTATGACCTCGTCATAGACTTCCCCCGCGTTCCTGGTGCCCGGGATGCCGTAGGCCGTGTTGCCGGCGGTGGATAACGGCTTATGGGACGTCCCGTGGTTGGCGATCTCAAAGAGCGGATCCGCTGCCAGCTGACGGGCCGTGGCCGGGTTGGCTGTGATCCACCGCGAATTCAGGAACAGCGTTGCCGGGACGTGCCGTTGGCGCAGGGTATCAATCAGCACCTGATCGTAACCGCTGCCGCCGGGACCGCCGCAAAAGTCGAAGGTGAGGGCGATGCCCTGTGATCCGGGCGGCAGCCGCGTTAGGACGCCGGGTGCCTCCAGACCCCAGTAGTGGGCCTGGCGTTTCGCATAGGTTTCGATGATCTGTGCCCGGGCGGGCACGGTGCCTGCAGGCGTCCTGGATGCCGGCCCGTCGCCGTCGGAGCCGGTATGCGACAGCGGCGCGGAGCCGTCCGCCGGACCGTTGGCGGTGTCCGCGGACGTGTCCTGTGCCGCGGAAGGGTGCCCTGGTTGCGGCTGCAGGTCGGGCACGGCGGCCGACAACGTCAGCACGGCTGCCAGGAGGATGGTCCTGCGGGCGGGTCCTTTCCCGTCCTGGTTCATGTGCCGGGGTGCGTGCTGGTTCACCCCTGGGATCCCCCCAACGCCGCGAAGTGGGCGCTTGTCCTGCCCCGCCGGGCCGGGCCTCCGGGGGTGTACGGCAGGAGGTGGCCGAAGCTGCTTGCATGTGCCGCGGCGCGCGGAACAGCAGCCTGGAAGCGGGTGGTCATGTGGGGAGGATACCTTGGCTTTCTTGCCGTTCCCTGAACCTCGCACTGCACCGGGGTGGCGGGCGTAATAAAGTGCGGATCCGGGCCTGGCGGTGGCAGCTCGGCGTCCCGGTTCGGGGCAGGCCGTTCCTAAGTTCCCTTCCCTGGGCGGCCCGGACAGGAGCGGTTGTCAGGGCGGCCCTGAAGGTAGCTGACCAGGTTCGGCGGCCGGCAGGGGACGCCGGAGCGCCCCCTTCACGTTCTACTGCCGACACCTGCTTGACCTCCGCGCCGCGCTCGTCAGCCGACGTGAATGCCTGGCCTTGCCGCCTGGTCGGGTTCAATCTCGCGGAGGATCTCCCGCACCAGCGGCGGGGTGTCACCCTGCCCGAGGAAAAGATAACGCATCAGGTGCGCCACCGGGCTTCCCTCGGACCACTCGAAATAGCACTGCGGTTTCGCGCCGGTGGAGTTCCGCATCGCCAGCAGGACCGCCGCGATGGCATTTGGCACGGCCGGGGATTTCACCCTAAGCACCCGGTAGCCCTCGACTTCAAGACCTTCGACCCGGAGCGTGTGCGTGAAGTCCGACGGGTCGGAGATCTCGACCTCGAGAAAGATAACGTCGGCTGGGCCCGGAACCGGGTTCAGCCCCCGCTGTTCGTACTCCTTCTCGGCGTACTCAGCCTTGTCACCGCTTTGCTTCTTGTTGGCGATGATGTGCAGCTCGCCGTCGAAGGCAATCGAGTCTGTGATGAACTGGCGGGCGGCCTCATCGAATTCAATGGTATCCACGCGCAGTTCGGTGGAGCGGGTGACCCGCGAGATGAGCGAGACCGCGATGATCCCGGCGATGAAGAACGCCGAGATGACGATCCCGTCCGGTTTTTCGAGGACGTTGTCGCCCAGGGCGTACAGCAGGATCAGGGTCAGGATGCCGAAGCCTACGGCCCCGGCCCTGCTCCGGCGCCGGATGGCCGAGACCGTGACGGCGACCGCCCCGGAGACCATCATGGCCAGGATCCCGGTGGCGTACGCGCCGGCCTGGGCGTTCACGTCGGCGCGGAACGCGATGGTGATGCCGATGCTCAGGACGGTGTAGACCAACACCACGGGGCGGACCGCGCGGGCCCATTCCGGTGCCATTCCGTAGGCGGGCAGGTACCGCGGCACGATGTTGATCAGCCCTGCCATGGCGGACGCGCCGGCGAACCAGAGGATCAGGGCGCTGGAGATGTCGTAGACGGTACCGAACCCGGCTCCGAACAGGTCGTGGGCGAGGAACGCGAGGGCGCGTCCGTTGGCCTGTCCACCCTCCTCGAATTCCTTGGCGGGGATCATGACCGTGGTGATGAAGCTGGTGGACATGAGGTAGACGCTCATGATGAGGGCGGCCGTGGTGAGCAGCTTGCGGGTGTTTTTGACCCGGGAGGCCATCGCTTCCTCGGGTGTGCGTCCCGTGGCCTTGATCAGCGGCATCATGGAGACGCCGGTTTCGAAGCCGGACAGGCCCAGGACCAGCAGCGGGAAGGCGATGATGGCAGGGCTGACCAGCCCGATCGGGCCGCCGCCGCTGGAGAACAGCCGGTCGGTCCAGCCGCTGACCAGCGACGGATCCGCGGCCAGGTGGAGGAACCCAGCCACCACAACGGCGGCATTGAGGAGCAGGTAGATGGCCACCAGGGGGATCGCCACACCTACAGCTTCGTTGAAGCCGAGCAGGAACACCCCGCCGAGGATCAGAAGCAGGATCACGGTGATGATGACGGCGCTGCCCTTGAGGGCCTCGGGGATGAGCGGGTTCTCGAGCAGGTGGACGGTCGCGTCAGCGCCGGAGAGGGTGATCGTGATGATCCAGGAGGTTGCGACGAAGCCCAGGAGCAGCAGGACGAAGAACTTGCCGCGCCAGAACGGCAGCAGCTTCTCCAACATTGCCACCGATCCTTGCCCGTGGGGGCTTTCCTGCGCGACCCTGCGGTACATGGGAAGCATCCCCAGCAACGTCAGGGCCACAATCAGCAACGTGGCCAGTGGGGAGAGGGCGCCGGCAGCCAGGGCGGCGATGCCGGGCAGGTAGGACAAGGTGGAGAAGTAGTCGACTCCGGTCAGGCACATGACCTTCCACCAGGCGTTGGGTTTATGGTCTTCCTTGGCCTCCGGGCCGGCGGGGGCCACCTGGTTGGCGAGCAGCCAGCGGACCAGGGGAGCCTGGTCCAGGCTTGAGTCCTGCTTCAGGGAGACCTGGGCCGGAACCGGGTGGTCAGAAGGGGGTGTCATTGAGGACTTTCTATTGATGACCAGGGTGGTCGGCGACGAATCGAAGCGCACGAACGGGCCAATTCTAGTCCGGGTCTGTACGTGGAACTGGGGTTACGGGGCGTCCATTTGGGCATGTCCCACAGCGGCGGCGGCTGGTCCGGGACGGGTTGCGCAGTGTCGGTGACTGGCCGGCCGACCATGAGCAGATGGTCAGGTGTGGAGTTCGCGCCAAAGGCGCTGCAGCAGTTTTCGGGGAACGCCCCCGGTTCGTGCCAAGTAGGCGTAGAACGGCGCGTTGTGGTGGTTTCAGCGGCAGCTCGCTCCCGTCAATAGCCCTGGCGGACTGACGTCGAGGGCCTGCTTGGCGCACGTTCCGGGCGGCCAGCACTGTCTTTGGATCGTGGCCGGGAGGGGTTCCCATCATGTGCCCTGGCCTCAGGCAGTACTACCCGCTTAACCAGCGAAAAACCCCGGAAACCCCTGAAATCAGGGGCTGTCCGGGGTTTATCCCGAGCTTCCTATCAGAATCGAACTGATGACCTTTTCATTACGAGTGAAACGCTCTACCGACTGAGCTAAGGAAGCACCGCACCAAATCCCCCGGACGAACCGGGCGCTTCATGCAAGAGTCAACTGTAATAGAGTCCCGCCGCCCCGGTCAAAATGGCCGGCGTGACGCTGCTGCGACCCTCAGCACACCGTATTGTCGGCCGGCAGCTTGCCGCTGACCAGATAGTTGTCCACGGAATCCTCCAGGCAGCTGTTGGCCCGGCCGTACGCGGTGTGTCCTTCACCCTTCCAGGTCAGCAGGGAGGCGTTCCCCAGCTGCTTGCGCAGTGATGCTGCCCATTCAACGGGGGTTGCGGGGTCGCCGGTGGTGCCGATGACCACGATGGGGGAGTCGCCGCTGTACTCCACCGCCGCCGGCGTGCGGACGTTTTTGTACGGCCAGTCTGCGCAGATGGTTCCGCCGTAGGCAAAGAAGTAGCCCAAGGTGGGTGAATCCTGTTCCAGCCGCTTTTCCTCCGCCCGCATGCCCGCGGCGTCCGAAACCATGGGGTAGTCCAGGCAGTTGACCGCATTGAAAGCGAGCGCCGAATTGGACGTATAGGAGCCGTCGGGGGCCCGGTCGGCACCGATATCGGCAAGCCGGAGCATGAGGCTGACGTCCCCGGAAACGGCGGCCTCCAGCGCTTGGGTGAGGGCCGGCCAGCTTTGGTCGTTGTAAAGCGGGGTGATCAGGCCGCTGACGAACTGGGTTGCATTGACCAGCCGCCCGTCCTTGGCCGTGCGGGGTGTCTGCCGTATGGAGTCAATGAGGTCCCGGATCTGCTGAACGCCGGAGTCGACATCACCGCCCAGGGGGCACTTGGTCTGCTTCTGGCAGCTGGCCACGTAGCTGTGGAGCGCCTTTTCGAAGGCCCGGGCCTGGCCGCTGGTCAGGTCCTCATTGCTGATTGACGGATCGAGGGCGCCATCGAGGACCATCCGGCCTACGTTGTCCGGGAAAAGCGAGGCGTAGGTGGAGCCCAGGAACGTGCCGTAGGAGTACCCCAGGTAGTTCAGCTTGGAGTCGTTCACAACCGCGCGGAGCACGTCCAGGTCCTTCGCGGCGCTGACGGTGTCAATGTGGCCCAGGACGGGGCCTGTTTGTGACGCGCACTGGGTAGCGATTGCCTTGCTGTCAGCCAGTGCCGCCGCCAGCCCGGCATCGGTTTCGTACGCGTAGATCTTGGCCCGGGCGGCGTCGCGTTCGGCGTCCGTGGCACAGGTGACCGGAGCGGAGCGCTTCACGCCACGCGGATCGAAGCCCACGAGGTCGTAGGCGTTGCGGACAGCCGCTGAAAAGTGGGTTCCGGCAGCGTCTTTGACAAAGTCGTAACCGGAGGCGCCCGGGCCGCCGGGATTGACCAGGAGGCTGCCGGTCTTCTTACCGGTGCTGGGTGCCCGGAGCGCTGCGATCTGGATGGTGTCGCCGCCGGGATTGGCGTAATCCATGGGCACGTTCACCTTGGCGCACTGGAATTCCCCTTCGCAGGGCTCCCACACGATTTGCTGCGAGTAGAACTTTTCCAGCCCTGCGGGAGCAGACGCCACGATGGAGGGGTCAGCCTTGGCCGTGGCAGCTTCCGGCGGGTTCTTGTCGCCACCAAGGAGGCTGCAGGAGGCCAGGACAACGGCCACGGCCATTGCTGCGGCGGCGCGGACAGCGACCGTCAGGGACCTGTGGCGTGCGGGCAGGGGGCGGGCAGTCATCGGGTCTCCTTGGAGGGCTGTATCAGGCTGGCAGCCATGGACTCAATGGTCAGCAGCGGGGCAACGTTGGTGGTGGTGATGCGTTCACGGGCTTTGTTAATGGCGTCCATGCGGGCCAGCGTGGCTTCCGGCGTGGAGCGGGCTGCGAACTCTTCCAGCTCACTCCTCAGCTCAACGTTGACCAACTCCACGGCGTTCCCAAGCTGGATGATCAGGACGTCGCGGTAGAAGGACAATAAATCCGTCAGGGTCCGGTCCAGGGAGTCCGTGATGGATCTCTTGGCCCGCCGCTTCTGGTCGTCTTCGAGCTGTTTCAGCTGGCTGCGCATGGCCGGGGGGAGGGCGCCGGTTTCCGGTGCTCCCAGCGTCGCCAGCAGTGCGGCCTTCTCTGCTGCATCGCGTTCCTCGTTGGAGCTGTTGGCCTCCGCAGTGGCGATCTTGACCAGCTTGTCCGCCATCATGACCGCCGCTGTTACGCCGCGCAGCCCCAGCGGGAAGCGGACAGTCTCCAGGCGGCGTTCCCTTGCCGCCGGATCCCTGGCCAGCCTCCGGGCGATGCCCACATGGCTTTGGGCAGCGCGGGCGGCCTGCTCCGCAAGGGCAGGGTCCACGCCGTCGCGCCGGACCAGCAGCGCTGCCACGTCCGACGCGGGCGGCAGCCGCAGGGCAACGCTTCGGCAGCGGGACCGGATGGTCACCAGGACATCGGCCGGGGACGGCGCGCAGAGCATCCACACGGTCCGCGGCGTGGGTTCCTCGATGGCCTTGAGCAGCACGTTGGTGGTCCGCTCGGCCATGCGGTCGGCGTCCTCCACCACGATGATCCGCCACCGCCCGGACGACGGCCGGTTGCCGGCGGTTGCCACCAGTTCGCGGGCCTCGTCAATAGTGATGGTGACCTTCTCTGTGCGCACGAAGGTCACGTCCGAATGCGTTTCACCCAGGATCGTGTGGCAGGCCTGGCACTGTCCGCAGCCACGCTGGCCCACGTCCTCCTGGTCGCAGTTCAGTGCGGCCGCGAACGCCTTGGCGGCATTGGAGCGGCCCGACCCCGGCGGACCGGTGAACAGCCAGGCGTGCGTCAGGCTTTCGCCGCCGGCGGCTTGGCGCAGTTGTTCGACGACGGCGGGCTGGCCCTGGAGGTCATCCCAGACGGTCATGAGTCACCGCCGTCCGTGGCTGCTGCGGCGGCAGGAACGGCAAGGAGGGTTTCCACCCGGGCGAGGATCTGAGCGGCAAGGTCTTCCACCGGCAGGTGGGCCGGGAGGACCAGGTACGACTCCGGGCGGTCCGCAGCAAGGCTAAGGAAGGCCTCCCGGATCCGGGTATGGAACTCGTCAGCCTCGGATTCCAGGCGGTCTTCCGCTGCCTGGCCGGCAGTTCGGCGGCGGCGGCCAAGTTGGGGGTCAACGTCCAAAAGGACTGTGAGGTGGGGCTGGAGGCCCGATGTGGCCCACTCATTGAGGGAACGCACCGCGTCCAGGCCCAGGTTGCGGCCGGCACCCTGGTAGGCCACCGAGGAGTCGATGTAACGGTCCGTCAGGACGATTTCACCGCGGCCAAGAGCCGGGCGGATTACCTGGGTGGCGTGCGCGGCCCGGGAAGCCGCAAATATGAGGGCCTCGGTGTGCGCGTCGATGTCGCCATTGCCGTGGTCCAGCACAAGCGACCGCAGCTTCTCGCCAACCGGGGTGCCGCCGGGCTCCCGGGTGCGCAGCACGGTGTAGCCCAGGGACTCCAATGCTGCCGCAAGCCGGCCGGCCTGGGTGGACTTGCCTGCACCATCGCCACCCTCGAACGCGATGAATACGCCGGCCCTCTGTTTGTTCACTTCTCAAGCCTACCGAGGGGTACCGACTTTTCCCGATCCGTAGCTACCTCGAAGGCGGCAGTCCGGTGAACGGCAGCCGTCCACAAAACGACACCGCTTTCCGGCGGATCCGGCAGGAACAGTACGCTTTTCACCATGAGTCTTTCCGAGCACCAGGCCGCTTCCCTTTCACCCGAGACCGTGGTGGTGGCGGCCGGGCGTCCGCCGCGGGAAAGGGACCAGCCGGTCAATCCTCCCATCACGCTTTCCTCCACCTACTTCGGTACCGGTCCGCTGGGCGACGGCGACCGGGGTTATGGCCGCTATTCCAACCCCACCTGGGATCCCTTTGAGGAGGCCCTCGGCCAGCTTGAAGGAGCTGCCCTTCCCGGACTGCTCTACGCGTCGGGGCTGGCGGCGGTCAGTTCCGCGCTGTCCCTGATCCCTGCCGGCGGCGTGCTGGTCATGCCCAACCACAGCTACTCCGGCTCCCTGGTGATGGCGACGGAACTTGCCCAAAAAGGATTCATCGAACTCCGGACAGTGGACATTGCCGACACGGACGCCGTCAAGGATGCCCTGGCACCGCAAGGCCCGTCGGCGAAAACCGCGGCCATGCTGTGGCTGGAAAGCCCCACCAACCCCATGCTCGGAATAGCGGACATGCCGGCCGTCGCTGAGGCCGCCCATGCAGCCGGGGCAATCGTCGTCACTGACAACACCTTTTCCACGCCACTGGTGCAGCAGCCCCTGCAGCTCGGATCCGACGTCGTCCTCCACTCGGTGACCAAGTACCTCGCCGGGCACTCCGACGTCGTCCTTGGCGCCCTGGTTACTTCCAATCCGGACATCCGGTCGTCGCTGCTCCACCACCGCATCATCCACGGCGCCATCGCGGGTCCCTTCGAAGCGTGGCTCGCACTGCGGGGTCTGCGGACCCTCGCGCTGCGCGTGGAACGGTCGCAGGAGTCGGCAATGATCCTGGCGGAACGCCTCGCCGCCCACCCCGCCATTGATTCCATCCGGTTCCCCGGGCTCGATTCCGACCCCGGCCATGCCCGCGCCAAGGAACAAATGCAGGGCTTTGGCTCCATTATCTGTGTCCAGGTGGCACCCACGGCGGGCCTGGGCGGCGCCGACGCCGCGGACAAGCTGGTGCAGGCGTTGGAGCTTTGGCTGCCGGCCACCTCCCTGGGCGGGGTCGAATCCCTGATCGAACGGCGGCGCCGGCACTCGGCGGAACCCGCCAGCGTCCCCGAAAACCTGGTTCGGCTGAGCGTCGGGGTGGAAAATGTTGAGGACCTGTGGGCTGACCTGAAGCAGGCGCTGGACACGCTGGAGGGCTAGGCTGGGCTTGTGGACGGTCGAATAATTATCGCGTACGTAGAGCAGGCAGTGTTCTTTATCCTTGGCCTGGTGGCCCTGGGGCTTGAACTGTGGGCGTTCGTGGACTGTGCCAGGCACCGGGCCAACGCCTTCGAAGCCACGGGCAAGCGGACCAAGACGTTCTGGCTTGCCCTCACCGGCGGTGCGTTGCTGGTGGGCATCATTTCGCTGTTCGGCGCCGGTGGCGGCATTATCAGCACCCTTGGCCTCTTCGGGCTCGCCGCCGTGGTGGCAGCCTCCGTCTACCTGGCCGACGTCCGTCCCGCAGTGAAGGACGCAGGCCGCGGCGGCAGCCGCAACATGGGCCCCTACGGCCCCTGGTAACCAGGTTCCACGGCCGCCCAGTCCACCGTCAGCTCGCCCAGCCGCCACCTGGCCGGCCCGTCCTGCACCGGCCACCCGGCCTCGCGCAGGCCCCGGCACATGCCGACCCAGCGCTGCCTGTTGCCGAACGAGGCGAGCGGCGCGCTCCCAAGCCATGCGCGGTCCATCGCCTGCATGAAGGCATGAACAGGTTCGCCAGGGACGTTGCGGTGGATCAAGGCCTTGGGAAGCCGCTCGGCCACGTCCGAAGGCAGGTCGAAGCTCCCGAAACGGACCGAGATGCTCAGCGACAGCGGACGGACCCGGTCGAGGGTCACCCACGCCACGCGCCGCCCGATCTCGTCGCACGTGCCGTCCACGAATATGCCGCCCGGCGACAACCTGCCCTGCACCAGCTGCCAGATGCCCCGGACATCAGCTTCCTCGTACTGCCGCAGGACATTGAAGGCGCGGACCAGGACAGGATGGCCGGGAACGGGCAGCTCGAAGCCGCCCAGGTGGAAGGTCAGCCCGGGCCGCTGCAGCGGAAGCGCAGCGCGGACGCGCTCCGGTTCGATCTCGATCCCGCAGACCCGCACGTCCGGCCGGACAGCGGCGAGCCTTTCATGGAGTTCGACGGCGGTGGCTGGTGTTGCGCCGTAGCCCAGGTCAATGACGAGCGGGTCAGCCGCCGACCGCAGGCGCCAGGCCTGAGGTCCGGCCAGCCAGCGGTCCACCCGGCGCATCCGGTTGGGGTTGGTGGTGCCGCGGGTGACGTTGCCCACCGGACGGCCCTGCCGGGCGGCGGATGTCCTGCCGGATAGTTGCGGGGAGTTCACCCGTTCAGCCTTTTGAACCACCGCACAACCCTATCCCTGGCCCTGGGGGAAGCGGGCCCCACCGCGGCCTGGCTTGTAACGCTGGGCGGGCGGCAACACTGCTCGGCTAGGATGAAAATCATGACTTACAAGCTGATTCTGCTGCGCCACGGCCACAGCGAATGGAACGCAAAGAACCTGTTCACCGGCTGGGTGGACGTTGACCTGAACGACCAGGGCCGCGCGGAAGCAGCGCGCGGCGGTGAGCTGCTGGTGGAGAACAACATCCTTCCGGACGTGCTCTACACCTCCCTGCTGAAGCGGGCCATCAACACCGCGAACATCGCCCTGGACAAGGCCGACCGCGGCTGGATTCCGGTCAAGCGCGACTGGCGCCTGAACGAACGCCACTACGGCGCGCTGCAGGGCAAGGACAAGGCGCAGACCCTCGCCGAATACGGCGAAGAGCAGTTCATGGAATGGCGCCGTTCCTACGACACCCCGCCGCCGCCCCTCGACGACAACTCCGAGTTCTCCCAGGCGCACGACCCCCGTTACGCGGGACTCGGCGATGCCCTGCCGCGCACCGAGTGCCTCAAGGATGTCCTGGTGCGGCTCCTGCCCTACTGGGAATCGGACATCAAGGAGGACCTCAAGGCAGGCAAGACGGTCCTGGTGACCGCACACGGCAACTCGCTGCGTGCCCTGGTCAAGCACCTCGACGGCATCAGCGACGAAGCCATCGCCGGCCTGAACATCCCCACCGGCATCCCGCTGGTGTACGAACTGGACGAGGACTTCAAGCCGGTCAAGCCCGGCGGAACGTACCTGGACCCCGAAGCTGCCGAAGAAGCCATCCTGGCAGTGGCAAACCAGGGCAAGAAATAGGACATTAAACCCGTACGACGGCGGGCCGGTCACCTCAGGTGACCGGCCCGCCGTCGTCCTCCGGCAGCTTGGGTGTCAGCTGTGTTCTGTCCCGGTGGGCTGCCATGCGCCCGTAACCAGGTAGGTCACCTTCTGGGCGACGGAGACGCCGTGGTCGGCGAAGCGCTCGAAGTAGCGGCTGGCGAGGGCCACGTCCACGGTGGTGGCGGGGGACTCGTGCCACTCAGGCGCGGCGATGGCCTTGAAGACGCTCAGGTGCAGGTCATTGATCGCCGTGTTGGCCTTGAGGATGTCCCTGGCCACCTCGAGGTCGCGGCTTTCAAGCAGGACGGTCAGCTTGTCGGCGATCTCCTGGTCGAGCTCGGCCATCCGGTTGAAGGTCTCCGTCATGGACTCCGGAATCACCGTGGAGGGGTAGCGGAGGCGGGCCAGCTGGGCGATGTGGCGGGCCAGGTCACCCATCCGCTCGAGGGACGCGCTCATCCGCAGGGAACCGACGATCATGCGCAGGTCGCTGGCGACAGGACCCTGCAGTGCCAGAATGTCGATGGCCCGCTCATCGAGGCTGTTCTGCAGGAAATCGATGCGCGCGTCCGCGGCGATGACATCCTGCGCGAGGTCCACGTCCGCTACCTGGAACGAGGTAGTGGCCTTGTTGATCGCTTCGCTGACCAGTCGGGAGATCTCCACCAGCTGGTCACCGACCTGGGTGAGCTCTTCCTGAAAAACCTTACGCACGTAGGCGTCCTTTCCTTGGAACTCCCGCCGGCCGCTGCGGGGCAGCAGGAATCGTGTCGCCATTAGGCGCTCTGACCACCAACTCTGTCATCGCCCGGTAAACGATTATGCCCACACAGATGAACGTTAGTTGAACCGTTGGCCGGATAGGCCGGAAGTCGGCAGGAGGCTTAGGGCAAGAGCATAAAGTGGAGCTGTGGATCCTATGCTCATTGGTCTGGTTGCCGGCCTTATTGGCCTGGCGCTTGGCACGTTCGGCGTGCTTGCCTACCGGGTCAGCGAGAAGCAGCGCGAGCTGCTGGACATCGACGCCGGGGAGCTGGCACTGCCGCCCGGCGCAGCGGAGGTGCTCGCCGTCGTCGGACGCGCTTTTGTGGTGCTGGACGACGTGGACGGCGTGGTCCGGGCCAGCCCCGCAGCGTACGCGTACGGCCTGGTCCGCGGGCACACCGTGGTCCACAGGGAACTCCTGGACATGACCGCGGGAGTCCGGCGGGACGGCGTCATCCTGGAAAAGCAGCTCGAACTCCCGAGGGGGCCGCTGGGCAAGGGAACCATCATCGTCCAGGTGCGGGCGGCCATGCTGGGTGAGGAATACATCCTGCTCCTCGCCGATGACCGGACGGAGATCACGCGCACCGAAGAGATCCGCAACGACTTCGTCGCCAACGTATCCCACGAACTGAAAACCCCCGTGGGTGCCATTTCGCTGCTGGCCGAGGCGCTCGAATCCTCCGCCGACGATCCTGACGCTGTCCGCCGCTTCGCCAAGCGCATGCACAAGGAATCCGCCCGCCTGGCCGCCCTGGTCCAGGACATCATCGAACTTTCCCGCCTGCAGGGCGCCAGCGTGACCCAGCAGGGCGGCCCGGTGGACATCAACGCCGTCATCGCCGAGGCCGTGGACCGGTCGCAGCTTCCCGCGGAAAGCAAGAACATCAGCATCGTGGTGGGCGGCCGCACCGAGGGCAAGGTCTTCGGTGACCAGGACCTGCTGGTGACGGCGCTGCGAAACCTTATCGACAACGCCATCCGCTATTCACCCGACAACACCCGGGTGGGGATCGGTGTACGTTCCAGGGAAGGCGTAGTCTCGATTTCCGTGACGGATCAGGGCGAGGGGCTGACCCCTGAGGACCAGGAACGCGTGTTCGAACGCTTCTACCGGGTGGACGCCGCCCGTTCCCGCCAGACGGGCGGTACCGGCCTGGGCCTGAGCATCGTGAAGCACGTGGCGTCCAACCACGGCGGCGAAGTGACCCTCTGGTCCCAGCCCGGGCAAGGGTCCACCTTCACCCTCCGGCTGCCCGAAATGGAAGGCCAGGACGGCGAGGACGCGCCGGCCGGGCCGGAAGCACCGGCACAGGCGCCGGAAAAACCCAGTCTTACCCACCTACCCCGCGCCGCCGGCGCAACAGATCGAGGAGCCAGCGCTTGAGCAGGATTTTGATTGTCGAGGACGAGGAGTCGTTCAGCGATCCGTTGTCCTATTTGCTGGGCAAAGAAGGGTTCGAGGTGGAGGTGGTGGACAACGGCCTTGATGCCATCACCGAATTCGACCGCAACGGCGCCGACCTGGTGTTGCTTGACCTGCAGCTCCCGGGTCTCTCCGGCACTGAAGTGTGCCGGCAGCTCCGCCAGCGCTCAAGCGTCCCCGTCATCATGCTGACCGCCAAGGACTCGGAAATCGACAAGGTGGTGGGCCTGGAACTCGGTGCTGACGATTACGTCACCAAGCCCTACTCCTCCCGCGAACTGGTGGCCCGCGTCCGGGCGGTATTGCGGCGCCAGGGGGAGCCTGAGGAGCTGATTTCCTCAACCGTCCAGGCCGGTCCGGTCCGCATGGACATCGAACGGCACGTGGTGAGCGTGGACGGCCAGCAGGTCCTGCTTCCCTTGAAGGAGTTCGAGCTCCTGGAGATGCTGCTGCGCAACTCGGGCAGGGTGCTGACCCGCGGCCAGCTCATCGACCGCGTCTGGGGCTCCGACTACGTGGGCGATACCAAGACCCTTGACGTCCACGTGAAGCGCCTCCGCGGCAAGATCGAACCCGATCCGTCCGCTCCCCGCTACCTGGTGACCGTCCGCGGCCTTGGGTACAAATTCGAGCCGTAGGCCGTACCGGGACTCCGTCAGCAGGCATAACAAAAGGGAGGAGCCAGTGGGCTCCTCCCTTTCGTTGTGTCCGGGGTTCCGGCGCCTGCTTAGCGGCTCGTGGCGGTCGCGGTGGCAGTAGCCGGGGCGGAGGCGCTCGAAGTGGCGCTGGTGGTTGCGCCGGCAGAGGGGGTGGCGGATGAAGAAGCGGACGACGAGGACGTTGCCGAAGCGCTCGGCGTAGGTACGTAGTCCTTGTACTCCTCCAGCGTGGCGTCCAGGACGGGAACCTTGACGGTGTTGCTGACGTTGGTGCCGTTCTCGCTGATCTTGACGTCCACCAGGGAGCCGGGCTGGCCACCAGTGGTGCTCAGGATGGCTTCGTCGGACTTCTCGTTGAGGAGCGTGTACGAGTTGGCCTTCACCGGTACCTCGGTCTGCGAGCCCTTGGCGCCGTTGACCGTGAGCTTCACGTCCTTGGAAGAGGAGTTGTAAACGGCGCCGATCAGGCGGCCGGGCTTGTCCTCGCCGGTGGAAACAATCAGGATGTTCCGCAACTGCAGGGGACCGAGGTCCGCGCGGATGCCGTCCGAGGCGGAGTACTGATGGCTGGTCTGCTGGGGCGTGATGTAACCGCAGCCCGCGGTCAGCAGGCTGGCGCCAAGGGCAGCAGCCGTCAGTGCCAGTTTGCCGCGCTGGGCCCGGTTCATCGCAGTGGAACGCACGTCACGTACTCCTCGAGAAATTTGAAGTCTTTTTCAGCCCATAGCCTATCCGCAATGAGGGGCAAACGAGGATTCGGCGGTGTCACATCCACTGTGGGAGCGCTCACCTGATGCACTAATCCTCCCATCCGTCAAGGGGGTGAAGGGGGTTGATTGGGCCCATTTTCCGCGTATTTTCGCGGTTGGAGGCCCTTTCTCCGGCCGGTCATATGCCTGAATCGTGATAAACTGGTCTGCGGGAAAGGGGAAATGTCCACATGGTATTTGAGGTCGGCGAGACAGTAGTTTACCCTCACCACGGTGCTGCGAAGATTGAAGAAATCAAGATGCGCACCATCAAGGGCGAAGAGAAGATGTATCTCAAGCTCAAGGTGGCTCAGGGTGATCTGACCATTGAAGTTCCAGCAGAGAACGTTGACCTTGTTGGGGTCCGGGACGTAGTGGGCAAGGAAGGCCTGGAGCACGTGTTTGATGTGCTCCGCGCCGAGTTCACCGAGGAACCCACCAACTGGTCACGCAGGTACAAGGCAAATCTGGAGAAGCTTGCTTCCGGTGACGTCATCAAGGTGGCAGAGGTCGTTCGCGACCTGTGGCGCCGGGATCACGACCGGGGCCTTTCCGCAGGCGAGAAGCGTATGCTGGCCAAAGCCCGTCAGATTCTGATTTCAGAACTGGCGCTGGCTGAAAAGACCGACGAGGAGAAGGCTGCAAGCGTTCTCGACGAGGTCCTGGCTTCCTAAGAATTTAGCCCCGGCGGCACGCAAGTGCCGCCGGGGCTTCTTTTTTTGGCATCACCCGCCGGTGTCCAAGCCGCCTGACCGCAGTGGCGGCGTCGTAGGCTAGTCCGCATGAGTGAATCACCCACGCGCCTGGTCACGGCCGTCATCCTCGTGGCCGCCGGTTCCGGGCAGCGCCTCGGCTACGGCATGCCCAAGGCCGCTGTTCCGCTCGGCGGCGAGCCCATCCTGATACATGCCCTGCGGGGCATTGTCGCGTCAGGAGTGGCCAGCCAGGTGTGCGTGGCGCTGCCTGCCGGTGACCAGGGCCTGCGGGAGTTGTGTGACGACTTCCGTGGCGAGCTTGCCGATGGTGGTCCACTCCTGACGATTGTCGACGGCGGAGCCACCCGGGCCGACTCCGTCCGCGCAGGCATCTCGGCACTGATGGACGGCATCGAGGCGGTCCTGGTCCACGACGCCGCCCGCGCGCTCACGCCCGAATCCGTTTTCCACCGCGTCTCCGATGCCCTTGCCGCCGGCGCTGCCGCCGTCATTCCGGCGCTGCCCGTGGTAGACACCGTCAAAACGGTGGCCGCCACTACCGGGGAGGACGCGGCCTTTGCACCCGAAGTTGTCACGGGGACAGCCCGCCGCCAGGAGCTCCGGGCCGTGCAGACGCCCCAGGGTTTCCGGATCGGCGCGCTGCTGCAGGCGCACCAGGCCGCACAGTCCCTGGACCAGCAGCAGTCCGCGGCCGTCACCGACGACGCCATGCTGGTGGAGATGCTCGGCACCCCCGTCCATGCCGTCCGCGGATCAACGCAGTCCCTCAAGATCACAACGCCCCTTGACCTGATCTTCGCGGAAGGGCTCCTGGAAGGCCCGCTCGGCGCCCGGTGGGTGGAAGGATGAGCGCGGAGATGGTTCTGCCGCGCACCGGGGTGGGGATCGACGTCCATGCCTACGCGCCGGAAGACTCGCCCCGGCCCCTCTGGCTCGGTGGACTCCTATGGCCCGGCGAACGGGGCCTCGCCGGGCACTCAGATGGTGACGCCGTCGCCCATGCGGCCGCGGACGCCCTGTTCTCGGCCGCCGGTATCGGCGACCTTGGCACCCACTTCGGTACCGACCGCCCGGAGTTCGCCGGCGCATCCGGCGCCACCCTCCTGGCCGAAGCCGCCCGGATTGTCCGGGCAGCCGGGTTCGAAATTGGCAACGTTGCGGTGCAGTTCGTGGCCAACCGGCCCAAGTTCGGGCCGCGCAGGGAAGAATCCCAAAAGGTCCTCAGCGAAGCCGCAGGCGCCTCTGTGGGCGTCACGGCAACCACCAGCGACGGCCTGGGATTCACCGGACGCGGGGAAGGCATTTCGGCGGTGGCCACCGCGCTGGTGTACCCCCAGCAGCCCCAGCCCATCAGCTAGTCTGGAGCGGTGACCCTGCGCTTCTATGACACCGCCTCCGCCGAAGTCCGGAACTTCGTCCCCATCGTCGACGGCAAGGTCAGCCTCTACTACTGCGGCGCCACCGTCCAGGGCATGCCGCACGTGGGGCACATCCGCTCCGCCATCGCCTTTGACCAGCTCACCCGCTGGCTTGAGTACCGGGGCCTGCGCGTCACGGTCGTCCGCAACGTGACGGACATCGACGACAAGATCCTGGCCAAGTCCGAGGCTTCGTTCGCGCCGGACTTCAGCCCGGAGGTGGGCGAAGTGCCTCAGGAGGAATGGTGGGCGCTGGCGTACCGCTACGAGCAGGAATTCCTGAAGGCCTACGACACCCTTGGCGTCTCCCGGCCCACGTACGAACCCCGGGCCACCGGACACATCCCCGAGATGCATGCCCTGATCCAGCAGCTCATTGACCGCGGCCATGCCTATCCTGCCCTGGATGATTCAGGGGACGTGTACTTCGACGTCCGTTCGTGGGACACATACGGCGCACTGACCCGGCAGAACATCGATGACATGCAGGCAGCGCCCGACGCCGACCCCCGCGGCAAGAAGGACCCCCGCGACTTTGCGCTGTGGAAGGGCTCCAAAGAAGGGGAGCCGGCCACCGCCAGCTGGGCTTCGCCCTGGGGGGCAGGACGGCCCGGCTGGCACCTTGAGTGCTCGGCCATGGTCACCAAGTACCTGGGTACCGCATTCGATATCCATGGCGGCGGCCTGGACCTGCGCTTCCCGCACCACGAAAACGAGATGGCGCAGTCACAGGCGGCCGGACACCCGTTCGCCAACTTCTGGATGCACAACGGCATGGTGACCTACCAGGGCGAAAAGATGTCCAAGTCCATCGGCAACACCATCAGCCCCGCGGAGATGCTGGAACTCGCGTCGCCGCGGGTGGTGCGCTACTACCTCGGCCAGGCGCACTACCGCTCCATCCTGGACTACCGGCCCACCTCCCTGCAGGAGGCCGCGGCCGCCGTCGAACGCATTGACGGCTTCATCAGCCGGGCCGTGCGTGCACTTTCCTCTGACGGAACCTACACCCTTGCCACGGACGGTCTTGTTCCCGAGGCGTTCGAACGCGCCATGGATGACGACCTGAACGTCCCCCAGGCGCTGGCAGTACTCCATGACACGGTCCGCTCCGGAAACACCGCCCTCACTGAGGACCGGCTGGAGGACGCCCGGCAGGCGCTGCACCATGTCCACGACATGCTCGGGGTCCTGGGGCTGAACGCAGTCGAAGGCTCCGCTGCCGCGGCAACCCGGGAGGCCGAGGCCCTTGGCGTGCTGGTCGAAGCGCAGCTGGCCGCCCGCGCGGCTGCCCGGGCCCAAAAGGACTGGGCCGCCTCCGACGCCATCCGGGACACGCTCAACCAGGCCGGCGTCGTGGTGGAAGACGGCCCGGACGGCGCCACGTGGAGCCTCAAGCGGGACTGATCCCTACCCGCCCCAGGGGACGGATCGCTTGCCGGCGCTGCCGATTTTTCTTCGGTCAGTAGACTGGTAGGCAGATTCAGTCAACACAATCAAGGGTGGAACATCATGGCCAACAATGGTCGCCGATCGGTTAAAGCGAAGAAGGGCCCAACCATCGGAACCGGTGGCCATGGCCGCAAGGCCCTCGAGGGCAAGGGCCCCACGCCCAAGGCCGAGGACCGTCCGTACCACAAGGCACACAAAGCCAAGCAGCTGGCCGAGCGCTCCGCTGCCAAGCGCGGAACCGGTGCCCGCAGTGCCGGTGCCGCCAAGTCCGGACCCAAGGGCCGTGCCACCGAGGAAGTGGTGACCGGACGCAATTCGGTCGTAGAAGCGCTCCGCGCCGGCATCCCTGCCAAAGCCCTGCACGTTGCCATCCGCA
This sequence comes from Arthrobacter sp. AG367, assembly GCF_007828995.1. Classification (NCBI taxonomy): domain Bacteria; kingdom Bacillati; phylum Actinomycetota; class Actinomycetes; order Micrococcales; family Micrococcaceae; genus Arthrobacter; species Arthrobacter sp. AG367. The sequence continues at coordinate 573,134 of NZ_VIVE01000002.1, forward strand.
TCGAGATGGACGACCGGGTCAAGGAATCCCTGAAGCTCGCCGCCGAACGCGGCATCCCGCTGATGGAAACCGGCAAGGCGGAACTGGACCGGATGACGGACGACGCCGTCCACCAGGGCCTGGTGCTGCAGATCCCGCCTTACGATTACCAGGACGCCTACGAACTGGCCGAGGAAACCGTGGAGAAGTGGAAGAAGGGGCACGTCGCCAACGCGCCGCTCTTCGTTGCACTGGACGGCATCACGGACCCCCGGAACCTGGGTGCCATTATCCGCTCCGTCTCCGCCTTCAGCGGCCACGGCGTGATCGTGCCCGAGCGCCGCTCGGTGGGCGTCACCGCCTCGGCCTGGAAAACCAGCGCCGGCGCGGCGGTCCGCGTGCCCGTGGCCCGCGCCTCCAACCTGAACAACGCCCTGAAGCAGTTCAAGAACATGGGCATCTTCGTCCTGGGGCTCGACGGCGACGGCGACGTTTCGCTGCCTGACCTCACCCTGGCCAAAGAACCGGTGTGCATCGTTGTGGGCTCCGAGGGCAAGGGCCTGAGCCGCCTGGTCCGTGAGAACTGCGACCAGATCGTCTCCATCCCCATCGACTCCGCCATGGAGTCACTCAACGCGTCGATGGCCGTGGGCATCTCGCTGTACGAGGTCTCCCGCCAACGCGCGGCGGGGTAAGTACTTCCAGCCCGGTATCCCGGGATGGTTACCCGGCGCCGCTGTGGCGTACGGGCAGGTCAGGTGCCGCTGGCGGCTACTATTTAGGTGATGGTCATGCCGCTCTTCGACACTGCTTCCGCCATGGATGCCTCCTCGGCTGTTCCCCTCGGTGTCAGCGTTCCGCGCGCTGATTCCGGCGGTACCCGCCACCACGCCGGCGCGCGCGCCAACGTCGCCTGCCTTGCCCCCGGGGTGTCAAGCCTGGACATCGTGTACTGCCCTCCGGGCGGCCAGTGGCGGGTCCAGACGCTGCCCAACGTTACGCGCGGCGTCCATCACGGCATTGTCGAGGACCTGCCCTACGGATCGCACTACGGCTTCTGTCCCACGCCGGACCGCCAAACCCTGCCCTCCGGGCTTCCTGCAGGCAATGGGAACGGTTCCCGCAGCCAGCCCCTGCTCCTGGACCCCTATGGCCGGGGAGTGGACCAGCGCGACGGCGTCCTCACCAGCGTCCGGACCGCAACCGACTTCGACTGGGGGTCGGACGAACGCCTGCGCCTTCCCTGGCGCAACACGATCGTGTACGAAGCCCACGTCCGTGGCCAGAGCATGCTCCATCCCGACGTGCCGGAAGAGCTGAGGGGCACCTATGCCGGCCTGGCCCACCCAGCCGTGGTGGAGCACCTGACCAGCCTGGGCGTTACCTCCGTCCAGCTCCTGCCGGTGCACTTCCACGTCGATGAGCCGCACCTGCAGGACCTGGGACTGACCAACTACTGGGGGTACAACACCGCTGCGTTCTTCGCCTTGCACCCCGGGTACGCCACCCGGGCCGCCCGGGAGGAAGGCCCGCAGGCTGTCCAGGATGAGTTCAAGGCCATGGTCAAGGCACTCCACGAGGCCGGGCTGGAGGTCATCCTCGACGTCGTCTATAACCACACCGCCGAGGCCGGCCCGGGCGGACCGGTCCTGAGCTTCCGCGGACTGGGGGAGGACACCTACTACCGCGTGGACGGTCACGGCAGGTACATCGACACGACGGGCTGCGGCAACACGCTGAACTTCGCGGACCAGCGCGTGGTCCAGCTGGTGACGGATTCCCTCCGGTACTGGGTGGACGAATACCACATTGACGGATTCCGGTTCGACCTGGCCGTCACGCTCTGCCGGGACGCCGCGAACGAATTCGACCCCGAACATCCCTTCCTCACCGCTGTCGCCGCCGACCCCGTCCTGTCCGAGGTCAAGCTGATTGCCGAGCCCTGGGACATTGGCTACGGAGGCTGGCAGACAGGCCGCTTCCCGCCCGGATGGGTGGACTGGAACGACCACTTCCGGGACGCCGTCCGTACCTTTTGGCTGGCAGACCGTGCCGCCATCGACACTGGCGGGCACGGCAGGACCATGGCCAAACTCGCCGACGCCCTGTCCGGTTCCGCCAGCCTCTTCCAAGCGTCCGGCCGGTCACGCCTGGCATCGGTCAACTTCGTCACCGCCCACGACGGCTTCACCATGAACGACCTCGTGTCCTACGACCGCAAGCACAACGAGGCCAACGGCGAAGAGAACAGGGACGGGCACGGGGACAACCGCAGCTACAACCACGGCGTAGAGGGCCCCACCGAGAACGGTGTGATCCTCGCCCGGCGGGCGCAGTCGCGGCGGAACCTGATGGCATCACTGATGGTCTCGCTGGGGGTTCCCATGATCACCGCCGGGGACGAGCTCGCCCGGACGCAGCAGGGGAACAACAACGCCTATTGCCAGGACAATGCCATCACCTGGCTTGACTGGACCATGACGCCGGAAGCGCACGAAATGCTGCGCAGCACCAAACGGTACATCCGCCTGCGCAAGGAGTTCCTGGCTGCCCAGCCGCATGATTTCCCGGTGCGGGACGAGCAGTCCTACCTCTACTGGTTCGACCAGCACGGCCAGCCCATGTCCGCTGAACGCTGGAACGATCCGCACCACCGCGTCATGCAGCTCCTGCTGGGTGACGACGGCGGCGAACTGGCCGGCCTGGTGGTAGTGAACGGCAGTGCCTCGGACGTCACGGTCACCCTGCCGGACGCCGGGAGGAAGAATCCAAGCCTGTTCGAGCTTCGGCTGACCACCTCGCCCCGCCACAAGCAGCGGCAAGGCATCCAGGTGGCTTCGGGGGAAACCGACCTGGCCGAGGCCAACTCCATCAGCATCTACCGCACGTAGCTCACATGCGGAACCGCTCCATCCTCCCCCTGCTCCTGGCCGTGCTGGTAGTGCTGGCCATCGTGGCGTTCGGCGGCGCCGGGCTGCTGGGCCGGCAGACGGAAGGCACGACGCCGGAAACTGCTTCCAGCCGCACCCCCACACCGGGCGGAGCGGCAACGTCCCCGGCAGCGAAGCAGTCCCCGCCGCAGCGGGGCGCGAACCCGTCCAGCCTGCCGGAGATCAGGGAGTCCGCCCTTCCCCTGGAGGGCCGCCGGGTGCTGGGGCTGATCCGGGCGGGCGGTCCGTTCCAGTACAGCCAGGACCAGCAGGTGTTCGGCAACTTCGAGCGGATCCTGCCCGTCCGGAACCGTGGCTATTACCGCGAGTACACCGTCCCCACCCCCGGCGAACCGGACCGGGGCGCGCGGCGCATCGTGGCCGGTGACGGCGGGGAGAAATATTACACCAGTGACCACTACGCAACGTTCAAGTACATAGCGGAAGGCAGCTAGCGCAACCATGAGAATCTTCTCCGGCGACACCTGGACCCTGGAAGAGCTGCAGGAACAGGTGGCGGATGCCGGCCGGCGCAGCGTGGTGGTCCCACCCGCGGACAGCAAACGCGCCGTCCTGGAAACCTTCGGTGAGGTCCTGGATTTTCCCGAACACTATGGCGTGAACCTGGACGCGCTGAACGACTCGCTCCACGACTTCGCGGACAGCATCACCGACAACGGCAACCCACCCGTCACGGTCCTGTGGCAAGTGGCTGCCCCGTTCCGCAGCGACAGGTCGTTCGGGATCATCTGCGAAATCCTGCAGGACGCCGAACGGTACGCGGGCAATGACCTTGCCGTCACCGCCGTCATGCTCTGACCCGGCTCCCGTCCTGAAAGTCCCGTTCCTCCCCAAGGGACCGGGCACACGCGGCTAGCCCTCCGGTCGCTCCTCGTGCGCGGCATAGGTGTCCAGCAGCGCAGAGGCCCGGCCGCCGTCGTCCTCCGCTGACAGCCCTTTCCGCACGTTCTCCGCCTTCTGGCGCCCGGCCGGGAACGGCGGAAGCAACGGGACCTCGGGGTCAGTCAGTACCTCGATCACCACGGGGCAGTCCGCGGCGAAGGCCTGGTCCCAGGCGTCTGCGATTTGCTCCGGGTCCTCCACCCGGATGCCCCTCAAACCCAGCAGTTCCGCGTAGCCGGCGAACGGAAAATCGGGAAGCTCCTGGCTTGCGGCAAACCTCGGCTCGGCCTCCGACTCACGCTGCTCCCACGTGACCTCGGTAAGTTCCCGGTTGTTGAAGACGCACACCACGAACCGTGGGTCCTGCCACTGGCGCCACCTGTGCGCCACCGTGACCAGCTCGGCCACGCCCAGCATCTGCATGGCACCGTCCCCGGCCAGGGCCACGAGCGGGCGGTCCGGATGCGCCAGCTTGGCGGCAATCCCGTAAGGGATGGCGCAGCCCATGCTTGCCAGCGTCCCGGACAGGTGCGCCGGGACGTTCAGGGGCACCACCAGTTGACGGGCATACCAGTAAACACAACTTCCGACGTCGACACTCAGCTGGGCGTTCTCCGGCAGCCTGCCGTTAAGCTCACGCACCACACGTTCAGGATTAATGGGGCTCGCCGCAACTGCAGCCCGGTCTGCCGAGAGGATGCGCCACCGGCTGACGGCCTCCTCCACATCTGAACGCCATTGGGCGCGTGGGCGGTGTTCCAGCCGTTGGTTCAAGGCTTCCAGGGCGGACGCGGCGTCTCCCGCCAGGCCCACCTCCACGGGGTAGCGGTTGCCGATCTTCTTCTCGTCAATGTCGATCTGCACGGCGCGGGCGGCCCCGGGCGGCGGGTAGAACTCGGTCCAGGGGTCGTTGGAACCCACTATGAGGAGGGCGTCGCAATTGCCCAGAAGGTGGGCACTGGCCGTGGTGCCCAGATGCCCCATGGTTCCCACCGCGAAGGGCAGGTTCTCATCCACGTAGGGCTTGCCCAGGAGGCTGGTGGCGATGCCGGCCCCAAGCTTTTCCGCCACGGCAACCACTTCCTTGCCGGCGTGCCTGGCACCCTGGCCCACCAGGAGGGCTACCCTCTCTGCGGAATTGAGGAGGGCAGCTGCGGCGGCCAGGTCTTCCCCGCGGGGGCTCTTGGCCGCAGCACTCCAGGAGGGGGCTGTGACAACGATGCCGTGCTGCTGTTCCAGCTCCGGGGCAGGCGCGGACTGCACGTCATGCGGAATGATGACCACGCAGGGGGAGGAGGTTGCCTTCGCCGTCCGGAAGGCACGGTCCAGCACCATGGGCACCTGCTCGGGCGCGCTCACCAGCTGCACGAACTGGGAGGCGACGTCCTTGAACAAGGCGTTGAGGTCGATTTCCTGCATGTAGGCCGAACCCAGCACGGTGCGGCTCTGCTGCCCCACGATGGCCACCACCGGCACGCCGTCCAGCTTCGCGTCGTACAGCCCGTTGAGCAGATGGACGGCGCCGGGGCCTTGGGTGGAGGTCACCACGCCCACTCCGCCCGTGTACTTGGCATGGCCCACGGCCATGAAGGCCGCCGACTCCTCATGCCGGGCCTGGACGAACTCAACCCGTCCATCGGTGCGGCGCAGGGCACCCATGAATCCGTTGATGCCGTCCCCGCTGTAGCCGAATACCCGCCCCACACCCCACGTGGTGAGGCGCTCCACGATCACATCCGCTACCGTACGTTCGGTCATTGCGCCCTCCTGCGTCGGGTTGGTCCCTGCCTGCCCAGGAGCCGTACCCATCGGAGCGGCGGGCTAAGCGTTGACGATCAGCCCCAGCTCCGCCTTGGAGGCCAGTGCTTCATGCCGGGGCAGTACGCGGACGGTGTATCCGAACGGTCCGGAGCGGTCGATCACCAGCGAACCGCTGAACAGGTGCCGTCCGTTGCCAAGGTCCTCCTTCACCTGCAGCTCCATCATGGTGATGTCTGCCAGGGCGTCGTTCTCTTCGGCCCGGCCATAAGCCACTTCCACGCAGACATCCTCGGGGGTGAGGGCATTCAGCGCTATGTAGGCGTTGACCTGCAGTGTGTCGCCGATCTGCGGATCCTCGGACACACCCACGGAATCCACGTGCTCCACGTGCACCTGGGGCCAGGCCAAGCGGACCTTGGCCGACCACGACGCCAGGGCACGGGCCTGGGCATAGGAGTTGGCGGTGGCGCTGCGGCCGGCTTCGGCGGCGGGGCGGTACAGGATGTTCACGTAGTCGCGGAGCATGCGCTCCGCGGAAACGGCCGGACCCAGGTGGGACAGGGTGTGCTTGATCATGGACACCCAGTGCGTGGGGACCTTCTCGCTCCTGGTGGTCGAAGGCCCGGCAGCTCCTGCCCCCTCGGATACCGTGCTCCCGTAGAAGCGCGGTGCCACCTGTGTTTCAAGCAGCTCGTACAGCGCCGCCGCCTCGATGTCGTCGCGTTCCTCGGGGGAGGCGTCGTTGTTGGCGGTGGGAATCGCCCAGCCGTTCTCGCCGTCGTACATCTCATCCCACCAGCCGTCCAGGACGGACAGGTTCAGCGAGCCGTTCAGCGCCGCCTTCATGCCGGAGGTCCCGCAGGCCTCCAGCGGCCGTAGCGGGTTGTTCAGCCAGACGTCACAGCCCGGGAACAAGGTCCTGGCCATCGCGATGTCGTAGTTGGGCAGGAACGCGATACGGTGCCGCACCTCGGGATCGTCCGTGAAGCGCACCAGGTCCTGGATCATTTTCTTCCCGGCATCATCGGCAGGGTGCGACTTTCCAGCGATAACCAGCTGGATGGGGTGCTCCTTATGCAGCAGCAGGGCCTTGAGCCGGGCAGGTTCGCGCAGCATCAGGGTGAGCCGCTTGTAAGTGGGCACCCGGCGGGCAAAACCGATGGTCAGCACATCCGGGTCCAGGACGCTGTCCGTCCAGCCCAGCTCGGCGTCGGCCGCGCCGCGCTTCTTCCAGGCAGCGCGCAGCCTGCGGCGGACGTCCTCCACCAGCGCAGCCCGCATCTCCCGGCGGAGCGCCCAGACATCGGCGTCGCTGACGTTGTAGGCCAGGTCCCATTTGCCCAGCGCTTCCGCCTCGCTGCCGAACTGGTCACGGGCCAGCTTCGAGATGCGGCTGTCCACCCAGGTGGGCACGTGCACGCCGTTGGTAACCGAGGTGATGGGCACCTCGGAGTGGTCGAAGCCCGGCCACAGGGCGGAGAACATGCCGCGGGACACTTCGCCGTGCAGTTTGGCCACGCCGTTGGCGCGCTGGGCAAGGCGCAGGCCCATCACCGCCATGTTGAAGACGGACGGGTTGCCGTCCGCATAGTTTTCCCTGCCCAGTTCCAGGATCCGGTCCAGCGGCACCGCGGGAGCCAGGCCGGCCTGGAAGAAGTGGCTGATCTGGTTGATTTCGAACCTGTCAATGCCTGCCGGGACGGGCGTGTGCGTGGTGAACACCGTGGAGGCCCGCCCCGCGGCCAGTGCTTCGTCGAAGCTCAGGGCCTGTTCCCCGGACATCAGCTCCTGGATGCGTTCGATCCCAAGGAACCCGGCGTGCCCTTCATTGGTGTGGAACACCTCCGGTGCGGCGCAGCCTGTCAGCTTCTGGAAAGCGCGCAGGGCCTTGACGCCGCCCATACCGAGCAGGAGTTCCTGCTGCAGCCGGTGGTCGCCGCCGCCCCCGTACAGCCGGTCCGTGATGCTGCGGGCGGCATCGTCGTTGCCCGGCACGTTGGAGTCCAGCAGGAGCAGGGGAACGCGTCCGACGTCGGCACGCCAGATGTGTGCCAGCAGCCGCCTTCCGTTGGGGAGGGGGAGTGAGATCTGCAGGGCCTTGCCGTTGCCGTCGGGGGACGGCTCGCGGAGCAAGGTCAGGGGCAGCCCGTCCGGATCCAGGACCGGGTAGGTCTCCTGCTGCCAGGCATCGCGCGAGAGTGATTGCTTGAAATAACCCGCCTGGTACAGCAGGCCCACCCCGATCAGGGGAACACCCAGGTCCGAGGCAGCCTTCAAGTGGTCACCGGCCAGGATGCCCAGGCCGCCCGAATACTGGGGGAGGACCTCGGTAATGCCGAACTCGGGGGAGAAGTAGGCGATGGAGGCTGGGGCGTCCGGGCCCAGGCCCTGGTACCAGCGGGGCTCCTCAAGGTACCGGTCGAGGTCCTCTTCGGCAGCCCGCACCCGGTCCACCACTGACTGGTCCGCGGCGAGCCGCTGGAATTCCTCGCGGCTGACCATTCCCAGGAAGCCGATGGGATCCTGCCCGCTTTCCTCCCAGAGGCGCGGGTTCAGTGCCGCGAAAAGCTCCCGCGTGGGCCGGTGCCAGGACCACCGCAAGTTGCTGGCCAGCCTGGCCAGGGGCCGGATGGGCTCGGGGAGGACTGTACGGACCGTAAACCTGCGGATTGCCTTCACCTGCGTCACACTAATCGACAACATGCGCGGCTGGAACCAGCTTTCGGTTTCTTTTGGGTAAATGACAGGGGCGTGAAGAAATTGGGCCGCGGCGCGAGGAATTTTAGTGAGCACGCTTAGCAATCCTGGCCATTTCTCGCTAACGTCGAGCCTGTGACGACTAACTCAGGAACCAGTGCCGCATCCACCAAAATGCCCCAGCGCCGTATCACGGAGGGCCTTCGGTTCGGGCGTTTTCCCATTACCGCAGTGCAGCCCGTCGTCGAGGGCGGCAAGTTTCCGGCCAAAGCCCTGCCCGGCGAAGCCATCGTGGTGGGCGCCACCGCCTTCCGCGAAGGGCATGACCAGCTCGGTGTGAGCGCCGTGCTCCTGGACCCCTCCGGCGCGGAGCGCCAGCGTGTGCGGCTCGCGCCGCCCCGCGGGGAACGCGGCATGGGAACGGACCGCTGGGAAGGCGTGCTCACGCCGTCGGAAACCGGGAACTGGTCCTTTGTGATCGAAGCCTGGCACGACCGCTACGGCACCTGGCACCACAACGCCGAGGTGAAGATCGACGCCGGGATCGACGTCGAACTCATGCTTACCGAAGGTGCCAAACTGCTGGGCGAAGCGTCCACCGAGGACTTCCGGGACGAGGTGGACCGGGCAGCGCTGCGGCACGCCTCCGACGTCCTGGCCGACCAGTCCCGCAGCACCGAGGAACGGCTCGGGGCAGGGTTCAGCCAGGAAATCGCTGACATCGTGGCCCGGCAGCCCATCCGGGAACTGGTGACGGTTTCCGAGAAGTTCCCCCTCCTGGTGGAGCGGGACCGCGCCGGCCGCGGCGCCTGGTACGAGTTCTTCCCCCGCTCTGAAGGCGCGGTCAAGGACCACAACACGGGCGCTTGGACGTCAGGAAACTTCCGGACCGCGGCAAGGCGGCTCGACGCCGTGGCCGCCATGGGCTTCGACGTCCTGTACATGCCGCCCATCCATCCCATCGGCGTGCAGCACCGCAAGGGACCCAACAACACCCTGGTTGCCGGCCCCAATGATCCCGGCTCGCCCTGGGCCATTGGAGCCAAGGAGGGCGGCCACGACGCCATCCACCCCGACCTCGGTTCCTTCGAGGACTTCGACGCCTTCGTGGCGCGGGCCAACGAACTGGGCCTGGAAGTTGCCCTGGACCTTGCGCTTCAGGCAGCCCCGGACCACCCTTGGGTGGAGTCCCATCCGGAATGGTTCACCACCCGGGTGGACGGCAGCATTGCCTACGCCGAAAACCCGCCGAAGAAGTACCAGGACATATATCCGCTCAATTTCGATAATGATCCTGAAGGGCTTTCCCGGGAAATTCTGCGGATTGTCCTGTTGTGGGTCAGCCACGGCGTAAAGATTTTCCGGGTGGATAACCCGCATACCAAACCGGTGTGGTTCTGGGAATGGCTTATTGCCGAAGTGAATAAAACGGTCCCGGGCGTGGTGTTCCTCGCCGAAGCGTTCACCCGCCCCGCCATGATGCACGCACTGGGCAGGGCCGGCTTCCAGCAGTCCTACACCTACTTCACCTGGCGCAACACCAAGAAGGAGATCGAGGCGTACTTCGACGAAGTCAGCCACGAATCCCCGGCCTTCTTCCGCCCCAACTTCTTCGTCAACACCCCGGACATCCTGACCGAATACCTGCAGTACGGCGGCCCCGCCGCGTTCCGGATCCGGGCGGTCCTTGCCTCCACCGGAAGCCCGCTCTGGGGCGTCTACGCCGGCTACGAACTGTACGAGCATGTGGCCCGGCCCGGCGCCGAGGAGTACATCGACAACGAGAAGTTCGAGTACAAGGCCCGCGACTGGGACGCCGCAGCCGAGTCCGGGCGCTCGCTGGCACCGTACATCACACGGCTGAACCACATCCGCCGTGACCACCCGGCGCTGCTGGACCTTCAGAACCTGACGGTCCACCAGAGCACGGACGAATCCACGGTGGTGTACTCCAAGCACAAGACCCTTCCCGACGGGACCAAGGACACCATCATCGTGGTGGTCAACGTGGACCCGCATGTCACCAAGGAAAGCAGCGTGGTGCTGGACCTGGCAGCCCTGGAGCTCGATCCGCAGGACCGCACCCCGGGCGGCGGCTTCTACGTTGACGACCTGATCTCCGGCCAAAGCTGGGAGTGGGGCGAGTACAACTATGTGCGGCTCGACCCGCACGTGGAACCGGCCCACATCCTGAGCGTGAGGAGAATGCATTCGTGAGTTTTAATCCGCAAAGTTCCGGCCACTTCACCCCAAAGAGCACGTTCGAGCTAAATGCCCCTGGCCTCCAGCATGACCCGCTGTGGTACCGCAAGGCCGTGTTCTATGAAGTACTTGTCAGGGCCTTTGCGGATGCCAACGGCGATGGGTCCGGGGATTTCTCCGGGCTCATCGACCGGTTGGATTACCTGCAGTGGCTGGGCGTTGACTGCCTCTGGCTGCCCCCGTTCTTCCAGTCACCGCTGCGCGACGGCGGCTACGACATCTCCGACTACAACTCGGTCCTGGACGAATTCGGCACCATCAGCGATTTCAAGCGCCTCGTGGCAGAAGCCCATGCCCGCGGCGTCCGGGTGATCATCGACCTGCCCCTGAACCACACTTCCGACCAGCACCCGTGGTTCCAGGAATCGCGGAAGGACCCGGACGGCCCTTTCGGGGACTTCTACGTCTGGAGCGACACGGACGAGAAGTACCAGGACGCGCGCATCATCTTCGTCGACACCGAGGAATCGAACTGGACGTTCGATCCCATCCGCCGGCAGTTCTTCTGGCACCGGTTCTTCAGCCACCAGCCTGACCTGAACTTCGAAAACCCGAAGGTGATCGACGCCGTCTTCGACGTTGTCCGGTTCTGGCTGGACCAGGGGATCGACGGTTTCCGGGCAGACGCCATCCCCTACCTCTTTGAGGAAGAGGGCACCAACTGCGAGAACCTCCCGGCCACCCACGAGTTCCTCCGCCGGCTGCGGGCCATGGTGGACGAAAGCTATCCCGGCCGCGTCATCATTGCCGAGGCAAACCAGCCGCCCACCGAAGTGGTGGAGTATTTCGGCACCGTTGAGGAACCCGAATGCCACATGGCGTTCCACTTCCCCATCATGCCCCGCCTCTATTACGCGCTGCGGGACCAGAAGGCCGCGCCCATCATCGAAACCATGCGCGACACCCCGGACATCCCCGAGGGCGCGCAATGGGGAACATTCCTCCGGAACCACGACGAGCTGACCCTGGAGATGGTCACCGCCGATGAGCGCGCGGCGATGCTGGGCTGGTACGCCCCCGACCCCCGGATGCGGGCCAACATCGGCATACGGCGCAGGCTGGCACCGCTGCTTGATAATTCCCGCGCCGAGATCGAGTTGATCAATGCCCTCCTGCTCTCGCTTCCGGGCAGCCCCTTCCTGTACTACGGGGACGAGATCGGCATGGGGGACAACATCTGGCTTGAGGACCGCGACGCCGTCCGCACCCCCATGCAGTGGAACCCGGACCGGAATGCCGGCTTCTCCCATGCGGATCCCGGCAAGCTGTACCTGCCGCCCATCCAGTCGCTGGTCTACAACTACGGCATGGCCAATGTCGAAGCGGAGGCTGCCCACTCCGGGTCCCTGCTGCGCTGGACCCGGCAGATCCTCAGCGTCCGCAAGAACCACCCGGCTTTCGGACTGGGCGGGTTCAAGCACGTGGAGGCGGACCACGACGCCGTCCTGGCCTACCTTCGTGAACTGCCGGACAGCAACCCTGCGGGCGTCGATGGAGAAATCATTTTGTGCGCCTTCAACCTCTCCCAGCACCCCGTCGCCGCCACGCTGCGCATTCCGGAATATGCCGGGCGCGGGTTGCGCGACGTCTTCGGTGGACAGATCTTCCCCGGCATCGGCGATGACGGCACCCTCACCCTGACCCTCGGAAGCCATGACTTCTTCTGGCTCCGCATGCGGTCGGCGGGGTCCAATCCGTCGTCGCCCTTCACCCAGGCCATGCCCATCCTGTCGATAGAGAACTGAGATGAACCAGCCAATCCTCACTCCCGCCCTGACCGCGCTGCTCAAGGAATGGCTGCCGCAGCAGCGATGGTTCCCCGTCAAGACACCCGATTTCGCCATTTCCCAGGCCGGCAGCCTGGGCCTGGAGGATCCCACCGGGCACGCCGCGCTGGCCGTATTCCTCCTCAACGTCACCATGGAGGGGCCCGACGGCGGCCCGCGCAGCGCCGTGGTCCAGGTCCCCTTGAGCTTCCGCCCGGCACCGGCCGGCGGCATGGAACGGGCGCTGGTAGGCGAAGCCGCAGGAATGGATCCAACCCGTCCCTGGGTCTACGACGCTGTCCACGACCCCGACTTCGTAGGCGCCTGGCTCGACCTCATCCGGGACGGGTCGAAGGCCGCAAGCGGCAGTGCCACCGGCTTCCGGGTGGAAGGGCCGCACCGCCTGCCCACTGCCAAGGGCGTGGTGAAGGTGCTCTCGGGGGAGCAGTCCAACAGTTCAGTCATCGTGGACGACGGCGAATCTGCCGCCATGGTGAAATTCTTCCGCGTCCTGTCGGACGGGACCAACCCGGAGATTGAAGTCGGTGCTGCCTTGACCAGGGCCGGCACAGCGGAAGTCCCCGCCACCCTGGGCTGGGTCCGCGGGGAGTGGCTCGGAAAATCCGGTAACGCCGGACAAAGCAGCCGCTACGTCCAAGGTGAGCTTGCGGTGGCCCACGAGTTCCTCGCCGGCGGCCGCGACGCCTGGCGGCTGGCGGTTGACGCCGCCCGCTCCGGCACCGACTTCACGGCAGAAGCCCGAGCCCTGGGCGCGGCCACCGCAACGGTGCACAAGCGGTTGGCGGAGGCACTGGGGCAGTCAGCCGAGCCCGAACCCGGAAAGGCGCCAGGAGCTGCTGTTGCCCAGCGTGTCCGCGCTGCTTGGGCGGAAGCCCGTGCCGCCGTCGGGCCTTACGACGACGCCCTGGACGCCCTGCTGGCCGGCCTGGACAAGGTTCCCGCCGGGCCGCTGCAGCGCATCCACGGCGACCTCCACCTGGGCCAGATCCTCCTCGTGACCGGACAATCCGGCGACCAATCGCGCTGGGCCATCCTGGATTTCGAGGGCGAGCCCCTGCGGCCCATCTCCGAACGGAACGTCCCGGACGTACCACTCCGGGACGTGGTAGGAATGCTGCGCTCCTTCGACTACGCGGCCGGTGCGGCGCAGCGCGAGCAGGAAGGTGCACAGGTCCCGGACAGCTGGGTCGACGATTGCGCCGATGCCTTCCTTGCCGGGTACGCGGGGGTCATTCCCGGCACGGTGGACCGGACCTCGCCCCTGTTTGTGGCATTGTGGCTGGACAAGGCGCTGTACGAAGTTGTTTATGAAATGCGTAACAGGCCCGACTGGGTGGCGATTCCAGTAAACGCCTCCAGGCGGCTCCTAAGCGGTAACGGTGCCGGCGATCAGGCCGGTGCAGCATCGGAAGGTAACAAAATGACAGGCTCAGCACGAACTGACCAGCCGGGGGTGCCGCTGCACGTGGACGAAGGCACCCTGGGCAGGATCGCGAACGGTGAACACCACGCCCCCCACTCCGTCCTGGGCGCGCACCTGGACGACTACGGGCATGTCACCATCCGCACCGTGAAGCATCTTGCCGAAGCGATCACCGTGGTCACCCAAGCCGGTGAAGTGCCAATGCAACACGAGGCTCACGGCGTTTGGGTTGCGGTCCTGGATCCGCAGGACCAGGGCCACGTTCCCGACTACCGGCTCTCGGTCACCTACCCGGGCAAGGACCCGGTGACCATAGATGAGCCCTACCGCTACCTGCCCACCGTAGGCGAAGTGGACCTGCACCTCATTGGTGAAGGCCGGCACGAAAAACTGTGGCAGGTTCTCGGTGCCCACGTGCGGCACTACAAATCATCGCTTGGGGACGTCAACGGTGTGTCGTTCGCCGTCTGGGCCCCCAACGCGCAGGCCGTCCGGGTCAAGGGCGATTTCAACGCCTGGGACGGACGGGAAAACTCCATGCGGTCGCTGGGTTCCTCCGGTGTCTGGGAAGTGTTCATTCCCGGCGTCGCGGCAGGTGCCTGCTACAAGTACGAGATCCTGACACGGGGCGGCTACTGGGTCGAAAAGGCCGATCCGCTGGCCTTCGGCACGGAGGTGCCCCCACTGACGGCGTCCCGGGTGGTGGAACCTTCCTACGCCTTCAAGGACGACGAATGGATGGAAGCGCGGGCCAAACGGGACCCGCACAACTCGGCCATGAGCGTCTACGAAGTGCACCTCGGGTCCTGGCGGCTGGGCCTTGGCTACCGTGAACTCGCCGACGAACTGGTGGAGTACGTCAAGTGGCTCGGGTTCACGCACGTGGAATTCATGCCCGTCGCGGAGCACCCGTTCGGCGGTTCCTGGGGTTACCAGGTCACCTCCTACTTCGCACCCACGTCCAGGTTCGGACATCCCGACGAGTTCCGCTACCTGGTGGACGCCCTCCACCAGGCGGGCATCGGCGTGCTCCTGGACTGGGTGCCTGCACACTTCCCCAAGGATTCCTGGGCATTGGCCCAGTTCGACGGCGAGCCTCTTTACGAGCACGCGGATCCGGCGCTGGGGGAACACCCGGACTGGGGCACCCTGATCTTCGACTTCGGCCGCACCGAGGTCCGGAACTTCCTGGTGGCCAACGCGCTGTACTGGCTGGAGGAGTTCCATATCGACGGCCTGCGCGTGGACGCGGTGGCCTCCATGCTCTACCTCGATTACTCCCGCCAGGAAGGCCAGTGGCGGCCCAACCGCTTCGGCGGAAGGGAAAACCTGGAAGCCATCTCCTTCCTGCAGGAAGTCAACGCCACGGTCTACAAGACACACCCCGGCGCCGTCATGATCGCGGAAGAGTCGACGGCCTTCCCGGGCGTCACCGCTCCCACCAGCCACGGTGGCCTGGGCTTCGGCCTGAAGTGGAACATGGGCTGGATGCACGACTCCCTCAAGTACATCTCCGAGGATCCCTTCAACCGCAAGTGGCACCACGGAACGGTCACCTTCTCCCTGGTCTACGCCTTCACGGAGAACTTCCTGCTGCCCATCAGCCACGATGAAGTTGTCCACGGCAAGGGCTCCATGCTCCGCAAGATGCCGGGCGACCGCTGGCAGCAGCTGGCCAACCTCCGCGCCTTCTTTGCCTACCAATGGGCGCACCCCGGCAAGCAGCTCATCTTCATGGGAACCGAGTTCGGCCAGGAAGCGGAGTGGTCTGAGCAGCACGGACTGGACTGGTGGCTCGCGGACATCCCCGCGCACCGCGGACTGCAGCTGCTGACCAAGGACCTGAACGAGCTGTACGCTGCGACACCCGCCCTCTACACCCAGGACAACGTTCCTGCGGGTTTCCAGTGGATCAACGGGGGAGACGCCGACCGTAACGTCCTGTCCTTCATCCGATGGGACGCCGACGGCAACCCGGTCGTCTGCGCCATCAACTTCTCCGGTACGCCGCACGTCGGCTACACCCTTGGAGTTCCCACGGCCGGCGCATGGACCGAGGTCCTTAATACGGACCACACCACCTACGGCGGATCGGGTGTGCTGAACAGTGGAGAGCTGAAGGCCACCAACGAGGGACAGGATGGCCAGCCGGCCACCCTTACTGTCACGCTTCCCCCGCTGGGAGCGTCCTACTTCAAGCCCGGGGCCGCATCGGCTGACCAGGCCGACGGGAAGAAATAACGGCAGATGCAGTAAGCGAAAGGCCCGGAATCCGCGTGGTTCCGGGCCTTTTGGCTGTCCGCAGGACGCCCTCCGGCAGCGGACTGGCGATCCGTAATGAGTGGTGGTAGAGTTTATTTCCGCGCTGCTCCACGGAGTCAGACGGAAAACCGAACCCCCCAAGCTAACGCTGAGGATGGTCGCGGATGCCGGTTTGACACGAGAGAGATCAGCCGGTAAGTTTGGAAAGTTGCTCCGGAGCGAGCCTGGACGTTGGTTTGGGTGGTGCCGGGTGTGTCTGTTGTTTGAGAACTCAATAGTGTGCCAAGTTTGTTGATACCGATTATGTATGTAATTGGTTGATTGTGCTGTGCCGCCACCCCGTGGT